>NZ_JBEYCR010000015.1:0-130072 GCF_040632845.1 Streptomyces sp. NPDC016459
GGTCCCGCCTGACCGGCTCGTCGGGGGGACCGCCGGGGCGGGGGCACGCGCGCGTGCCCGCCCCACGGGAGCGTCGAAGCCGGTCGGTTCAGCCGAAGACGGCGAGGCTCTTGGCCTTGCCCCGCTGGTCCTCGACGAGCGCGAGCAGTCGCCCCTCCGGTCCGAAGACCGCGACGGGCCCCGCCGGATACGTCGGCATCTCCACGCGGACGCCGTTGAGGAGGAGCTGGGCCCGCTTCTCGTCGACCTCCCACCGGGGGAACGCCGCCGCGGCCGCGTCGGCGACCGGCATCACCGTCAGCTCCTCCTGGAGCTGGTCGAGCGTCTTCGCCGAGTCCAGCTTGTACGGGCCGACCCGGGTGCGGCGCAGCGCGGTCAGGTGCCCGCCCACGCCGAGCCCGGCGCCGAGGTCCCGGGCGAGCGCCCGGATGTACGTACCGGAGGAGCAGACGACGGAGACGACCAGATCGACGACGGGGGTGCCGTCCTCGGCGGTCGCCTCCCGGACGTCGTACACCTGGAAGGAGGAGACGGTGACCGGGCGGGCCGGGATCTCGAACTCCTCGCCGCCGCGCACCCGCGCGTACGACCGCTTGCCGTCGATCTTGATCGCGGAGACCTTCGACGGCACCTGCATGATGGCGCCGGTCAGCTCGGCGACGCCCGCGTCGATGCCTTCGCGGGTGACCTTCGAAGCGTCGACCGACGCCGTGATCTCGCCCTCGGCGTCGTCGGTGATCGTCGTCTGGCCCAGGCGGATGGTGCCCAGGTACTCCTTCTCGGTCAGCGCGAGGTGCCCGAGGAGCTTGGTCGCCCGCTCCACGCCGAGGACGAGGACGCCGGTGGCCATGGGGTCGAGCGTGCCCGCGTGCCCGACCTTGCGGGTCTTCGCGATCCCGCGCATCTTGGCCACGACGTCGTGCGAGGTGAAGCCCGACGGCTTGTCGACGATGACAAGACCGTCCTGGGGTCCCCTCCCGGCCGTGGCCGGGGGAGTTGCTGCTGTGTCGCTCATTCGGCGGCTTCGTCCTCGCCCGGCTTCTTGTAGGGGTCGGCCTCGCCCGCGAAGGCGGCGCCGGAGGACGCCTCCCGCACCTGGGCGTCGGAGGCCCGCGCCCTGTTCAGGAGGTCCTCGATCGTCTTGGCGTTCTCCGGGAGGGCGTCCGCCACGAAGGTCAGCGTCGGGGTGAACTTGGTCCCGGCCGCCCGGCCGACGGCCGAACGGAGGATGCCCTTGGCACTCTCCAGGCCGGCGGCGGCGCTCGCGCGCTCCTCGTCGTCGCCGTAGACCGTGTAGAAGACCGTGGCCTCCCGCAGGTCACCGGTGACGCGGGTGTCCGTGATGGTCACGTGCGTACCCAGGCGGGGGTCCTTGATGCCGCGCAGCAGCTTCTCGGCGACCACCTCCTGGATGAGGTCTGCCAGCTTCTTCGCCCGCGCGTTGTCGGCCACTGGTCCTTCTCCTTCTTCGCCTTGCTCAAATCAGTCTTCATCAGTGTGGAGCCTGCGGCGCACCGCCAGCAGTTCCACCTCGGGGCGGGCGGCGACGAGCCGCTCGCACCGGTCCAGCACGTCGCTGAGGTGCCCCGAGTCCCCCGACACCATCGCGACGCCGATCTCGACCCGTCGATGGAGGTTCTGGCCGCTGACCTCCGCCACGCTCACCGCGAACTTCCGCTGGAGCTCGGCGACGATCGGCTTGACGACGGAGCGTTTCTCCTTCAACGAACGTACGTCGCCGAGGAGCAGATCGAAGGACAGTGTCCCCACGTACATATGTGTCCGGATGTCCCGCCGGTTCGGGTTCGGTGTGCCCGCCGACCACTCGGCGGGGACACCGGAAACGCTACACGCAACGGCCGGGGCCGATCGACGGAATACTTTCCGCCGACCGGCCCCGGCTCACACGTGCGATCGGACGCGATCAGGCGCGCGGCTTCTCGCGCATCTCGTACGTCGCGATGACGTCGTCGATCTTGATGTCGTTGAAGTTTCCGAGGTTGATACCGCCCTCGAAGCCTTCGCGGATCTCGGTGACGTCGTCCTTGAAGCGGCGCAGACCGTGGATCGTGAGGTCCTCGGCGATGACCTTGCCGTCGCGGACGAGGCGCGCCTTGGTGTTGCGCTTGACCTCGCCGGAGCGGATGAGGACACCGGCGATGTTGCCCAGCTTGGACGAGCGGAAGACCTCGCGGATCTCCGCCGTACCGAGCTCGACCTCTTCGTACTCCGGCTTGAGGAGGCCCTTGAGCGCCGCCTCGATCTCCTCGATCGCCTGGTAGATGACCGAGTAGTACCGGACGTCGACGCCCTCGCGCTCCGCCATCTGCGCGGCACGGCCGGCCGCACGGACGTTGTAGCCGATGACGATGGCGTCGGAGCCCATGGCCAGGTCGATGTCCGACTCGGTGACCGCACCCACACCGCGGTGCAGGACACGGATGTCGACCTCTTCACCGACGTCGAGCTGGAGCAGCGAGGCTTCGAGGGCCTCGACCGCACCGGACGCGTCGCCCTTGATGATGAGGTTGAGTTCCTGGACGAGACCGGCCTTGAGCACCTTGTCGAGGTCCTCGAGGGACACCCGGCGGACGCGCTTGGCGAAGGCGGCGTTGCGCTCACGCGCAGCGCGCTTCTCGGCGATCTGACGCGCCGTACGGTCCTCGTCGACCACCAGGAGGTTGTCGCCGGCACCCGGCACGTTGGTGAGACCGAGCACCAGGACGGGAGTCGACGGGGTCGCCTCCTCGACGTTGTTGCCCTTGTCGTCGAGCATCGCCCGGACGCGGCCGTACGCGTCGCCGACCACCACGGTGTCGCCGATGCGCAGCGTTCCGCGCTGGACCAGGACGGTCGAGACGGCACCGCGACCACGGTCGAGGTGGGACTCGATCGCAATACCCTGCGCGTCCTGGTTCGGGTTGGCCCGCAGGTCAAGCGAGGCGTCGGCGGTGAGGACGACGGCCTCCAGCAGGGAGTCGATGTGCAGACCCTGCTTGGCGGAGATGTCGACGAACATCGTGTCGCCGCCGTACTCCTCGGCCACCAGACCGAACTCGGTCAGCTGACCGCGGACCTTGGTCGGGTCCGCACCCTCGACGTCGATCTTGTTGACCGCGACGACGATCGGGACGCCGGCGGCCTTGGCGTGGTTGAGCGCCTCGATCGTCTGCGGCATGACGCCGTCGTTGGCCGCGACCACGAGGATCGCGATGTCGGTCGACTTCGCACCACGGGCACGCATGGCGGTGAACGCCTCGTGACCCGGGGTGTCGATGAAGGTGATGCGACGCTCTTCGCCGTTGACCTCGGTGCCCACCTGGTAGGCACCGATGTGCTGGGTGATGCCACCGGCCTCGCCCGCGACGACGTTCGTCTTGCGGATCGCGTCGAGGAGTCGGGTCTTACCGTGGTCGACGTGACCCATGACGGTGACGACCGGCGGACGGGAGACCAGAGCCTCTTCGCCGCCCTCGTCCTCGCCGAACTCGATGTCGAAGGACTCGAGGAGCTCGCGGTCCTCTTCCTCCGGCGAGACGATCTGAACGGCGTAGTTCATCTCCTCGCCGAGCATCGTCAGCGTGTCGTCGGAGACCGACTGCGTCGCCGTGACCATCTCACCGAGGTTCATCATCACCGCGACGAGCGACGCCGGGTTGGCGCCGATCTTCTCGGCGAAGTCGGTGAGGGAGGCACCGCGCGACAGGCGGATGACCTCGCCGCCACCGCGGGGAAGCATCACGCCGCCCACAGACGGGGCCTGCATGGCCTCGTACTCCTGGCGCCTCTGACGCTTCGACTTGCGACCGCGACGCGCCGGACCGCCGGGGCGACCGAAGGCGCCCTGCGTGCCACCACGTGCGCCCGGACCACCGGGACGGCCACCGAAGCCACCGGGACGACCGCCGAAGCCGCCGCCACCACCGGGACCACCCGGACGACCGCCGCCGCCGCCACCGGGACCACCGGGACGACCGGCGAAGCCGCCGCCGCCACCGCCGGGACCGGCCGGACGACCGGTGAAGCCGGGACGACCGCCGCCGCCACCGCCGGGACCGGCCGGACGGCCACCGGGGCCACCGGGGCCACGGCCGCCACCGCCGGGACCGGGGCGCGGGCCGGCAGCGGGACGCTGCGGCATCATGCCCGGGTTCGGACGGTTACCGCCGGGCGCGCCGCCCGGACGGGGAGACTGCGGGCGGGGCATGCCGCCCGGGGTGGGACGGGCACCGCCCTGACCCTGCGGGCGCGGAGCGCCGCCGGGGCCGCCCTGCGGACGCGGGGCGCCCGGACCGGCACCGGGGCCGCCGGGACGGGGAGCGCCGCCACCGGGACGGGGCGTCTGCGGACGCGCCATGCCGGTGGAGCCACCCGAGGTGAAGGGGTTGTTGCCCGGTCGGGGACCGGCCGGACGGGAACCGCCCGGACGGGGGGCCTGCTGGCCGCCGGGGCGCGGAGCACCCTGGCCCTGGGGGCGGGACGCCTGCTGGCCCGGACGGGCGGCGGCCGGGCGGGGGCCCGGGGTCGCGCCGGCGGGACGCTGCTGGGCGGCCGGGGCCGCCGGAGGCGCGGTGAACTCCGGGGTCGTCGGAGCCGGGGAGGCCGGCGCCGGCTTCGGCGCGGCCGGGGGCTTCGGACCCGGAGTGGGGCGCGACGAGCCGGCGGGAGCCGGAGTCGCGGGCTTCTCCGCAGCCGCGGGCTTGGGCGCCGGGGCGGGCGCTCCAGGCTTCGGGGCGGCGGGACGGGACGCCTGCGCCGGGGACGGCGCGGGGGTGGCCGACGCCGGCTTCGGCGCGGCGGGGGACGGCGCTGCCTTGCGGGGCGCGCCGGGCTTGGCAGGGGACTTTCCGGCGTTGCCACCGGGGCCCTGCAAAGCGTCAGTCAACTTGCGCACGACCGGCGCCTCGATCGTCGAGGACGCCGAACGGACGAATTCACCGAGTTCTTGGAGCTTGGCCATGACGACCTTGCTCTCCACACCGAACTCCTTGGCGAGTTCGTATACCCGGACCTTAGCCACTTTGCTCCTTTGTGAGGTCCGGTTACCGCCGGACCGTCGCTACTTCATGGGCGTACTCATCGCGTACTCATCGAGTGCTCATCGCAATCTCGACCTACTTCCAACTCGCGAGGTACCTGACCGCACGGTGTTCCGTGCCGTACTTCTTCTTCACTGCGGCGCCGGCCGCTCGACGTGGTTGCGCAGTTCCGTGGTGTCGAGCGGGCCCTGGACCTTGAAGGCCCTCGGCAACGCCCGGCGACGGACCGCCAGGTCGAGACAGACCACGGCGGGGTGCAGGTACGCACCCCGGCCGGGCAGCGTACCGCGATGATCAGGAACGCATTCGTCCTTGGTCACCACGATCCGCAGCAGATCGCTCTTGGCCGCTCGCTCCCGGCACCCCACACAGGTTCGCTCAGGGCACGCGCGGGCATGCGTCCGGCCAGACACGTCTAAGTCTACCTCCCCGTACCGACCTCACCTGTTTGGGGCAAGAATCGAACAGTTGTTGGCCAAAAACGGTCTCAGTCCTCGGGACCGTTCGGCTCCGTGTCGGGCCTGATGTCGATCCGCCAGCCGGTGAGGCGGGCGGCGAGACGGGCGTTCTGCCCCTCCTTGCCGATCGCCAGCGACAGCTGGTAGTCCGGCACCGTCACCCGGGCGGACCGGGCGGCCATGTCGACGATGTCGACCCTGGAGACCCGCGCCGGGGAGAGGGCGTTCGCCACCATCTCGGCCGGGTCGTCCGACCAGTCGACGATGTCGATCTTCTCGCCGAGCAGCTCCGCCATCACGTTGCGGACGCGGCTGCCCATCGGGCCGATGCAGGCGCCCTTGGGGTTCAGGCCCGAACGGGTGGAGCGGACGGCGATCTTGGTGCGGTGACCGGCCTCACGGGCGATGGCCGAGATCTCGACGGAACCGTCGGCGATCTCCGGCACCTCCAGGGCGAAGAGCTTCTTCACCAGGTTGGGGTGGGTGCGCGAGAGGGTGACGGACGGACCGCGGACACCCTTCGCCACCCGGACGACGTACGTCCGCAGCCGCAGACCGTGCGTGTAGTCCTCGCCCGGCACCTGCTCCTGCACCGGAAGGATGGCTTCCAGCTTGTCGTCCAGGCGGACGAGGACGTTCTTCGGGTCCTTGCCCTGCTGCACCACACCGGCGACGACATCGCCCTCGCGGCGCGCGTACTCACCGAACGTCACGTCGTTCTCGGCGTCGCGCAGCCGCTGCTGGATGACCTGGCGGGCGGTGCTCGCCGCGATCCGGCCGAAGTCGGACGGGGTGTCGTCGAAGTCCTTGGGCTCCTGGCCCTCCTCCAGATCGGAGGGGTCTTCCTTCGCCCACACCGTCACGTGACCGGAGGCCCGGTCCAGCTCCACGCGCGCGTGGCGGCGGGCGTCGGGGGTGCGGTGGTAGGCGATGAGGAGGGCCGACTCGATCGCCTCGACCAGCAGGTCGAAGGAGATCTCCTTCTCATGCGCCAAGCCCTTGAGCAGCTTCACGTCGATGTCCACGGCTACGCCTCCTCTTCCTTCTTGTCCTTGCGGTTGAACTCGATCTCGACACGCGCCTTGACGATGTCGGCGAACTCGACCCGGCGGGCGGTGGGCTTGCGCCCCTTCACGCCCGGCACTTCGAGGTCGAGGCCGCTCTCGTCCATGGCGATGATCCGCGCGACCAGCTCTTCGCCGGCGCCGTCGGCGGTCAGCTGGAGCTTGACCAGCCGGCCGACGGCGCGCTCGTAGTGGCGGGCCTGCGTCAGCGGGCGGTCGGCGCCGGGGGAGCTGACTTCGAGGACGTACTCGCCCTCGCCCATCGCGTCGGTCTCGTCGAGCTTCTCGGAGATCGCGCGGCTCAGCTCGGCACAGGCGTCCAGCTCCACGCCCTCGTCCGAGTCCACGACGATCCGCAGCAGTCCGCGGCGGCCGGCCCGGGAGACCTCGATCTCTTCCAGATCCAGGCCCTTGGCGTGGACCAGCGGCTCCACGAGTCCGCGCAGCCTGTCGCTCTGGGTGGTGCTCATCCGGGTGACTCCTCGGCCGCGTGTGCTGTTGTGGGTACGTCGCGTGTCAGACCAAAGGGTATCCGGTCCCGGAGGGTGTTGCCGTCCACCGACCCGGGGCCCGCGGGTACGCTCGCCTGCGGTGATCCGACGATCTTCGACGACATACCACAGCTGAGGGAGCGAGCGTGACGACGACGGGCAGGCGCGCACTCCTGACGGCCGGGGTCTCGGCCGCCGCGGCGGCCCTCGCGGGCTGCACCTCCGAGGCCCCCGGGCCCCGGGGGCCGAGCGCCGCCGAGCTGGAGGCCGAACGGGTGGCACGGGCGGAGGCGGCGCTGCGGATCCGCGCGGTGACCGCCTCCCGGACCCTGCTGGAACGTTACGACGCGGTGCTCGCCGCCCATCCCGCCCTCGCCCCCCTGCTGAGCCCGCTGCGGCGCTCGGTGGCGGCGCACGCGAAGGCCCTCGGCGAGGGCGGGACGACGGTACGGCCCGCGACGGCGGCACCGACCGCCCCTGCGACCTCCGCCGCGCCCACTCCCGCCCCCGTGCCCGTGCCCGTGCCCGTGGCGGCCGACCCCCGGGCAGCGCTCGGGGAACTGGCTGCGGCCGAAGGCACCGCTTCCGACGCCCACACCGCCGCCCTGCTCACCGCCCCGCCCGAGTACGCCCGGCTGCTCGCCTCCGTGGCCGCCGCCTGCGCCGCGCACGCCTATCTGCTGACCGAAGGAGCACGGGCATGAGCGCCCTCGACGCGACCCAGTCCGCGCTGGCCGCCGAGCACGCCGCGGTGTACGGGTACGGAGTCGTCGGTGGCCGGATCGGCGCCGAACGGCGGGCCGAGGCCACGACCGCGTACGAGGCCCACCGGGCGCGCCGGGACGCGCTGCGCAGGACCGTCCGCGACCTCGGCGGGGCGCCGGTGGCGGCGGAGGCGGCGTACGCGCTGCCGTTCCCGGTCGCGGACCCGGCCGGCGCCGTCCGTCTCGCGGCCGTCCTCGAGGACCGGGCGGCAGGGGTGTACTCCGACCTGGTGCGCGCCGCAGAGGGCCCGCAGCGGCGCGAGGCGGCCGCCGCGCTCAGGGAGGCGGCGGTACGGGCCGTCCGCTGGCGCGGCAGCGACGTAACCTTTCCTGGGCTCGCCGAGCGGGCGTGAACCCCGCCCCCGACCGAAGGAACACCGCACGCATGGCTTTCGAACCGCCGCAGCGACTGACGAGGACGCTCGGTGAGACGTACGGGGACGCCACCGCGGCCGCGTGGCTGGAAACGCTGCCCGCCCTCGCCGACCAGGTGCTCGACCAGGCGTCCCTGGACGCCGAACGGGTCATGGCCCCCGGCGGGCGGAGCAGTCTGGTCGTCCTCGTCCGGCGGTCCGACGGCTCCCCCGCGGCCCTCAAGATCGCACCCCCGTTCACCCGCCCGGACCGGGAGCGGGAGGCGCTCGCGCACTGGAACGGCTGGGGCGCGGTCCAGCTCCTCGACGAGGCCGGGGAGGGCTCCCTCGTCCTCGAACGGCTGCACCCCGAGGTCTCCCTGCGCTCCCTGCCGGAGGCGAAGGCGCTCCTGGAGGCGGCGGGGACCGTACGCAAGCTGTGGGTGGAGCCCCCGGCGGAGCACGGCTTCGAGACGGTGACCGAGCGGACGGCCCGGCAGGCCGCGGCGATGGACTCCCACCGGGGTGGCGACGCGACCGGTGAACTGACGGCGGCGGCGCTCGCGGCGCGCGAGGAGCTGGTGGCCGGCGCCTCCGAGACGGTCCTGCTGCACGGGAACTTCCGGCAGGGCAAGGTGCTTGCCGGGGACCGCGCCCCTTGGCTGGCCGTCGGCCCCGAGCCGCTGGTCGGGGAGCGGGCGTACGACCTGGCCCGGCTCGTCCGGGACCGGGTCGAGGATCTGGTGGCCGCGTCCTCCGGCGCGTCGGCGGCCCGGCGGCGGGTCAACAAGCTGGCCGACTCGCTGGACCTGGACCGGGAGCGGCTGCGCGGCTGGACCCTGTTCCGCGCGGTCGAGTCGGGGACGCGGGCGTTGGCGGCGGGGCGGCGGCAGGATGCCGAGCTGCTCCTCGAGTTCGCGAGCTGGCTGTAGGGGAATACCCTTTTTGTACTGTTCGGCTCGATGCCAGGGGGCCGCGATGATCGAAGAGCTGCTGATGGCGGCGGCCGGTGCGGCCGCCGCGTTCGCCGTGTACGCGGGCGCCGCGGCGCGGGTCGTGAAGCAGTACGAGCGGGGAGTGGTCTTCCGCTTCGGCCGGCTGCGGGACGAGGTGCGGGCGCCGGGATTCACGATGATCATTCCGGGCGTGGACCGGCTGCACAAGGTGAACATGCAGATCGTCACGATGCCCGTGCCCGCGCAGGAGGGCATCACCCGGGACAACGTGACGGTCCGGGTCGACGCGGTGGTCTACTTCAAGGTCGTCGACGCGGCCGAGGCGCTCGTCCGGGTCGAGGACTACAAGTTCGCGGTCTCGCAGATGGCGCAGACCTCGTTGCGGTCCATCATCGGCAAGAGCGACCTCGACGACCTGCTGTCCAACCGGGAGAAGCTCAACCAGGGGCTCGAACTGATGCTGGACTCCCCCGCGATCGGGTGGGGCGTCCAGATCGACCGGGTCGAGATCAAGGACGTGTCCCTGCCGGAGACGATGAAGCGCTCGATGGCCCGGCAGGCGGAGGCGGACCGGGAGCGGCGGGCGCGGGTCATCAACGCGGACGCGGAGCTCCAGGCGTCGAAGAAGCTGGCGGAGGCGGCGGAAGTCATGTCCGACCAGCCGGCGGCGCTGCAGCTGCGGCTGCTGCAGACGGTGGTGGCGGTGGCGGCGGAGAAGAACTCGACGCTGGTGCTGCCGTTCCCGGTGGAGCTGCTCAGGTTCCTGGAGCGGGCGACGCCGAGGGGCGGGGCGGATACGGGCCACGCGGAGACGATGCTGCATCCGACGCACCCGATACCGCCGCCGGTGCCGCCGTGGCCGGAGGCGTATCTGGCGGGACGGGCGGACGCGGCGGACGCGATCGAGGATCTGACGGGGACGTCGGTGGAACCGTCGGCGCAGCGGGAGGACGAGGGCTGAACCCTCCCCCGACACAGGGGGAAGGCGGGCACACGCCACGACGGGGGCGGGGCTCGGTGGGGCCCAGCCCCCGTCGTGGTCCTACGCCGTGAGGCGGGCGATCGCCTCTGCCGTCGGGAGTTCCTCCCGCTCGCCCGTGCGGCGGTCCTTCAGCTCCAGGACACCCTCGCCCGAGCGGCGGCCCGCCACCAGGATCTTCGGGACGCCCATCAGCTCCGCGTCGGTGAACTTCACGCCCGGGGAGACGCCCGCGCGGTCGTCGACCAGGACCCGGAGGCCGGCCGCGGCGAGCTGCGTCGAGACCTCGAGGGCCAGTTCCGTCTGGAGCGCCTTGCCCGCCGCCACCACGTGGACGTCGGCCGGCGCGACCTCGGCCGGCCAGCACAGACCCTTGTCGTCCGCCGTCTGCTCGGCGAGCGCGGCGACCGCGCGGGAGACACCGATGCCGTACGAGCCCATGGTCACGCGGACCGGCTTGCCCTGCCGGCCGAGGACGTCGAGCTTGAGGGCGTCGGCGTACTTGCGGCCCAGCTGGAAGATGTGGCCGATCTCGATGGCGCGGTCCAGCTTCAGGCCGGTGCCGCACTTCGGGCACGGGTCGCCCTCCTGGACGACGACGACGTCGACGTACTCGGAGACCTCGAAGTCACGGCCCGCTACGACGTTCTTCGCGTGCGTCCCGTCCTTGTTGGCGCCCGTGATCCACGCCGTGCCCGGCGCGACGCGCGGGTCGGCGATGTAGGTGACCTTCTCCAGGCCCTGCGGGCCGACGTAGCCCCGGACGAGGTCCGCGCGCTCGGCGAAGTCCGTCTCGGTGACCATCTCGACGGTGGCGGGCGCGAAGTGCGCCTCGACCTTGCCCAGGTCGACCTCGCGGTCGCCGGGGACGCCCACGGCGACGATCTCGCCGTCGACCTTCACCAGGAGGTTCTTCAGGGTGGCGGAGGCCGGGACGCCCAGGGAGGCGGCGAGGGTCTCGATGGTCGGGGTGTCCGGGGTGGGGATCTCCTCGGCCGCCGCGACGCCGGAGCCGTCGACCGTCTGCAACTCGTACGTGATCGCCTCGGTGTTCGCGGCGAAGTCGCAGTTCGGGCAGTCGGCGAAGGTGTCCTCGCCTGCCTCGGCCGGGGCGAGGAACTCCTCGGACTTCGAGCCGCCCATCGCGCCCGCCGTGGCGGCGCAGATGCGGTAGTCGAGGCCGAGGCGCTCGAAGACGCGCTGGTAGGCCTGGCGGTGCAGGGCGTAGGAGTGGGCGAGGCCCTCGTCCTCCGTGTCGAAGGAGTAGGAGTCCTTCATCAGGAACTCGCGGCCGCGCAGGATGCCGGCCCGCGGGCGGGCCTCGTCACGGAACTTCGTCTGGATCTGGTAGAGGATGACGGGCAGGTCCTTGTAGGACGAGCACTGGTCCTTGACCAGGAGGGTGAAGATCTCCTCGTGCGTCGGGCCGAGGAGGTAGTCGCCGCCCCTGCGGTCGTGGAGGCGGAAGAGCTCGGCGCCGTACTCCTCCCAGCGGCCGGTCGCCTCGTACGGCTCGCGCGGCAGCAGCGCGGGCAGGGAGACCTCCTGCGCGCCGATGGCGTCCATCTCCTCGCGGACGATGCGCTCGACGTTGGAGAGGACCTTCTTGCCGAGGGGCAGCCAGCTCCAGATGCCGGCGGCGGTGCGGCGCACGTACCCCGCGCGGACGAGGAGCTTGTGGCTGAGGACCTCGGCGTCGGCCGGGTCGTCGCGCAGCGTCTTCGCCATCAACTGGGACATGCGCTGGACCGGTGCGTTGGCCATGGTTCTCGTACTCCTGCCGGGACTGACGTTGATGGCCCGAGGTTAGCCGGGCCATCCCTGGTGGGAGAAATCAGTTCCGGCGCAGCAGCGGCAGCGGCGCGCCCATCACGGCGTACGGGCGGGCGGCGCTCGGGAAGTGCACCTGGCGGGCGAGGTCGGTGTAGCCGAGGGACCGGTAGAGGCCGCGGGCCGGGCTCTCGGTGTCGATCGCGGAGAGGATGGAGCGCTTCTCGACGGCGGTGTCGGTGATGGTGGTGATGAGCTCGCGGCCCACGCCCCGGCCCTGGAAGTCGGGGTGGACGTGGAGTTCGGTGATGACGAAGGAGTCGTCGAGCCATTCGGTGGTGCCGGTGGCGCGGAGATACGTCTCGACGACGGTGGACCACCAGTGGGTGCGGTCGTTGGGCATCCCGTACACGAATCCGACGAGCGCCCCGTCGGGGGTGGTGGCGCCGTAGGCGCGGGCGCCGGGGCTGAGCAGGTGGCGCAGCACGATGTGGCGGCGTACGGCGATCTCGTCGTCGTCCAGGCCGAAGGCGACCGCCTGCACGGCGAGGGCCTCGTCCACCCGGGCGGCGAGGTTGGCCGGACCGATCACGACCTGTGCGTCATCCATGCGGCGCACCCTACAAGCGGCCGCCCGTCCCGGGACAGCACGATCAGAACAGGACGCTCATGAAGGCGCCGGTCTCCTGGAAGCCGACGCGGCGGTAGGCGGCCCTCGCGGGGACGTTGTAGTCGTTGACGTACAGGCTGACGACGGGCGCGATGTCGGCCAGGGCCTGCTGGAGGACGGCGGCCATGCCCGTCTCCGAGAGGCCCTTGCCGCGGTGCTCGGGGGCGACCCAGACGCCCTGGATCTGGCAGGCCTGGCGGGTGGCGGCGCCGATCTCGGCCTTGAAGACGACCTTGCCGTCCTCGATGCGGGCGAAGGAGCGGCCGGTGCCGACGAGTTCGGCGACCCGGGCCTGGTAGAGCAGGCCGCCGTCGTTGGCGAGCGGGGAGACGCCGACCTCCTCGGTGAACATGGCCACGCAGGCGGGCATGATCACGTCCAGCTCGTCCCTGCGGACGCGGCGCACCAACGGGTCGGGAGTGACGGTGGTGGAGGGTGCCTCGGCGACCATCAGGGGTTGGCGGGCGCGGACGTCCCGCGCGGGGCCCCAGCTGGGCTCCAGGAGGCGCCACAGCTCGGAGGTGGCCTCGACGGGGCCGACGATCGAGGAGCAGCGGCGGCCGGTCCTGCGGGCCCGGTCGGCGAAGGCGCGGACGGCCTCGGGGGTGGCGCAGAGGGGGACCAGGTTGGCCCCGGAGTAGCAGAGGGAGCGCAGTCGGCCCTCGTCGTACCAGCCCCACATCTCGCCGCCGAGACGCCACGGGTCGAGCCCGGCGACCTGGACGCGGGCGGCGACGAAGGCGTTCTCGACGGGGGCGCTCTCCAGGACGGCGAGCGCGGCGCCGAGATCGGCGGGTTCGAGGACCCGGGTGGCGGGTTGTGTCAACACGAGGGGGCCTCACCGTGCGGTTCTGCTGGTCTTGGCACTTTACCCTTCTCGCCTGTGGCGGGGCCCTTCATGCGCACGGAGCCCCTCCGCCCGGTGGGGTGGAGGGGCTCCGTGGTGGTCCGTGTCCTCAGCCGGCGACGGCGACCGACGGCTCGCCGCTGGCGACGCCGTCCTTCTCCATCTGCTCGGCGATCTTCAGCGCCTCTTCGATCAGGGTCTCGACGATCTTCGACTCGGGGACGGTCTTGATGACCTCGCCCTTCACGAAGATCTGGCCCTTGCCGTTGCCGGAGGCGACGCCGAGATCGGCCTCGCGGGCCTCGCCGGGGCCGTTGACGACGCAGCCCATGACGGCCACGCGCAGCGGGACGGTCATCCCGTCGAGGCCGGCGGTGACCTCCTCCGCGAGCTTGTAGACGTCGACCTGGGCGCGTCCGCAGGACGGGCAGGAGACGATCTCCAGGCGCCGCTGGCGCAGGTTCAGCGACTCCAGGATCTGCATGCCGACCTTGATCTCCTCGGCCGGCGGTGCGGAGAGCGAGACGCGGATGGTGTCGCCGATGCCCTGGGACAGCAGGGCGCCGAAGGCGACGGCCGATTTGATGGTGCCCTGGAAGGCCGGGCCGGCCTCGGTGACACCGAGGTGCAGCGGGTAGTCGCACTGGGCGGCGAGCTGACGGTAGGCCTCGACCATGATGACCGGGTCGTTGTGCTTGACCGAGATCTTGATGTCGCGGAAGCCGTGCTCCTCGAAGAGGGAGGCCTCCCAGAGGGCGGACTCGACGAGCGCCTCCGGGGTGGCCTTGCCGTACTTCTTGAGGAGCCGGGCGTCGAGCGAGCCGGCGTTGACGCCGATCCGGATCGGGGTCCGGGCGTCGGAGGCCGCCTTGGCGATCTCCTTGACCTTGTCGTCGAACTGCTTGATGTTGCCCGGGTTGACGCGGACGGCCGCGCAGCCGGCGTCGATCGCGGCGAAGACGTACTTCGGCTGGAAGTGGATGTCGGCGATCACGGGGATCGAGGACTTCCGGGCGATCGTCGCGAGGGCGTCGGCGTCGTCCTGCGTGGGGCAGGCCACGCGCACGATCTGGCAGCCGGAGGCCGTCAGCTCGGCGATCTGCTGGAGCGTCGCGCCGATGTCGGAGGTGCGGGTCGTGGTCATCGACTGCACGGAGACGGGGGCGTCACCGCCGACGGCGACACTGCCGACCTGGATCTGGCGGCTCTTGCGCCGCTCGGCGAGCCGGGTCGGAACGGTCGGGATACCGAGAGCAATCGCGGTCATCTTCTGTGCAACCTCAAGGTTGTGCGTCGGCGGGCTCAGGTCTCCGAGGTTACCGCCCTGGGGGCGGGGGGCCGGACACCACCGGGGCCGGCCCCCCTGGGGCTACGTCAGTTTCACCGGGTTGACGATGTCGGCGGCGAGGACGAGCAGCGTGAAGCAGACGAAGACGCCGGCCACCACGTAGGCGGCGGGCATCAGCCTGGCCACGTCGAACGGGCCGGGGTCGGGGCGCCTGAAGATCCGGGCCGTGTGACGGCGTACGGACTCCCACAGGGCGCCCGCGATGTGCCCGCCGTCGAGCGGCAGCAGCGGGAGCATGTTGAACAGGAACAGCGAGACGTTGAACATGACCAGCAGGTTCATGAACATCACGAGGATCGTCGTGGGCGGGGCCTCGATGTTCATCAGCTCGCCGGTGATGCGGGCGGCGCCCACGACGCCGACCGGCGAGTCGTCGGCGCGTTCGCCGTCGCCGAAGGTGGCGTCCCAGAGGCCGGGGATCTTGCCCGGGAGGGCGATGACCGAGTGGACGCCGTTCTCCAGGAGGTCGGACATCCGGTCGGTGGTCTCGACGAACGTGAGGGGCGCGACCTCGGTCTTGGAGGCGAAGCCGAGGTAGCCGGCGTCGATGTACGTGACGGGCTGGACGACCTGGCCGTCCTCGTCCTTCTTCGGCACCTTGTTGGAGACGAGGGTGGGGTGCAGGTCGACGCGCTGCCCGGCGCGCTCGACGGTGACCGTGGCCGGGCCGACGGTGTCGCGGATGCGGTCGGAGAGGGTGTCCCAGTCGCCCACCGGGGTGCCGTTGAAGGCGACGATCCTGTCGCCTTCCTTGAGGCCGGCCTTGAACGCCGGGGAGACGGGGTCACCCGCCGCGCACTTCTCGCGCTTCTCGCTCTGCTCGATGACGCACTTCTGGACGCCGGCGACCTGGGTCGTCTGGCCCTCGATGCCCAGGGTCATCATCGAGCCGAAGAACAGCGCCGCCGCCAGGACCAGGTTCATGAAGGGTCCGGCGAACATCACGATCACGCGCTTCCACGGCCTGCGCGTGTAGAAGAGGCGGGTCTCGTCGCCGGGCTGCAGCTCCTCGTACGAGGCCTCGCGGGCGTCCTCGATCATCGAGCGCCAGGGCGAGGTGGAGCGGGCCTCGATGCGGCCGTCGTCGCCGGGCGGGAACATGCCGATCATGCGGATGTAGCCGCCGGCCGGGATGGCCTTGATGCCGTACTCGGTCTCGCCGCGCTTCCTCGACCAGATCGTGGGGCCGAAGCCGACCATGTACTGCGGTACGCGGATGCCGAAGAGCTTGGCCGTGGAGAGGTGGCCGAGTTCGTGCCAGGCGATGGAGACGAGCAGCCCGAGCGCGAACAGCACGATGCCCAGGGCGTACAGAAGCATTTCGGTCATGCGCGGGCCTCCGCTGTTGCCTTCGCTGCGAGCTCTCGGGCCCGGGCGCGCGCCCAGGTCTCCGCTTCGAGGACGTCCGGGACGGTGAGGGAGGTTCCCGTGGCGGGAACGCCGTGTTCCGCGACGACCGCTGTGACCGTATCCATGATTCCGTTGAACGGCAGCCGTCCGGCGAGGAAGGCCTCGACGCACTCCTCGTTCGCCGCGTTGAAGACGGCGGGGGCGGTGCCGCCGAGGGCGCCGACGTGCCGGGCGAGCCCGACGGACGGGAACGCCTCGGTGTCGAGCGGGAAGAACTCCCAGGTGGAGGCCTTGGTCCAGTCGAAGGCGGGGGCCGCGTCGGGGACCCGCTCGGGCCAGCCGATGCCGATGGCGATCGGGCCGCTCATGTCGGGCGGGGTCGCCTGGGCGAGCGTGGAGCCGTCCGTGAACTCGACCATCGAGTGGACGTACGACTGGGGGTGGACGACGACCTCGATGCGGTCGAAGGGGATGTCGTAGAGCAGATGGGCCTCGATGACCTCCAGGCCCTTGTTCACCAGGGTCGCGCTGTTCACCGTGATCACCGGGCCCATGGCCCAGGTGGGGTGGGCGAGCGCGTCCTCGCGGGTGACGTGGGCCAGCTCCTCGCGCGTACGGCCGCGGAAGGGGCCGCCGGAGGCGGTGACGACCAGCTTGCGGACGTCGGCGCGGGTGCCGGCGGCGAGCGCCTGGAAGAGGGCCGCGTGCTCGGAGTCGACCGGGATGATCTGGCCGGGCTTGGCGATCGCCTTCACCAGGGGACCGCCGACGATCAGCGACTCTTTGTTGGCGAGGGCGAGGGTGCGGCCTGCTTCGAGGGCGGCGAGGGTCGGCGCGAGGCCGATGGAGCCGGTGATGCCGTTGAGGACGGTGTGGCACGGCGAGGCGGCGAGCCGGGTGGCGGCGTCCGGGCCGGCCAGGAGCTCGGGCAGCGGCTCGGAGCCGTACAGCGCCTTCAGCGCGTCACGCAGCTCCGGCAGCGCCTCCTCGCGGGCCACGGCGACCGCGGTGACCTTCAGCCGGTGCGCCTGCTCGGCGAGCAGCGCGATCCGGCCGCCCGAGGCGGCCAGGGCGGTGACCCGGAAGCGGTCGGGGTTGCGCAGCACCAGGTCGATGGCCTGGGTGCCGATGGACCCGGTCGAGCCGAGGACGACGATGTCCCGGCGTCCTTCGGACACGTCGAAGGCGATATGGGGATCGGCGAGAGGAGAGGGGCGGTCGCTCATGCCCCCCATTCTTGCCGCAAACGCGGTGTCTTCTTCACGGGGTGCTCTTCACGGGGTGTGCGCGAACGTGTGGAACGCCCGGTGGAAGTCGGGGTACGTCTTCTTCACACAGCCGGGGTCGTCGAAGGTGATGCCGGGGGTGCGCAGCGCCGTGACCGCGAAGGACATGACGATGCGGTGGTCGCCGTGGGTGGCGATCTCGACGGGTCCGGTGGGGGCGCCGGGCTGGATCTCGATCCAGTCGGGGCCGGTGGTGACGGTGACGCCGAGGCGGCGCAGGTTCTCGGCGCAGGCGTCGAGGCGGTCGCACTCCTTCACGCGGGTGTTGGCGACGTCCTCGATGCGGACGGGTCCCTCGGCGAAGGGCGCGAGGGCGGCGAGGGTCGGCATGGTGTCGGAGATGTCCCGCATGTTGACGGTGAGTCCGTGGAGCCGGCCGGTGGAACGGACCGTGGTTCCGGTGCCGGTGATCTCGACGTCGGCGCCCATCCGGCGCAGGACGTCGACGAAGGCCAGGTCGCCCTGGAGGGCGCCGGTGCCGAGGCCGGGAACGGTGACGCAGCGGCCCGGTTCGAGGGCGGCCGCGGCGAAGAAGTAGCTGGCCGTGGAGGCGTCGGGCTCGATGTCGTACGTGCGGGCCCGGTAGCCGGTGGGAGCGACGCGGTACGTGCGGCCCTCCTGGCTGATCTCGGCGCCGAAGCTCCGCATCATCGCGAGGGTGATCTCGACGTACGGCTCCGAGACCAGGTCGGTGACGGTGATGTCGAGGCCCTCGGCGGTGAGCGGGCCCAGCATGAGCAGGGCCGTCAGGTACTGGGAGGACTGCCCGGCGTCGAGGGTGAGCGCGCCGCCCTTCACTCCGTGGGCGTGGACGGCGAGCGGGTGGTGGCCCTCCCGCCCGCCGTGCCTGAGGTCGACGCCGAGGTCGCGCAGGGCGGTACTGAGCGGGCCGAGGGGCCGCCGGCGCATCTGCTCGGAGGCGTCGAAGCGGTAGGTGCCGTGGCCCGCGGCGGCGAGGGTGGGCAGGAAGCGGGCGGTGGTGGCGCCGTCGCGGCAGTACACCTCGGCGGTGTCCGCTCCGGGGCCGCCGGGGCGGCCCTCGACGTGCCAGGCGCCGGGCTCGCGGCGGACCGCGTAGCCGAGGGCGGTGAGGCCCTCGGCGAAGCCCTCGGTGTCGTCGGAGACGAGCGGCCGCAGAAGGGTGGTGGTGCCCTCGGCCGCGGCGGCGAGGAAGAGCGCGCGGGCGGTGACGGACTTGGAGCCGGGGATGTGGGTGACGGTCACCGGGCCATGGTGCCGTGGCCTGCGCCCGTGTGGCCCACCCGTCCCGCAGGGCGGGACGGGTGGGCACCCGGAGGCGTCCGCGGCGGCGCCTCCGGGCGGGGCGTACGCCCGCGACCTGCCTACCGGATGCGGCGGTGGACGTCCTGCTCGGTGGACGGGCCGGGGCTCGCGTCCGCGATCCAGGGGCCCTCGCCGCTCGGGTCGACGATTCCGGCCTCCAGCCAGGTGTAGCGGCCGGCCAGGACCCCGTCGACGACCCGTCGGTCGAGGTCGTCCGTGTTGGACCAGAGGCGCCCGAACAGCTCCTCGATCCGCAGCCTGGCCTGGTGGCAGAAGGCGTCCGCGAGCTGGTGGGCCTCGCGGCCGTGGTCGCCGGTGGTGCGGAGGAGTTCGGCCCGTACGCAGGCCGCGCTCATCGCGAAGAGTTCGGCGCCGATGTCGACGATCCGGCCGAGGAACGCCTGCTTGAGCTCCATCCGGCCCTGCCAGCGGGACATCGCGTAGAACGTGGAGCGGGCGAGCTTGCGGGAGGTCCGCTCGACGTACCGGAGGTGGCCCGCGAGCTCGCCGAACTCTCCGTACGACCCCGGTCGTTGCCCCGGTCCCGTGACGAGACCGGGCAGCCAGCGGGCGTAGAAGCCGCCCGCCCGGGCGCCGGCCCTCGCCTTGTCGGTGAGCGACTTCCCGGGGTCGATGAGGTCGCCGGCGACGGACAGATGGGCGTCGACGGCCTCGCGGGCGATCAGCAGGTGCATGATCTCGGTCGAGCCCTCGAAGATCCGGTTGATCCGCAGGTCGCGCAGGAGCTGCTCGGCGGGGACCGCCCGTTCGCCCCGGGCGGCGAGCGAGTCGGCGGTCTCGTAGCCGCGGCCGCCCCGGATCTGCACGAGTTCGTCGGCGATGAGCCAGGCCATCTCGGAGCCGTACAGCTTGGCGAGGGCGGCCTCGATGCGGATGTCGTTGCGATCCTCGTCGGCCAGCTGCGAGGCGAGGTCGACGACCGCCTCCAGGGCGAAGGTGGTGGCCGCGATGAAGGAGATCTTGGTGCCGACGGCCTCGTGCCGGGCGACCGGCCCGCCCCACTGCTCGCGGACGCCCGCCCATTCGCGGGCGATCCTCAGGCACCACTTGCCGGCGCCCGCGCAGGCCGCGGGGAGGGAGAGACGGCCGGTGTTGAGGGTGGTGAGGGCGATCTTGAGGCCGGCGCCCTCGGGGCCGATGCGGTTCTCGGCGGGTACGCGCACGCGATGGAAGCGGGTGACGCCGTTCTCCAGGCCGCGCAGGCCCATGAAGGCGTTGCGGTGCTCGACGGTGACGCCGGGCGAGGCTGCCTCGACGACGAAGGCGGTGATGCCGCCCCGGTGGCCCTCGGACGCGGGGACGCGGGCCATGACGACGAGCAGGTCGGCGATGACCCCGTTGGTGGTCCAGAGCTTGACCCCGTCGAGGACGTAGGCGTCCCCGTCCTCGTCCCGGAGCGGTACGGCCGTGGTGGCGAGGCGCGCCGGGTCGGAGCCGACGTCGGGCTCGGTGAGCAGGAAGGCGGAGAGGTCGGTACGGGCCAGCCGCGGCAGGAAGGTGTCCTTCTGCTCCTGGGTGCCGAAGAGTTTCAGCGGCTGCGGTACGCCGATCGACTGATGCGCGGACAGCAGAGCGCCGACGGCGGGGCTGGCGGAGCCGACGAGGGCGAGGGCGCGGTTGTAGTACACCTGGGTGAGGCCGAGACCTCCGTACTTCCGGTCGATCTTCATCCCGAGCGCGCCGAGCTCCTTGAGTCCGGTGATCGTCTCGTCGGGGATGCGGGCCTCGCGTTCGATGCGGGCGCCGTCGATCCGGGTCTCGCAGAACTCCCGCAGGTTCGCGAGGAAGGCCTCGCCGCGCCGGGCGTCCTCGGGCGCGGGAAGCGGGTGGGGATGGATGAGATCCAGCCGGAACCGGCCGAGGAAGAGCTCTTTGGCGAAGCTGGGTTTGTGCCAGTCACGCTCACGTGCGGCCTCGGCGGTCTGCCGTGCCTCGTGGGCGGTGACCCTGGGCCGCTGGGTGGGCGCGGACATGGACACCTCCTGGGTCTCTTCTGTCCGTCGTACCCGATTTCCGGCGGTCCGGAAAGACGAGAAGACGGCCTGAACCCCCGCACAGTGGGCTCAGGCCGCCTGGTCTCGTGGACCCGTGGGCGTACGGGTTACAGGGCGAGGCCCGTCAGGACGAGGACGCGCTCGTAGGTGTAGTCGTCCATCGCGAACCTGACGCCCTCACGGCCCACGCCGGAGCGCTTGGCGCCGCCGTACGGCATCTGGTCGGCGCGGTACGAGGGGACGTCGCCGACGATCACGCCGCCGACCTCCAGGGCCCGGTGGGCGCGGAAGGCGGCCTGCAGGTCGTGGGTGAAGACGCCGGCCTGGAGGCCGAAGTCGGAGTCGTTGACCGCGGCGAAGGCCTCGGCCTCGCCGTCGACCTTCGCGATCGTCAGGACCGGGCCGAAGACCTCGGCGCGGGCCAGGGTGACGTCCGCCGGGAGGTCGGTGAGGATGGTCGGGGCGTAGGTCGCGCCCTCGCGCTTGCCGCCGGCGAGCAGCTTCGCGCCGGCCGCGACCGCCTCGTCGACCCAGGCCTCGACGCGCTGGGCGGCGGCCTCGTCGACGAGCGGGCCGACGTCGGTGGCGGCGTCGGACGGGTCACCGGTGACCTGGGCCTCGACGGCGGCGACGATCTTCGGCAGCAGGCGGTCGTGGACGGAGGAGTCCACGATCACGCGCTGGACGGAGATGCAGGACTGGCCGCCCTGGTAGTTGGAGAAGGTGGCGATACGGGTCGCCGCCCAGTCCAGGTCCTCCTCGGAGGACCAGTCGGGCAGGACGACGGCCGCGGCGTTGCCGCCCAGCTCCAGGGTGCAGTGCTTGTGCGGCACCGACTGCTGGATGGCGTAGCCGACCTTGTCGGAGCCGGTGAAGGAGATGACCGGGAGGCGCTCGTCCTGGACGAGGGCGGGCATCCGGTCGTTGGGCACGGTGAGGATCGACCAGGAGCCGGCCGGCAGGTCGGTCTCGGCCAGGATCTCGCCCAGGACCAGGGATGAGATCGGGGTCGAGGGGGCCGGCTTGAGGATGATCGGGGCGCCGACGGCGATGGCCGGGGCGACCTTGTGGGCGCTGAGGTTCAGCGGGAAGTTGAACGGCGCGATGCCGAGGACGACGCCCTTGGGGATACGGCGGGTCAGGGCGAGGCGGCCCGCGCCGCCGGCCTCGGTGTCCAGGCGCTGGGCCTCGCCGGCGTTCCAGCGGCGGGCCTCCTCGGCAGCGAAACGGAAGACGGAGACGGCACGGCCGACCTCGCCGCGGGCCCACTTGATGGGCTTGCCGTTCTCGGCGGAGATCAGCAGGGCGATCTCCTCGGTGCGCTCGGCGAGCCGCTTCGACACGTGGTCGAGGGCGGCGGCGCGGACGTGCGCCGGGGTCGCGGCGAACTCGTCGACGACGGCGTGCGCGGCGGCGACGGCCTCCTCGACCTGGGCCTCGGTGGGCACGCTGACCTTGCCGACCAGACGTCCGTCGTACGAGTTCGTGACGTCGAAGGTGGCGTCGCCGGTGGCCTCGCGGCCGGCGAGCCAGAAGGCGTGGGTGGTCGTCATTGCGTACCGGCCCTTTCCGTTTCGGGGGTGATGCGAGGGGGTGCTCTCGCGCTCTCGTGACACGTTAGGGCGAAGCGGGCGGCCCGGCGCTTGTCCGGTGTGGAGTGGTGGACCGTCACTCCTGTCCGCTTTGGCCGAAGGGAACCGTCCGGGGCCGCTCAGCCGCGCCGCTCCGTGGAGACGATCAGCCAGACGCCGCCGACGACGATCGCGCCGCCGAGGACGATGGGCCACGACAGGGCCTCGTTCAGGACCAGGGCACCGAGGGCGACCGCGACGACGGGGTTCACGTACGCGTAGGTGGCGACGAGCGAGAGCGGCGCGGCCTGGAGGAGCCACGCGTACGCGGTGAAGGCGATCAGGGAGCCGAAGACGATCAGGTAGGCAAGCGCGGCCCAGGAGCGGGTGGAGACCTCTCCGAGGTCCAGGCCGTGCTGCTCGCCCCGGACCAGACCGACGGCGAGGCCGCCGAGACCACCCGCGACCATCTCGTACGCGCTGGCCGCGAAGGGGTTGGCGGGCATCGGGAGGCGCGCGGAGGAGAACGAGCCGAGGGACCACAGGAACGTGGCCACGACGACGAGGGCCACCCCGCCGGCCTTCACGTCACCGCTGAGGCCGGGCAGGGTGAGCACGCCGAGCCCGGTGAGGCCCAGGAGCACCCCGGCGAGCCCGCCCGCGCTCGGCCGCAGGCCCGTGGCGGCCTTGAGCACGACGACCCAGGCCGGGACGACGGAGATGAGCAGCGCGGCGAGACCGGACGGGATGGAGGTCTCGGCGAGGACGACGAGGCCGTTGCCGCCGAGGATCAGGAGCAGGCCGACGAGCACCGCCGAGCCGAGCTGCCGGCGGGTCACCTTGAGGGCGGCCGGTCCCTGGCGCCAGGCGATGATCCCGGCGAGGAGCAGGCCGGCGGTGACGAAGCGGGTGCCGGCGGAGAGGAAGGGCGGCATCGTCTCGACGACGATCCGGATGCCGAGGTAGGTGGAGCCCCACACGACGTACACGATGCCGAGCGCGGCCCATACGGCTCCGGTGATCCGCCGCCGGGCGGGAGGGGAGGAAGCTGCGGGGGCGGCGGGGGTACGGGGCGCGGACGCGGCCCGGCGTGCTGCGGGGGCCGGATCGACGGCGGGGCTTGTCATGAGCGGAGCGTAAGGAGTGTCGGGCTCCATGACCAAGGGAATTGCCCGCGTCCGGGCAGGCGGAGCGGGAACGCGGAGGCACCGGGCGACATCTATGGCACTGACAGGATGTTCCGACCGCACACGGGAAGACCTCGGTGCACCGTTAGGGGGAAACACATGGTCCTGATCGCCTTGACCGGCGTCCTCGTCCTCACCGTCGCGGGCTGCGTCTGCGTGGTGTGGGCCGCGCGGGGCGGCCCCCGCTGGGTCCACGCCCTCGCGGCCGTGACCCTCGCGGCCGGCCGCCTGGTGCGGAGCGACCGGCGCCGGAGGGTGGGGTCCCGCAGCGGGAACGGGGACGGAGACGACTGACGGGCACGGGGACGGCTGACGGGCACGGGGACGGCTGACGGGCACGGGGCCGCCCGGGCCCTCCCGGGTCCGGACCGCTGACGGACCCTACTCCGCGCCCTCCCCCGTCGCCTTCAGGGCCAGCCACAGCTCCATCCGTACGTCCGGGTCGTCCAGGGACCGGCCGAGGATCTCCTCCACCCGCCGCATCCGGTAGCGCAGGGTGTGCCGGTGGACGCCGAGGTCCGCCGCCGCCGCGTCCCACTGGCCGTGCCGGGAGAGCCAGGCCCGCAGGGAGGCCACCAGGTCGCCGCGGCCCTTCGCATCGTGGTCCCGGAGCGCGCGGAGCATGCCGTCGGCGAAGGCGCGGACGGCGTCCTCGGCGAGGAGCGGCAGGACCGAGCCCGCCGCGAGGTCCTCGTGCTCGACGAGCGCCTTCCCCCGGCGTCTGGCCACCGAGAGCGCCTGCTCCGCCTGTTTGTACGCGGCGGCGGCCACGATCGGTCCCGCGGGGGCCGAGAGCCCGATGGTCACACCGGCATCGTCGGCGTCCCGCTCCGCGTACGTCTCGCAGGCGGCGACGACCGCGCCCCCGTCCCCGGCGAGGACGACGAGCCGCTGCTCGCTCTCCGGGACGGCGAGAACCGCCTCGCCGGCCCGGGCCGCGGCCGCCTCCAGGGACTCGGCGAGCACCGGGAGCGGCGGTTCGCCGGCCGGGTCGCCTCCAGCGGGTTCCGCGACGACGATCCGGAAGGGGGCGTCGAGCAGCCCGCCGTACACGTCCCCGGCCACCGCGCGCGCGTGGTCCGGCTGTCCCGCGAGCATCATCCGCAGGACCGCGGCGCCGAGCCGCTGTTCGGCGGCCTGGAGCGAGCGGGAACGTTCCGTCGTGAGGGTGAGCAGGGCGATCGCGGAGTGCACCGCGTACCGCTCGGCCGTCCCGAGGGGCGCGCCCGTGCCGACCGCGAGGGCGCCCCGCACCCGGCGTCCGGTGCCGAGGGACTGGAGCTCGACGCGGTCGTCCGTGCCGCCGACGACGGCGCTGGCGGGCGCCGGCCGGTCGCGCAGCCGTTCCACGTCGGAGGTGAGCCGGGCGGCCCGGCGGGCCGCCCAGTCGGGTGAGACGGCGACGACGGTGCCGGAGGTGTCGTAGAGCGCGACCCAGCCGTCGACGTGTGCGGCGAGCCGGGCGACGACGGCCTCGGGGCCCTCGGCGAGCGCGGCCCTCGTCAGCTCCCGCTGGGCCTCGAAGCCGGCCGTGACGGCCCGGTACTGGTCGGCGGAGATGGCCGCCGAGACGGCCTTGCTGATGGCGAGGAACGGCGTGCGGCGCGGGACCTCGAGGAGCGGCAGGTGCTCCTCGCGGGCGGCGTCGAGCAGCGCCCGCGGGATCTCCTCGTGGTTGACGCCGACGGCGAAGCCGAGCCCGACGACTCCCGCGGCGAGCAACCGCCGCACATAGCGGCGCATGGCCTCCGGGTCCTCCGCGTCGAGCGTGAGCGCGGTGGTGAGGAGGAGCTCGCCGCCCTCCATGTACGGGACGGGGTCGGCGAGCTCGCTGACGTGCGCCCAGCGGACGGGGGTGTCGAGGCGGTCCTCACCGGCACGCACGACGAGCTTCAGGGAGGAGTGCTGGACGAGCGAGGCGAGGGTGGGCGGCATGGGGAGACCGTCGGACCTTTGAGCGAGGGGGCGCCGCTCAGCCGAGCGGCGCCCCCGATTGTGCCAGGGCCCGGGGGCGGCCGCTCCGGCTTCGCCGCCCGCCCCGCCCGGGCTCCGGCCAGGTGCCGGCCCGGCCCCGCTTCAGTTCCGCAGGTCCACCAGCAGCGGCGGTGTGTACTCGCCCCGCACATGGGTGACGGACAGGACGGCGTGCCCGGCGGGGACGGCGTGCGCTAGGTCGGAGGCCGACCAGCGCTGGCGCTCCACCTCCCGCACGGTCACGGCCTCGGCGGTCGGGGCCTTGCCGGTCGCGAGGCGGCGCATGACGTGCAGGGCCTTGGTCAGCGGCTCGTCGGAGACGATCTGCCGGTTGGTGACATCCCGGGTCTGCACCCATTCGGTGCCCCAGGTCTCGGCGAACCGCCCGCCGTCCCAGGGCGCGATCCCGGCGAACGCCATCCGGCAGCCGACCGCCCCGAGGAGCGGCCCGCGCAGCGGCTCGGGCACGTCCTCCAGGCTGCGCAGGGCGAGGACGACGCCGGCGTTGGCGGAACGCAGCCGCTGGACGGCCCGTACCGAGTCGCCGGTGACGGTGTACGTGGCGTCGTCGAGGACCAGGCAGGCGAAGAGGGAGCGGTCGCGGCGGCCGAGGGCCGCCTCGGTGAACTGGGCGAGGAGCAGCCGGGACACGATCCGGGAGGCTTCGGCGTGGCCGCGCTCGGGGAGGTCGACGCGGACGCGGAGCGGGTGCTCGACGGCCCGGAGGGAGAACTGCGGCCGCTCGCGGTCCGCGCCGCCGCCAGGACGGTCCGCACCGCCGCGCCCGTCCGCCCCGCCGTGATCCGTACCGCCGAGCCCGTCCGGGTCGACGCCTGGGCGGCCCGCGCCGCCGTCCGTACCGCCGTACCGGTCCGCGCGTGCGACCGCGCCCCCGTCCGTGCCTCCCGTCGTGCGGAAGAAGCGGGCGAAGGCGGGGCGGTCGAGGAAGGCGAGGCGCTCGGCCAGGAGGTCGGCGACGTCGTCGCCGCGTTCGGCCTGCCGCTGCCGGGCGGTGAGCTCCCGCAGCTGGGCGGGGTCGCCCGCGACGGCTGCGCGCAGCGCGGCGAGCGCCTCGGGCGTCCCGCCGAGCAGCTCGCGCAGCTCGGGCACTCCCGGGAAGCGGCCGTGCGCCGCGCGGAACGGTCCGATCAGCTGGGCCAGCGCGGTGGCCGCCCTCCTGGTGTCGGCGGCGAGGTCGCCGACGAGCGCCTCGGCGAGGATCCGGGCGGCCTCGTCCGGGTCGTCGGCTCCGCCGTACAGGTCGAGGTCGTGGGTGGATTCTGGCCGGCCGACGGAGACGACGACGTCGAAGGCCTCGTCGGGGCCGACGGCGGTGGCGTGGGAGGTGACGGCGACGACGGCGGCGCGGTTGGCGAGAGCCTGGAGACAGAGGGACTCGACGACGGGCCGCACGAGCCGCACGGTCTTCCCCGACCCGGCGGGCCCGACGGCGAGCAGGGAGGTCCCGAGGAGACCCGGCTCAAGGGCGACACCGGTGGTGCGGCGGGAGTAGGGGTTGCGCGGGTGGTCGGCGGCGGTGCCGATGAGGACCTGGTCGGTGGCGAGGTCGTGGGTGGCGGTGCGGACAGGCAGGTCGCGCCGCCCCGAGGGGTGGCCGCACGCGGCGGCGCCCCGGGTGCGTACGGCCTCGGTGAAGGCGTGGAGCCGCTCCGGCCGGGTCCGTACGCCCTGCCAGGCGCGGCGGATCCTGGCGTAGTCCACGTCGCCGAGGCTCCCGCCCCTGGTGGCCTCGGCGAGCCGGGCGGCCGCCTCGGTCAGTCCGGCGTCGCGCAGCTCGGGCCACTCGGCAGGGTCGGCGGCCGGCGGGGGCGGCGGGGGCGGGGTGTCCTTCTTCCGGGTGTAGCGGCGCCAGATGTCCGGGACGTGTCCGACGCGGGCGAAGAAGACGAGGAATCCGCCGCCGACGAGGGCGTAGTAGGTGTAGCTGGCGGTGGCCCAGACGTCGGCGTCGGTGCGCCAGCTGTCGGGGGTGAGGACGAGCAGGGGCCAGAGCCAGTAGCGGCCGAGGTAGCCGTTCCAGAGGAGGGACCAGAGGAGCCAGCCGCTGAGCAGCGAGACGACGGCTCCGGCGAACAGTCGGCGGGCGGGCACCTCGTCCGGCTCCCGCTCGGGGCGGGGCCGGTGCCCGAGCCGCCAGATGCCGGGCTCGGCGGCGGGCCTGGGGATACGGAGCCAGTCGGCGACCCCGACGCGTGTCGGCGCATGGGCGGGCGGCGGGGGGACCAGGGGGCCGTCGGGCCCGGGGTGTGGGCGGGGCGGGGGAGGCGGCACGGGTGGACCCGCCGGGCGCGGGACCGCGCTCCCCCGCGTGTCGCGTGACTCGTACGTGCCGTCGGTCTCCATGAACCCCTGCCCCCTGACCAGCCAGGTCGCCGTCTCTGTGCCACCGTCAATCTAGTGGCCCCCGGACGCCCCGGAGGGGTTTCGCCCACCCGTGTGGCCGGAGGCCGCCGGGGGGCGGAGCCGGAAGCCGCCGGGGGCGGAGCCGGAGCGCCCCCGGCCGGAGCCTGAGCGACCACCGGGTGCCCTCACGGCGCTCGACCCCATCCGGTCTGTCCACCGCGGACAATGACCCGCCCCCAACACTCCCGATCGGCGCATGCCTCCACCACTCCCCCGCGCCTAGCCTGCGGAGGAAACCCGCAAGTGCGTCCAGAACACCCCCCAGGAGCCCCGCATGAACGCTGTCCCGCAGGAGCGGCGCGTCGTCACCGCCATCCCCGGTCCGAAGTCGCAGGAGCTTCAGGCCCGCCGTCTCGACACGGTCGCCGGTGGCGTCGGCTCCACGCTCCCCGTCTTCACCAAGCGGGCCGGCGGCGGCATCATCGAGGACGTCGACGGCAACCGTCTGATCGACTTCGGCTCCGGCATCGCCGTGACCTCGGTCGGCGCGTCCGCCGAGGCCGTCGTGCGCCGCGCCTCCGCGCAGCTCCAGGACTTCACCCACACCTGTTTCATGGTGACGCCGTACGAGGGTTACGTGGAGGTCTGCGAGGCGCTCGCCGAGCTGACCCCGGGCGACCACGCCAAGAAGTCCGCGCTGTTCAACTCGGGCGCCGAGGCCGTCGAGAACGCGGTCAAGATCGCCCGCTCGTACACCAAGCGCCAGGCCGTCGTCGTCTTCGACCACGGCTACCACGGCCGTACGAACCTCACGATGGCGCTGACCTCGAAGAACATGCCGTACAAGCAGGGCTTCGGGCCGTTCGCGCCCGAGGTCTACCGCGTGCCGGTGGCCTACGGCTACCGCTGGCCCACCGGCCCGGAGAACTGCGGTCCCGAGGCCGCCGCCCAGGCGATCGACAACATCACCAAGCAGATCGGCGCCGACAACGTCGCCGCGATCATCATCGAGCCGGTCCTCGGCGAGGGCGGCTTCATCGAGCCGGCCAAGGGCTTCCTGCCGGCGCTCGTGAAGTTCGCCAACGACAACGGCATCGTCTTCGTCGCCGACGAGATCCAGTCCGGCTTCTGCCGCACCGGCCAGTGGTTCGCGTGCGAGGACGAGGGCATCGTCCCGGACCTCATCACCACCGCCAAGGGCATCGCGGGCGGTCTGCCGCTCGCCGCCGTCACCGGCCGCGCCAAGATCATGGACTCCGTCCACGGCGGCGGCCTCGGCGGCACCTACGGTGGCAACCCGGTGGCCTGCGCCGGTGCGCTCGGCTCCATCGAGACGATGAAGGAGCTCGACCTCAACGCCAGGGCGCGGCGCATCGAGGAGGTCATGAAGGCGCGTCTGGCCGCGATGGCCGAGAAGTTCGACGCGATCGGTGACATCCGTGGCCGCGGCGCCATGATCGCCATCGAGCTGGTCAAGGACCGCGCGACCAAGGAGCCGAACCCGGAGGCCGCGGGCGCGCTCGCGAAGGCCTGCCACGCCGAGGGCGTGCTGGTCCTGACGTGTGGCACCTACGGCAACGTGCTGCGCTTCCTGCCGCCGCTGGTCATCGGCGAGGACCTGCTGAACGAGGGCCTCGACATCATCGAGAACGCGTTCGCCCAGATCTGACACTCCGTGTGAAGACTCTGTGGGGGGCCGATGGCGGGATGCGTTTCCCGCTGTCGGTCCCCTCGTGTCTGGCGTACGGTTTCCGCAGATGAGAGAAACACCCCGGGCGGAGCCTCCCCAGCCCCGCCCACACCGTGCCGTCGCGCACGCCCCTGGGGCCTCGTGCCCCGGAACTCCTCACCGATCGGACGGCCGCCCGCCCCACACCCCCCGGGGCGCGCGGCAGCCCGATCCCCTCGGCCGTCCTGGAACCACCCCCCCTGTTCCAGGGCGGCCGACTCTCTTCTCGGCGCTCGTCGCCCTCGCCGTCGTGACCTGGCAGGTGCTCGTCCACGGCCCCTTGGCCAGGCTCGACGAGCGGGTGTCCCGGGCCCTGGTGGACACGGTTCCCCGGCCCCTCTCCGAACTCGGCGCCGACCTCGGCAACATGACCGTGGCCCTGCCCGTCCTCCTCTGCGCGACGGCGTACGCGCTGTGGCGCGGCCGCCGCGCCGCCGTCCTGTACGCGGGCCTCGCGATGGCCGCGGTCCCGCTCCTGGTGATCCCGCTGAAGGAGTGGACGGCCCGGCCCGGTCCCCTGGAGCCGTGGGCCGAGGGCTACTACCCGTCGGGCCACACGGCCACGGCCGCCGTCGCCTACTTCGGCGCGGCCTTCCTCGTCTCGAACCGTCTGGTCCCCGTCGCGGCCGCACTGACGGCGCTGACGGGGACCGGACTGGTCCTGCGGGGCTACCACTGGCCGCTGGACGTGCTGGCCAGTCTCTGCCTGTCGCTGCTGATCCTGGCCGTCAGCTCCAGCGGTACGCGTCGAAGTTCTGCGAGAACTGCCACTGGTTGTAGCGGTCCCAGTTGATCGACCAGGTCATCAGGCCGCGCAGCGCGGGCCAGGTGCCGTGGGTCTGGTACGAGCCGCAGTCGGTCTTCTTCGTGAGGCAGTTCAGGGCCTTGTTCACCTCGGCCGGGGGCGTGTGGCCGTTGCCCGCCTGGGTGGAGGCGGGGAGGCCGATCGCGACCTGGTCGGCCCGCAGGGCCGGGAAGAAGCGGTCCGTGTTCCCGGCGACGGGGAAGCCGGTGAGGAGCATGTCGGTCATCGCGATGTGGAAGTCGGCGCCGCCCATCGAGTGGTACTGGTTGTCCAGGCCCATGATCGGGCCCGAGTTGTAGTCCTGGACGTGCAGGAGGGTCAGGTCGTCGCGCAGGGCGTGGATGACCGGGAGGTAGGCGCCGGCGCGGGGATCCTGGCCGCCCCAGGGGCCGGAGCCGTAGTACTGGTAGCCGAGCTGGACGAAGAAGGTCTCCGGGGCCATCGTCAGGACGAAGCCGGAGCCGTACTTCGCCTTGAGGGTCTTGACGGCCTGGATCAGGTGGACGACGACCGGGCTCGTCGGGTTCCGGAAGTCGGTGTCGCCGGTCTGGAGCGACAGGGAGTGGCCCTCGAAGTCGATGTCGAGGCCGTCGAGGCCGTACTCGTCGATGATCTTCGAGACGGAGGAGACGAAGGTGTCGCGGGCGGCGGTGGTGGAGAGCTGGACCTGGCCGTTCTGGCCGCCGATCGAGATGAGGACCTTCTTGCCCGCCGACTGCTTGGCCTTGATCGCGGCCTTGAAGTCCGCGAGCGATTCGACGTTCGGGCATTCCGTCGCCGGGCAGAGGCTGAAGCGGATGTCGCCGGAGGTCACCGAGGTCGGTTCGCCGAAGGCGAGGTTGATGACGTCCCAGGAGGCGGGGACGTCGGCCATCCGGGTGTAGCCGGAGCCGTTGGCGAAGCTGGCGTGGAGGTAGCCGACGAGTGCGTGCGCGGGAAGGCCGGGATTGCCGCCCCCGCCGCCGCTGGTCGTGGTCGCGCTCACGGCGGCCGACTTCACGGACTCGCCGGCGCTGTTCGCGGCGCTGACCTGGAAGCTGTACGCGGTGGAGGGGGTGAGTCCGGTGACGGTGGCCGAGGTGCCGGTCACCGTCTGGACCCGGGTGGCACCCCGGTACACGTGGTACGAGGTGGCGCCGGGGACCGCGGTCCAGGTGAGCGGCACGGAGCTGGACGTCGGGGAGCCCGCCGCGAGACCGGTGGGGGCGGCCGGGAGCTGCACCGGGTCGCCGCCGGGGCCGAACAGGGACAGGTCGTCGGCCTGGTAGGCGGGGGTGCCGTACCAGCCGTGGGTGTAGATCGTGACCGAGGTGGTGGAGGCGCCCGTCGTGAACGTGGTCGCGAGCCGCTGCCAGTCCGGGGCGGAGCCCGTCCAGGTGGAGACGTCGGTGGTGCCGGTACCGGAGGCGCCGAGGTAGACGTAGCTGCCGCGGACCCAGCCGCTGAGCGTGTAGGTGGACCGGGGCTTCACGGTGACGGTCTGGGAGCACTTGGCGTTGTCGCTGCCGGCCGGGGTGGCCTGGAGCGCCTTCGTACCGGTGCGTACGGGCGAGGAGACGGCGGCGCCGCTGCCCGCCGTGCAGCTCCAGCCGTCGAGGCCGGCCTCGAAGCCGCCGTTGCGGGCGAGTTCGGTGTCGGCGGCCTGGGCCGCGGGGGTGAGCGCGGCGAGTCCGCCGACGGCGAGGGCCCCGGCGAGGAGCAGGGTGAGAGGTCTGGCGCGGTGCACAACTGCCTCCGGGAATGGGGGAATCGAGGTGCGAGCGCGCCACAGCATGGTCCAGACCAATCAACTGGTCAAGACCTCTGTCCGGATGACACCTCCGCGCGGACCGTCGAGGCGGTCGAACCCCGTACCGCCCTCGGCTCCGCTCACCCCCCACCGGGACCACCCTCCCCCCTGGCCGGCCGCCCCGCCGCCTCGTGCATCGCAAGTTCGAGGAGGGCCGCGTCGGTGAGGGTGCCCGCACCGTCCGGGTCACCACCCAGCGCACCGCGCCCGTCGCCCGCCCCGGGTACGGGACGACGATCCAGGTCCCGGCGCCGGCGCCGCGCACACCGCTGCCGAGCCAGCGGGCGGCGGTGCCCGGCGGGACGAAGAAGCCCATCCGGGCGTCACCGAAGTCGGCGAGCACCGGGCCGGGCCGGCCCACCAGGCGACTCAGCACGTCGAGCGTCGGACAGCCGAGCTCCGACGGACGGGTTCTCCTGCGCGGTTTCAGCTACTCGCCAGTTGTGACGTGCATCATAGGTGAGGTCAGCTGTCGAAGCCGAGGCCCATCCGGTCCATGGCCTTCAGCCACAGGTTCCGCCGCCCGCCGTGCTCGTCGGCGCGCGCCATCGACCACTTGGTGATGCCGATGCCGGCCCAGGCGATGGGCTCCGGCGGGAACGGCAGCGGCTTGGAGCGGACCATCTCGAGGTCGGTGCGCTCGGTGCGCTCCCCCGCGAGCAGGTCGAGCATCACGTCCCCGCCGAAGCGGGTGGCGCCGACGCCCAGGCCGGTGAACCCGGCCGCGTACGCCACCTTGCCCCGGTGCGCCGTACCGAAGAAGGCCGAGAAGCGGGTGCAGGTGTCGATCGCGCCGCCCCAGGCGTGGCTGAAGCGCAGTCCCTCCAGCTGCGGGAAGCAGCGGAAGAAGTGCTCGGCCAGCTTGAGGTAGGTCTCCGGGCGGTGGTCCCTCCCGGCGTCGAGCTTGCCGCCGAAGGGGTAGACCGCGTCGTAGCCGCCCCACAGGATCCGGTTGTCGGCGGTGATCCGGAAGTAGTGGAACTGGTTGGCGGAGTCGCCGAGGCCCTGGCGGTTCTTCCAGCCGACGGAGGCGAGCTGCCCGGGGCTGAGCGGCTCGGTCATCAGGGCGTAGTCGTAGACCGGGACGGTGTACGGGCGGACGCGCTTGACCAGCGAGGGGAAGACGTTGGTGCCGAGCGCGACCCGGCGGGCGACGACCCGGCCGTACGGGGTACGGACGCCCATGCCGGCGCCGGTGGAGACCAGTTCCAGCCCGGGGGTGTTCTCGAAGATCCGTACGCCCAGGTCGAGGCAGGCCCGCTTGAGGCCCCAGGCGAGCTTGGCCGGGTTCAGCATGGCGACGCCCCGGCGGTCCCAGATGCCGCCGAGGAAGGTCGGCGAGTCGACCTCGGCGCGGACGGCGTCCCGGTCGAGGAGCTCGATTCCGTCCGCGAGACCGAGCCGGTCGATCTCCTCGTACACCTCGGCCAGCTCCTCGACCTGGTAAGGCTCGGTGGCGACGTCGATCTCGCCGGTGCGCTCGAAGTCGCAGTCGAGGGAGTAGCGGGCGACCGCCTCCTCGATGGCGTCGAGGTTGCGCTCACCGAGCTCCTCCAGCTTCGGCAGCTCGCCCGGCCAGCGGGCGAGCCCGTTGCCGAAGCCGTGCGTGAGGGAGGCGGCGCAGAAGCCTCCGTTGCGGCCCGAGGCGGCCCAGCCCACCTCGCGGCCTTCGATCAGGACGACGTCCCTGACGGGGTCGCGCTCCTTGGCGAGGAGCGCGGTCCACAGTCCGCTGTAGCCGCCGCCGACGACGAGGAGGTCGCACTTCTCGGCGCCGGTGAGGGCGGGCAGGGCGCCGGGCTTGCCGGGATCTTCCAGCCAGAAGGGGACGGGCTGGGCGTCGGAGAGAGATCGTGCAGCGAGACGCATGGCGACTGGGGCCATGGTTTCCAACTCCTTCGGCGCCTGAGCTGCCTATTGCTCAGGCTGTTGCTGTTTTCTTGCGCCGGTTCGTAATGATTTGCCCGGCCACGACCACCAGTACCGCGAGGACGAACATCGCGGAGCCGATGACGTTGATCTGCACGGGGGTGCCACGCTGCGCCGAGCCCCAGACGAACATGGGGAAGGTGACGGTGGAGCCCGCGTTGAAGTTGGTGATGATGAAGTCGTCGAACGACAGCGCGAAGGCGAGCAGGGCGCCGGCGGCGATGCCGGGCGCGGCGATCGGCAGGGTGACGCGCAGGAAGGTCTGCACGGGGCCCGCGTAGAGATCGCGCGCGGCTTCCTCCAGCCGCGGGTCCATGGACATGACCCGGGCCTTGACCGCCGTCACGACGAACGACAGACAGAACATGATGTGGGCGATGAGGACCGTCCAGAAGCCCAGCTCGATCCCCATGTTGAGGAAGAGGGTGAGCAGCGAGGCGGCCATGACGACCTCGGGCATCGCCATCGGCAGGAAGATCAGCGAGTTGATCGCGCCGCGCGCCCGGAAGCGGTAGCGGACCAGCGCGAAGGCGATCATCGAGCCGAGGACGACGGCGCCGACGGTGGCCCAGGCGGCGAGCTGGAGCGAGAGCGACAGCGACTCGCACATGTCGGCGACGCCGCAGGGGTCCTTCCAGGCGTCGAGGGAGAACTCCTGCCAGGAGTAGTTGAAGCGCCCCTTCGGCTTGTTGAAGGAGAACGCCATCACGACGAGGTTCGGCAGGATCATGTACGCGAGCGTCAGCAGGCCCGCGATGACGACGAGGTTGCGTCGTATCCAGCGCATCAGACCAGATCCTCCGTTCCGGCTCGGCGGATGTAGACGGTGACCATGGCCAGCACGATCGCCATGAGGATGAAGGAGAGCGCCGCGGCCGTCGGGTAGTCGAGGACCCGCAGGAACTGCGACTGGATGACGTTGCCGACCATCTTGGTGTCGGTGGAGCCGAGCAGTTCGGCGTTGACGTAGTCGCCGCTCGCCGGGATGAAGGTGAGCAGGGTGCCGGAGACGACGCCGGGCATCGACAGCGGGAAGGTCACCTTGCGGAAGGTGGTCGCCGGGGAGGCGTACAGGTCCCGCGCGGCCTCGTGCAGCCGCCCGTCGATCCGCTCCAGGGAGGTGTAGAGGGGCAGGATCATGAAGGGCAGGAAGTTGTACGTGAGGCCGCAGACGACCGCCATCGGGGTGGCGAGCACGCGGTCGCCCTCGGTCCAGCCGATCCAACTGGTCACGTCGAGGACGTGGAGGGCGTTCAGCGCGTCGACGACGAGGCTGTCGTCGGCGAGGATCGTCTTCCAGGCCAGCGTGCGGATCAGGAAGCTGGTGAAGAAGGGCGCGATGACGAGGACGAGGAGCAGATTGCGCCAGCGCCCGGCCTTGAAGGCGATCAGATACGCCAGCGGGTAGCCGAGCAGCAGACAGAGCAGGGTCGCGGTCCCGGCGTAGAGCAGGGAGCGGACGAACTGCGGCCAGTACTCCTGGAAGGCGTTCCAGTAGGTCGCGAAGTGCCAGGTGACCTCGAAGCCCTTCTCCAGGGAGCCGGTCTGGACCGAGGTCGAGGCCTGGTAGACCATCGGCAGCGCGAAGAAGACGAGCAGCCAGATGATGCCGGGCAGCAGCAGCCAGTAGGGGACGAGCCGCTTGCGGGTGGGCGGCTTGCGCAGGACCGGTTCCTCGACCGGGGCCGGCGCCTCTTTCGCGAGAGTCGGGGCGCTCATCCGGCGTCCTCCACCGTCTCCACGCCCGCGTCGATGTCCTGCGTGGCGTCGAGCCCGAAGGTGTGCGCCGGGTTCCAGTGCAGGACGACCTGGGCGCCGGGGACGAGCCGCGTGTCGCGCTCGATGTTCTGCTCGTACACCTGGAGCTCGGCGCCCGCGGGCGAGTTCACCACGTACTGGGTGGAGACACCGATGAACGAGGAGTCGACGATCCGGCCGGTGACCCGGTTGCGGCCGTCGGCTATGGAACCGGCGTCGTCGGCGTGCGCGAGCGAGACCTTCTCGGGGCGGACGCCCACGAGCAGTCGGCCGCCCTGGCGGACGGCGGAGGTACAGCGGTCGCCGGGCACCCGGAGCCTGCCGCCGCCCGCCGTGACGAGGACGTCGGCGCCTGTCTCCAGGACCTCGGCCTCGATGAGGTTCGAGGTGCCGAGGAAGTTGGCGACGAAGGTGGTCCTCGGGTTCTCGTACAGGTCGGCGGGGGCGCCGAGCTGTTCGACGCGGCCGCCGTTCATCACCGCGACCTGGTCGGCCATCGTCATGGCCTCCTCCTGGTCGTGGGTCACGTGCACGAAGGTGATGCCGACCTCGGTCTGGATCCGCTTGAGCTCCAGCTGCATCTGGCGGCGCAGCTTGAGGTCGAGGGCGCCGAGCGGCTCGTCGAGGAGCAGCACCTGCGGGTGGTTGATGAGCGCGCGGGCCACGGCGACGCGCTGCTGCTGGCCGCCGGAGAGCTGGTGCGGCTTGTGGTGGGCCTTGTCTCCGAGCTGGACGAGTTCCAGCATGTCGTCGACCTGCTTCTTCACCGACTTGATGCCGCGGCGGCGCAGACCGAAGGCGATGTTCTCGCTGATGTCCATGTGCGGGAAGAGCGCGTAGGACTGGAAGACGGTGTTGACCGGCCGCTTGTACGGCGGGAGGTCGGTGACGTCCGTGTCGCCGAGGAAGACGGTGCCGGTGCTGGGGTCCTCCAGGCCGGCGATCATGCGCAGCGTGGTGGTCTTGCCGCAGCCGGAGGCGCCGAGGAGGGCGAAGAAGGAGCCCTGCGGGACGGTCAGGTCGAGCGGGTGGACGGCGGTGAACGAGCCGTACGTCTTGCTGATCCCGGTGAGACGGACGTCGCCGCCGCCCGTGTTCTTTCCAGTGTGAGCAGTCTTGTCAGTCATGGGTTGTGGTCCCAGGGGAGTGAGAGAGGTGGACGACGTGGGCCTCAGGCGCCGATGAGCTTGGCGAACTTCTCCTCGTACGCCGTCTCCTCCGCGCTGGTGAGCGAGCGGAAGGCGCGCGACTTCCTGGCCATGGCCTTGTCCGGGAGGATCAGCGTGTTGTTCGCGAGTTCGGGGTCGATCTCTGCGAGCTCGTCCTTCACCCCGTCGACGGGACAGACGTAGTTGATGTACGCGGCGAGCTGGGCGGCGACGGGAAGCTCGTAGTAGTAGTCGATGAGCTTCTCGGCGTTCGTCTTGTGCCGGGCCTGGGCGGGGACGAGCAGGTTGTCGCTGGAGGTGATGTAACCGGCTGACGGGATGGCGAACTTGATGTCCGGGTTGTCCGCCTGGAGCTGGATGACGTCGCCGGCCCAGGCGAGACAGGCGGCGAGGTCGCCCTTGTCGAGGTCGGAGGTGTAGTCGTTGCCGGTGAAGCGGCGGATCTGCTTCTTGTCGACGCCCTTCTGGAGGCGTCCGATCGCCGCGTCGTAGTCGGCGTCGGTGAAGTTCCCCGGGTCCTTGCCCATGTCGAGCAGGGTCATGCCGACGCTGTCGCGCATCTCGGTGAGGAAGCCGACCCGGCCCTTCAGGGAGGGGTCGTCGAGGAGCTGGGTGACCGACTCGACCTTCTTCCCGCCGGTGGCCTTCGCGTTGTACGCGATGACGGTGGAGATACCGGTCCACGGGTACGAGTAGGACCGGCCCGGGTCCCAGTCGGGGCGGCGGAACTGGCTGGAGAGGTTGGCGTACGCGTGGGGCAGGTTCGCCGGGTCGAGCTTCTGCGCCCAGCCGAGCCGGATCATGCGGGCGGCGAGCCAGTCGGTGACGCATATGAGGTCACGGCCGGTGTCCTGGCCTGCCGCGAGCTGCGGCTTGATCTTGCCGAAGAACTCGACGTTGTCGTTGATGTCCTCGGTGTACTTGACCTTGATCCCGGTGCGCTTCGTGAACGCCTCCAGGGTGGGGCGGCCCTTCTCGTCCTCGCTGACGTCCATGTACTCGGTCCAGTTGGAGAAGGCGAGGCTCTTCTCCTTGGCCGACACGTCGGTGGAGGCGGTGCCCTGGCCCTCCCGTTTGGCCGGCGGGATGCCGCAGGCGCTCAGGGACGCGAGGCCGCCGATCGTGAGGGCGCCGACACCGCCCGCGCGCAGCATCGAACGGCGGCTGAGGGCTCCCCGGCCACTGGTCAGGCTGCGCTGTATCGCCGCCGTCTGCGCGGCGGACAGGCTGTCGGGCTCGTACTGCTCCATGCGCTGTGCCCTTTCGGGATGGTGTGAGCCGCTGGTCCGGCGGCGAGCTCCGCGCGGCGGTAGCCGCATATCGATTACGGACGGTCCCCGAAGATCGTGCGGTGCCAGTCCTTCGCGGCGACCGCCGTGTTGTCGAACATCACGTGCTTGACCTGTGTGTACTCCTCGAAGGAGTACGCCGACATGTCCTTTCCGTAGCCCGAGGCCTTGGTGCCGCCGTGGGGCATCTCGCTGATGATCGGAATGTGGTCGTTGACCCAGACGCACCCGGCCTTGATCTCCCGGGTGGCGCGGCCGGCCCGGTAGACGTCACGGCTCCAGGCCGAGGCGGCCAGGCCGTAGGGGGTGTCGTTGGCGAGCCCGATGCCCTCGTCGTCGCTGTCGAAGGGCAGGGCCACCAGGACCGGGCCGAAGATCTCCGACTGCACGACCTCGCTGTCCTGCGCGGCTCCGGTGATCAGGGTCGGACGATAGTACGCACCCTCCTTGAGGTCCCCGCCGGGGGCTTCGCCGCCGGTGACGACGGTGGCGTAGCCACGGGCGCGCTCGACGAAGGCGGCGACGCTGTCGCGGTGGCGGTGGCTGACGAGCGGGCCGAGGTCGGTCGTGGGGTCGAAGGGGTCCCCGAGACGGACGGTCTCCATCAGCTCGGCGACCCGGGCGACGAAGGCGTCGAAGAGCGGGCGCTGGACGTACGCGCGCGTGGCGGCGGTGCAGTCCTGGCCGCTGTTGATGAGGGAGGCGGCGACGGCGCCGTGGGCGGCGGCCTCCAGGTCGGCGTCGTCGAAGACGACGAACGGGGCCTTGCCGCCCAGTTCGAGGTGGAGGCGTTTCACGGTCGCGGTGGCGATCTCCGCGACCCGCTTGCCGACCGGGGTGGAGCCGGTGAACGAGGTCATGACGACGTCGGGGTGGCCGACGAGGTGTTCGCCGACGGTCCGGCCCGCGCCGTTGACGATGTTGATGACGCCGTCGGGGATCCCGGCCTCCGTCGCGGCCTGCGCGAACATCAGGGAGGTCAGCGGGGTGAGCTCGGCGGGCTTCAGCACGATCGTGTTGCCGGCGGCGATCGCCGGGAGGATCTTCCAGGCGGCCATCTGGAGCGGGTAGTTCCAGGGGGCGATGGAGCCGACGACACCGATCGGTTCGCGCCGGATGTACGAGGTGTGGTCACCGCTGTACTCGCCGGCCGACTGGCCCTGGAGGTGGCGCGCGGCCCCCGCGAAGAAGGCGGTGTTGTCGACGGTGCCGGGTACGTCGAACTCGGTGGTGAGCTTGAGGGGCTTGCCGCACTGGAGGGATTCCACGCGGGCGAAGTCCTCGGCCCGTTCGGCGAGGACGGCGGCGAAGCGGTGCAGCGCGTCGGAGCGCTCGCCGGGGGTGGCGCCCGCCCAGCCGGGGAACGCGGCCTTGGCGGCGGCGACGGCCTCGTCGACGTCGGCGGTGGAGGCGAGCGTGTACGTGTACACGCGCTCCCCGGTCGCCGGATCGATCACGTGATGTTCCTGATCGGACGTTCCGGCACGGAGCCGACCGCCGATGTACTGTGCGCCGTCCGCGAAGCGGTCCGTCACCTGGAAGCGGTTGCCCATGACGCTCTCCGTTGTCCCAGCTCGATTTGAGTGCCGATCCTGACAGAGCGACGGCACACCAACAAGGGATTCCGTTGTTGCCTTTTGGTTACGCGACGGAATCGGTCGACCATGTGTCGAGGCGCCCCGAATATCTCCGTACGGAGTGTCCGTGGCGGCTGTCAGACTCGCATGCATGAGGACGATCGAGGAGCTGACACAGCAGGTCAACAGGGGTGACAAGGTGAAGTGGCTGCACTTCTGGGGCCACCGCCCGCACCCCGATGGGCGGCTCTCCGCGAGCTGTCTGAGCCAGTGGTGGCCCGCACGCTTCGTGGTCGACGGCGTCTCCTACGCGACGGCGGAGCACTGGATGATGGCGGCCAAGGCGCGCCTCTTCGCGGACGCCGACGCCGAGCGGGCGGCGCTGCACGCCCCCACCCCCGCCGAGGCCAAGAAGGCCGGGCGGCTGGTGCGGGACTTCGACGGAGCGGTGTGGGACCGGGAGCGCTTCGGGATCGTCGTGGAGGGCAGCGTCCACAAGTTCTCGTCGAACGAGGCCCTGCGCGCGTACCTCCTGGGCACGGGCACCCGCGTCCTGGTGGAGGCCAGCCCGGTGGACCGCATCTGGGGGATCGGCCTCACGGCCGACGACCCCGGCGCCCACGACCCCGCCCGGTGGCGCGGCCTGAACCTCCTGGGCTTCGCCCTGATGGAGGCGCGGGAGCGGCTGCGGGGAGCGTGAGACGCGAGAGGGCCGCGCCGGCGTGAGAAGACCGCGCGGGCGCGCGACGCGCGAAGGCCCCGCACCTCACTCACGACCCGTGCGGGGCCCTCTCACACGCGCGTACGGCCTCAGCGGCCGCTCTCGACCACCAGGCTCGACGCGAACGGGTCCTCGTCGTACCCGGAGTCGTCGAAGGACGAGGAGTCCTGGGCGATCGCCCAGATGATGAAGCCCAGGAAGACGGCGCTGACCAGGGTGCCGATGGCGCCGAGGATGACGCCGGCGAGCGCCATGCCCCGGTTGGTCGCCTCGCCCCGTCCCGCCTTCTTCAGACCGATGACACCGAAGATCAGCGCCAGGATGCCGAGGATCACTCCCAGGCCGTACATGCAGAAACCCACCACCGAGATGATGCCGAGCACCATCGAGGTCGTCCCCATGCCGTTGGACGGCGACTGCGGGTAGCCGGGCTGACCGGGATAGCCGCCGGCGTACGGCGACGGCGACGGGTATCCGGGGTAGCCGTACCCGGAGGACGCCGCGGTCACCGGAGGGGTCGGTGCCGCCGGGTAGCCGTACCCGCCGGACGTGTCCGCCGCCGGATAGCCGTAGGCGCCGGGCGTGGCCGCGGGGCCGCCGGGGGCGACCGGCGGCGGCGGCACCGCGCCCGGATCGGGTGTCAGCGGCATGGACGTGACGGTCTGCTGGTCGTGCACCGGCGAGGGCGACGGCGTCGCCGGCTTGCTCAGTTCCACCCCGTCACGGTTCGGCGGAGCCCACGGGTCCGCCGGGTCGTACCCGTCCCGCGACTGGTCTCGGTTGTCAGACATGGGCCTCCCCCATCATGGTCCCGCCATGCTACGACCTCACCCCGTGGAGTGAACCGCCCGGCCTACGATGAGATGATGACCGACCTCCATCCCTTCATCGCGGGTCTGCCCAAGGCCGAGCTGCACGTCCACCACGTGGGATCCGCCTCGCCCCGCATCGTCGCCGAACTGGCGGCGCGGCACCCCGACTCCAAGGTCCCCACCGACCCGGAGGCGCTGGCCGACTACTTCACCTTCACCGACTTCGCGCACTTCATCGACGTCTACCTGTCGGTCGTGGACCTGGTCCGCACCCCGGAGGACGTCCGCCTCCTCACCTTCGAGATCGCCCGTGACATGGCCCGGCAGAACATCCGGTACGCCGAGCTGACCATCACCCCCTACTCCTCCACCCGGCGGGGCATCGACGAGCGCGCCTTCATGGCGGCGATCGAGGACGCCCGCAAGTCCGCGGAGGCCGAGTTCGGCACCGTCCTGCGCTGGTGCTTCGACATCCCGGGCGAGGCCGGCCTGGTCTCCGCCGAGGAGACCGCCCGCCTCGCCACGACCGACGGGCTGCGCCCCGAGGGCCTGGTCTCCTTCGGCCTCGGCGGCCCGGAGATCGGGGTGCCGCGCCCCCAGTTCAAGCCGTACTTCGACCTGGCGCGGGCGGCCGGTCTGCACTCCGTCCCGCACGCGGGCGAGACGACGGGACCCCGGACGGTCTGGGACGCGATCGTCGACCTGGGCGCCGAGCGCATCGGCCACGGCACCAGCTCGGTCCAGGACCCGGAGCTCCTCGCGTACCTGGCGGAGCACCGCATCGCCCTGGAGGTCTGCCCGACCTCGAACATCGCCACGCGCGCCGTCGCCACCCTGGACGAGCACCCGATCCGGCGGATGGTGGAGGCCGGGGTGCTGGTCACGGTCAACAGCGACGACCCGCCGATGTTCGGCACCGACCTCAACAGCGAGTACGCGGTCGCCGCCCGTCTCCTCGGTCTCGACGAGCGCGGTGTCGCCGCCCTCGCGAAGAACGCGGTGGAGGCCTCGTTCCTCGACCCGGCCGGCAAGGCCCGGATCGCCGCCGAGATCGACACGTACACCGACGGCTGGCTGGCGCGCTGACGACTGGTTCCCGGGCGGGCGACGGCGAGAATGGGTCCATGGACTCCGACACCGCCGGCAATCCGACCGCCTTCCGGGAAGCCGCCGGGAGGCGCGTCACCGTCGTGGGCCATCGCGGCGACCCGTACCGCGTCCGCGAGAACACGCTCCGCTCGATCGGCTCGGCCGTCGAGCGGGGCGCGGACGCGGTCGAGGTGGACGTCCGGCTGACGAAGGACCGGGTGCCCGTCCTCCTCCACGACGACACGCTGAAGCGGCTGTGGCGCCACGACCGGCCCCTCGCGTCGCTCTCGTACGAGCAGGTCCGCGAGCTGACGTACGGCGGGGTGCCGACCCTGCGCGAGGCGCTGCTGACCGCGGGGGACCGCCGTCTGATGCTGGACCTCCCGGGCGGTGACGAGTTCTCGGTCCGTACCGTCGTGGGGACGGTCCGCGAGTGCGGCGCCGGGGAGCGGGTGTACTACTGCGCCGGGGCCGTCGCCATGCTCCAGGTGCGCGCCGCGGACCCGGCCGCGGAGATCGCCCTGACCTGGACCTCGCTCGCCCCGCCCCGCCCGGTCCTGCTCGACGCGGTACGGCCGCGCTGGCTCAACTACCGCTTCGGGCTGGTGAGTCGGGAGCTGACCGAGCGGGTGCACCGGGACGGGATGCTCCTCTCGGCCTGGACGGCGGACACGGCCCGCACCATGCGTAAGCTGATCATGAACGGGGTCGACTCCGTCACCACGAACCGGGTCGGCACCCTCACCGACGTCCTGCGAAAGGCCCGCGCGTGAACGACCGGATCCGGACCGACATCGCCCACAACGCCCGCGTGTGGAACTACTGGCTGGGCGGCAAGGACAACTACCCGGTGGACCGCGCGGTCGGCGACCAGGTCACCGGCTTCTACCCGAGCATCGGCGAAGTGGCCCGCGCGGACCGGGCGTTCCTCGGGCGCGCGGTGACCCATCTGGCCGCCGATGCGGGCGTACGCCAGTTCCTCGACATCGGTACGGGACTGCCGACCGCCGACAACACCCACGAGGTCGCCCAGCGGGTCGCCCCCGACGCCCGGATCGTCTACGTCGACAACGACCCGATCGTCCTCACCCACGCCCGGGCGCTCCTGACGAGCGCGCCGCGGGGGGTCACCGAGTACGTCGACGCCGACGCGCACGACCCGGAGGAGATCCTGGCGGCGGCCGGTGCGACGCTCGACCTCTCCCGGCCGGTCGCCGTGATGATGCTCGGCATCCTCAACTTCGTCCTGGACACCGACGAGGCCCGGTCGATCGTGCGGACCCTGATGGGCGCCGTCCCGTCGGGCAGCTACCTGGTGCTGACGCATCCCACCCTGGAGCCGGAGCTCGGCGGCGAGGGCAACGAGGCCGCGATGGCCTTCTGGAACGAGAACGCGACCCCGCCGATCACCGCCCGCAGCCGCGCCGAGTTCGCGTCCTTCCTGGACGGTCTCGACGTCCTGGAGCCCGGCATCGTCTCCTGCGCCCGCTGGTGTCCCGCCTCCGCGGCGACGGGCGCCACCGTCGCCCAGTTCGGCGCGGTGGGCCGCAAGCCGTAATGGGCATACGGGGGCACGCGCGCGTCCGCTGGGAGCGGGCGCGGACCTGGGGCGCGGCGAACCCGTGGGCGGTGGACCTCGGGATCGCGCTGCTCGTCCAGGCGGCGATGACGATGCCGTTCGTCGTGCCGCGCCCGCCCGGCCTCGAACCTGCGACCTGGGCCGCGTACGGGCTCACGACGCTGACCGTGGTGCCCCTGGTCTGGCGGCGGCGCGCGCCCGTCGCCGTGCTGCTCGCGATCATGGTGGCGAGCGCGCTGTACAAGGTGGCCCTGGAGGGACCGGGGCAGCCGCTGCCGTACACCGGGCTCGTCAGCGTCTACACGGTCGCCCTGCTCTCATCGCCCTGGAAGCGCCTGGTGACGGCGGGGCTCCTGGTGGTCGCGGTGCCGGCCTCGGTGTGGCTCAACACGCAGTCGGCCCGTGAACTGACCTTCTCCCTCTTCGTGTTCGCCGCCGCCTATGTCTTCGGGCGGCTCCAGGACGCCCGCCAACGCGCCCACCGGATCGATGCCGAGCGGGCCGCCGCCCGTGAACGGGCCAGGATCGCACGGGAGATGCACGACGTCCTGTCGCACGCGGTGAGCCTGATGATCGTGCAGGCGGAGGCGGGACCGGTGGCGGTACGGACGGCGCCGGAGCGCGCCGAGGCCGCGTTCGACGCGATCTCGGAGACGGGCCGCGAGGCGATGAACCAGCTGCGTCAGATGCTGGGGCTGCTGCGCGAGGGCTCCGAGCCCGCCGCGCCCCGGGAGCCGCAGCCGGACCTCGCCGCGCTTCCCGGCCTGGTGGAGCGGGTCAGGAGCAGCGGCCTGGCCGTCACGTACACGACGGAGGGCGGGGTGCGGGCCGCGCTGCCCGCCGCGGTCGGGGCGAGCGTCTACCGGATCGTGCAGGAGGCGCTGACGAACGTCGTCAAGCACGCGGACGCCCGCACGGCGGAGGTACGGCTCTCCCGGGCGGACGGTGTCCTGTGCGTCACCGTGACCGACGACGGCGGCGGCCCGCGGGGCGGCTCCGGCGGTCACGGTCTCCTCGGCATCCGGGAGCGGGCCGCCGCCCACGGCGGGACGGCGACCGCCGGCCCGGGACCCGGCGGATGCGGATTCGAGGTGCGGGTCCGGCTCCCCGTACCCTCCACGGCGGAGGTGGGGCCATGACGATCCGGGTGGTGGTCGCGGACGACCAGGAACTGGTCCGCAGCGGCTTCGCGATGATCCTGGACGCGCAGCCGGACATCGAGGTGGTGGCGGAGGCAGGGGACGGGGCGGAGGCCGTCGAGGCGGTGCGCCGGCTGGCGCCCGATGTGGCGCTGCTCGACATCCGGATGCCCCGGACCGACGGCATCGAGGCCTGCCGGGTGATCAGCGCGGAGTCCGGCTGCCGGACGGTGATGCTGACGACCTTCGACACCGACGCCTACGTGTACGAGGCGCTGCACGCGGGCGCGAGCGGCTTCCTCCTGAAGGACGTCCGGCGGGACGATCTGGTGCACGCGGTACGGGTGGTGGCGGCGGGCGACTCGCTGCTCGCGCCGTCCGTGGCGCGGCGGCTCGTGGAGCAGTACACGGCGGGCGGCCCGCGCCGGACGGCACCCGGCCAGGACCCGCGGCTCGACGTGCTGACGGGCCGGGAGCGGGAGACGCTGCTGCTGCTCGCACGGGGTCTCTCCAACGCGGAGATCGCGGCGGAGCTCGTGGTCAGCGACCACACGGTGAAGACGCACGTGGGGAACGTCCTCGCCAAGCTGGGCCTGCGCGACCGGATCCAGGCGGTGATCTGGGCGTACGAGACGGGCCTGGTCGCGGCGGGGTCGCCGCCGCTCGGGTCCCCGCTGCCCGGCTCTCCCCCGCCCGGCGGAGGTGGACCCTGAGCCCCTCCCCCGCGCCGGGGAGGAACTGACCCGCCGAAGACCGCCGGTGCGGGCGATCCACCGGTCCTCCCTGGTCAGCAGGATGGAGCTGTCGAGAACGACGGCTCACACCAACGGAGTTGACCATGAGGACGTCCACCCGCACGCTGCTCGCCGCCGCCCTGGTCCTGGGTGTCGCCGCCGGACCGGCCATCGCTCCCGCCTTCGCGCGAACCCCGGGGGTACAGGCCGCCTTCCAGGCGTCTGATCCGGACCTGGCGGCCAGGATGAGCGCGGCCATCGCGGGTCTCCCCCGCGCCGACGCCACCGCTGCGCTCGTCCGGATCAGCGGCACCGAGGGCTCGTGGCAGGGCAGTTCGGGGGTCCACGACCTGGAGACGAATGCCCCGGCGGACCCCGCCGCCCGCTTCCGGGCCGGTTCGGTGACGAAGGTGTTCACGGCGGCGACCGTCCTCCAGCTCGCCGCCGAGGGCCGGATCGACCTGGACCGAACGGCCCGCTCCTACCTGCCGGAGCTGATCCCCGGCGGCTATGCCCGGGTGACCGTACGCCAGCTCCTGAACCACACCCACGGCATCCCGGCCCCCGACTTCCCGGGCGAGACCGTGGAGGAGTGGTACGCGCACCGCTTCGACGTCCACACCCCGGAGGGGATGGTCCGCTCGGCGACGGCCAAGCCGCGCGAGTTCCGGCCGGGCACCCGTCAGCACTACCTCAACATCGGGTACACGGTCGCCGGCCTGATCGTGGAGCGGGTGACGGGCGACTCGTTCGAGCGTCAGGTGGAGCGCCGCGTCCTGCGCCCGCTCGGCCTGCGGGACACCTATCTGCCGGGCACGGCCGCCGGGATCACCGGTCCGTACAACCACGGCTACCAGACGATGCGCCTCGACGACGGCACGACCGGGCTGCGGGACGTCTCGGTGTGGCGGGCGACGGACGGCTGGGCGGCCGGCGACCTCGTGTCGACCACCGCCGACCTGGAGCGGTTCATGCGGGCCCTGTTCGCGGGCCGGGTGGTGCGCGGGCCGCTCCTGGAGGAGATGTTCACGCTGCCGAAGGTCCCGGACGCGCGGTCGGGCCGGCCGGCCGCGTTCTCCGCCGGCCTGTCGATGAAGCGGCTCGGCGGACGCGAGGTGTGGGGCAAGACGGGCGGCCGCTGGGGCTACAACACGGCCGTCGCCTCGACCCGCGACGGCGCCCGCACCCTCGTCTACAGCGTCAACTCCACCGACGCGAAGGGCCAGGACATGAACCGGACCGCGCTGGACGTGATGGTGGCCGCGTACGGCATGCCGGACCAGGGGGATGTCACGGGTCAGGACAGGCCTTAGAGCCCTACGAGGGCGTTCCACCTCTTCGCGAAGGCCTGCCGCTCCTCGGAGGTGATGTCCCGGGCGACCGCGAGCCTGCTGTCACTCTCACCCGAGCAACATCCCGGCCGCCACCTGCGGCAAGGGACGGTCCGTCGAGCGGAGGACCGCGGCCCCGACACCCTGTCGATCAGGGTGTCGGGGCCGCGGTCGCCGAGCGGGAGGGATCAGCCGAGGGAGGTCATGACGTGCTTGATGCGCGTGTAGTCCTCGAAGCCGTAGGCGGAGAGGTCCTTGCCGTAGCCGGACTTCTTGTAGCCGCCGTGGGGCATCTCGGCGACCAGCGGGATGTGGGTGTTGATCCACACGCAGCCGAAGTCGAGCGCCTTGGACATGCGCATCGCGCGCGCGTGGTCCTTGGTCCAGACGGAGGAGGCGAGGGCGTACTCGACGCCGTTCGCGAACTCCAGGGCCTGGGCCTCGTCCGTGAAGGACTGGACGGTGATGACCGGGCCGAAGACCTCGTTCTGGACGATCTCGTCGTCCTGGTTGAGGCCGGAGACGACGGTCGGGGCGTAGAAGTAGCCCTTGTCGCCGACGCGGTGACCGCCGGCCTGGACCTTGGCGTGGGCCGGGAGGCGCTCGATGAAGCCGGTGACCTGCTTCAGCTGGTTGGCGTTGTTCAGCGGGCCGTAGAGCACGTCCTCGTCGTCCGGCTGTCCGGTCTTCGTCTCGGCGGCGGCCTTGGCGAGGGCGGTGACGAAGTCGTCGTGGATGGACTCGTGGACGAGGACGCGGGTGGCGGCCGTGCAGTCCTGGCCGGCGTTGAAGAAGCCCGCGACGGAGATGTCCTCGACGGCCTTGTCGATGTCGGTGTCCTCGAAGACGAGGACCGGGGCCTTGCCGCCCAGCTCCAGGTGGACGCGCTTGACGTCCTTGGCCGCCGACTCGGCGACCTGCATGCCGGCGCGCACGGAGCCGGTGATGGAGGCCATCGCCGGGATGGGGTGCTCGACCATGGCCTTGCCCGTCTCACGGTCGCCGCAGACGACGTTGAAGACGCCCTTGGGAACGATCTGGCCGATGATCTCGGCCATCAGGACGGTCGACGCGGGCGTCGTGTCCGAGGGCTTGAGGACGACCGTGTTGCCCGCGGCGAGAGCCGGGGCGAACTTCCACACGGCCATCATCATCGGGTAGTTCCACGGCGCGACCTGGGCGCAGACGCCCACGGGCTCGCGGCGGACGATCGAGGTCATGCCCTCCATGTACTCGCCGGCCGAGCGGCCTTCGAGCAGACGGGCGGCACCCGCGAAGAAGCGGATCTGGTCCACCATCGGCGGGATCTCCTCACTCGCGGTGAGGGCGATCGGCTTGCCCGTGTTCTGGACCTCGGCGGCGATCAGGTCCTCGGCGCGCTCCTCGAAGGCGTCCGCGATCTTGAGCAGTACCCTCTGGCGCTCGGCCGGGGTGCTGTCACGCCAGGCGGGGAAGGCCGCCGCGGCGGCCTCCATGGCGGCGTCGACGTCGGCCGGTCCGGAGAGCGGGGAGGTGGCGTACACCTCGCCGGTCGCCGGGTTGACCACGTCGATGGTGCGGCCGTCAGCCGCGTCGCGGAACTCCCCGTTGATGTAGTTACGCAGCCGGCGCAGCTCGGTGGTCACTTGCCACCCCTCCTGTCACGTTCTGTCGTCGCACGTCCTTGTGCGGTGTCCCGATGGGCGAGACACCTCAGCCTAGTCGCTCGACTGACGCTTTCAACAGCCCCGACCCCCCGCAACTTCGGATTCGGTGAGATTGAGGGCCTCTCGCAACTAATTACATCGCTCTGGGGTTGCACGACGGCCAATCTCGGTGCACAGTGAACCCGTGGCCAGTCGAAGCGCAGACTCCAGAACCGGAACCGGTTCGTCCCCGACGATCGACGCCGTCTCCCTAGCGATCATCGAACAGCTCCAGGAGGACGGTCGCCGTCCCTACGCGGCGATAGGAAAGGCCGTCGGCCTCTCCGAAGCCGCCGTGCGGCAGCGCGTCCAGAAGCTGCTCGACCAGGGCGTCATGCAGATCGTCGCCGTCACCGACCCGCTCACCGTGGGTTTCCGACGGCAGGCGATGGTCGGCATCAACGTCGAGGGTGACCTTGATCCGGTTGCGGAAGCCCTGACAGCCATGGCCGAATGCGAGTACGTGGTGATGACCGCGGGCTCCTTCGACCTCATGGTGGAGGTCGTCTGCGAGGACGACGACCACCTGCTGGATGTGATCAACAAGCGCATCCGCACCCTCCCCGGCGTGCGCTCCACCGAGAGCTTCGTCTACCTCAAGCTCAAGAAGCAGACCTATATGTGGGGAACCCGATAACCGTGACCCAGGACCTCTCCAAGACCGCCTACGACCACCTGTGGATGCACTTCACCCGCATGTCGTCGTACGAGAACTCGCCCGTTCCCACCATCGTGCGTGGTGAGGGCACCTACATCTTCGACGACAAGGGCAAGCGCTACCTCGACGGTCTCGCGGGTCTGTTCGTCGTCAACGCCGGACACGGCCGCGAGGAGCTGGCCGAGGTCGCGTACAAGCAGGCCAAGGAGCTCGCGTTCTTCCCCGTGTGGTCGTACGCGCACCCCAAGGCCGTCGAGCTCGCCGAGCGTCTGGCCGACTACGCCCCGGGTGACCTGAACAAGGTCTTCTTCACCACCGGTGGCGGCGAGGCTGTCGAGACCGCCTGGAAGCTCGCCAAGCAGTACTTCAAGCTGCAGGGCAAGCCCACCAAGTACAAGGTCATCTCGCGTGCGGTCGCCTACCACGGCACCCCGCAGGGCGCCCTGTCCATCACCGGCCTGCCGGCCCTGAAGGCCCCCTTCGAGCCGCTGGTCCCCGGCGCGCACAAGGTGCCGAACACCAACATCTACCGCGCCCCGATCTACGGCGACGACCCTGAGGCCTTCGGCCGCTGGGCCGCCGACCAGATCGAGCAGGAGATCCTCTTCGAGGGCGCCGACACCGTCGCGGCCGTCTTCCTCGAGCCGGTGCAGAACGCCGGCGGCTGCTTCCCGCCGCCGCCCGGGTACTTCCAGCGGGTCCGCGAGATCTGCGACCAGTACGACGTGCTGCTCGTCTCCGACGAGACGATCTGCGCCTTCGGCCGCCTCGGCACGATGTTCGCCTGTGACAAGTTCGGCTACGTGCCCGACATGATCACCTGCGCCAAGGGCATGACCTCGGGCTACTCCCCGATCGGTGCCTGCATCGTCTCCGACCGCATCGCGGAGCCGTTCTACAAGGGCGACAACACCTTCCTCCACGGCTACACCTTCGGTGGCCACCCGGTGTCGTCGGCGGTCGCGATCGCCAACCTCGACATCTTCGACAAGGAAGGGCTGAACCAGCACGTCCTCGACCAGGAGGGCAACTTCTTCGACACCCTGAAGAAGCTGCACGACCTCCCGATCGTCGGAGACGTCCGCGGCAACGGCTTCTTCTACGGCATCGAGCTCGTCAAGGACAAGGCCACCAAGGAGTCCTTCACGGACGAGGAGACCGAGCGCGTCCTGTACGGCTTCCTCTCCAAGGCCCTGTTCGAGAACGGCCTGTACTGCCGTGCCGACGACCGTGGCGACCCGGTCATCCAGCTGGCCCCGCCGCTGATCGCCGACCAGGGCACCTTCGACGAGATCGAGGGCATCCTGCGCTCGGTGCTCACCGAGGCGTGGACCAAGCTGTAACGGCCCCTCAGCATCACGCCGCCCTCACGGCGTGACTCCCGGCCCGGGCGTGCCTCCATCCGAGTGGATGGCGGCGGCCCGGGCCGTGTGCTGTCCGTACAAACGGATCTGAATCCTTACGGTGCATCCCTGGCCGTGCCCTGGATCCCTACGGAGCCAGTGACCGACAGGCCCGTCTCTTCGTTCCCCCGGACGAGGGAACACAGATCGGATCCGACATCGAGGTGTACGCGATGGCCCCACCGGACAACGACGTGCTCTGGGCGCGTTCCCTGCACTGCGCCCTGGGCGGCACGGACGCGCTCAGCGGCGTCTCCCTGGGCGTCCGCGAAGGCGAGATCCTCGCCCTCGTCGGCCCGCGCGGCAGCGGCAAGACCACGCTCATGCGCTGTCTGTCCGGCCAGCTCCTCGCCCAGCAGGGCGAGGTCTGGTTCAACAGCAGCCCCGTGCACACCCTGGGCCCCGCCGCCCGCGAGCGGCTCCGGCGCGACCGCTTCGGCTGGATCGACCCCGAACCTGGCCTCGTCCCCGAGCTCACCGGCTGGGAGAACACCGCCCTGCCCCTGCTGCTCCGCGGGGTGTCCCACCGGGCCGCGAAGACCGCCGCCCTGGAATGGCTGGAGCGCCTCGACATCGGCTCCTGCGCCCGGAAACGTCCGCACGCCCTCACCGGGCCCGAGCGCCAGCGGATCGCCACCGCCCGCGCCCTGGTCACCACCCCCTCGGTCCTGTTCGCCGACGAACCCACCGCCACCCTCCACCGGGCCGACGGCGCCCAGCTCCTGCGCACCCTGACGGCCGCCGCCCGCTCGCACGACATCACCGTGCTCCTGGCCACCCACGACGGTGAGGTCGCCGCCCTCGCCGACCGCACGGTCTCGCTGCTCGACGGACGCAGGGTCGGCGCCGTACCCCCGGCGGCAGGGGCGGAGGGCGTCGCCGCGTGCTCGCTCTCCGTCTAGCCCGCGGGGCCCACCCCCTCGTCCTGACCAGGCGACTCCTCGTCGCCGCCGCGGCGGCGGGGGTGGGCTTCCTCCTGCTGTGCACCCTCGGGTACGCCGTGGGACACCCGGAGCGCTCCTCCGCGTCCGTCCTGCGGCTGCTCTGGTGCCTCCTGCCGCTGGCCGCCACCGTCCAGTTCGCCGTCGCGGTGGCCCGCACCGACCCCAGCACCCGTCCCCGGCCCGGGCTCTCGGCGGTCGGCCTCGGCCCCGCGCGGCTCACGGCGATCGCCGCCGCGTCGACCGCCGTCTCGTGCACGCTCGGCTCCATGGTCGCGCTGCTGTTCTACCTGCACCTGCGCGGCGACATCACGGGGCTGCCCTTCGACGGGGCCGCCGCGGAACTCCTCGCCGCCGACCAGCCGATCCCGCTCGCCGCGGCCCTCACCCTGCTCGCCGTGGTCCCCGTCGTCGCCGCCACCGCCGCGGGCCTGGCGCTGCGGCCGCGCCCCGCGCCGGCCGAACCGGAGGGCGCGGAGAAGCCGGTGCCGTCCGGGCTGCCGTGGGGCGTCGCCCTGATCGCGGTCGGCCTGGCGGTCGAGACGTACGCGGGCCGTGGCGGAGGCGGCGACGGGCTCCCGCTGCCGGGCCGATTCGACGGCAACCCGGCGGGCGTCCTGGCCGGCTGGGTCCTCACCGCCTGCGGCCTCGCGATGGCGGGCCCCGGCATCACCCACGGCTGCGGCCGCCTCCTCCAGGCGGTCCGGCCGGGCGCCACCCGGCTGCTCGCTGGCCGTGTCCTGATGGACGAGTCCCGCCGTATCGGCCGACCCCTCGGCGTGGTGAGCGCGGTGCTCTCCGGTGCCCTCGCCACGGCGAACCTGCACGAGACCGGCTCCGGCGCCTTCGGCCCCCTCACCGGCCTGGGCGCGGCCCTGATCCTGGCCTGCACCACGGCCACCCTGCTGACCGCGGCCCTGGAGTCGCGGCAGAGCCGCACCCACACCACCGAGGCCCTCCTCCGCATCGGGGCCCCGCCGACCGCCCTGCGCACGGCGGCCATGATGCGCGCCGGCGTCCTGCTGGCCGTCTTCCTGCCGCTGACCTGGCTCGTGGCGGAACTGGCGGCGCTACCGCTCACCGGCTGAGAACCCCGCCGGGGCCACCCACGCGGGCGGCCCTCACCGGCCGAAACCCACGACGAAGGCCACCCGCACGGGCAGCACCCGCCGGCCGAGACCCACGACGGGGCCCCCACAGGCGGCACCCACCGGCCGAGACTCACAACAGGGCCACCCCCACGGGCGGCCCTCACCGGCTGAGACCCCCGACGGGGCCGCCCTCACCGGCTGAGACCCCGACGGGGCCGCCCCCACGGGCGGCCCCGTCGCCGTTCTCGTCCGTACGGATCAGGCCCTACGGGCGGCACTCCGGTCAGTCACCGAGCACCACGACCTCCTCCGCCCGGAAGGCCACCCCCACCTCGGCACCCTCCTCCGGCGCCTCCCGCAGGGGGAACTCCGCCTCCAGCGGCGGCCCGTCCACCGGACCGAGCCGTACGGCGACCCGGTCGCCCCGGAACGTCCGGGACTCGACTCGGCAGCGCAGGCCCTCGGCCGCGAGCCGCACCCCGCCCGGCCTGACCAGGAGCCGCCGCTCGCCCTGCGGCGCGCCCTCCGGCACCGGGATCCTCCCCCACGCGGTGTCCGCGACCGGCCCGCTCACCCGCGCCGCCACCACGTTGTCGAAACCCAGGAAGCGGGCCACGAACTCCGAGGCGGGCCGCGACCACACCTCGACCGGCGCACCCGACTGGGCGATGCGCCCGTCCCGCATGACGACCACCCGGTCCGCGAGCGCGAAGGCCTCCCCCTGGTCGTGGGTCACCGCGAGGACCGTCGTGCCGAGCCGCCCGAACAACTGCCGCAGCTCCACCACCAGCCGCTCCCGCAGCCCCCGGTCGAGCTGGCCGAGCGGTTCGTCCAGCATCAGCAGCCGGGGCCGGGGCGCCAGCGCGCGGGCCAGCGCCACCCGCTGCTGCTCGCCGCCGGAGAGCGCGGCGACCGACCGCCGCTCGGCGCCCGGCAGGCCGACGAGGTCGAGCAGCTCCGCCACCCGTTCGGTCTGTTCGGCGCGGCCCGCCCCCCGCATCCGCAGCCCGAAGGCGACATTGCCACCCACGTCCCGCTGCGGGAACAGCTGATGGTCCTGGAACATCAGGCCCACCCCGCGCCGGTGCACCGGCACCCCGCTCTGGTCGGCGCCACCGAGCAGCACCCGGCCGCCGTCGAGGTCCTGGAGTCCGGCGACGACCCGCAGCAGCGTGGACTTGCCGCTGCCGCTGGGCCCGAGGACGCACACGATCTCGTGCTCGGCGACCTCCAGGTCCACGGCGTCCAGCGCGGCCCGCTCCCCGAACCGTACGGTCGCGCGATCGAGTCTCAGCATCAGAACTCCCCGGAGGTCCGGTCGGTCCGGAGCCGTTCGAGCAGCAGCAGGGACACCGCGCACACCACCATCAGGATCGTCGAGAGGGCCATCGCCTGGCCGTAGTTGAGCTCGCCGGGCCGCCCGAGGAGCCGGGCCACCGCCACCGGGAGCGTCGGGCTCTCGGGCCGGGCGATGAAGACCGTCGCACCGAACTCGCCGAGCGAGACCGCGAAGGCGAACCCGGCGGCGATGAGCAGCGCCCGCCGCACCAGCGGCAGGTCCACCTCCCGCCAGGCCCGCCACGGCGAGGCGCCGAGCACGGCCGCCGCCTCCCGCAGCCGCTCGTCGACCGCGCGCAGCACCGGCAGCATCGTCCGTACGACGAAGGGGACACCGACCAGGGCCTGCGCGAGGGGCACGAGGATCCAGCTGGCCCGCAGGTCGAACGGCGGTTCGTCCAGGGTGATGAGGAAACCGAAGCCGACGGTCACGGCGGACACCCCGAGCGGCAGCATCAGGAGCGCGTCGAAGCCGCGTACCAGCCGGCCTGCCCGCCGGGTGAGCGCCGCCGCCGCGAGCCCGCCGATCAGCACCGCGATTCCGGTGGCGGCCACCGCGTACCGCAGCGAGTTCCCGATCGCCTCCAGGGGCGGTACGAGGAAGGTGCCGGACTCGTCGAGCGAGCCGAGCGCCCGGTAGTAGCCGAGGCCGTAGCCGCCGGACCCGGCGAAGGACCGCTCCACGAGCACCCCGAGCGGGAGCAGGATCAGCAGCGCCACCGAGACGAGGACGCCTCCGAGCAGCGCCCACTGCCCGGCGCCGCGCGGCCGGCGCGCGGTCCGCTCCGGCGGTACGAGCCGCAGCGCCGTCTCCCGCCTCCGTACCGTCCGGGCGTGCACGGCCAGGATCGCGCCGACCGCCACGAACTGGACGAGGGTCAGGACGGCGGCCGTCGGCAGGTCGAGCAGCCGGGCGGTCTGGCGGTAGATCTCCGCCTCCAGGGTGGAGTAGGCGTCCCCGCCGAGGATCTGCACGACGCCGAAGGAGGTGAAGGTGAAGAGGAAGACCATCAGGGCGGCCGCCGCCACCGCCGGCACGAGGGCGGGCAGCGTCACCGTCCGCCAGGCCGTCAGACGCGAGGCGCCGAGGACCCGGGCGGCCTCCTCCTGGCGCGGGTCCAGCTGGGACCATAGCCCGCCGACGGTCCGTACGACGACCGCGTAGTTGAAGAAGACATGGGCAAGGAGGATCGCCCACACACTCGTGTCGAGCCGCAGCCCCCACAGCTCGTCCGTCAGACCGTTCCGGCCGACGAGCGCGAGGAACGCGGTGCCGACCAGGACCGTCGGCAGCACGAACGGCACCGTCACCACGGCCCGCAGCACGCCCTTGCCGGGGAAGTCGAAGCGGGCGAAGACATACGCGCCGGGCAGCGCGACGAGCAGCGTCAGCGCCGTGGAGGCGAGCGCCTGCCACGCCGTGAACCCGAGCACGTCGAGGATGTCCGGCCGGCTCAGCGTCTCGCCGATCCGCCCGAACCGCCACGCCCCGTCGGGCCGCAGCCCCCGCTCGACGATCGAGACGACCGGCCAGGCGAAGAAGACCCCGAAGAACGCGGCGGGCAGGGCCATGAGCCCCAGCCGCGCCGCGCTCCCCCGCAGGTCGCGCGTCACTTCAGGACGAGCGACGACCACTGCTGGATCCACGGGTCACGCTTCTCTGCGATCTTCTCGGGCGCCATGGTCTGCGGCCTGTCGATGACCACGCCGTGCTTCGTGAAGAGCTCCGGCAGGGCGGCGTCCTTCGCCACCGGGTTCACGAACATCTGGAGCGGCATGTCCTCCTGGAACTCCTTCGAGATCAGGAAGTCGATCAGCGCCTTGCCGCCGACGGGGTTCTTCGCCCCGTTCAGGAGGCCGGCGAACTCGGTCTGCCGGAAGCAGGTGCCGGTGGAGACGCCGGTCGGCGCCACCTTCGGCTGCGGCTCGCCGTACAGCACCTCGACCGGCGGGCTGGAGGCGTACGACACGACGAGCGGCCGGTCGCCCTCGGCCTGCTTGCCGCCGGCCGAACCGGAGAACTCCTGGTTGTAGGCGAGCTCCCAGCTGTCGACGGTCTCCACACCGTTGGCCTTGAGCTTCGTCCAGTAGTCCTGCCAGCCTTCGTCGCCGTACTTGGCGGCCGTACCGAGGAGGAAGCCGAGGCCCGGGGAGGACCGCTCGGGGTTCTCGACGACGAGCAGGTCCTTGTACGCCGGCTTCACCAGGTCGTCGAAGGTCTGCGGCGGCGCCAGCTTCTTGTCGGCGAAGTACTTCTTGTCGTAGTTGACGCAGATGTCGCCGGAATCGATCGGCGTGACCCGGTGCTCCTTGTCGAGCCGGTACGCGGCCGGGACGCGGTCCAGGCCCTTCGCCTCGTACGGGACGAAGATCCCGTTGTCGAGGGCGCGGGACAGCAGGGTGTTGTCGACGCCGAAGAAGACGTCACCCTGCGGGGAGCCCTTGGTCAGGATCTCCTTGTTGACGGCCTCGCCCGCGTCCCCGCTCTTGAGGACCCTCACGGTGAAACCGGTCTGCTTCGTGAACTGCGCGAGCACCTCCTTGGAGGCGTTGAAGGAGTCGTGGCTGACGAGTGTCACGGTCTTCGGAGCGGGCGCGCCGGACGCGCCCGCGGCGTCACGGACGTCGTCCGTGCCGCAGGCGGTGAGGGCGGTGACGCCCAGGGCCGCGAGGAGCGCGGTGGCCGCCATCCTCTTGGTGCTCACGGAGATTTTGGTGCTCACTGAGATTTCCTCCTGGGTATGACCAGGAAGAGACGCGGCCCTGCCCACGACCGGCGGACCGGACGCGGGCAGGGCGCAACAGCTTGAGTTAACGACCGAACTTCCTACCCAGAATGACCTGGGCAAGGTTCAGAGGGTCTGCGGTCCTACGGTGACCGCACTCTCAGCGCTGTGGCGCTCCCCTGTCGGAATATGGAGATGTGTTCGAGCTCAGAGTACAAGGTCAGCGTTCGGCGGCGGCCAGCTGTCCACAGGCACCGTCGATCTCCTGGCCCCGGGTGTCCCGGACGGTCACCGGGACGCCATGGCGGGCGATGGCCTCGACGAAGGCCTTCTCGTCCTCGGGACGGGACGCGGTCCACTTCGAACCGGGCGTCGGGTTCAGCGGGATCAGGTTGACGTGCACCCGTCGGCCCTTGAGGAGTCGGCCGAGAAGGTCACCTCGCCAGGCCTGGTCGTTGATGTCCCGGATGAGCGCGTACTCGATGGAGATCCGGCGTCCGGACTTCTCCGCGTACTCCCAGGCCGCGTCGAGGACCTCCCGCACGTTCCAGCGGGTGTTCACCGGCACCAGGGTGTCCCGCAGCTCGTCGTCCGGGGCGTGCAGCGACACCGCGAGCCGGCACTTGAAGCCCTCGTCGGAGAAGCGCAGCATCGCCGGCACCAGACCCACGGTGGAGACGGTGATCCCGCGCTGGGAGAGGCCCAGACCGTCCGGCTCGGGATCGGTGAGCCGCCGGATGGCGCCGACGACCCGCTTGTAGTTCGCGAGCGGTTCTCCCATGCCCATGAACACGATGTTGGAGAGCCGCGCCGGTCCCCCGGGCACCTCGCCGTCGCGCAGGGACCGCATGCCGTCGACGATCTGGTGCACGATCTCGGCGGTCGACAGGTTCCGGTCGAGCCCGGCCTGCCCGGTCGCGCAGAACGGGCAGTTCATCCCGCAGCCGGCCTGCGAGGAGATGCACATGGTCACCCGGTCCGGGTAGCGCATGAGCACCGACTCGACGAGCGTGCCGTCGTGCAGCCGCCACAGGGTCTTACGGGTGGTGTCGTCGTCGCACGAGATGTGCCGCACCACGGACATCAGATCGGGAAGCAGCTCCCCGGCCAGCTTCTCCCGCGAGGCGGCCGGGATGTCCGTCCACTCGGCGGGATCGTGCGCGTACCGCGCGAAGTAGTGCGTGGACAGCTGCTTGGCACGGAAGGGCTTCTCGCCGATCGCGGCGACGGCCTCCTTCCGCTCGGCGGGCGTGAGGTCGGCCAGGTGCCGCGGCGGCTTCTTGGCTCCGCGGGGGGCGACGAAAGTGAGTTCTCCGGGCTTGGGCATGGTGATACCAGTGTCGCAGAGATACGAAGAAGGGCCCGCCGCCCCTGTGGACAACGAGCCCTTCACGTGAAGAACCGCAGGTCAGGCGGTACCGACGAACAGCGCGAGCAGCAGCCACACCACTGGTGCCGTGGGCAGCAGGGAGTCGAGGCGGTCCATGATGCCGCCGTGGCCCGGAAGCAGCGTGCCCATGTCCTTGATGCCCAGGTCCCGCTTGATCATCGACTCGCCGAGGTCGCCGAGCGTCGCGCTCGCCGCCACCGCGAGACCGATGATCAGGCCCTGCCACCAGATGCCGTCGTCGATCAGGAACTCCATGCACAGAGCTCCCGCCGCCATCGCGAACGTCACCCCGCCGACCAGACCCTCACGGGTCTTGCCGGGGCTGATCCGCGGGGCCAGCTTGTGCTTGCCGAAGCGCCAGCCGATCGCGTACGCCCCGGTGTCGCTGACCACGGTCAGGAGCAGGAAGGTCAGCACCCGCTGCGGACCGTCCTCGGCGGTCAGCAGCAGCGCCACGAAGGTCGCGAGGAACGGCACGTAGAACGCGGCGAACACGCCCGCCGTGACGTCCTTCAGATAACCCCCGGGAGGCTCCGTCATCCGCCACACCAGCACGGCGAGCGCCGTCAGCGCCATCGCCACCCAGGCGCCCTCGGCACCCCGGACGTAGCCGGCGACGACCATCGCCGCGCCGCCGACCGCGAGCGGGACCAGCGGAGCCTTGATCGCCTTGCGCTCCTGGAGGCGGGAGGTCAGCTCCCAGAGACCGACCACCACGGCGACCACGATCACCCCGACGAACGCCGGCTTCCAGATGAACAGCGACGCGAAGACGACGGTGCCGAGACCGACCCCGACCCCTATGGCCGCGCCCAGGTCGCGCCCCGCGGTCTTCTTCTTCCGGGGTGCGGGCGGCGGAGGCGGGGCGGGGCTGTGCATGGGCTCCTGCGGGTGCTCGTGCGGCGTCTCCTCACGGAACAGGGGACCGCTCGGGTGAGCGGCCCCCCGTCCGTGACCGTCCTGGAATCCGCCGGCGGGAACGTCGGGCACGATGGGCATGGGCCGAGTCTGCGCCGCCAGATGCCGATCGTATGCGGGACCCGCCGGGACGGGCCCCTGGTCGGGTCCCCTACTGCCGGAACCGGCCGGGGCCCCCCAGGAAGAGTCGTTCATCAGACCTCGAGCAGCTCGGCTTCCTTGTGCTTGAGCAGCTCGTCCACCTGCGTGACGTACTTCGCGGTGGTGTCGTCGAGCTCCTTCTCGGCGCGGCGGCCCTCGTCCTCGCCGACCTCACCGTCCTTGACGAACTTGTCGATGGTCTCCTTGGCCTTGCGGCGCACCGAGCGGATCGAGATCTTCGAGTCCTCGGCCTTGGTCTTGGCGACCTTGATGTACTCCCGGCGGCGCTCCTCGGTCAGCTCCGGGAAGACCACCCGGATGATGTTGCCGTCGTTGCTCGGGTTGACGCCGAGGTCCGAGTCCCGGATCGCCTGCTCGATGTTGCGCAGCGCGCTCTTGTCGAACGGGGTCACCACGGCCATCCGGGGCTCCGGGACGGAGAAGGACGCCAGCTGGTTGATGGGGGTGATGGCGCCGTAGTACTCAGCCACGATCTTGTTGAACATCGCCGGGTGCGCACGGCCGGTGCGGATCGCGGCGAAGTCCTCCTTGGCGACCACGACCGCCTTCTCCATCTTCTCCTCGGCCTCGAGGAGGGTCTCTTCGATCACCACATGCTCCTGCGTGTCGTCGCGTTGTGTCCTGCACGGTGTACGACCGGCAGGGCTCTGTCCAGCCCCTTGCGGGGCCGTTCCCCGGTTCGGGTCAGGCCCGGGTGCCCTGGTCGCTCACGAGCGTGCCGATCTTCTCACCCTTCACCGCGCGAGCGATATTGCCCTCGGTGAGCAGTTCGAAGACGAGGATCGGGAGGTTGTTGTCCCGGCACAGGGTGATGGCGGTGGCGTCGGCGACCTTGAGGTTGCGGGCGAGCACCTCGCCGTACTCCAGTGCGTCGAACTTGACCGCGTCGGGGTTGGCCTTCGGATCGGAGTCGTAGACGCCGTCCACACCGTTCTTGCCCATGAGCAGGGCCTCGGCGTCGATCTCCAGCGCACGCTGGGCGGCGGTGGTGTCGGTGGAGAAGTACGGCATGCCCATGCCCGCACCGAAGATGACCACGCGGCCCTTCTCCAGGTGGCGCACGGCGCGCAGCGGGATGTACGGCTCGGCGACCTGGCCCATGGTGATGGCGGTCTGGACGCGTGAGTCGATGCCCTCCTTCTCCAGGAAGTCCTGGAGGGCGAGGCAGTTCATCACGGTGCCGAGCATGCCCATGTAGTCGGAACGGGCCCGGTCCATGCCGCGCTGCTGGAGCTCGGCGCCGCGGAAGAAGTTGCCGCCACCGATCACCACCGCGATCTCCGCGCCGTCGCGGACGACCGCCGCGATCTCACGCGCGATGGCGTGCACGACGTTGGGGTCGACACCCAGGCCGGTACCGCCGGAGAAGGCCTCTCCGGACAGCTTCAGCATGTAGCGCCCGGCCGTCCTGCCGTTGTTGTCGTCGCCCTGTACGGCGCCCTGGTTCATGGAGATCTCCTCGTGCACATACGAAGGAGGCCATTGCCTTGGGTCCTCGCGGTTTCCCGTACGGCAATGGCCTCCTGTCAGATCTGCGGTCGTCCTGCGCGTGCGCCGACGACTGCCTCAGACCCTACCGGGGGGTCCGGTGTCCGTCGCGTCAGCGTACGGACTCAGATGCCGACCTTGATGCGGGTGAAGCGCTTCAGGGTGACACCGGCCTCGTCCAGGATCTGCTGGACGGACTTCTTGTTGTCAAGGGCGTACGGCTGACCGAGCAGCGTCGCGTCCTTGAAGAAGCCGTTCACGCGACCCTCGACGATCTTCGGGAGCGCGGCCTCGGGCTTGCCCTCGGCGCGGGTGGTCTCCTCGGCGACGCGACGCTCGGTCTCGACGACCTCGGCCGGGACGTCCTCACGGGTGAGGTACTTCGGCGCGAAGGCGGCGATGTGCTGGGCGACACCCTTGGCGACGGCGGCGTCGGCCTTGTCGAACTCGACGAGGACACCGATCTGCGGCGGGAGGTCGGGCATCGTGCGGTGCATGTACGCGTAGACGAAGCCGTCGGCGTACTGCGCGAAGCGGTCCAGGACGATCTTCTCGCCGAGGTTGGCGTTGGCCTCGTCGACGAACGCCTGCACGGTCTTGCCGGCCTCGATCTCGGAGGCGAGCAGCGCCTCCAGGTCGGCCGGGGAGGTGGCGGCGACGTGCGCGGCGAGCTGGTCGGCGACGGCCTGGAACTTGTCACCCTTAGCGACGAAGTCCGTCTCGCACTTCAGCTCGACGAGGACACCGGAGGTGTTGTCGTCGGCGATGAGGGAGACCACGGCACCGTTCTCGGCGGAGCGGCCCTCACGCTTGGCGACACCCTTCTGGCCCTTGATGCGCAGGGCTTCGACGGCCTTGTCGACGTTGCCGTCGGCCTCGTCGAGGGCCTTCTTGCAGTCCATCATGCCGGCGCCGGTGAGCTCGCGGAGCTTCTTGACGTCAGCGGCGGTGTAGTTCGCCATGAGTCTGTTTCTCTCTCGAAGTCTGAAAGATCGGGCGGGTCTACGGGTGGACGGCGGGGGCTTTGGGGCCCCCGCCGTCGTCACCCGAAGGTCCGGAAGGTCAGGCCTGCTCGGCGTCCGCGGCCGGAGCCTCGGCCGGAGCCTCGGCAGCCTCGGCGGCGGGGGCCTCGGCGGCGTCCTCGGCCGGAGCCTCGACGGCCTCGGCGGCAGGGGCCTCGGCGGCGGGGGCCTCGTCCGAGTCCGCCTTCTTCTCACCCTCGAGCAGGTCGCGCTCCCACTCGGCGAGCGGCTCGCCCTGGGCCTTCTCGCCCGGCTTCGAGTCGCCGGTCGCGGCGCCGGAACGGGCGATGAGGCCCTCGGCGACGGCGTCGGCGATCACGCGGGTGAGCAGGGTGACGGAGCGGATCGCGTCGTCGTTGCCCGGGATCTTGTAGTCGACCTCGTCGGGGTCACAGTTGGTGTCGAGGATCGCGACGACCGGGATCTTGAGCTTGCGCGCCTCGCCGACGGCGATGTGCTCCTTCTTGGTGTCCACGATCCAGACGGCGCTGGGCACCTTGGACATCTCGCGGATACCGCCGAGGGTCTTCTCCAGCTTGGCCTTCTCGCGGGAGAGGACCAGGAGCTCCTTCTTGGTGAGGCCGGACGCGGCCACATCCTCGAAGTCGATCTGCTCGAGCTCCTTGAGGCGCTGCAGACGCTTGTAGACGGTGGAGAAGTTGGTGAGCATGCCACCGAGCCAACGCTGGTTGACGTAGGGCATGCCGACGCGCGTCGCCTGCTCGGCGATGGCCTCCTGGGCCTGCTTCTTCGTACCGACGAACATGATGGAGCCGCCGTGCGCGACGGTCTCCTTGACGAACTCGTAGGCGCGGTCGATGTACGACAGCGACTGGAGCAGGTCGATGATGTAGATGCCGTTGCGCTCGGTGAAGATGAAGCGCTTCATCTTCGGGTTCCAGCGACGGGTCTGGTGACCGAAGTGGACGCCGCTTTCCAGCAGCTCCCGCATCGTGACGACGGCCATGGCCGTATCTCCTTGGGTTTCTCGGTTATGTCCTGACGCCCCGACGCGCCGTGCCACAAGGGACCGAATGGCGCTGCCACCGACCGGTGAGGGCTTGGTGGCGGGGCGTGCGAAGTCGACCCGGTGACCCGGGTCGCCATAGGAAGTGTACGGGACCCCGGGAGCGGCGGGTGACGGCTCTGTCCACAAGCTGCGGGTGGTCCACAGAAACCGTCCGGACCCCTGCGGACCGGGTGGTGCCGGGGAGCCTTTCCGTATGCACTTCACGGCACTGATCCTCATGCTCGGGCTGCTGTGGCCCGTGGGCCCTCCGCCGCCGGAGATCCTGCGCGGCTGGCAGCCCCCGGCCGGCCCTTACGCCCCCGGGCACCGCGGCGTCGACCTGGCCGCGCCACCGGACACCCCGGTCCTGGCCCCGACCGCCGGGACGGTCACCTTCGCGGGCCCGGTCGGCGGCCGCGGCGTCCTCACCCTCACCCTTCCGGGTACGGGCCTCCCGCCGCTCCGCACGACCTTCTCCCCGGTGACCCCTCTGGTGGCGAAGGGCACTCAGGTCCGGCCGGGCGCCCCGATCGCCCGGGTCGCCCCCGGCACACACTGCCCGGAGACCTGCCTCCACTGGGGGCTGCTGCGCGGCGACACCTATCTGAACCCTCTGGTCCTGATCCGAAGAGCCCCGTCCCGCCTGCTGCCGACGGGCGACTGAACGGGAAGGGGCCGGGAGCTCAGGCCGGGGTTCCGTTGACGCCGTGGAGGGCCATCGTGACCGCCGCCTCGGCGATCTCGGCCGGGTGCTCGGCGGCGCCGAGTTCGATACGGCGGACGGCGGCATCCACGACGCCCTGGAGGAGCATGGCGCCGAGGCGGGGCTGAGGCTGGCCCAGGGTGGCGAGGGCTTCGACGATCATGGCGACGAGGCCGCCGTGGGCCGCGCGGATCTTCTCGCGGGCCCCGTCGTCGAACTCGCTCGCCGAGATGGCGACGACCGCGCGGTGACGCCGGTCCCCGACCAGCTCCAGCTGCTTGCGGACGTAGGCCTCGACCTTGCCCTGGGGGGTCTCGGCCCCGTCCATCGCGGCCTCGACCTCGGCCGCCCAGAGGGGGAAGTCGACGGCGCACAGCTCTTCGACGACGGCCGCGCGCGATCGGAAGTACTCGTACACCGAGGAGCGGGCGAGGCCCGTGCGCTCGGCGAGCGCGGGGAAGGTCAGCGCCTCCGTACCGCCCTCGGACAGCAGGGAACGCGCGGCGTCCAGGAGGGCGCCGCGCTGCATCGTCCGGTGCTCGGCCACCGAGGCCGCTCGAATCCTGGGCACGGCTCCACTGTACGACCGGCTCGGGTCGGGTCAGCGTCCGACGTCGGCCAGCTTGGCGCGGAGCTGGAGGACAGACTTGGTGTGGATCTGGCTGACGCGGCTCTCGGTGACGCCGAGGACATGGCCGATCTCGGCCAGGGTCAGGCCCTCGTAGTAGTAGAGCGTGACGACGGTCTTCTCCCGCTCGGGGAGCGTGTTGATGGCTCGGGCGAGCAGTCGGCGCAGCTCGCGGTCCTCCGCGACCTCGACGGGGTTGTCGGCGGCCGTGTCCTCCAGGGTGTCCATCAGGGACAGCCGGTCGCCGCCCTCACCGCCGACGTGCAGCAGCTCTTCCAGGGCGACCACGTTCGCCAGCGACAACTGGCTGAAAACAGCGTGCAGTTCCTCCAGCGTGACGTCCATCTCGGCGGCCACCTCGGTCTCGGAGGGGGTGCGCCGGAGCTGGGCTTCGAGGGTCGCGTAGGCGCGCTCGACGTTGCGGGCCTTCTGGCGGACGGAACGGGGGATCCAGTCGAGGGCGCGGAGCTCGTCGATCATGGCGCCGCGGATGCGGGTGATCGCGTACGTCTCGAACTTGATGGCCCGCTCGACGTCGAACTTCTCGATGGCGTCGATGAGGCCGAAGACGCCGGAGGAGACGAAGTCGGCCTGTTCCACGTTGGACGGCAACCCCACGCTGACCCGGCCGGCGACGTACTTGACGAGAGGCGAGTAGTGCAGGATCAGCTGCTCCCGCAGCCGCTCGTCGCCCGTGTTCTTGTACGACCGCCACAGTTCGTCGAGGGAGGTCGGTGCGGGTGGTCGCACGGTGCCCCGGGCTGCTGGGGGCACCGCAGCGCGGTCAGACCCGGAGGTGTGCTGGGGCATGCGTTGCCTTGAGCCGTTCTGCTGTCGTGTACGTCGGTGCGGACGTCCTGGACGGAATGCAGGTGAGCGTAGCGTGAGTGCGCGGTCGCGGTGCGCGAACATCGGCGGATCGCGCCGCTCCGGGTGGACGCCGTCGGCCACATCTTCGAACCCGGGCCGTGGCGCGCGTCGGCGTCTCGGGCGCGGCCGAGAGAACTCGGTTGTTCATCGCCATCACCCTTGCACCCGAATGCCCCAGGTCAAGGACCGCCTCGCCGCGCGTTCGGCGTCGACGCGCTCGGCCGCGTCAACTCCCAGCCATCACCGCGCCGTTCGACGAATCCGAGCGAGTGGAGTTCGTACAGCTTCGCGAGGGTCTCGTCGGGGGTGGTCCCGGCGCGGCGGGCGATGACGGTCGTGGGGGTGGGGCCGCGGGCGGGGACGGCCTCCAGGATGTGGGCCGTGGCGGGGGCGAGGAGGTCGCGGGGAAGGACGGGCCCCCGGCGCGTCGGGGCGAGCTGACCCATGTCACCGATGAGTTCGACGATCTCGTCGGCGTCGGTGACGAGGGTGGCGTCGCCGCGGAGGAGTTCGTGGACGCCCGCGGAGAGCGCGCTGGTGACGGGGCCGGGGACGCCCATGGTGTGGCGGCCGAGCCGGGCGGCCGCGCGGACGGTGACCAGGGAGCCGCTGCGGTGCTGGGCCTCGACGACGACGGTGCCTCGGGTGAGAGCCGCGATGACCCGGTTGCGGAGGATGAAGCGGCTGGGGGTGGGATGACTGTCGGGTGGCAACTCCCCGACGACGAGACCCTGTTCTGTGATGCGCCGGATGAGCTGGTCGTGGCCGCGGGGGTAAGGGGCGTCGACGCCGCAGGCGAGGACGGCGACGGTGGCCCCGTCGGCGGCGAGGGCGCCTCGGTGGGCGGCGCCGTCGATGCCGTAGGCGGCGCCGGAGACGACGACCCAGCCCTGACGTGCCAGGCCGGTGGCGAGGTCGGCCGCGGTGTGGGCGCCGTACGGGGTGCAGGCGCGGGCGCCGACCAGGGCGACGGAGCGCAGGGCCCAGGTCCGCAGGTCGGCGGGGCCCCTGACCCAGAGGCCGATGGGGCGGGCGTCTTCGAGGTCGTCGAGTTGACGGGGCCATTCGGTGTCGCCGGGGATGAGGAACCGGCCGCCGAGGTCCTGGATGGTGGCGAGGTCGCGGTCGGGGTCGGCGGCGGTGGCGCGAAGTCGCCAGGAGGCGACGCGTTTGTGTCCGGTGCCGGGGAAGGGGTCGTCGCCGGACGAGGCACCGGGAGGGGAGGTGCCGGCGGTGTGGAGGAGCCGGTCGAGGAAGCCGGTGGCCCCGTAGCGGTGGAGCCAGCGCCCGGCGTGTTCGTCGCCGGGCTCGACGGCCCGGCTGAGGGCGGCGCGGGCTCGTCGTTCGTCCAGGAGGGCGGGGAGGTTCATGCGCGTTCCCCCGCTCCGACGGGCACGCCGCGGGTGACGCCGGTGCGCAGTTCGAGGGCGAGGGCGATGTCCTGGCTGTCGGGGCGGTCGTGTCCGGCGAGGTCGGCGACGGTCCAGGCGACGCGGAGGACGCGGTCGACGCCTCGGGCGGTGAGCAGTCCGCGTTCGATGTCGCGTTCGGCTGCGGCGAGGGCTCCGGGCGCGGCGAGGTAGCGGGTGCGGAGTTCGTGGCCGGGGATCTCGCTGTTGACGCCCCAGGGGGTGTCGGCGAGGCGGGCGGCGGCGCGGGCGCGGGCCTCGCGGACGCGGGCCGCGACGACGGCGCTGGTCTCGCCCCGGCCGCCCTGGCCGAGGAGGTCGGCGCGGGTGACGGGTTCGACTTCGACGCGCAGGTCGACCCGGTCGAGGAGCGGTCCGGAGAGGCGCGCCTGGTAGCGGCGGACGAGCGCGGCCGGGCATTCGCAACCAGCGCCGTGCAGGGTGTGCCGGCCGCAGGGGCAGGGGTTGGCGGCGAGGGCGAGGAGGAAACGGGCGGGGAGGCGTACGACGCCGGCGGCGCGGGCGATGACGACGTGTCCGGATTCGAGGGGTTGGCGGAGGGCGTCGAGGGCCTTCCCGGAGAACTCGGGGGCTTCGTCGAGGAAGAGGATGCCGCGGTGGGCCAGGGAGACGGCGCCCGGCCTGGGGAGTCCGTTGCCGCCGCCGACGAGGGACTGCATGGTCGCGGAGTGGTGTGGCGCGCAGTAGGGGGCGCGACGGACCAGGGGTTCTCCGGGCGGGAGGATGCCGGCGACGGAGTGGACGGCGGTGACTTCCAGCGATTCCTGTCGGGTGAGGGGCGGGAGGATGCCGGGGAGACGCTCGGCCAGCATGGTCTTTCCGGCGCCGGGCGGGCCGGAGAGCAGCAGGTGGTGGCTGCCGGCGGCGGCGACCTCCAGGGCGCGGCGGGCGCGGTGCTGGCCGGCGACGTCGGCGAGGTCGGGGCCTCCGGCGGGGTCGGTGGAGTCGGGGGCGAGTCCGGTCCCGATGCCGGCGCCGGGGACGAGGAGTCCCGCGAGCATGGCGTCGGGGCGGCCCTCTTCGGTGGGTTCCTCTTCGGGGACGGGTTCGTCGGTGAGGACGGCGATGAGCTGGCGGAGGCTGCGGACGCCGAGGACGGACACGCCGGGGACGAGCGCGGCCTCGCCCGCTGTCTGTTCGGGGACGACGACCTGGCGGTATCCGGCGTCGGCCGCGGCGAGGACGGCGGGCAGGATCCCGCGGACCGGGCGGACGCGTCCGTCGAGGCCGAGTTCGCCGATGAGGACGAGGTCGGCGATGGCGCGCGGGTCGATCCGTTCGGCGGCGCCGAGGACGGCGGCGGCGACGGCGAGGTCGAATCCCGAGCCGCCCTTGGGGACGGACGCCGGGCTGAGTCCGACGGTGAGCTTCTTCTGGGGCCATTCGGCGCCGGAGTTGACGATGGCGGCGCGGACCCGGTCGCGGCTCTCGCTGAGGCTCTTGTCGGGGAGGCCGACGAGGGTGAAGGCGGCGACGCCCGGTTCGAGGTCGGCCTGGACCTCGACGACGACGCCTTCGACGCCGAGGAGGGCGACGGAGCAGGTGCGGGCGAATCCCATCTCAGGCCACCCCCTGGGCGTGGGTGAGGACGGGGGCGCCGCGGCGGGGCAGGACGATGCCGACGAGGTCGATCCGGACGCCGCCGAGGGGCGCCGGGGTGCCGCTGCGGTCGAGCCAGCAGGCGGCGAGACGACGGAGCCGGTCGGCCTTCCGGGGCGTGACGGCGGCCATCGGGTGCTCGTAGGAGCCCAGGCGCCGGGTCTTGACCTCGCAGATGACGAGGGTGTCGCCGTCACGCGCGACGATGTCGATCTCGCCGGTCCGGCCGCAGCGCCAGTTCCGGGCGAGGATGCGCATCCCGGCCGCGGCGAGCAGACGAGCGGCCAGCTCCTCCCCGTACTGCCCTAGGGCCCGGGTCGTGCGGGACCGTCCGGGGGCCGGGGTCGTAAGAGACCGTCCAGGGGACGGGGTCGCAACAGACCGTCCAGGGGCCGGGGTCGTACGGGACGGGTCAGGGCTCCGGGTTCCGTCGGCGGGCCCTTCGGGGGTCCGGGCCGTGCTGTTTGCGCTGTTCTTGCAGGTCGCGTTCATCATGCGGTACCACCTCCGTCACCGACTGTGACGGGTCGTGGGGTTCCGCGTGCGGCGCTGTGGACGGCGGAGGGCCTGTGGAGAACGGCCTCACCCCTGAGGGTGAGGATCCGTTCGACGGTCTCAGCTGCCGGGTAGTTCGAGGTCGCTCTTGTTGAGCTCCTCGATGTTCACGTCCTTGAAGGTGAGGACCCGGACCTGCTTGACGAACCTGGCCGGCCGGTACATGTCCCAGACCCAGGCGTCGGCCATGCTGACCTCGAAGAACACCTCGCCCTGCACCGAGTGCACCTGCATCTCGTAGTCGTTGGTGAGGTAGAAGCGCCGCTCGGTCTCGATGACGAATTTGAACAGCCCGACGACATCGCGGTACTCCCGGTAGAGCTTCAGCTCCATCTCGGTCTCGTACTTCTCGAGGTCCTCGGCGCTCATGGCATGTTCCCCTTCAGCCGTGCGTCCCCCTATTGTGCGCCAGTCGAACGCGCCCCTAAACGACTTCCGGGGCGAGAACGAGCGGTGCACTGGGAGGTCCCTCGTCGAGCAGCGTGCGCAGCAGCTCGGCGAGTCTGGTCGGGTACACCGTCTCACGCGCCGCCGACAGTTCGGCGTAGGTCCACCATCTGAGGCCCGCGAGGCTGCGGCCCTCCAGCTCGGTGAGGGCTCGCGGCCCGGGCGCGGTCCCGGTTCCGCGGGTGCGGGCGAGGTAGTACCACTCGTCCTGGTCCCAGCGGCGTCCGGCGAAGGGGAAGGAGCAGTACCGCTTCCAGAGCACCGGGCCGAGGTCGACGTCGGTGATGCCGGTCTCCTCGGCGAGCTCGCGCAGCGCCGCCTCCGCGCGGGTCTCGGCGCCCTCCAGGCCGCCGCCGGGGGTGAACCACCAGGAGTCGGCCGGGTCGTCCGGCTCGTACCCGTGCAGGAGCAGCACCCGGTCGTCGGGGTCGAGGAGCACGACCCGCGCGACCCGCCGCCGGACGGGCGCCGGGTCCCGCTCCGTGTCCCCCGTTGGCGCGTCCGAATCCGTCATGTGCCCACCTTCTCGCGTTCCCGGGCCCGCCCGGCGAAGAAGCGGGCCACCGGGCCGTACGCTCCGCCGGCCAGGACCAGGAAGGCGCCGACGGCGATCGCGGTGAGGAGAGGCCGTACGGGCCCGGGTTCGGAGATCCCGCCGGGGAGGCCCGCGAAGCCCGTCGGGCGGTCCAGGAGGCCCTCGGCGGGCCAGACGACGGCGTCGACCCTGGCGACGACGCTGGAGCGGGGCACGGATCCCTGGCCGGTGTCCTCGATGTGCGTACGGGAGTCGAGCGAGGTGTGCCGGTCGTCGCCGAGGAGGAAGAGGTTGCCCTCCGGGACCGTGACGGAGAACTCCTGGCCGGAGGCGACGGTCCGGCCGCCCGGTCCCGGCCTCAGATAGGGCTCGTGGACGGGTGTGCCGCCGACGGTGAGCCGGCCCTCCCGGTCGCAGCAGGCGACGGTGTCACCGCCGACGGCGGCGACCCGCTTGACCATGGGCGAGTTGCCCCAGAGCGGGTCGGCGAAGACGACGACGTCCCCGCGCCGCACCTCGTCGCCGTCGACGCGCTGGGCGAGGATCTTGGACCCGACGCCGAGGGTGGGGGTCATGGAGTCGGTGGGGACGGAGTAGGGCTGGTAGAGAAGGGCTCCCCAGACGAAGCCGCCGAGGAAGAGCACACAGCCGACGGCCACGGCCAGCCCCGACAGCGCGCTGCCGAGGCGGCCGTGGCCGCCCTGGGTCCGTATGTTTCCGCTCATGTGCGCACCCCGTAGGTCTGTCGGCGGACCGTGGGTCTCTCCACGGTCCGGGACGGCACCCTACCCGGGGGTCACTACGCGGCGGTATGCCGTGCGGCGAGCTTCCTCCGGCGCCAGAGCACCAGCGGGAGCGCCCCGGCGAGACCGGCCGCGCCTACGGGGGCGGCGGTCATCGCCTGGTCGAGACCGGGCTGGTCGAAGATGTCGGGCACGGGGAGAGCGGCCCAGCGGGTGACTGGCCAGGCGACCACGACAGCGCGGCCCACGACCTCGTCGTCGGAGACGGTGCCGCCGCCGGGGAGCTGCTGGTGGAAGCGGGAGTCCAGGGAGTTCTGCCGGTTGTCGCCCATGACCCAGATCCGGTTCTCGGGGACCTTGATCGGACCGAAGGAGTCCTGGCAGGGGACGGAGCCGGGGTAGAGGTAGGCGGTCTCGTCGAGCGGCTTGCCGTTGAGGACGACCTTGCCGCCCTCCTTGCAGGACACGGTGTCCCCGCCCACGGCGATGACGCGCTTGATGAGGTCCTTCTCCTCGGCGGACGGCATGAGGCCGATGAAGCTGAGGAACTTCTGCACGACGTTCGGCGTGGGCGTGTCCTGGCCTTCGAGCCAGCCGCCCGGGTCGTGGAAGACGACGACTTCGCCGCGCTCGGGCTCGGAGCCGAACCACGGGGTCAGCTTGTCGACGAGGACCCGGTCCCCGCGCTGGAGGGCGTTCATCATCGATTCCGACGGGATCGAGAACGCCTGCACCAGGAAGGTCTTGATCAGCAGGGCGAGTACGAGCGCGATGCCGACGAGGAGGGGCAGTTCCTTCCAGAAGGAACGCTGCTTCTTGGGGCCACCGACGGGGCCGTCCGCCGCGTCGTCGCCACCGCCCGGCTCGCCACCGCCCGGCGGCCGCGCCTGCTCGTCATCCGTCACGTCGTCACCCGTCGTGTCATCGCCGAAGGCCCCGCCGGCCCTCTTGTCGGGCTCATCGTGTCCGGATCGTGCGTCGACGGCCAAATCCCCCACATCCACTCCTCAGTCCGTGCGATCGCCCGCCCCGGGTCAGGGACAGGCCCACCACTCCCATAACGAGCAGAAGTTCCGCAGGGGTCGGGAGCCCGGGGAATCCGTTCAGATTCCGCTGGGACACACTATGCGACGGACCGGGCGCGGATTCGGCGCCCGTACGGGCGCCCGGTACGGCGGCGAAGACGTCCCGCTCCTCCAGACGCCGCCAGTGCCCGACGGGCCAGGCGATCACCACGGCACGCCCCACGACCTGCTCCTCGGAGACCGTCCCGTGGCCCTCCTCGTCAAGATGGAAGCGGGAGTCCGCCGAGTGGGAGCGGTGGTCGCCGAGGACGAAGATCCGCCCCTGCGGGACCTTCACCTCGAAGGGGATGGTGGACGGCTCGTTCCCCGGGTGCAGATACGGCTCGTCGAGCGGTACGCCGTTGACGGTGATCCGCCCGTCCTTGCCGCAGCAGCGGACGGTGTCCCCGCCCACGGCGACGACCCGCTTGATGAGGTCCCGGTCGTCGGCGGACGGCAGCAGCCCGATGAAGGTCAGGGCCTGCTTGGCCTGCTTGATACCGACCGGGTCGTCCGCCGGCGCCGTGGCCTCCTGCGGGAGCCAGTTGCCGGGGTCCCTGAAGACCACCACGTCACCACGTTGGGGGCGGGAGCCGAACCAGGGGGTGAGCTTGTCGACGAGGACCCGGTCGGAGATCTGGATCGTCCGCTCCATGGAGCCGGACGGGATGACGAACGCCTGGACCAGGAAGGTCTTCAGGACGAGCGCGATGAGGACGGCCACCGTGACCAGGATGGGGATCTCGCGGATCGCGGAGCGCTGCCGGCGCCGCTTGACCTTGCGGGCGAGCCTGCGCCGCTCGGCCCGTCCCGGCAGGGCGGGGCCCCGGCCGGCGTCCTGCTCGGCCGTGTGGCCGGCTCCGCCCGGTGGTCGTCCCCTGCTACCCATGGGGCCCCGCCCCGTGTCCTGCGGGTGGCGCGGCCGGTACGGCGCCGAAGGCGTCCGTCGCGGGAACGGTGGACCAGCGGCCGAAGGGCCAGGCGATCCAGTCGGCGCGTCCGACGACCCGGTCGACGGGGACCATCCCGCCGCCGGGGCTGCCGAGGTGGTCCCGGGAGTCGCTGGACTGGCTGCGGTGGTCGCCCATGACCCAGAGCCTGTCTCGCGGGACGACGATGTCGAAGGGCACGCTGGACGGCTGGTCGCCCGGCATGACGTACCGCTCCGCGACGGGAACGCCGTTGACGCTGAGCCGGCCGTCCTTGTCGCAGCAGATCACCCGGTCGCCGCCGGTGCCGACGACCCGCTTCACGAAGTCGGTCTCGTCGGGTTCCGCGAGTCCGAGGGCGGCGGCGCCGTCGTGCAGGAGTCCGGTCACCGGATCGCCCGGCGGCTGTTCGCGTACGAAGGAGCCCGTGCCGTCGAAGACGACGACGTCGCCGCGCGCCGGCTCGCCGCCGAACCGGTACGCCAGCTTGTTGACGAGGATGCGGTCACCGACCTGGAGCGTGGGCTCCATGGAGCCGCTCGGGATCAGGAACGGCTGGATCACGAAGTGGCTCAGGAGCATCAGGAAGGCCACACAGGCGCCGCCCACCAGGGCCGTGCGGCGCCAGGAGGGCACGGCCCCACCGGGCGGGACCTCGTCCGGTGCGGACCCCTCGGCCTCGGAAACGCGCGCGGAGCGCGACCTCTCCTCCGGATCGGAAGAGGGGTCGCGCTCCGTGTGCTGTGCTTCGGTGTCCATCGGGGGCAGAGCCTATCCGGCCTGCCTGTGGGAGGACTCGGAAGCGCAGCGCGTGCCGGGAGCCGGAGCTCAGCGGTCGCGCTTCTCCTTGATCTTGGCGGCCTTGCCGCGCAGCTCACGCAGGTAGTAGAGCTTGGCGCGACGGACGTCACCGCGGGTCACGAGCTCGATCTTCTCGAAGATCGGGCTGTTCACCGGGAAGGTGCGCTCGACGCCGACGGAGAACGAGACCTTGCGGACCGTGAAGGTCTCGCTGACGCCCGAGCCCTGGCGACGGATGACGACGCCCTTGAACTGCTGGATACGGGAGCGGTTGCCCTCGATGACGCGAACGTGGACGTTCACGGTGTCGCCGGGGCGGAAGGCGGGGAGGTCGGAGCGGAGCGAACCCGCGTTGACCTGGTCGAGCAGGGAGGCCATGGAGGTCTCTTTCCTCGCTGATGCCACAGGTCATCAGCGGTACGTTTCGTGGAAGATCCGGAGCGTCGTCCGCTCCTGGCGGCGTCGTTCCCCCTGTGGCAGGGGCGCGCGCCGGACGGACGACAGCGGCCTATTGTTCCACGTCGTCGAGCCTGCGCCAAAATCGGCCGCCGGGCTCGGGCGCCCAGCCCATCATCGAGAGGATCTCGCGGTCCTTCTTGTCGAAGGCGGCCGGGTCGCAGCGCTCGATGAGATCCGGTCGATGGGCCGCGGTGCGCCGGAAGGCCTCGTCGCGCCGCCAGCGGGCGATCTTGCCGTGGTGCCCGCTGAGCAGGACGTCGGGGATGCCCCGTCCGCGCCACTCGGGGGGCTTGGTGTAGACGGGGCCCTCCAGGAGGTTGGCCATGGCCCCGGGGGCGAAGGAGTCGTCCCGGTGCGACTCGGCGTTGCCGAGGACACCGGGGAGCAGGCGGGCGACGGCCTCCGTGACGACGAGGACGGCGGCCTCTCCCCCGGCCAGGACGTAGTCGCCGATGGACACCTCGTAGACCGGCATCCGGGTCGCGTACTCGTCCATGACACGGCGGTCGATGCCCTCGTAACGCGCGGGCGTGAAGATCAGCCAGGGCCGCTCGGACAGCTCGACGGCCAGCTCCTGGGTGAAGGGGCGGCCGCTCGGGGTGGGGACGACGAGGACCGGGCCGTGGGCGCCGCCCTCGTAGCCGTCGGCGAGCGTCTGGTCGAGCGCCTCACCCCAGGGGTCGGTCTTCATGACCATGCCGGGACCGCCGCCGTACGGGGTGTCGTCGACGGTGTTGTGCCGGTCGTGGGTCCAGTCGCGCAGGTCGTGGACGTGGACGTCCAGCTGCCCCCGCGCGCGGGCCTTGCCGACCAGGGAGACGTTCAGCGGTTCGAGGTACTCGGGGAAGATCGTGACGACGTCGAGCCTCATGCGTCGTCACCCGGTTCGGCGTCCCGGGAGGAGACGATCTCGGCGCGGTCGTCGATGAGGCCGGGCGGTGGGTCGATGACGGCCCGCTGCTCCTCCAGGTCGATCTCGGTGACGATCTCCGAGACGAACGGGATCATCAGCTCGGTGCCGTCGGGACACTCCACGATGAAGAGGTCCTGGGACGGCAGGTGGGAGATCTCGGTGATCCGGCCGATCTCGGTGCCGTCGACGAGGACGACGTCGAGGTCCATCAGCTGATGGTCGTAGTACTCGTCCTCCTCCTCGGGCATCTCCGTGGGGTCGACGTCGGCGATGAGGAGGGTGTTGCGCAGGGCCTCGGCGCCGGTGCGGTCACGGACGCCCTCGAATCGCAGCAACAGCCGACCGCTGTGCACCCGGCCGGTCTCGATGGTCAGCGGCCCGATCGCGGCCGGGTCGGTGCGCAGTACGGCACCGGGACCGAGCCTGAGCTCGGGCTCGTCCGTCCGAACCTCGACGGTGACCTCGCCCTTGATGCCGTGGGCGCGGCCGATCCGCGCGACTACCAACTGCACTGCTCCACACTCTCCTGTCACCAGCTCGTACGACGGAAACGACAACGGGCCGGGGCGGGCTCGTAAGCCCTCCCCGGCCCGTGCCGGCACATCATTCAACCGATGTGGCCGACCTGCTCAGCGAACCTGGTCCACGTCGACGAGGTCGACGCGGATCCCACGGCCGCCGATGGCGCCCACGACGGTACGCAGCGCACGCGCGGTGCGGCCGTTACGGCCGATCACCTTGCCGAGGTCTTCCGGGTGGACCCGGACCTCCAGCACGCGGCCACGGCGCAGGTCGCGCGAGGCGACCTGCACATCGTCGGGGTTGTCGACGATGCCCTTCACGAGGTGCTCGAGAGCCTCCTCGAGCATGCTCAGGCCTCGGTCGACTCGGTCGACGCGGCCTCGGCCTCGTCAGCCTTCTTGTCGGCCTTCTTGGCCTTCGGGGTGATGGCCTCACCCTTGTCGTCGCCGCTCTCGAGGGTCTTCGCGAACTCGTCGAACGAGGCGCGCTTCGCCTCCTTCGTCGCCGGGACGAGCAGAGCCTTCTCGGGGGCCGGCAGGCCCTTGGCCTTCTGCCAGTCACCGGTGAGCTTCAGGATGGCGAGAACCGGCTCGGTCGGCTGCGCGCCGACGGACAGCCAGTACTGCGCACGCTCGGAGTCGACCTCGATACGCGACGGGTTGTACGTCGGGTGGTAGAGGCCGATCTCCTCGATCGCGCGACCGTCCCGGCGGGTGCGGGAGTCGGCGACGACGATGCGGTAGTGGGGCTGACGGATCTTGCCGAGGCGCTTGAGCTTGATCTTGACTGCCACTGAAGTGGTGTCTCCTGGTCTTGACGTGGTTGGGCACTTTGAGATGCCACGTGGGGTTGCGGTACTCGGATGCCCGATGGACGCGTCAGCCGGAGGAGAGAGGGGTCCTGTGCGACTGTCGAGTACAGCTAGCCATTGTGCCACACGCCGACGAGGCACCGACCCCGAGGTTCAGCTGGCGGCGCCCACCGTCTCCGGGATGCGGAACGGCTTGCCGCAGCCGCCGCAGACGATCGGGGCCTGGGCGAGCACCGAGGGCACCACGCGCACGTTCCGCCCGCAGTCGCAGACCGCCTTGACGCGCACGCCGCCGCCCGAGGACCCGTGCCGCGCGGCCGGTCCGCGGAACGAGCGCTTGGTGTCGGCCGCCGTGGCCACCGTGTGGGCCTTGAGGGCGCGCTGGAGCCGCTCGATGGTGGGCCGGTAGCGACGCCTCGCCTCGGGGTTGAGCGTGACCAGGGAGAAGCCGCTGCTGGCGTGCGGCTCCTCGGGGTGGTCGAGGCCCATCTCCTCGGCGATCGCGAGGAATCTGCGGTTGTGGTAGCGGCCGGCCCTGGAGGTGTCGCGGACACCTCGGGCGGCGGCGATGCCGTGGACTGCCTCGTGGAGCAGCCGTTCGAAGGAGAGCTCGGCGCCGCAGGCGGACGAGGACTCTCCGATCAGGGACTCTGGCGCGGCAAGGTCGGGCAGCTCGGGGTGGTGCCGCTGAATGTCGGCCCACGCCTGTGCCAGCTCTGCGGCGAGAACAGGTGGTGTCGTGCTCACGTCGGGTACAACGAGCCGGATCCCTTCCGGGTTCCATTACGGGGCATCCCAAATAATTTGCACGTACCAGTCAGTTGCCGTTGATGCGTGCGGACGCGGGCCAGTGCGCCGATCTGCGGAGAAGCCACGCAGGGAGCGTCAAGCCGGTGCGTAGTGGCGCATACGCCCCGGCGCCTGACCGCGGTGCGCGCGCCCCCCGAGGGGGCCCGCTGCCGCCCGGGAGGATCGCGAGGACACTACCGGGTCTCCGGGCGGGACGGGGCACCGCCCCTCCCCCGGGCGAATCGGTGCGGTGCGAGCACTGGACGCGGCCCGGGATGCGCAGTTCCCTGACTACGGGGGCTGTCGTCCGAGCACGGATTGGGGCACTTTTCCATGACACCTACGCTCGTCCCGCACCACCCCGCGCGTGACTGGGCCGAGATCCAGGAACGGATGCTCGTACCGCTCTACGAAGCGGTGTACGAGCGCCTCGCCGTGGGCGCCGGTTCGCGGGTGCTCGGCCTCGGCTGCGGCTCCGGTCTGGCGCTCCTGATGGCTGCCGCGCGGGGCGCCCGGGTGGCCGGCGCGGACCGGGACCACGCGCGCGTGGAGCTGGCCAGGGAGCGGTTGCCGGAGGACGTCACGGTCACGGAGGAGCCTCCGCGGGCCGGCCCGTACGACGTCGTCACGGCCTTCCACGCCACCGACGGGATCCTCCCGGAGCTACGGGCGCTCACCCGTTCGGCGCAACCGGGCGCGGCCGTCGTACTCGCCGGGTGGGGCCCGCCGGAGCGGTGCGCCACGGAGCCGGTGCTGCGGGTCGCGGCCCGTCTCGCGGAACGCCCCTCGTCGGTGAGGGCGGACCTGGACGGCCTGGTGGCGGAGGCGGGGCTGCGTCCGGACGGATCGGGGCAGGTGGCCTGCCCGTTCGGGTACGCGAGCGAGGGCAGCGCGGTGCGCGGGCTGCTGTCGACGGGCGCGTTCGACCAGGCGCTCGGGGAGACGGATCCCTCGCAGGTGACGAAGGAGATCGAGGAGGCCCTGGCCCCCTACGTGCGGGCGGACGGGACGGTCTGGATGCCGAACGTCTTCCGGTACGTGATCGCCCGGGTGCCGTAGGAAGCGGGGGCCGCCGGGGGCGGGGGGGCCGGTCGGTCGTCCTGCCCTCGTGGGGAACGCGCCGGCCGCCTGCCGGGCTTCGCTCGTGCGAGGCCCGGCACCCGGGGCCACGCCATCCGCCGGCCCGGGGCGGGCCCCGTCTCGGGCCGGCGGATCCTCAGACGTCGTGGCTCCCGTCCGGCGTCAGGTCCGACGTCGCCCGAGCACCCCCTCCCGGCGGGTTCGCGAACGTCACCCGGTGCGAAGGGGGTGCGCCGCCCGCTCTCCCGTCGGCCCGGCGGGCACCCGGACGTGCGAGAAGGGGCCCGGGACGGTGGCGTACCGTCCGGGCCCCTTCTCACGCCGCGACCGGCGTCAGCTCATGAACTTCTTGAACTCGTCCGGGAGCTCGAAGTCCTTGGGGGTCTGGCCCGCCGCCGGGAGACCGAACGCGCCACCCGCCTGGGCCTGCTCGCGGCGCTCGGCCGCGGCCTGCTCCTCGGCCTTCCGCTTCATCGGGTTGCCGCTCTTGCGCTTGCCCTTGGCCTGCTTGATCTGCTTCTTCTGACGACCGGGGCCGCCGCCCATGCCCGGCATGCCCGGCATCCCGGGGAGACCGCCGCCCTGGGCCATCCGGGACATCATCTTGCGGGCCTCGAAGAAGCGCTCGACAAGGCCCTTGACCGCGCTGACCTCGACGCCGGAACCCTTGGCGATACGGGCGCGGCGGGAGCCGTTGATGATGGTCGGGTCATGGCGCTCGCCGGGGGTCATCGACTTGATGATGGCGGCCGTACGGTCGACGTCCCGCTCGTCGATGTTGGCGATCTGCTCCTTCATCTGGCCCATGCCGGGAAGCATCCCGAGCAGCTTCGAGATGGAGCCCATCTTGCGGACCTGCTCCATCTGCGCCAGGAAGTCGTCGAGCGTGAACTCCTGGCCCTTCTTCGAGGCGAGCTTCGAGGCCATCTTGGCGGCCTCGTCCTCGTCGAAGGTCTGCTGGGCCTTCTCGATGAGGGAGAGCATGTCGCCCATGCCGAGGATGCGGGACGCCATGCGGTCCGGGTGGAACGCGTCGAACTCGTCCAGCTTCTCGCCGTTGGAGGCGAACATGATCTGCTTGCCGGTGACGTGCGCGATGGAGAGCGCGGCACCACCGCGGGCGTCGCCGTCGAGCTTGGAGAGCACGACGCCGTCGAAGCCGACGCCGTCGCGGAAGGCCTCCGCGGTGTTGACCGCGTCCTGACCGATCATGGCGTCGACGACGAAGAGGACCTCGTCGGGGCTTACGGCGTCGCGGATGTCCGCGGCCTGCCGCATCAGCTCCTGGTCGATGCCGAGGCGGCCGGCGGTGTCGACGATGACGACGTCGTACATCTTGGTCCGCGCGTACTCGATCGAGTCCTTGGCGACCTGGACCGGGTCACCGACGCCGTTGCCCGGCTGGGGGCCGTAGAAGGCCACGTCGGCGCGGTCGGCGACGACGGAGAGCTGGGTGACGGCGTTGGGGCGCTGGAGGTCGCAGGCGACGAGCAGCGGGGAGTGGCCCTGGCCCTTGAGCCAGAGACCGAGCTTTCCGGCGAGGGTGGTCTTACCGGCGCCCTGGAGACCGGCGAGCATGATCACGGTCGGCGCGGTCTTGGCGAACCGCAGGCGCCGGGTCTCGCCACCGAGGATGGAGACGAGCTCCTCGTTGACGATCTTGATGACCTGCTGGGCCGGGTTCAGGGCCTGGGAGACCTCGGCGCCGGCGGCACGCTCCTTGACCTGCTTGATGAAGGACCGGACGACCGGAAGGGCGACATCCGCTTCGAGCAGCGCGATACGGATCTCGCGCGCGGTGGCGTCGATGTCCGCCTCGGACAGACGGCCCTTGCCGCGGAGGTTCTTGAAGGTCGCTGCAAGGCGGTCGGAGAGGGTATCGAACACGGCGGTCGCGGATCCTCGGTGTCGGGGGCGGTCGGATTGCCCTCCAGGGTATCGGGCCGCTCGAAGTGTGTGCCCCCGCCCGCCGGATCCGGCGCGCGGGGCGGGTCGGGGCGGGGCTTCAGCGGAGCGCCGACTCCAGGGTCCGGGCCAGATCGACCGCCTCCTCGTCGGGGAGGAGGGAGCCGTCGGGCCGGGTCACGTACAGGGTGTCGACGGCGTTGGCGCCGAGCGTGGAGACATGGGCGCTGCGGACGCGTACCGCCGCTCCCTCCAGGGCGCGGCCGACCCGGTGGAGGAGGCCGGGGGCGTCCTGGGCCCGGACCTCGATGACGGTGGCGAGACGGGAGTCGGCGGCGGCGACGGTGACACGGGGCGGCGGGGCGGTGAGGCCGCGTCGGCGCGGGTAGGCGGCCTCGCGTTCGGCGAGGCGGGCGGCGATGTCGAGGGAGCCGTCGAGGGCGCGGACGAGGTCGGCGCGGAGCCGGTGGGCCTGGGGCAGCGAGCCGTACTCGGCGGCGACGCGCCAGTCGAGGACGAGGACGGAGCCGGCGCCGACCTCGGTGGGCAGTTCGATGGCCCGCAGATCGGCGGCGCGGACGGTCAGCCGGTGGAGGGCGAGGACGCCGGCGACGGCGGGCAGGACGCCGGGCTGGTCGGGCAGGGCGATGACGAGTTCGACGCCGACGGGTTCCGGTTCCTCGGGCTCCGCGCCGACCGGTTGGGTGTGGAGGGCGAGGACGGGTTCGCCGGTGCGCAGCGCCTCCATGGCGAGGCGTTCCTGTTCGGCGCTGGGGGCGGCCGCCTCGGGGTCGGGCGGGGTCTCGCCCGCGAGGACGCCCGCCACCCGCTTGACCAGGTCGGCGACGAGGGAGGCGCGCCAGGACGACCAGGCGGCGGGCCCGGTGGCGAGCGCGTCGGCCTCGGTGAGGGCGTGCAGCAGCTCCAGGGTGCCGACGGTGCCGACGGCGGAGGCGACGGCGCGGACGGTGGCGGGGTCGTCGAGGTCGCGCCGGGTGGCGGTCTCGACGAGGAGCAGGTGGTGGCGGACGGCGGTGGCGAGGACGCCGACGTCGGCGCGGTCGAAGCCGATGCGGGTGGCGAGGTCGCGGGCGATGGTCTCGCCGGCGACGGAGTGGTCGCCCGGCCAGCCCTTGCCGATGTCGTGGAGGAGGGCGGCGACGAGGAGGAGGTCGGGGCGGCCGACCCTGCGGGTGAGCGAAGAGGCCCGTACGGCGGTCTCGACGAGGTGGCGGTCGACGGTCCAGGTGTGCACGGGGTTGCGCTGGGGCCGGCAGCGGACGCGTTCCCAGTCGGGGAGCAGCTGGGTGATCAGCCCTTCGGCCTCCAGGGCCTCCCAGACGGGGACGGTGGCCTCACCGGCGCCGAGCAGGGTGACGAGCTCCTCGCGGGCCTCGGCGGGCCAGGGCACGGGCAGGGGCGTGGCGGTGGCCGCGAGGCGGCGTACGGCGTGCAGGGAGATCGGCAGGGCCGACTGGGCGGCCGCGGCGGCGGCCCGCAGGGGCAGCACGGGGTCGCGTTCCGGCCGGGCGGTGCGGGCGAGGACGACCTCGCCGTCCATCTCGACGACGCCCTCGGCGAGCGGGGTGCGTTCGACGGGGGGTTTCGCGACGCTGCCGCGGCCGGTGAGGAGGGCCCGCAGGCGGGGCCGGGCGGAGCGGGCCTTGAGGACGCGGTTGACCTCGCGCCAGGTGACGTCGGTGGCGTACGAGATGGTCCGGGCGGCCTCGTACACCTCGCGGAGCAGGGTGTCGGCGTCGAGGAGACCGAGGTCCAGCGCGACGGCGTCCTGGTCCTGGAGGGCTAGCCGGTCGGTGGCGCGGCCGGTGGTGAGGTGGAGGGCGTCGCGGGCGTCCAGGAGACGGCGACGGGCGGCGTCGAGGCCCTCGCGGGGGGCGTCGGCGAGCCAGGAGGCGGCGACGGCGCGGAGGACCTGGACGTCGCGGAGTCCCCCTCGGGCCTCCTTGAGGTCCGGTTCGAGCAGGAACTGGAGCTCGCCCATGCGATCGGCGCGTTCCCGGCAGAGTTCGTCGAGTTCGGGAAGGCGCTTGGGGGCCTGGTTGCGCCAGTCCGCGAGGATCGTGGTGCGCAGGGCGGCGACGAGGCCGTGGTCTCCGGCGAGGGGCCGCGCGTCGAGGAGGCCGAGGTGGACCTTGAGGTCCTCGCCCGCGGTGGCGCGGGCTTCGGCGGGGGTGCGGACGGAGTGGTCCAGGGCGAGCCCGAGGTCCCAGACGGGGTACCAGATCCGGTCGGCGAGGGCGGCGACCGCCGCCTTGTCGGCACTGCCGTCGTGGAGCAGGAGGAGGTCGAGGTCGCTGCGGGGGGAGAGCTCGGCGCGGCCGTAGCCGCCGACGGCGACGAGGGCGACTCCCCGGGGCGGTGCGGCGGACGTGAAGAGCCCGGTCAGCCAGTCGTCGGTGAGCCGGGCGAGGGCGGCACGGCGCGGCGGCCCGGACCGCTCCTTCTCCTGGAGGAGGAGCAGCCGGGCCGCCGCGTAACCGCCGGGTCCCGAATCTTCGGTCTCTTCGCTGACTTCGAGGCTCGTCACCCGGCGGCTCCTTCGTGTGCTTACAGTGCGTCCGGACCGCGCTCGCCGGTGCGGACCCGTACGGCGGTCTCGACCGGCACGCTCCACACCTTGCCGTCACCGATCTTGCCGGTTCGGGCGGCCTTGACGACGACGTCGATGAGCTGTTCGGCGTCCTCGTCCTCGACGAGGACCTCGATGCGGATCTTGGGCACCAGGTCGACGGTGTACTCGGCGCCCCGGTAGACCTCGGTGTGGCCGCGCTGGCGGCCGTAGCCGCTGGCCTCGGTGACGGTGAGGCCGTGGACGCCGAACGCCTGGAGGGCCTCCTTGATCTCGTCGAGCCGGTGCGGCTTCACGACTGCGGTGATGAGCTTCATGCGTCCACCTTCTTGTTCTCCGTGACGGCCGGGGCGGGGGCGGTGGAGCGCGAGGACGTTCCGCCGCCGGCTCCGCTGAAGTCGTACGCGGTCTCGGCGTGCTCGACCTGGTCGATGCCGGAGACCTCGTCGTCCTCGCTGACCCGCATCCCCATCGTCTTGTCGATGATCAGGGCGAGGATCGCGGAGGCGATCAGAGAGTAGGCCAGGACCGCGAAGACACCGATCGCCTGCTTGCCGAGCTGGTCGAGGCCGCCGCCGTAGAAGAGGCCCTTGACGTCGGACTGGACGCCGCCGGTGGCGAAGAGGCCGACGAGGAGGGAGCCGATGACACCGCCGACGAGGTGGACGCCGATGACGTCGAGGGAGTCGTCGTAGCCGAACTTGTACTTGAGGCCGACGGCCATGGCGCAGACGAGGCCGGCGATGGCGCCGACGGCGATCGCGCCGAGGGGGCTGACGGCTCCGCCGGCCGGGGTGATGGCGACGAGGCCGGCGACGGCGCCGGAGGCGGCGCCGAGGGTGGTGAAGGAGCCGTGGCGGATCTTCTCGTACGCGAGCCAGGCGAGCATGGCGGCGGCGGTGGCGACCTGGGTGTTGACGAACATCACGGCGCCGACGCCGTCGTCGTTGCCGAGCCAGGAGCCGGCGTTGAAGCCGAACCAGCCGAACCAGAGGAGACCGGCGCCGAGCATGACCAGCGGGAGGCTGTGCGGGCGCATCGGGTCCTTCTTGAAGCCGACGCGCTTGCCGATGACGAGGATCACGCCGAGGGCGGCCGCGCCGGCGTTGATGTGGACCGCCGTGCCGCCGGCGAAGTCGATGACGCCCATCTCGAAGAGCCAGCCGCCGGCGCCCCAGACCCAGTGGGCGACGGGGAAGTAGACGACGGTGACCCAGAGGGTGATGAAGAGGGCCCAGGCGGTGAACTTCACGCGGTCGGCGAGGGCGCCGCTGATCAGGGCCGGGGTGAGGATCGCGAACATCAGCTGGAAGACGGCGAAGACGTACACCGGGATGGTGTAGCCGTCCCACAGTTCGGTGACGCCGATGCCGCTGAGGCCGACGTACTCGGAGGACCAGCCGACGATCGAGCCGATGTCGGTGCCGAAGGCGAGGCTGAACCCGAAGAGCACCCACAGGATCGTGACGATCCCCAGGCTGATGAAGCTCATCATCAACATGTTGAGGGTGGACTTGACGCGGACCATGCCTCCGTAGAAGAAGGCGAGTGCCGGGGTCATCAGCATGACCAGGGCGGAGCAGATGAGCATGAACCCGGTGTTGGCGGCGGACAGCTCGGGGGCGTCTGCTGCCAGGGTCATGATGGCTGGTGCCATCGGCGTCTCCTCGTCGTCGGTACGGCCGTGCGGGGCGGGGCCGGAGAGAGCGGGCGGCCGTGAGGGTGGCCGGTTATGGCCCAGAGATTCGCGCAGCGCGGTTTCCGCCGATGCCGCTCGATGTTTCGGAGCGGTGACGAAGGGGTGGGGCGTGTTACGTGACCGTGAACGGCACAGTCACGGGAAGGTAACGGGCGTACCCTCTCCCGGACGGCGGACCGGCCGCGTCGGCCGTCCGTGTGACCTTGCGGCGGGGGAGCCGAGTCGGGCAGTACGGGACGTCCGGCGCGGCCGGGGTCGGGGGGCCCATGGGCGTCGGGCCGGGGGGGTCAGACCGCTTCGGCGGCCTCGGGCAGCAGCTGGGTGAGCCGGTCGGTGAGCTGGACGACCTCGGCCACGTCGCTGTAGTCGCGGGCGGCGTGGTCGACGGTCTTGCGGAGCCGGGTGTTGACCCGCTCGGAGCGGATGCTGCGGGCGACCCCGAGGGCCTTCTCCGCGAGGACGACGGACTGCTCGGGCTCGCGCTTGAGGAGGTGCACGGTGGCCATGCCGATGAGGTTGAGCGCATACGACCGCTGGTGGTCGGGGTCCTTCTCGAAGAGCTGGACGGCCCGCTCCATGACGGGCTCGGCGAGCGAGGCGTACGTCGGGGAGCGCCCGGCGACGTAGGCGAGGTCGCGGTAGGAGTGGGAGTTCTCGCCGTTGAGCTCGGCCTCGGAGAAGAAGCCGATCCAGTCGGGCTCGGGCTCGCCGTCGAGGCCGACGTCCGCGAAGGTGTCCTCGGCCATCCGGACGGCCCGCTTGCACTTGGAGGGCTGCCCCATGTTGGCGTAGGCGCGGGCCTCCATCGCATACAGCATGGCCTGGGTCCGCGCGGTGGCGCAGTCACGACTGCCGTACTGGGCGAGGTGGATGAGTTCGAGGGCGTCGTCGGGCCGGCCGAGGTGGATCATCTGGCGGCTCATCGAGGACAGGATGTACGAGCCGAGGGGCTTGTCGCCGGCTTCCTTGGCGGCGTGCAGGGCGAGCACGAAGTACTTCTGCGCGGTGGGCTGGAGGCCCACGTCGTAGCTCATCCAGCCGGCGAGCTCGGCGAGTTCGGCGGCGCAGGTGAAGAGACGCTTGGCGGTCGCGGCGGGCTGGTGCTCCTGGAGGAGGTCGGTGACCTCGTGGAGCTGGCCGACGACGGCCTTGCGGCGCAGTCCGCCACCGCACTGGGCGTCCCACTTGCGGAACATGGCGGTGGTGGACTCCAGGAGGTCGAGCTCGATCTCGGAGAGCCGGTTGGGGCGGCGGGAGTTGCCGGGGGCGTCGGGCCGCTCGACGTCGCCGACGGGCGTGGGGACGAGCCAGCGCTGCATCGGTTCGATGAGGGCCGGCCCCGCGGCGAGCGACAGGGACGAGCCGAGGAAGCCCCGGCGGGCGAGCATGAGGTCGCTGCGGGAGAACTCGCTGAGCAGGGCGACGGTCTGCGGGCCGGCCCAGGGCAGGTCGACGCCGGAGACGGAGGGCGACTGGTGCGCGGTGCGCAGGCCCAGGTCCTCGACGGCGACGACGGAGCCGAAGCGCTCGGAGAACAGCTCGGAGAGGATGCGCGGGATGGGCTCGCGCGGCTGCTCGCCGTCGAGCCAGCGGCGCACCCGCGAGGTGTCGGTGGAGATGTGGTGCGCGCCCATCTGACGGGCCCTGCGGTTCACCTGCCGGGCCAGTTCGCCCTTGGACCAGCCGCTGCGCACGAACCACGAACCCAGCTGCTCGTTCGGGCGCTTCCCGGCAGTCGTACCGTCTGTGCCGTTGCCGCCCACTGGAACGCCCCCATCCACCTGATTGCCTGTCCTGCGAACCCCTATCAGAATGCCGCGTCCTGCGGCACCCGTCCGGCGTTCGCGCTCCTTCGAACTGGAAACCGGGTTGCCTCCGGCATACCCGCGTGCGCATGCGGTCCCGGGCTTCGAGTACCGAAAGTAATCCCACGATCACCGCTCCACGAGGGTGTTTCAAGAAACGCCACCATTCGCCACCCCTTCGAATGAACTCGCCGCCCGGGGAACGCGATTCACTTGACATGCGACGGACCGGAGTCGGCGGACGGATGCGCGGAGAGGCGCGCGCACCGGCCCGCACCACCCCTCGCACGACCGCGCGACGCCACGCGGCGGCAGACCGTGACGAAGGGTGATGACGGTGCTCCCGGTCGTAACCACCGGCGCGCTCGACCCGTTGGAGGGGACATGGGTTTCACGATCGGCGGCATTCGTGAGATGCGGTCCGGCGCACGCCGCCGCGTACGCACCACGGAGTGCACAGCGGTGGCCGAGTACACAGGACTGTGGGGCTGGGACGTGGTCCCCGGCGCGCGGGCCGTCTCCGGCCAGTGCTCCTGCGGGGATCCGGCGTGTACGGCCCCGGGCGCGCACCCCCTCTCCTTCGCGGAGCCGGTCCCGGCTGGCGCCGGCCTCGACGACGCGGCCAAGGCGTGGTCGGAGTACCCGGGCGCGGCCCTGATGCTGCCGGTGGGCAAGGCCTTCGACGTGATCGAGGTCGCGGAGGCGGCGGGCCGTCTGGCGCTGGTGCGGCTGGAGCGCATGGGGCTGCCGCTGGGCCCGGTGTGCGCGACGCCGACCGGGCGGGCGCGGTTCCTCGTGGCCCCGGGCGCCGCGGCGGAGCTGCCGCAGCTGCTGTACCGGATGGGCTGGGACGACGCCGATCTGGACCTGCACTGTCTGGGGCCCGGCGGTCACATCACCGCTCCCCCGTCGGACCTCGGCGGGCTCGGTCCGGTGCGCTGGCTGCGGCCGCCGACGCTGGACACGGCGGGCGCGCCGCCCCAGGCGCGGCTGTTGCTGGGCACCCTGGCGTACATCTGCCACCGCACGCCCTTCTCGTCCCGCTAGTCCACGCGCACGTGTGAGGGCCCCCGCCGTCCTCGGCGGGGGCCCTCACACGTGCGCGTGGACCGTGGTCAGTCGCCGATCAGGGCGTCGACGAAGGCGCCCGGCTCGAAGGGGGCCAGGTCGTCCGGGCCCTCGCCGAGGCCGATCAGCTTGACCGGGACGCCCAGCTCGCGCTGGACCGCGACGACGATGCCGCCCTTGGCGGTGCCGTCGAGCTTGGTGAGCACGATGCCGGTGATGTCGACGACCTCGGCGAAGACACGGGCCTGGATCAGACCGTTCTGGCCGGTGGTGGCGTCGAGGACGAGGAGGATCTCGTCGAGCGGGCCGTGCTTCTCGACGACGCGCTTGACCTTGCCGAGCTCGTCCATGAGGCCGGTCTTGGTGTGGAGCCGTCCCGCGGTGTCGATGAGGACGACGTCGGCGCCCTCCGCGATGCCCTCCTTGACGGCGTCGAAGGCGATCGACGCCGGGTCGCCGCCCTCAGGGCCGCGAATGGTCCGGGCGCCGACGCGCTCGCCCCAGGTCTGGAGCTGGTCGGCGGCGGCTGCGCGGAAGGTGTCGGCGGCGCCGAGGACGACGGACTTGCCGTCGGCGACGAGGACGCGGGCCAGCTTGCCGGTGGTGGTGGTCTTGCCGGTGCCGTTGACGCCGACGACCATGACCACGCCGGGGACGTCCGTCGGGCTGTCGGTCCTCACCGTGCGGTCGAGGTCGGGGCCGAGGAGGGCGATCAGCTCCTCGCGGAGCAGGGCGCGCAGCTCCTCCGGGGTGCGGGTGCCGAGCACCCTGACCCGCTCGCGCAGCCGCTCGACGAGCTCCTGGGTGGGGGCGACGCCGACATCGGCGGTGAGGAGGGTGTCCTCGATCTCCTCCCAGGTGTCCTCGTCGAGGTGCTCGCGGGACAGAAGCGTGAGCAGCCCCTTGCCGAGCGAGTTCTGGGAGCGGGCGAGCCGGGCCCGGAGGCGTACGAGACGGCCGGCGGTGGGCTCCGGGATCTCGATCTCGGGGGCCGGCGGTTCGGCGACGACCGGGTCCTCGACGGCGACCGGCGTATCGACGGCCTCCTCGGCGGTCGGGAGGCCGACCTCGTCGATCGTCCGGCGCGGTTCCTCCCGCGGCGTCTCCGCCTCGTCACCGACGTGCGGCTCGGCGGGCGGAGCGGTGATGGTCGGCGGGGTGGACGGCGGCTCGGCCGGCGGCAGCTGCTTCTTCTTGCGACCGCTGATCACGAGCCCGCTCGTCACGGCGACCGCGACGACCAGAGCGATGACTAGAGCAAGGATGAGTTCCATAACCCCCTCAGTATCGGCCACGGAGGGGCCGGGGACGGAGCACGTACGCTGGGTGGGTCCCCCCCACATCTGTACGGAGTACCCCCATGCCCCACGACGCCTCCGAAGCCGCAGGCGCGACGCACGACGGCGCGATGGAGACCCGCGGTCTCGAACCCGTCCCCGACGCCGAGCGGACCGGCCGGGTCCGCGAGCTCTTCCCGACCTGGGTCGCCGCGAACATCAGTGTGCTGCTGCTCACGATGGGCGCCGGGCTGATCGTCTTCAACGGCCTGAACCTCTGGCAGGTCCTGGCCGTGGCGGTCGCCGCGCCGGTCCTCTCGTACGGGATCGTCGGCCTGATCTCGATCGCGGGGAAGCGGGGCGGGGCGCCGGGGATGGCGCTGTCGCGGGCCGTTTTCGGTCAGCGCGGGAACCTCTTCCCGGGGACGTTGATCTGGGTCGCGCGCTGGGGCTGGGAGACCATCAACGCGGTGACCGGCGCCTACGCGGTGCTGACCGTGCTCGATCTGCTCTTCGGCGTGAAGTCGAACACGCTTCTCATCGTGGTCACGCTGCTGCTCTTCGTCACCTGCACCTTCCTGGTCTCGGGCCTCGGGATCCACGCGCTGCGGGTGTGCAGCAAGTGGTCCACGTACCTCTTCGGCGGCTTCTCGGTGCTCGTCCTCGTCCACCTGGTGGCGAACACCGACTGGTCGGCGGTCTTCGACAAGCCCGCCGGTTCGACGGCGATGATGATCGCGGGCATCGGCACGATCGCGGCCGGTGGCATCAGCTGGGTCCCTTCGGGTCCCGACTTCACCCGCTATCTGCCCCGTACCGCCTCCTCGAAGGCGATGGTCGGCTCGACGGTCGGCGGCGCCGGGATCGTCGTCCTGCCGATGGTGCTGATGGGCGCGGTGATGGCGGTGTCGACGCCGGACCTGGCCTCGGCGCAGGACCCGGTCTCCTTCATCGGCGAGCTGCTGCCGATGTGGATCTCGGTGCCGTACCTGGTGATCGCCCTGATCGGGATGCTGCTGATCAACTCGATGTCGATGTACTCGGCCGGGTTCACGGCGCAGACCCTGGGCATCAAGGTGTCGCGGGCGGCGGCGGTCAGTGTGAACGCGGTGATCAGCCTCGTCTTCGGCTTCCTGCTCATGGTCGTGGCGACCAGCTTCATCGGTTCGTTCATCTCCTTCCTGACGCTGCTCGCGGTGGCGTTCTCGGCCTGGATCGGCGTCTTCGGTGGGGACATGCTGCGGCGTCGCTCGTACGACGCGGTGGCGCTCATGGACACGACGAGGACCAGCGCCTACTGGTATCGGGGCGGTTTCGCCTGGCAGGCCATGACGGCGTGGGCCGTGGCGCTGCTCGTGGGTCTGCTGTTCACGAAGGTCGACTGGTTCGCCGGTCCGCTCGCCTCCTCCTGGATCGGTGAGAACGGTCTGGGCTGGGCGGCGACGATCGTGGTGGCCGGCGTGCTGTACGCCGTACTGCCCCGTACGCCCGTGAAGGCTCCGGTGGAGGACACCGGGGCGCGCGAGACCGTATCCGTCTGACGCTGCGTCGGCCACCGTCCCCTTCGCCGGCATCCCACCCTCGCGGGGGGACTTCCTCCGGATCCTCTGCGCGGCGGGATGCCAGGACGACGGCGTACTGCCCCGGCGCGAGGCGTGGGCCTCGGGCCGGGGCAGTTCCGTGGATGAGGAGCGGGGCAGCGGGGGTCAGCCCATCTCCTCCAACGCCTTGCCCTTGGTCTCCTTGACGTACTTGAGCACGAAGGGGATCGAGAGCACGGCGAAGACCGTGTAGATGATGTAGGTGCCCGACAGGTTCCAGTCCGCGAGGGACGGGAAGCTGGCGGTGATGGCCCAGTTGGCGATCCACTGGGCGGAGGCGGCGACGCCGAGGGCGGCGGCGCGGATCCGGTTGGGGAACATCTCACCGAGGAAGACCCAGACCACCACGCCCCACGAGAGGGCGAAGAAGAGCACGAAGACGTGGGCGGCGACGAGCGCCACGACGCCCTGGGTCTCGGGGAGCTTGCCGTCGACGAGGTCGGCGGAGAAGGCCCAGGCCTCGAACGCGAGGGCGATCGCCATACCGATGGAGCCGACGAGGGCGAGCGGCCTGCGGCCGACCCGGTCGACCAGGACCATCGCGATGACGGTGCCGATGATGTTGATGATCGACGTGGTGAACGAGTAGAAGAACGAGCTCGACGGGTCGATGCCGACGGACTGCCAGAGCGTCGCCGAGTAGTAGAAGGCGACGTTGATGCCGACGAGCTGCTGGAAGACGGAGAGTCCGATGCCGACCCAGACGATGGGCAGCAGCTTGAAGCGGGCGCCGGTGGCGAGGAGGTCCTGGAAGGTGGACTTGTGCTCGCTGCGCATGGCGCGGTCGATCTCGGCGACGCGGCGGTCGAGGTCGACGCCGTGGCCCTCGACTTCGGCGAGCACCTCCTTGGCCCGGTCGGTCTTCCCGACGGAGATCAGGAAGCGCGGGGACTCGGGGATGGCGAAGGAGAGCATGCCGTACAGGACGGCGGGCACGACCATGACGCCGAGCATCCACTGCCAGGCCTCCAGACCGCCGATCTCACCGCGCTGGTCGCCGTCGGCGAGCTGGAGGATGCCGTAGTTGACCAGCTGGGAGATGGCGATGCCGATGACGATCGCGGCCTGCTGGAAGGAGCCGAGGCGGCCGCGGTACGCGGCGGGGGCGACCTCGGCGATGTAGGCGGGGCCGATCACGGAGGCCATGCCGATGGCGAAGCCGCCGATGACCCGCCAGAGCGCCAGGTCCCAGAGGGCGAAGGGGAGGGCGGAGCCCACGGCGCTGACCGCGAACAGCACGGCGGAGATCTGCATGCAGCGGATGCGGCCGATGCGGTCGGCGATCCGGCCGGCGGTGGCGGCGCCGATGGCGCAGCCGATCAGGGCGACGGCGATGACCTGGGCGAGGGTGCCGGAGCCGATGTCGTAGCGGTCCCGGATCGCCTCGACGGCGCCGTTGATGACGGAGCTGTCGTAGCCGAAGAGGAAGCCGCCCATCGCCGCGGATGCCGTGATGAAGATGACGTGGCCGAGGTGGTCCGGGTGGGCGGCTCGGCCTTCGGAAGGCGGCGGCGTGGGCGCCTGCGCGGTGTTGGTCACATGGACTCCTCGGTGGGGGGAAAGCCCTTCCAGTGGCGCACAACATCACGCCGCCCACCACCGAAGGCAAAAGCAACGTTGCAGAGACTATGTCTTCAAGTTTCGAAGTCAATAGGCGAAGTCGTGTGACTTTAAGAGCGCGAGGGGGCCTATTGAGTTCAACACTTGAACGGACAGTCCTAGCGCAGTCGCTGGCTGATGACCTTGGATACCCCGTCGCCCTGCATGGAAACGCCGTAGAGCGCGTCCGCGACCTCCATCGTCCGCTTCTGGTGCGTGATCACGATCAGCTGTGAGGACTCCTGGAGTTCCCGCATGATCCGGATCAGCCGCTGGAGGTTGGTGTCGTCGAGCGCCGCCTCGACCTCGTCCATCACGTAGAACGGGCTCGGCCGCGCCTTGAAGATCGACACGAGCAGCGCCACGGCCGTGAGGGAGCGCTCTCCTCCCGAGAGCAGCGAGAGCCGCTTGACCTTCTTGCCCGGCGGCCGGGCCTCCACCTCGACGCCCGTGGTGAGCATGTTCTCCGGATCGGTGAGGATCAGCCGGCCCTCGCCGCCCGGGAAGAGCCGCGAGAAGACACCCTCGAACTCACGGGCCGTGTCCCGGTACGCCTCGGTGAAGACCTGCTCGACCCGGAGGTCGACCTCCTTCACGACCTGAAGCAGGTCGGTACGGGTCTTCTTCAGGTCCTCCAGCTGCTCGGACAGGAAGCGGTGGCGCTCCTCCAAAGCCGCGAACTCCTCGAGGGCCAGCGGATTGACCTTGCCGAGCTGGTGGTAGGCCCGCTCGGCTGCCCTGAGCCGCCTCTCCTGCTCCGAACGGATGAAGGGGCGCGGCGGGGCATCCGTGCCGTCCGCCTCCTCGGCCCCCTCGACGGTGGGCGACGGGGGTACGGGCTGCTCCGGGCCGTACTCGGCGACCAGGTCACCGGTCTCCACACCGAACTCCTCCAGGGCCTTCGCCTCGAGCTGCTCGATCCGCAACCGCTTCTCGGCGCCGAGCACCTCGCCCCGGTGGACGGAGTCGGTCAGCTTGTCGAGCTCGGCCTTGAGATCACGGCCCCGGGTCCGGGCGGCCGTCAGGCCTTCCTCCCGGTCGGCGCGGGCCGCCTGGGCCGCCACCCGCTCCCGCTCGGCGCGGACCAGTGAGACCTCGACATGGGCCAGCAGGCTCCGGGCGCCGGCGGCGACGGCGCCCGCGACCCGCTCCTCGTGGCGCAGCCGGGCCCGTCGCTGCTCGGCACGCGCGCGTGCGTCCCGTTCGGCGCGGGCAGCCCGGTCGAGCGAGTCGGCCCGCCCGGCGAGCGCCTTGACCCGCTCCTCGTGGGTACGGACCTGGAGCCGCGCCTCCATCTCGGCCTGGCGCGCGTGGGAGCCGTCGATCGCGAGGCGGTCGCGGGCGGCGGTGTCGGGTTCCTCGTCCCCGCCGTCCGCGAAGTCGGCGGCCTCCTGGGCCACGAGGAGCCGTTCGGCGAGTTCCTCCGCCTCCGCGGTCGCCTTCTCCAGGGCCTCCTGGGCGCGGGCGGCCGCGGCCGCGGTCCGCTCGGCCTCCCCCGCCGCCGCCCTGGACTGCCCGGCGAGCCGCCCGAGTTCCTTGGCGACGGCCGACTTCTCGCGCTCGGCGGTACGGCGGCGGGTGTCGAGTTCCTCGACGAGTGCGGCGGCGGTACGGCGGCGCTCGTCGGCCTCGCGCCTGGCCGTGGCCAACGCCTCGCACCGCACGCTCAGTTCGTCGAGCTCGGCGGCGGCCTCGGCCACCGAGGCCTGGACTTCGAGGAGGCTCGGGGCACCCGCTGAGCCTCCCCGCGCGAAGTGCGCCCCGAGCAGGTCGCCCTCGGCGGTGACGGCGGTCAGCGCGGGCCGGCTCCTGACCAGCTCGGCGGCCTCGTCCAGGTCCCCGACCACCACGACTCCGGCGAGCAACCTGCTGACGGCCCCCATCAGTTCGGCGGGTCCCCGCACGAGGTCGGCCGCGTACGGATGTCCTGCGGCCGCCGGGCGGGGCTCCGGTTCGGGGGCTCCGGTCAGGAGCAGGGAGGCGCGGCCCGCGTCCTGTTTGCGCAGCAGCCGGAGGGCTTCGACGGCGGCGGAGGGTCCGGTGGCGGCGACCGCGTCGGCGGCGGCGCCGAGGGCGGTGGCGACGGGGATCTCGTACCCGGGGGTGATGGTGAGGAGTTCGGCCGCCGGGCCGAGGACTCCGCCGAGTCCCGCACTGAGCAGCGCGCCCGTGCCGTCCTTGCGGCGCAGTCCGAGGGCGAGGGTGTCGTGCCGGGCCCGGGTCGCGGCACGGCTGCGCTCCGCCGTGTCGGCGGCCTCGCGGGCGGCGCCGAGCACGGCCTCGGCCTCGGTCAGCTCGCGACGGGCGGCCTCGTGGCGCTCCGCCTCGGCGGTGTCGGCCGCGTCGAGTGCCTCGACCTCCGTCCGGAGCCGTTCGTACTCCTCCTGGGCGGTGGCCGCCCGCTCCCCCGCCTCGTCGCGGGTGGCGGCGAGCCGGTCGATCTCGGCCTGGGCGGAGGCGGCGCGCGAGCGGGCCGCGTTGACCTGGCCGTGGAGGCGGGCGAGGCCCTCGCGCCGGTCGGCGAGGGCGCGGGTGAGGTCCTTGAGGCGGCGCTCCTCGGCCGCCAGCTCCTGTTCGAGCCGGGCGCGGTGGGCGACGGTGTCCTCAAGGGCACGCTCGGCCGCTTCCAGGGCGACTTCCAGTTCCGCCTCCTGCTCGCGGACGCGGGCCGCCTCCCGCTCCAGGTCCTCCGGGTCGCGGCCGCGGCGCTCGTCGGTGGGCGCGGCGGTGGCGCTCTTCACGCGCGCGCCGGCGAGGGAGACGGTGCCGCGGACGCGCTCGGCGAGCTGGGACAGGTCGTACCAGGTCTGCTGGGCGCGCTCCAGGCGGGGCACGAGGGCGCGGGCCTCCGCTTCGAGCTCCGCCTCCCGGGCGAGCGCGGCGCGCAGCTCGGTCGCGGTGGCCTCCTTGCGGGCGAGGAGGGCCGCTTCGTCGGCGACCTCGGCCGTGAGGGCCCGCTGGAGGTGGACGAGGTCGTCGGCGAGGAGGCGGAGCCGTGCGTCGCGCAGGTCGGCCTGGATGACGACGGCACGGCGGGCGACGGCGGCCTGCCGGCCGAGGGGCTTGAGCTGACGGCGGAGTTCGTCGGCGAGATCCTGCACGCGCGCGAGGTTGGCCTGCATCGCGTCGAGCTTCCGCAGCGCCTTCTCCTTGCGCTTGCGGTGCTTGAGGACGCCGGCGGCCTCCTCGATGAAGGCGCGGCGGCCCATCGGGTCGGCGTGCAGCACGGAGTCGAGTTGTCCCTGTCCGACGATGACGTGCATCTCGCGTCCGATGCCGGAGTCGGAGAGCAGGTCCTGGAAGTCGAGCAGCCGGCAGGTGTCGCCGTTGATCTGGTACTCGCTGCTGCCGCCGCGGAACATGATCCGGGTGAGGGTGACCTCGGCGTAGTCGATGGGCAGCGCGCCGTCGGAGTTGTCGATGGTGAGGGAGACCTCGGCGCGGCCGAGCGGCGGGCGCCCGGTCGTGCCGGCGAAGATGACGTCCTCCATCTTGCCGCCGCGCAGCGACTTGGCGCCCTGCTCCCCCATGACCCAGGAGAGGGCGTCCACGACGTTGGACTTGCCCGATCCGTTGGGGCCCACGACACAGGTGATTCCTGGTTCGAACCGCAGGGTGGTGGCCGATGCGAACGACTTGAATCCGCGGAGGGTCAGGGCCTTGAGGTGCACCCCGAGGACTCTACCGGGGCCCGTGCGTTTCACCCGGGAAGGTGCAGGGCAGATCCTCGGTGGAGAGGGGTGGGACGTGGGGGGAACGACAGGTGAAAGAAAGAAGGGACGCCGAAGCGCCCCTTGCAGATCCAGCTGTGCCGGGCTGGGTGTCCCAGTCCGCCGTGCCGGCGTGCGTGTTTCCCACCTGGCCCCTCGGGGCTGGGTTGTCAGGTGAGCGCAGGCTCCGCCTGGGGTACGTCGAGGTCGATGCTGTTCAGCAGCGACTCTCCCTGGTGATGAGCGACGGCCGCGGCGAGCGAGTCGTTCTCGGACTGGATCCGTACCAGCTCGGATTCGAGGTCCTGGACGCGCTGCTGAAGCCGTCGCATCTCGGCGAGGAGTCGCGGGTCGGAGCCGCCGACGTAACCGAGAAGCGCCTTTGCCATGATGGATGGTCCTCCACAATGAGTGACCGACCGAATGCGGTTGGGTCGTGAGGGATTCGCACCCGCGGTGCTCGGCAGTACTGCTTGTGGTGCCGGTTCCACTGCCGAACAGTTAAGGTGCGCGGGGCTTCCAGAGTCTCACCAAAAAGTTTGACGGTCAACACGATCACGCCCCGTTCACAGGGGCGGCCGAGGAGACCGGGGCCGCTCAGGGGCGGCGGGGCCTCGCAGACTCGGCGCCTCAGGGCGTCACGATCGTCCTTACCTGGAACCCTTCCACGACGGGCGCTTCTTGGCAACCACCAGGCGATTTCCTTGTCGGACGCCTGTTACCACCCGTCCGCCCGACGCCCCTCTCGGTCACCGTACGGGGGTCGCCGCCCGGGACCCTCAGCGGATGGCGAAGCCGTCGTAACCGCCGCGCGGCGTGGCCCAGATCTCAGTGACGCCGTCCACGCGCCCGGGTGTGTCGTCGGAGTGGAGCCAGGCGAGGAGACGGTGGCAATTCTCACGCGTCCCTTCGGCCACCACCTGCACACGGCCGTCGTCGAGATTCAGGGCGAAGCCCACCAGGCCGCCGATCTCCAAAGCGTTTGCCCTGGTGAACCAGCGGAAGCCCACTCCCTGTACCCGGCCGCGTACCCAGGCGGTCATCCGTACGTCGTCGTTCATGGCTGCACGCTAGCGGGCTGATTGCCGGAGAAGCACTTCGCCCCCGTCGCGCATGGACTACAGTCCCGACCGAACACGCCTCACCCGTTCGGGCGCGCGCTGTTCGACTGTCGGCCCGAAACGGTACCGACAGCAAAGATCAGCAAAGATCCGCAAGCGCCAGCAGGACCAGCAGAGGAAGGCAGAGCAGATGGGACGCCACCGTCGCGCCGGAGCCGCGCCCGCCGCAGAAGAGTACGCGGCCGGCCCGGACCGCCTGCACCGGGGTGCCCGCCGCAAGCGGCGCGGGCCCGTGCGCACGGGTCTGTTCGGCGCCTCCGCCGCCGTCGCCATGGGCGCGGTCGCCGTCGCCACCGGCCTGCTCCCCGGCGGGGACACCTTCACGGTCGGCAGCGCCGGCACGACCGAGCGGCCGAGCCAGTCCCGGCAGGCCCCGGAGCTGACCACGCAGGGCGGGGCCACTCAGACCCCGGCGGGCGAGTCGTCCACGGGCAGCGCCACGGGCCCGCGTAGGGGAACGAGCACGGGTACGGCCAGCGGCAGGGCGGCCACGCCGTCGGCCACCCCGTCCACGAAGCCGGCCCCCGAGGCGACGCCGAAGGTCACACCGAAGCCGACCCCGACGAAGGCGACCCCCCCGAAGCCGGTGACCCCGAAGGTCACCAAGGCCCCCAAGCCCGCGCGGACCGCGCCCGCGACGCCGAGGGTCACCACCGCGCCCTCCACGAAGGCGCCCGTGCCGAAGCCGGACCCGACGACCGAGGCCCCGGTCGAGAAGACCTCGGCCCCGTCCACCGCCGACCGGGCCGATGCCGCCGAGGCCGAGGTGCTCCGCCTGGTCAATGCCGAGCGCGTCAAGGTGGGCTGCTCCGCCATGAGCGCGAGTGCCCAGCTGGCGGCACTGGCCGGGGCGTACAGCTCCGACATGGCGGCCCGCGGCTTCTTCGACCACACCGACCCCGACGGCGACACGCCGTGGGCGCGCGCACAGAAGGCTGGCGTCTCGGGCCTGGGCGGCGAGAACATAGCCCGCGGCCAGGCGGACGCGGCGGCCGTGATGGAGTCCTGGATGAACAGCGACGGTCACCGCGCCAACATCCTGAACTGCGACTTCACGACCCTGGGCGTCGGCGTCCACTTCGGCGACGGCGGCCCCTGGTGGACCCAGAACTTCGGCTACTGAGCCCGCACGAAGCCGACGGAGCACCCACTCATCGATAGCGCTTACCGGTCGACAGCGCACCCTGGAAGTGAGCACTGTGGGCGAGTACGGTGGAAGGCATGACCGACGACCTCGCCTATGACGTGTTCGCGCGGGCCTGCCCCTCACGCGGGACGCTCGAGCATGTGACGGGCCGCTGGGGCAGCCTGACGCTCGGAGCGCTGTACGACGGGACGTTCCGCTTCAACGAGCTGCGGCGGCGGATCGACGGCGTGAGCGAGAAGATGCTGTCGCAGACCCTGCACGCCCTGGAGCGCGACGGCCTCGTCCATCGCGAGGCGCAGCCCACCAACCCGCCCCGGGTCGACTACCGGCTCACCCCGCTCGGCCGCGAGGTCGCGGAGCGCCTGATCGGCCTGATCGAGCTGGTGGAGGGGCGGATGCCCCAGGTCGAGGCGGCCCGGGAGAGGTACGACGCGGAGCGCGCCGCTCCGGTCACCGCCTGAGCCTGAGCCTGACGCTGGGCATGAGGCTGGACGTCAGGCTGAGCCCGAACCCGTGCGCTGACCCGAGCCTCGCCCTCAGCCTCGCCCCCGGCACACGTCGTCCTCCCCGCCGCTACGGCGTCACGCGTGGCGCCCGCTGACAGCGCGGGCAGAAGTAGCTGGACCGGTTCATCCACGGCCGCCGCCGCAGCGGCGTACCGCAGCGTCGGCAGGGCTCGTCCTCGCGCCCGTAGGCGTCGAGGGAGCGGTCGAAGTAGCCCGACTCGCCGTTGACGTTCACGTACAGGCTGTCGAAGCTGGTGCCGCCGACCGCGAGCGCCTCGTTCATCACGTCCCTGACGTGCCCGAGGAGCTCGGCCGAACGCGGTCGCGTCAGCGTCCCGGCCGGCCGGTCGTAGTGCAGCCGGGACCGCCAGAGCGCCTCGTCGGCGTAGATGTTCCCGACGCCGCTGATCAGGGACTGGTCGAGGAGCGCCCGCTTGACGGTCGTACGGCGCAGGCGCAGCGCGCTGTGGAAGACGGCGTCGTCGAACTCGGGGTCCAGTGGGTCGCGGGCGATGTGCCCGATGACGTCCGGCAGCCCGTCGGGGGTCTGGTCGTGGACCGAGAGCCCGCCGAAGGTGCGCTGGTCGACGAAGCGGAGCTCGGTGCCGGCGGCGTCGTCGAAGCGGATCCGGATCCGCAGGTGCTTCTCGTCGAGGGCCTTCTCCGGCTGGACGAGCAGTTGCCCGCTCATTCCGAGGTGTCCGAGAACGGACGTGCCCGTGCCGGCCAGCGGCAGCCAGAGGTACTTGCCGCGTCGCCGCGCCACCTCGAACCGCTGCCCCTCCAGCCGGGCCGCGAAGTCGGCGCCGCCCGCGAGGTGTCGCCGTACGGCCCTCGGGTGGAGCACCTCGACCTCGGTCACGGTCCGTCCGGCGATCCAGCGCTCGAGACCGCGCCGTACGACCTCGACCTCGGGCAGCTCGGGCACGGGACTCCTCCGGACGGACGTCTTCGACAGCGCCTCAACCCTACCGGCCGTCCACCGACGGACGTACGGGCCCTCCGGACATGGGGACCCTCCGGACGTACGGGCCCTCCGGACATTCGGGCCCTTCGGACATGCGGGCCCTTCGGACATGCGGGCCCTCCGGACATGGGGACCCTCCGGACGTACGGGCCCTCCGGACATGCGAGAACCCCGCCCGGGGGCGGGGTTCTCGGGAAGCGATCGGGGGTGCGGGCCGTCAGGCCGACGCCCCGTGGACGGTCGGAGAGGGGTCGGCGACCTCTCCCGTTCCCGCCTCGGCCACGACCTTCGCCGCCGCCGCGCGTTCGTCCGCGGCGGCGCGAATCTCGCGCCACGCGGACTCCGCCGCCTGCTGTTCCGCTTCCTTCTTGCTGCGGCCGGTGCCGGTGCCGTACGAGACACCACCGACGCGGGCGGCAGCAGTGAAGGTCTTCTCGTGGTCGGGGCCCTCTTCGGAGACGAGGTACTCCGGCACGCCCAGACCCTCGGCCGCGGTGAGCTCCTGGAGACTGGTCTTCCAGTCCAGGCCCGCACCGAGGTTCGAGGACTTCTCGATCAGCGGGTCGAAGAGCCGGTGCACCAGCTCGGACGCCGCGTCGAGGCCCTGGTCGAGATAGACCGCGCCGATCACCGCTTCAAGCGTGTCGGCGAGGATGGACGCCTTGTCCCGGCCGCCCGTGCCCTCTTCGCCCCGGCCGAGCCGGATGAAGGAGCCGAGTTCGAGTTCGCGCCCCACGTCCGCCAGCGCACGCGAGTTGACCACCGCGGCCCGCAGTTTGGCCAGCTGGCCTTCCGGCAGGTCGGGGTGGGTCCGGTACAGCGTGTCCGTGACCACCAGGCCGAGCACGGAGTCCCCGAGGAACTCCAGCCGCTCGTTGGTGGGCAGACCGCCGTTCTCGTACGCGTACGAACGGTGGGTCAGCGCACGCACCAGAAGGGCGGACTCGAGCTTGTAGCCGAGCCGCCCTTCCAGAAGCGTGTGGGACGAGGCATGGTCCGTCTTGTCGTCCGTCTTGCGGGACTCAGACATTGCGCCTCTCACCAGCCCAATCAGACCGAGAGGACCTGGCGCTTGTTGTAGGTGCCGCAGCTCGGGCACGCGATGTGCTGGAGCTTCGGCTCCTGGCAACGCTCACACGAAACCAGGGTGGGGACCGCAGCCTTCCACTGCGACCGGCGGTGGCGCGTGTTGCTGCGCGACATCTTCCGCTTCGGAACAGCCACGGCTACTTCTCCTGCTTCTCGGCGGCGCTTCGGACGTCCCCGTCAGAGGCCTTGCCGCTCATGTTGTCCTTCTCATCGGTTCCCAGCGAACCGGCGAGTCCCTGCAGTGCCGCCCACCGAATGTCGGCGACGTCGTGGTGGTGGTCCGGGTTCTCGTTCAGGTTGGTTCCGCACTGGGAACACAGGCCTGCACAGTCCTCCCGGCACACCGGCTGCATCGGAAGTGCGAGCACCACCGCATCACGCAGCACGGGTTCGAGGTCGAACATGCCGTCCTCGAGGGGGATCATGTCCTCGTCTTCCTCGGCTTCGTCGTCCGCGGCCGCCCTGGAGCGGCTCCGGTCGTCGGAGTCGGGGTACGAGAACATCTCCTGGAAGTCCACGTCGAGCTCCAGCTCGACGGGCTCCAGACACCTTACGCACTCCCCCTCGGCCGATGCACGGGCGGTGCCTGTGACGAGCACCCCTTCCATGACCGACTCAAGACGGAGATCGATGTCCATCGGAGCGCCCTCGGGCACTCCGATCACTCCTTCGACGCCCAGGTCCCTGGGGGCCTCGACCGAACGGGAGAGCTTCTGGAGGGCACCAGGACGCCGCCCCAGCTCGTGTGTGTCGAACACGAGGGGGTTGCGGTGGTCGAGGCGCGTGCTCAGGGCTCTTCCTGCTTTCGGATCGTTTCGCATCGTGAGGAGGCTGCCGGAACGTGGGCAGCGGGGATCGCGGAGATACGCGCGACCGAAGAGCCAGGATACTGGACGCTTCGCCCAGGACCCAATCCGGGCCTAGTGCCCCTGTTCGTACCGCCGCAGCTGCTCCAGGTCGATCATGCCGGTGTCGAAGAAGCTGGTCTCGTCGAGCGCGGCGGTCTGCTGCTGGACGGGCTGCTGCGGCGGCTGGACGGGCTGCTGCTGCGGCTGGACGGGCTGCTGGTACGCGTAGGGGTCCTGCTGCTGGTAACCGTACGGGTCGGCCTGCTGCGGCTGCTGGTACGCGTAGGGGTCCTGCTGCTGGACCTGCTGGTAGGCGGCGTACGGGTCGGGCTGCTGCTGGACCTGCTGGTACGCCGCGTACGGGTCGGCCTGGGGCTGCTGGGCCGGGATCTGGACCGGCTCGGGGTCGGACAGCTCCGCGAGCCCGGCCAGGTAGTCGGCGTCGCTGGTGTGCACGGCGCCGCCGAGGCCGTCCTGGGCGGCCATGTGCTCACCCAGGGCGTCGGAGGCGATCCGGCCGTGCAGCTTCTGCCGGCCCCGTCCCACGGCCTCCAGGGTCTTGCTCAGCACGGCCTCGAAGGCGCCGAGCTTGGCGTCGACGTACTCGTCGGCCCGGTGGATCAGGGTCCCCGGGTCGGAGCTGTACTCCGGGGCGTCCGGGTCGACGTACCCGTCCTGGTCGAGTCCGGGACCGCGGCCGAGGAGCTTCTCGCGGCCCCGGTCGACGGAGCCGATCGTCTTGTTGAGGACGACCTCGAAGTTGGCGAGCTTGGAGTCGACGTAGTCGTCGGCCTCCGCTCGGACCTCCTCGGCCTCGCGGCGGGCCTCGGCGAGGATGCGGTCGGCCTCCTCCTGCGACTGCCGGGCGACCTGGGTGTCGGAGACGATCGAACCCCGCTCGGCGTGTGCGGCCTCGATGATCCGCTCCGCCTCCTGGCGGGCCTGCTCGACCAGCTGCTCGCGGCCGCCGATCAGCTCCTGCGCCTGGGCGAGGGAGCCGGGCAGGGCCTCCCGTACCTCTTCGAGCAGGGCGAGCAGCTCGGCCCGGTTGACCACGCAGGATGCCGACATGGGCATGGAGCGGGCGCCCTGCACGGTCGCGACGATCTCGTCGAGCTTCTTCTGTACGTCCACCGGGTGCTCGCCACTCTCTACAGCTGGATGGAGACGGACGGGACGACTGTAAGGGCAGTCGGCGCCCGTCCGACACCTGATGACGGAGCGTCAGCGGGGGTGGCCACGCGTCACTTCCGCGCCAGCCGCTCGGCCAGCCGGGGAAGGACGGTCGGGGGCACGAGGTGCGAGACGTCGCCGCCCCAGGCGGCGACCTCCTTGACCAGCGAGGAGGAGAGGAAGCTGTACGTCGGGTTGGTGGGGACGAACAGGGTCTCCACGCCCGTGAGGCCGTTGTTCATCTGGGCCATCTGCAGCTCGTAGTCGAAGTCGCTGACCGCGCGCAGCCCCTTGACGATGGCGGGGATGTCACGCTGCTTGCAGAAGTCGACGAGCAGCCCGTGGAACGACTCCACCTGGACGTTGCCGAGGTCGGCGGTCACCTCGCGGATCAGCTCGATCCGCTCGTCGACCGTGAACAGGCCCTTCTTCGACTGGTTGATCATCACCGCGACGTGTACGACGTCGTACAGCTTGGAGGCGCGGGCGATGATGTCGAGGTGTCCGTTGGTGATGGGGTCGAATGACCCCGGACAGACGGCGCGGCGCAACGTGGGTCCCTCGCTCTCCGGTCCGGTCATCGTGCGTCTTCGCACGTAGAGGCGGCGCGACCGTACCAAAACGTTCCCTCGCCGTAACGACGGGCCCGCAGTGGTGCGAAACCGGCCGGCCAGCCGAATTCACCGCCTCTGGTGCTGCGCTCCACGGTGACGAGAGCGTCGTCCGTGAGCCAGCCCCCTGAGCGGAGTGTGAGGAGTATCTCGCGAAGATCGTCGTCCCCGACGGCGTACGGCGGATCGAGGAAGACCAGGTCGTACGGGTCGGCCGGCGCCGGTCCCGTCACGATCTGCTCCGCTTTGCCGGTACGGAGTTCGGCGCCGGGCAGACCGATCGACCGGACGTTGTCCCGGATCGTCTTCGCGGCGCGCGGGTCCGCCTCGACGAGCAGGGCGTGGGCGGCGCCGCGGGAGAGCGCTTCGAGGCCGACGGCCCCGGAGCCCGCGTACAGGTCGGCCACGCGCGCCCCGGCGAGGCCGTGGAACGCCTCCCAGGTGGAGAAGAGGCCCTCGCGCGCGCGGTCGGATGTGGGGCGGGTGCCGTTGCCGGGCGGCACGGCCAGGCGGCGCCCGCCGGCGGTGCCGGCGATCACGCGGGTCATCGGTGTCCTCGTCCTTCATACCTATTGCGTACGCAATAGCTTATGGCCCTTTCAGTCACCCTGCGTCAGCCCTTCTCCAGGTACTCCTCCCGGTCCTTGTCGAGCAGCGCGTCGAGCGCGGTGCGCAGTCCGGGGTGGGCGGTGAGGTCGGGGTCGGCGAGGACGACGGCGGTGGCCTCCTCGCGGGCGGCGGTGATGACCTCCTCGTCGTCGATGACGGTGAGTACCCGCAGGGACGAGCGGACGCCGGACTGGGCCTGGCCGAGGACGTCGCCCTCCCGCCGCTGTTCGAGGTCGATGCGGGAGAGTTCGAAGCCGTCGAGGGTGGCGGCGACGGCGGCGAGGCGCTGGCGGGCGGGGGTCGCCTCGGGCATCTCGCTGACGAGGAGGCAGAGGCCGGGGGCGGAGCCTCGGCCGACGCGGCCGCGGAGCTGGTGGAGCTGGGAGACGCCGAAGCGGTCCGCGTCCATGATCACCATGGCGGTGGCGTTGGGGACGTTGACGCCGACCTCGATGACGGTGGTGGCGACGAGGACGTCGAGCTCGCCCGCGGCGAAGCGGCGCATCACGTCGTCCTTGTCGTCGGGGTGCATCCTGCCGTGCAGGACGGCGATCCGGAGCCCGGTGAGGGGACCCGTGCGGAGCTTCTCGGCGACGTCCAGGACGGCGAGGGGAGGGCGCTTCTCGGCCTGGTCCTCGGCGGACGCCCTGGACTTCTTCCTCTGGTCCTCCTCGTCACCGATGCGCGGGCAGACCACGTACGCCTGGTGTCCCTTCTCGACCTCCTCGCGGACCCGCTCCCACGCGCGCGCGAGGAAGTGCGGTTTGTCGGCGGCCGGGACGACATGGCTGGCGATCGGGGAGCGGCCGGCGGGCAGCTGGTCGAGGACGGAGGTCTCCAGGTCGCCGAAGACCGTCATGGCGACCGTGCGCGGGATGGGCGTCGCGGTCATCACCAGGAGGTGCGGGGGCTGCCTGCCCTTGCCGCGGAGGGCGTCGCGCTGCTCGACGCCGAAGCGGTGCTGCTCGTCGACGACGACCAGGCCCAGGTCGTGGAACTGGACCTTGTCCTCGATCAGCGCGTGCGTGCCGATGACGAGGCCGGCCTCCCCGGTGACCAGGTCGAGAAGGGCCTGCCGGCGGGCGGCGGCGCCCATGGAGCCGGTGAGCAGCACGACCTTGGTGGCCCGCTCGGCGCCGCCGAGCATCCCTCCCTCGGCGAGCTCGCCCATCATCTCGGTGACCGAGCGGTGGTGCTGCTGGGCGAGGACCTCGGTGGGGGCGAGCATGGCGGCCTGTCCCCCGGAGTCGACGACGGCGAGCATGGCGCGCAGGGCCACCATCGTGTTGTGCGTCACGGTGAAGTGATCGGTCACATAGGCGTGACTCTGGTCGGCGACGCTGATGCACTGCACCGACTTCCGCCCGACGTACTCGACCGCACGGATCGCACGTCGGAAAGTGCTGTACTTCGGCCTCGGGCCCATGCGCCGGGCCTTCCGGGCGCAACGGAACGGGACGTACTCGTCCGGCAACGCGATCGAGACGTGGAACGCCGCCTTCCTCGGCAGCACTCTGGCCCGCCCTCCCAACGAACGGACCAGCCACGCCACGTCGTCGGCCAGCGGCCTGGAGGCCGAACGGAACGACACGCTCAGGCCTTGGGCGTCCACGGTCCCGTCCGTGTCCATGAGTCCTTGCAGGACCGCCAGACGGTTCTTGACCGATGTGTTCTTGAAGGCGAGGGGCAGGAACTTGTCGTGCGACGTGGCCCCCCAGAGACCCAGCTCGCGCAGCACGCTGATCACTGGATTCCGCCGTGTGCCGCCCCTTGGGCCCCGCGGCCCGATGGGGTAGTCGCAGCGAGAGCCGGGAACCGGGGTGACCTCGCATTCCGGAGCCAGCACGGAGCGCACGGCGCCCAGGATTTCCTCGTCGGTCGTCGAGAGGCGCAGGTTGTGCCGGAAAGATCCGTCTCCCAGCAGCAAACCGAACACGTACGGGTCGAGATGTGGTGCCGTGCCGTCGGACAGGTCCACTGGGGTGGCCACGGGGAGGTACCACTTCGACGAGCCGTTGGCTTGGAACGTGTCCGCGCGGATCTCGCGCGTCGTCATGACCTTCGGTGTCTGCCCCCGGTCCCAGGCACAGCTCGTCCCGACGATCCACAAGTGCTCGTCATCGCATTCGACGGAGGTGTCGTCGGACAGCACGAGACGCCACACGTCCCGCTCGCCCTGGGGAAAGACGCCGTCGACCCAGCTGATCCCCCCGCTGGGGACCACGACCTCGTCTCCCACGGAGATCTCCCCCATCTTCCGGAAGCCCCCGGGCGTCAGCACGAGGGAGTCGAGGGGCTGGGCCTTGCCCGAGCCGACCTCGCCCTGGAGGAGGCGGTGCATGGGGTGGTCGGTGGCGAGGTCGTCGAAGATCTCCTTGGAGACCTTCTGCTGGCCGTCGGTGAGGGTGAAGGGGAGCTTGGCGTCGAAGGCGTCGAGGATGCCGTCGGGGGCGGGACGCCGGGCGACGGCGGGGAGTTGGGTGTCGGCGTGCCTACGGCGGGCGAGGGCGACCTGGAGGACGAAGGCCTCGTCCCACTTGAGTCGCTCGCGCGCGGTGGCGACGTCGGCCTTGGTGCGGGGCCGGTGGATCAGCCGCAGGGCTTCGGGGAGTTCGGCCAGACCGCGGCCTTCGCGGAGGGCGTCGGGGAGCGGGTCGACGGCGTCGACGACGCTGGGCAGCACGGCGTCGACGGCCTTGGCGAGCTTCCAGGACTCCAGCTTGGTGGTGGCCGGGTAGATCGGGATGAGGGCCCCGGCCCAGGTGTCCACCGCCTCCTCGCTGTCGCCGCGGAGGAGTTCGTACGACGGGTGGGCGAGCTGGAGGCGCCGGTTGAAGAGCGAGACCTTGCCGGCGAACATCGCCCGGGTGCCGGGCAGCAGGTCCTTGTGCGGCTTGTGCACGCCCTTGCCGAAGAAGACCAGCTGGAGGCGGCCGCTGCCGTCGGTGATGGTCACTTCGAGGCGCTGACCGCGTCCCTTGGAGCCGTTGAAGGTGAGCACACGGGCGTCGGCGACCTGGGCGACCACCGTGACGTGCTCGTCGAGCGGCAGGTCGGAGAGGGTGGTCAGCTCCCCCCGCTCGGCGTACCGGCGGGGGTAGTGGTGGAGCAGGTCACCGACCGTGTGCAGGTCGAGCGCCTCGGCCATGACCTTTGCGGTGGCGGGGCCGAGGGACTTCTTGAGTGGTTCGTCGAGCGCGGGCACGCGTTCCATTGCACACCACGGGACCGACAGTCGGGGTCATTCGACGCCGATGAGCAGCGGTGGGGCCCCCGCGCCCGCGTGGTAGGTGGTGGTGTCGACGGCCAGGTAGCCGCGCCTGACGTGCCGTTCCAGGTCGGGGGCGAGTTCGGGCGGGGCGTCGTCGGCGACGACGAGGGTGACGAGTTCGCCGCCGGCCGACAGCATCCGGTCGAGGACCGTGCGGGCCGTCTCGGTGAGGTCCTGGCCGATGACGGCGACGTCGCCCTCGATGAGGCCGAGGACGTCGCCCGCCTGGCAGACGCCGGCGGACGTGAAGGACTGGTGCTCGGCGACGGCGAGTTCGGCGTAGCGGGTGGCGCCGGCGGCGGCCGTCATGGCGACGACGTCCTCGTCGAAGCGCCGGTCGGGTTCGTGGACGGCGAGGGCGGCGATGCCCTGGACGGCGGCCCGGGTCGGGATGAGGGCGACGCGGATACCTTCGGCCCTCGCGCGTTCGGCGGCGGCGACGGCCGTCTGTCGCAGGTCGCTGTCGTTGGGAAGGAGGACGACCTCGCGCGCGTGGGCCCGTCGGATCGCGTCGAGGAGTTCGTCGCCCGCGGGCGGTTCGCCGGGTTTGGTCCGTACGGTGGTCGCGCCGGCTTCGGCGCAGAGCCCGGCGAGTCCCTCGCCGGGGACGACGGCGACGACGGCACGTTGGACACGTTCGCCGCGGACGTCGGTCGCGGCCGTGTCGGCCGCGAAGTGGGTGATCCGGATGCGGTGCGGCCGGCCGGCCTCGACGCCGGCCTCGACGGCGGCGCCCGCGTCGTCGACGTGCACGTGGACGTTCCACAGTCCGTCGCCGCCGACGACGACGAGGGACTCCCCCAGGGCGTCGAGACGGCCGCGCAGCAGTTCCACGGCGGCTTCCTCGGCCTCCAGGAGGTAGATGACCTCGTAGGCGGGCCCGCCCTCGGTGGGGCACTCCTCGCGGGGGGCGTACGGGACGGCGGCCGTGTCCGGCGGGGGCGGGGCCTGGCCGGTGACGGTCTCAAGGAGGGCGCCGAGGACGGTGACCAGGCCCCGGCCGCCCGCGTCGACGACTCCGGCGCGTTCGAGGACGGCGAGCTGCCCCGAGGTGGCGGCGAGGGCGGTCCTGGCCCCGTCGTGGGCTTTCCCGGCCACCTCCACGAGTCCGCCGCCGGCCGCGCAGGCCACGGCCGCGGCCGTGGCCACCGTGAGGATGGTGCCCTCGACGGGGTGGGCGACGGCTCGTCGGGCCGCGCTCGCGGCCTCGGCGAAGGCGCGGGCGAGATGATCACCGTCACAGCCCTCGGCGAGCACCCCGGCCATGCCGCGCAGGAGCTGGGAGAGGATGGTCCCGGAGTTGCCACGGGCCCCGAGGAGGGCGCCGTGCGCCATGGCCCGTACGGTCTCGGCGGTGTCGGGCGCGGAGGCGGCGAAGACGGCCTCGACGGCCTGGTGGGCGGCTTCCGCCGTCAGGTACAGATTGGTGCCGGTGTCCCCGTCGGCCACGGGGTAGACGTTGATCGCGTCGATCTCCTCGCGTTCCCGGCCGAGCGCGTCCAGGGTCCGCGCGCACCAGGACCTGACCGCCTCCGCGTCGAGCTCGACGAGTTCCTCGAAGGGCTGAAGGGCTCGCGACAACGGGGTCCTCCTTGGGCGGTGAGCTCACCGCAGGGTAGACCCGGCGTGTCCTGCCCGTGACCAGGGCCCGGGAGGGGGGCCGAGCGGATCGTGGTAGTTTCGTTCCACCGAGGCAGGCGTTGTATGCTGCTTCGGTTGCCCGGTTCACACCGGGCCGTCCCCCGGCAAGCCACTTCAGACTCCTGATTCCGGTGCGCCGGAATTCACTGTAAATCCTGAAGCTTTTGGAGTGACCCGTGGCTGCCAACTGCGACGTCTGCGGCAAGGGGCCGGGCTTCGGCAACAACATTTCGCACTCGCACCGCCGTACGTCCCGTCGCTGGAACCCGAACATCCAGCGCGTGCGTGCCGTGGTCGGTCGGACGCCGAAGCGGCTCAACGTCTGCACCTCGTGCATCAAGGCCGGCAAGGTCTCGCGCTAATCGCGACGTTCTGTCGTAGCGCAGCCCCTGCGGTTGCCTTGAAAGGCCGGTTCACCTAGGTGAACCGGCCTTTTGCCGTACCCGGACCCGGAGCGGGCCCCGGCGGCCCCGGGGCCGTCAGGTCCTGAACCGCCAGCCGTGGTCGACCGGGCCGATGCCCGCGCCCAGGGCGAACCCGGCGCCGATGGCCCCGGTCACGTACTCCTTGGCCTGCCGTACGGCCTCCGGTACCACGAGTCCCCCGGCGAGCCCGGCCGCGATCGCCGAGGCGAGCGTGCAGCCCGTCCCGTGGGTGTGCCGGTTGTCGTGGCGCGGGGCGCGCAGCCAGTGCTCCTCGGCGCCGTCCGTGAGCAGGTCGACGGCCTCGGCGCCGGTGGGCAGGTGCCCGCCCTTGATCAGGACCCACTCGGGTCCGTACGACAGGACCGCCTCGGCGGCGACCCGCATGTCGCTCTCGTACACGACGTGCACGCCTGTGAGCTGCGCCACCTCGTCCAGGTTGGGCGTGGCGACGGTCGCCCGGGGCAGCAGCCTCTCCCGTACGGAGCCGAGCGCGCTCTCGGCGAGCAGCGGGTCCCCGTGCTTGGAGACGCCGACCGGGTCGACGACCACCGGGGCCTCGGTGTCCGCGAGCAGTTCGGCGACGGCCTCCACGAGCGCCGCCGTGGCGAGCATGCCGGTCTTCACCGCCTGGACGCCGATGTCGTCGACGACGGCCCGGTACTGGGCGCGGACGGCCTCCGCCGGCAGCTCCCAGACGCCCTGGACGCCGCGCGAGTTCTGGGCGGTGACGGCGGTGAGCACGCTCATGCCGTGGACGCCGAGCGCGAGCATCGTCTTCAGGTCGGCCTGGATGCCGGCGCCGCCGCCGGAGTCGGATCCGGCGACGGTGAGCACCAGCGGGGGCCGGGAGATCACTCGGTCTCCCCGAAGTGGTCCCAGCCGCCCACGGTGTGCCAGGGGGCGCCGTCCACGGTGACCTGCGGCAGCGCGGAGGGGTGGAGGACCTCCCCGATGACCTTCCAGCGGGCGGGGAGCTTCACGTCCGGCGGGAAGGTGGCCACGATGGCGTGGTCCTCCCCCCCGGTGAGCACCCACTGCATGGGGTCGACGCCGACGGCCTGCCCGATGTCGTTCATCTGGGTGGGGATGTCTATGAGCCCGGAGCGCAGGTCGATGCGGACCTTGCTGGCCTCCGCGATGTGGCCGAGGTCGGCGATGAGGCCGTCGCTGACGTCGCACATGGCGGTGGCGCCGAGTCCGGCGGCGGCGGGACCCGCGTGGTACGGCGGCTCGGGCCTGCGGTGGGCCTCGACGAAGGCGCGCGGGGAGCGGAAGCCGCGGGAGAGGACCGCGTAGCCGGCGGCGGACCAGCCGAGCCAGCCGGTGTAGGCGACGACGTCGCCGGGCTGGGCACCGCCCCGGGTGACCGGGTCGTGGTTGCGGAGGTCGCCGAGGGCGGTGATGGAGACCATGATCGTGTCGCCGCGGACGACGTCGCCGCCGACCACCGCGGCGCCCGCGACCTGACATTCGTCACGGAGGCCGTCCATGAGTTCGGTGGCCCAGGTGACGGGGAGTTCGGCGGGGACGACGAGGCCGAGGAGGAGCGCGGTCGGGACCGCGCCCATGGCGGCGATGTCGGCGAGGTTCTGCGCGGCGGCCTTGCGGCCGACGTCGTACGCCGTCGACCAGTCGCGCCGGAAGTGACGTCCTTCGAGGAGGATGTCCGTGCTGGCCACCACGCGCCGGTCGGGGGCGGAGACGACCGCGGCGTCGTCGCCGGGCCCGACCCGTACCGCCGGGGTGGAGGTGAGCCGGGACGTGAGCTCTCTGATGAGCCCGAACTCGCCCAGCTCTCCGACTGTGCCCTTCACCGCGCCTCACCTCGTGTCTTCGTGCCGGCCGGCGGGCGGGTGCGCGTCGTCGCGCGCCGCGGGTCGCGGGCCGTCACCGTGCTGGGTACCGTCAAGTAGACCGTCAACTTCTGTCCTGCGTACGCCACCCCGGCAGCACCCCGGGACGCGCGGGTCTCCCCGTGGCCCGCGGCGACGCGGTACCGTGGCGTCCCTTTCTCCCACAAGATCCTCGTGGTCGCCCTGGAGGTTCCGTGGTTCAGGCGTACATCCTCATCCAGACCGAGGTGGGCAAGGCGTCGATCGTCGCCGACACCATCTCCAAGATCCCGGGGGTGCTCCAGGCCGAGGACGTGACCGGCCCGTACGACGTGATCGTGCGCGCGCAGGCGGACACGGTCGACGACCTCGGCCGCATGGTGGTCGCCAAGGTCCAGCAAGTGGACGGCATCACGCGCACCCTCACCTGCCCGGTCGTTCATCTGTAGCCCCCGTCTACGCTTGGCCGGTGATGTCTTCGCACCGGCCCTTCGGCCTGCCCGCCGCTGTGGCGGCCGCCGTCCTCCTGCTGGCCGCCGCCGGCTGTTCCTCGACGGACGCCGCGGCGTCCGTCGAGGTTCCCACTCCCTCCGCGGCGGAGGCCGCCTTCTGCCAGGCCTTGGCGAAGGAGCTTCCCGACACCGTGGCGGGGTGGGAACGCAGTGACCCGGAGCCCGGCTCCGAGCTGACCGCCGGATGGGGTGACGGTGCGATCGTACTGCGCTGCGGAGTGCCCCGGCCTGAAAAGATGAGCGATCCGAAGGCCCAGGGCATCGAGGCGGACGGGGTGAACTGGATGGTGGAGCGCCCGCAGGGCAGCGGGCCCCGTCTCACCTCCACGTACCGCAGGGCGTACGTCGAGGTGACGCTCGACGAGCGGTACGCGCACGATGTGACGCCGCTCGCCGATCTCGCCGCCTCCGTGCGGAAGACCGTGCCGCCGAGCCTCTGAGAGGCGGGGGCACGGTCTTGCCGTTTCGGCTCCGGTCAGCGCAGGCCCGTGGAGCGGCTCAGCGCGGCCTGGATGAGCCGGTCGACGAGCTCGGAGTAGCCGACGCCGCTCTCCTGCCACATGCGCGGGTACATGGAGATGGGCGTGAAGCCCGGCATGGTGTTGATCTCGTTGATGACGAAGTCGCCGTCCTCGGTGAGGAAGAAGTCCGCGCGGACCAGGCCCTCGCAGGAGACGGCCTCGTAGGCGGCGACGGCGAGGCGCTGCACCTCGGCGGTGGCCTCGTCCCCGATCGGGGCGGGCACGATGCCGGAGGCCGAGTCGATGTACTTGGCCTCGAAGTCGTAGAAGTCGTGGTCGGTGACCGGCGGGATCTCGGCCGGCACGCTGGCGCGGGGACCGTCCTCGAACTCCAGGACGCCGCACTCGATCTCACGGCCGCGCAGCAGTGACTCGACCAGGATCTTGGGGTCGTGGCGGCGGGCCTCCTCGATGGCCTCGTCGAGGCCGGAGAGGTCGTCGACCTTGGTGATGCCCATCGACGAACCGCCGCGGGCCGGCTTCACGAAGAGCGGCCAGCCGTGGTCGGCGGCGAACTCGACGATCTTCTTGCGGGCGGCGGCCGGGTTCTGCTCCCACTCGCGGGGCCGGATGACCTCGTAGGGGCCCACCGGGAGGCCGAAGGAGACGAAGACCCGCTTCATGTACTCCTTGTCCTGGCCGACGGCGGAGGCGAGGACGCCCGCGCCGACGTAGGGGACACCGGAGAACTCCAGGAGGCCCTGGAGGGTGCCGTCCTCGCCGTACGGGCCGTGGAGCATCGGGAAGACCACGTCGACCTCGCCGAGGGCCTTGGGCACGGCGCCGGGCTCGGTGAGGACGACCTCGCGGTTGGCGGGGTCGACGGAGAGGACGACGCCGCCTTCCGCGGACTCGGCCAGGTCGGCGACGTTCGGGAGGGCGCGGTCGGCGATGGCCATGCGCTCGGGGGCGTCGGCGGTGAGCGCCCAGCGCCCGTCCGTCGTGATGCCGATGGGCAGCACGTCGTACTTGTCCCGGTCGATGGCGCTCAGGACGGCGCCCGCCGTGACGACGGAGATGGCGTGCTCGGAGCTGCGTCCGCCGAAGACGACGGCCACGCGCGGCTTGCGGGGGCTCTGGGTGTTCTCGCTCATATCGCGATGAGCGTACCTTGCGCGTCCCGAACGGCCGTGCGCCCCGCTGCCGCCGCGCGCGTACGGCCCAGCGCCGGGGGGCCGCTCAGTGGCGCTCGGGCTTCGCGCTGCGCGACATCAGCTCCTTGAGGGCGACGATCGGCGGCTTGCCCTCGTGGACGATCGAGACGACGGTCTCGGTGATGGGCATGTCGACACCGTGGCGGCGGCCCAGATCCAGCACCGACTCGCAGGACTTGACGCCCTCGGCGGTCTGCTTGGTGGCCGCGATGGTCTCCTGGAGGGTCATCCCGCGGCCGAGGTTGGTGCCGAAGGTGTTGTTCCTGGAGAGCGGTGAGGTGCAGGTGGCGACGAGGTCGCCGAGGCCGGCGAGGCCGGAGAAGGTGAGTGGGTCGGCGCCCATGGCGAGGCCGAGCCGGGTGGTCTCGGCGAGGCCGCGGGTGATGAGCGTGGCCTTGGAGTTGTCGCCGAGGCCCATGCCGTTGGCGATGCCGACGGCGAGCCCGATGACGTTCTTGACCGCGCCGCCGAGCTCGCAGCCCACCACGTCGGTGTTGGTGTACGGGCGGAAGTACGGGGTCAGGCAGGCGGTCTGGATCCGCTGGGCGACCGTCTCGTCGACGCAGGCGACGACGGCTGCGGCGGGCTGCCGGGCGGCGATCTCCTTGGCGAGGTTGGGGCCGGTGAGGACGGCCACGCGCTCGGCGGGCACGTCGGCGACCTCGGTGATGACCTCGCTCATCCGCTTGGCGGTGCCGAGTTCGACGCCCTTCATGAGGGACACGAGGACGGTGTCGGGCGCCAGCATCGGAGCCCAGGCGGCGAGGTTGCCGCGGAGGGTCTGCGAGGGCACGACGAGGACGGTGAAGTCGGCGTCGTGGGCGGCCTCCGCCGGGTCGGCGGTGGCCGTGACCCTCGCGGGGAGTTCGACGCCCGGCAGGTAGTCCGGGTTGGTCCGGGTGGCGTTGATCTCCTTGGCGAGTTCGGCGCGGCGACCCCAGAGGCTCACCTCGCACCCCGCGTCGGCGAGCACCATCGCGAAGGCGGTGCCCCAGGATCCGTTGCCGAAGACTGCTGCCCTGGTCACTTCATGCCCCCCTCTGTCGCCTTGCGCCGCTGCTGGAGACGGGCCTTGCGGTGGTCGTACGGTTCGGCGGGCGCCTGCTCGCCGCGGATCTGCTCCAGGAGGGCGGTGATGGCGGCCATGATGGCCTCGGTCGCCTCGCGGAGCACCTCGGGCGTCGGTTCGAGGCCGTGGAAGCGGGAGAGGTCGACGGGCGGACCGGCCTGCACGATCAGCGTCTTGCGGGGGAACAGCCTGAGCTTGTTCTCCCTGGCGTACGGCGGCATCGCCAGGTTGGCGCCCCACTGGGCCACCGGGATGACGGGGACCTTGGTGAGCAGCGCGACGCGCGCGGCACCGGTCTTGCCCGCCATGGGCCACATGTCGGGGTCCCTGGTCAGGGTGCCCTCGGGGTAGAAGGCGACGCACTCACCGCGCTCGATGGCGTCGACGGCGGCGCGGAACGCGTCGAGCGCGTTGGTCGTCTCGCGGTAGACGGGGATCTGGCCGGTGCCGCGCAGCATCATGCCGACGAAGGGGGCCTTGAAGAGGGCCGCCTTGGCGAGGAGGCGTGGGACGCGGCCGGTGTTGTACTGGTAGTGCGCGTACGACAGGGGGTCCAGGTAGGAGTTGTGGTTGACCGCGGTGATGAATCCGCCGTCAGTCGGAATGTGCTCCATACCGCGCCAGTCCCGCCTGAACAGAACCACCAGGGGGGGTTTGGCGATGACCGCCGCGAGGCGGTACCAGAAGCCGATTCTGCGGCGGGGCACTCGGACACCTTTCTCCGGGACTGGCTGGCAGAGGGTCAAGTGTCGCCCCGTGCTCCTGCTCTGTCGAGTGACACCGTACGCCCCGGGCCCTCCGGCGGAACGCGTGGGCGGGACAGAATGGCCCCCCGATGAACCCGAGGTACCAGAGGCACCCGATGCGTACGGACATGGATGACGACTGGTCCCTGGTCGTCCCCCTGAAGCCCCTCGCCCTGGCGAAGAGCCGACTGGCCGCCGCCGCCGGCGCCCGGCTGCGCCCCCGGCTCGCGCTGGCGTTCGCCGAGGACACCGTGGGGGCGGTGCTGAACTGCGCGCGGGTACGGGATGTGGTGGTCGTCACGGACGATCCGGCGGCCGCCTCGGTCCTGGCCGCCCTGGGGGCGCGCATCGTGCCGGACGCCCCGGCGGCGGGCCTCAACGCGGCGCTCGCGCACGGGGTCCGCGCCGTGCGGGCCGGCCGGCCGTACGCGCGCGTGGCGGCGCTCAACGCGGATCTGCCGGCGCTGCGGCCCGAGGAGCTGGGCCGGGTCCTCGACACGGCCCGGAAATTTCCACGAGCATTTCTCGCGGATGCCGCCGAAATAGGTACGACATTCCTCTCGGCGGCTCCGGGGATGGAATTGGAACCGGCATTCGGGGGCGCGTCGAGGCTCCGCCATTTGTCTTCGGGGGCGGTGGAAATCATGCTCGCCGGGGTGGATTCCGTACGCCGGGACGTCGACACCGGCGAGGATCTCGTGGCGGCGGAGGCGCTGGGGCTCGGCCCGCGGACGGCCGCCCGGTGGCTGTCGGCGGCCGGATAGGGTGCGGTCCATGCAGGCGACCGCGTTCACGTACGACCCCGAGACCCGCAGCGGCAGTGTGCTGCTCGACGACGGCACCCCCGTGGAGTTCGGGGCGGAGGCCTTCGAGGCGGGCGGGCTGCGACTGCTGCGGCCGGGGCAGCGGGTGCGGATCGAGGTGGAGCCCGGCACGTCCGGGGCCGGCGCGCGGATCACCCTGGTGACGCTCCAGACCTTCTAGCGGGCCCTTCGTCACGGGTGCTGGTGCGGTGGTCGGGACGCGCCGCGGGCCGGGCTCCCTGGGGAGAGCCCGGCCCGGCGGGTGCCGTCCGCTGGTCCTACTTCTTGGCGGCGGTCTTCTTGGCGGTCGTCTTGCGCGCCGTCGTCTTCTTGGCGGGCGCCTTCGTCGCCGTGGCCTTCTTCGCGGCCGGGGCGGTCTTCTTGGCCGTGGCCTTGGTCGCCTTCTTGGCGGCGGCGGCCGTGGTGGCCTTCTTGGCGGCCCCGTTCGCGGTCTTCTTCGCGGGGGTCGTGGTCGTCTTCTTGGCGGTGCTCGCCTTCTTGGCGGCCGCCGTGGTGGTGGTCTTCTTCGCGGGGGTCGCCTTGGTGGCGGTCGCCGTGGTGGTCTTCCGCGCCGGGGTCGCCTTCTTCGCGGCGGCCTTCTTGGCGGTGGTGGCCTTCTTCGCGGCGGCCTTCTTCACCGTCGCGGAGGCGGCGCCGCCGGTGAGGGAGCCCTTGGGGGCCTTCTTGACGGAGACCTCGCCTCCCTTGGGGAGCTTCTTCGAACCGCTGACCAGGTCCTTGAAGCCCTGGCCGGCACGGAAGCGGGGAACCGAGGTCTTCTTGACCCGCACCCGCTCACCCGTCTGCGGGTTGCGGGCGTAGCGGGCGGGGCGGTCGACCTTCTCGAACGAGCCGAAACCCGTCACAGAGACCCGGTCGCCACCGACCACGGCACGCACGATGGCGTCGAGCACGTGGTCGACGGCTTCGGCGGCCTGCTGGCGACCGCCCATCTTGTCGGCAATCGCTTCTACGAGCTGCGCCTTGTTCACGTCTTCCCCTTCGGAGACATTGCCAGAACGAAAGTGTTCAAGCTTTTTCGCACGTTAGGCATGTATATACCGCAAATCAAACACGAAACGGTCTAATCACCCTAGTGCCGCAACGCGGAAGATCCGCTGCGGAGTTCTCGGTGTCAGTCGTCCTCTGGGAATCGGCCCTCGTCGAGGTCCTTCATCAACCGGTCCAGACGCGCTGCCGCGTCCTTGAGATCGTGCTTCGCCGCGGCCGTCACGACCAGCAGCTTCCGGGACAGCGCCATCCTTACGCCCTCCGGGACTTGCAGTGAGCGCACCTTTGTGTGCGCTTCCTTCAATCGGGCGGCGACTGACTCGTAGAGCTCGAGTTGGCTGTCGCGTTCCATGCACCGATTGTGCCATCTAGGGCGAGTTGTCGCCCGACGGGGTCTCAACAAGCGACTGCGCCCCCCACCGGGCGGTGGGGGGCGCAGTCTTGGAAAAGCGCTGCTCAGGCCGTAATTGTACGGGGCTTGTGGGCCGGTCGTGCCGCCTCGTACGCCGCGATGTCGCCTTCGTTCTGAAGGGTGAGGCTGATGTCGTCGAGGCCGTTCAGGAGCCGCCAGCGGGCGTTCTCGTCGAGCTCGAAGTCGGCGTCGATCCCGGCGGCCAGGACCTTGCGCTGCTCCAGGTCGACGGTGACCTCGGCGGTCGGGTCCGCCTCGGTCAGCTCCCAGAGCCTGTCCACCGTCTCCTGCGGCAGGACGACGGTGAGCAGGCCGTTCTTCAGCGAGTTGCCGCGGAAGATGTCGGCGAAGCGGGCGGAGACGACCGCCTGGAAACCGTAGTTCTGGAGCGCCCAGACGGCGTGCTCACGGGAGGAACCGGTACCGAAGTCGGGGCCGGCGACCAGGACCGAGGCGCCCTGCCGCTCGGGGCGGTTGAGGACGAACTCGGGGTCCTTGCGCCAGGCCTCGAAGAGGCCGTCCTCGAAGCCGTCGCGGGTGACCTTCTTCAGCCAGTGCGCCGGGATGATCTGGTCGGTGTCGACGTTGCTGCGGCGCAGCGGGACGGCCCGGCCGGTGTGCGTGGTGAAAGCTTCCATGGTTCCTCAGACCCCCGCGGTGGTGGCGACGTCGGACAGATCGGCCGGGGAGGCCAGATGGCCCAGGACGGCGGTGGCGGCGGCGACCTGGGGTGAGACCAGGTGGGTCCGGCCGCCCTTGCCCTGCCGGCCCTCGAAGTTGCGGTTGGAGGTGGACGCGGAGCGCTCACCGGGCGCCAGTTGGTCGGGGTTCATGCCCAGACACATCGAGCAGCCCGCGTGCCGCCATTCGGCGCCGGCCTCCTTGAAGACCTTGTCCAGGCCCTCCTCGACGGCCTGCAGGGCGACCCGGACCGAGCCGGGGACCACCAGCATGCGGACCCCGTCGGCGACCTTGCGGCCGTCCAGCAGACCGGCGGCGTTGCGCAGGTCCTCGATGCGGCCGTTGGTGCAGGAGCCCACGAAGACGGTGTCGACCTTGATGTCGCGCAGCGGCTGCCCGGCGGTCAACCCCATGTACTCCAGGGCCTTTTCGGCGGCGAGGCGCTCCGAAGCGTCTTCGTACGAAGCGGGGTCGGGGACGCTCGCCGAAAGCGGCGCGCCCTGGGCCGGGTTGGTGCCCCAGGTGACGAACGGGGCCAGTGCGGAGGCGTCGATGACGACCTCGGCGTCGAAGACCGCGTCCTCGTCGGACTTCAGGGTGCTCCAGTACGCGACGGCGGCGTCCCAGTCCTCGCCCTCGGGGGCGTGGTCACGGCCCTTGAGGTAGGCGAAGGTGGTCTCGTCGGGAGCGATCATGCCCGCGCGGGCGCCGGCCTCGATCGACATGTTGCAGATGGTCATCCGGGCCTCCATCGAGAGCTTCTCGATGGCGGAGCCGCGGTACTCCAGGATGTAGCCCTGACCGCCGCCGGTGCCGATCTTGGCGATGATCGCCAGGATCAGGTCCTTGGCGGTGACGTCCTCGGGCAGCTCGCCGTCGATCGTGATGGCCATGGTCTTCGGACGGGCCAGCGGCAGGGTCTGGGTGGCGAGCACGTGCTCGACCTGGCTGGTGCCGATGCCGAACGCGAGAGCGCCGAAGGCGCCGTGCGTGGAGGTGTGCGAGTCGCCGCAGACCACGGTGGTACCGGGCTGGGTCAGGCCCAGCTGCGGCCCCACGACGTGGACGACGCCCTGCTCGACGTCGCCCAGCGGGTGCAGCCGGACGCCGAACTCGGCACAGTTCTTACGCAGGGTCTCCAGCTGCGCGCGGGAGACGGGGTCCGCGATGGGCTTGTCGATGTCGAGGGTCGGGGTGTTGTGGTCCTCGGTGGCGATGGTGAGGTCGAGGCGCCGTACCGGCCGGCCGTTCTGGCGCAGGCCGTCGAAGGCCTGGGGGCTGGTCACCTCGTGCAGCAGGTGCAGATCGATGAAGAGGAGGTCGGGCTCGCCCTCGGCGCGCCGGACGACGTGGTCGTCCCAGACCTTCTCCGCCAGTGTCCTACCCATCGCTTTCCCTCCGGCCGACGTCTACGCCGGCACAACTAGAGACCCGTTTCGCGGGCCGTTGTGCGGCCGCCTCACCAGAGTGACAAGTTCCGCAGGAAATTGAACTTGCGTTTCACAGAGTGAGACGTGAATATCGTTGCATGGACAACTCTAGCGGCGTAGGCGTTCTCGACAAGGCAGCCCTTGTCCTGAGCGCCCTGGAGTCCGGTCCGGCCACCCTCGCAGGACTGGTCGCGGCGACGGGACTCGCACGACCCACGGCACATCGTCTCGCCGTGGCACTGGAACACCACCGGATGGTGGCGCGTGACATGCAGGGCCGGTTCATCCTCGGACCGCGCCTGGCGGAGCTCGCCGCCGCGGCCGGCGAGGACCGTCTGCTCGCGACCGCGGGCCCGGTTCTGACGCATCTGCGCGACGTCACCGGCGAGAGCGCCCAGCTCTACCGGCGCCAGGGTGACATGCGCATCTGCGTGGCGGCCGCCGAGCGGCTCTCGGGTCTGCGGGACACCGTCCCGGTCGGCTCGACGCTGACGATGAAGGCCGGCTCGTCCGCGCAGATCCTGATGGCCTGGGAGGAGCCCGAGCGGCTGCACCGCGGCCTCCAGGGCGCCCGCTTCACGGCGACGGCCCTCTCGGGCGTACGGCGCCGCGGCTGGGCCCAGTCGATCGGCGAGCGGGAGCCCGGTGTCGCGTCGGTCTCCGCGCCCGTGCGCGGCCCGTCGAACCGTGTGGTGGCCGCCGTGTCGGTGTCCGGTCCCATCGAGCGTCTGACGCGCCACCCGGGGCGTATGCACGCCCAGGCGGTCATCGACGCGGCCGCCCGCCTCTCCGAGGCCCTCCGCCGCACCGGCTGACGCTCCTGTTCCCTCTGTTCCGTTCGTCCCGGCCCACCGCTTCAACGCCGCAGCGGTGGGCCGGAGTTGTGCGTTCCCGCACCGAACGGCGAAAAGCCCTCCCCCGAAGGGAAGGGCTTCTTCGTCTTGTACCCCCGACCGGATTCGAACCGGCGCTACCGCCTTGAGAGGGCGGCGTGCTAGGCCGCTACACAACGGGGGCCCTGCGGATCAGATCCGCGATGCAGATGAGCTCTGCGAGCTGGCCTACCTGGACTCGAACCAAGAATGACGGTACCAGAAACCGTAGTGTTGCCAATTACACCATAGGCCATGGTGGTTACACCGTACCCCCGACCGGATTCGAACCGGCGCTACCGCCTTGAGAGGGCGGCGTGCTAGGCCGCTACACAACGGGGGCCCTAGCGATCCCACCCGGCCGGAACCGGGTGATGTCACCGCAGATCCACCGGGAGCTACCCAGATGATCTACAGAATGGATCTGTACCCCCGACCGGATTCGAACCGGCGCTACCGCCTTGAGAGGGCGGCGTGCTAGGCCGCTACACAACGGGGGCTTTGTGGATGAGATCCACGATGTGCAGATGAGCTCTGCGAGCTGGCCTACCTGGACTCGAACCAAGACTAACGGAACCAGAAACCGTCGTGCTGCCAATTACACCATAGGCCACCGGGGCAATGTCCCCACCAGGGGATCTTGCTCGGCTTGCGCTTTCCGGGTTCTTGCCTTTCGGCTTGTTCCCCTCGGCGCAGGAAGAACATTACCCGAAGGTGGACTGCGCTCCAAAACGGGTATCCCCGCGGAGCAGGCCCGGGAGCTGGCGGAGGTCCGTGATCCGGTTCAGCTCGGGGCGGCCGCCCGTGCCCGCGCGGTCCAGCCAGATGCCCCGCAGCCCCGCCTCCACCGCACCGCGCGCGTCGATGTCGGGCTGGTCCCCCACGTACGCCACCTCGCCCGGACGCAGGTCAAGGGCGGTGCAGGCGGCATGGAAGGCCTCCGGGGACGGCTTGGCCACGCCCAGTTCGGCCGCGCACAGGACGGCCTCGAAGCGGTCCCGTACGCCCAGGACCCGGAGCTTGCGGTCCTGGTTGTGGAGGCTGCTGTTCGACAGGATCCCGTGACGATAGTCATCGGCCAGGAGGTCGAGGACGGGCACGGCGTCGGGGAAGAGCTCCCAGGCCGCCTCGTAATGGGAGACGTACCGCTCGAACCAGTCGTCGGCCTCGGCGGCGGTCAGCGCGGGCGCCGTCAGGAAGTCCCGGACCCGCTCCCTGCGCTGCTCCTGGAAGTCGACGCCGCCGGCCTCGAAGCGGCGCCAGTGGATCGCGGTCAGCTCCCGCCAGCGGCGGAGGGCCTGGTCGACGGAGTCGAATCCGTCCGCCAGGCCCTCGGCCGTCAGGTGCGCGCTCATGCCGATGTGGTCGGCGCGGGCGTAGTCGAAGATCGTGTCGTCGACGTCCCAGAGGATCGCGCGGATGGCCATGGCTCGACCGTACCGCCGGGCACGGGTCAGGCGGGGGCGAAGCGGAGGACGCGGAAGTCGGTGACGAAGCAGGTGGCCTTGCCGTCGGCGTCACGCCCGATCCAGGTCGGATAGCAGCCGTCGCCCCAGCCGGAGTCGAAGACGGCGATGGTGTGGCCGTCCTCACCCTCGGCGAGGAAGGCCGTCGGCCCGGGCGGGCTGCTGTCCATCGTCTCCCAGACGACACCCTCCTCGTCCTGGGTGCCGGGGAAGGAGTGATGGGCGGCCGCGTCGTAGAAGCAGCCCACGCCGGCGTCCACGCCGTAGCCGGCAGGGTCGGCGGGGTCCTGGCCGGGGACCGCGGCGGGCTCCCAGCGGACCACCGGGGTGTCCCGGATGATCAGACGTGCGGCGGCGATCACGCGGTGCGGAAAGGGGTGCTCGACGTCGACCACGGCGGTCTGGACCGGGTAGCGGCCGGGCGGGACCGTGACGGTGAAGGGATCGGGCCTCGCGTCGTCGTCCCCGAGGTGGACGATCGGGTCGCAGGCCACGAGCCGTCCGGTGGGCAGGCCGAGCTCTCCCAGCTCCGTCACGGTGGCGACGGCGGTCCGTCCGTCCTCGGGCGGGCCGGCGCCTTCCGGCGTGAACCAGCGGATGCAGTCAGGTGGGGTCGAGGGCATGGGCCGACCGTAGCGGCCGGGTGCGGCAGGAGGGGCGGCAGCCGGGTCCTCCGGCCGCCGCCCCTCCTGTCGTACGTGCGCGGTTACGCGGCGAGCTTCGCCAGGGCCGCGTCGATGCGGGTCAGGGTCTTCTCCTTGCCCAGGATCTCCAGGGACTCGAAGAGGGGGAGGCCGACGGTGCGGCCGGTGACCGCGACGCGGACCGGGGCCTGGGCCTTGCCGAGCTTGAGGCCGTGGGCCTCGCCGGCGGTCAGGACCGCGTTCTTGAGGGACTCCGGGTCGCTCCAGTCGGCGTCGACGAGCTTCTCGCGGGCCGTGGTGAGGAGGGCCGCAGGCTCACCCTTCATCGCCTTGTCCCACGAGGGCTGGTCGAAGACCGGCTCGGGAAGGAAGAGGAAGTCGACGTTGGCCGTGATGTCCGAGAGGACGGTCACGCGGGTCTGGGCGTGCGGCGCGATGGCCTCCCAGGCGGCCCGGTCGAAGTCCTCGGGCGCCCAGTTGGCGTGCGGGGCCCGGAGCCAGGGCTCGCAGGCCGTGGCGAAGGCCTTCACGTCCAGCATCCGGATGTGGTCGGCGTTGATCGACTCGGCCTTCTTGAGATCGAAGCGCGCCGGGTTGGCGTTGACGTCGGCGATGTCGAACGCCGCCACCATCTCGGGGATGGTGAAGATGTCCTGGTCGGCCGAGAACGACCAGCCGAGGAGCGAGAGGTAGTTCAGCAGGCCCTCGGGGAGGAAGCCGCGCTCCCGGTAGAGGTTGAGGGAGGCCTGCGGGTCGCGCTTGGAGAGCTTCTTGTTGCCCTCGCCCATGACGTACGGCAGGTGGCCGAAGGCGGGGATCTCCTTGGCGACGCCCAGCTCGATCAGCGCCTTGTAGAGCGCGATCTGGCGCGGGGTGGAGGAGAGCAGGTCCTCGCCGCGCAGGACGTGGGTGATCTCCATCAGGGCGTCGTCGACCGGGTTGACCAGGGTGTACAGCGGGGCGCCGTTGGCTCGGAGGATGCCGTAGTCCGGCACGTTCTCCGAGGTGAAGGTGAGCTCGCCACGGACCAGGTCGGTGAAGGTGATCGGCTCGTCGGGCATCCGGAAGCGGACGATGGACGCGCGGCCCTCGGCCTCGTACGCGGACTTCTGCTCCGGGGTGAGGTCCCGGCAGTGGCCGTCGTAGCCGGAGGGGCGGCCGGCGGCGCGGGCGGCCTCGCGGCGCTCGTCGAGCTCCTCGGTGGTGCAGTAGCAGGGGTACGCGTACCCGCCGGCGAGCAGCTTGTCGGCGACGTCCTTGTAGATGTCCATCCGCTGCGACTGGCGGTACGGCGCGTGGGGGCCACCGACCTCGGGGCCCTCGTCCCAGTCGAGACCCAGCCAGCGCAGCGAGGCGAGCAGCTGCTCGTACGACTCCTCGGAGTCGCGCGCGGCGTCGGTGTCCTCGATGCGGAAGACCATGGTGCCCTGGTTGTGCCGGGCGAAGGCCCAGTTGAAGAGGGCGGTGCGGACCAGGCCCACGTGGGGGTTGCCGGTCGGCGAGGGACAGAAACGGACGCGGATCGCGTTAGCCACGCTTGATCACCTTATTGGTGAGAGTGCCGATGCCTTCGATGGTGACGGCGACCTCGTCGCCGACGTTGAGGGGGCCGACCCCGGCGGGGGTGCCGGTGAGGATGACGTCTCCGGGGAGCAGCGTCATGGCCTCGGTGATGTGGACGACCAGGTCCTCGATGGAGCGGATCATGTCGCTGGTCCGGCCCAGCTGGCGCTGTTCGCCGTTGACCGTCGCCTGGATGGTGAGGTCGCCCGCGGCGGCGAGGCTCATCTCCGTCTCCACCCAGGGGCCCAGCGGGCAGGAGGTGTCGAAGCCCTTGGCGCGGGCCCACTGCTTCTCGCGCTCCTGCGCGTCGCGGGCGGTGACGTCGTTGGCGCAGGTGTAGCCGAAGACGACGTCCTTCACACGCTCGCGGGGCACCTCGCGGCACATGCGGCCGATGACCACGGCCAGTTCGGCCTCGTGGTGCAGCTCCTGGGAGAAGGAGGGGTACTCGATCGCGTCGCCGGGGCCGATCACCGAGGTGGTGGGCTTGAAGAAGGCGACGGGGACGTCGGGGACCTCGTTGCCGAGTTCGGCGGCGTGCTCCGCGTAGTTGCGGCCGATGGCCACGACCTTGTTGGGGAGCACGGGCGGCAGGAGCCGTACCTTGCTCAGCGGCACCTTGGTGCCGCTGAGCTCGAAGTCGGTGTACGGAATGCCCTTGATGATGTCGAGGACGAGGCCGCCGGACTCGACGGTTCCCTCGCCCTCGACGGCGCCGAAGGCCACATTGCCGTCGATGGAGAATCTGGCGATGCGCACGAGTGCTGTCGCCCCTCACTTGTACTGGCTGGAGTCTGACGCTCCAGGCTAACGCGGCGCGGGGCGGCCGACCTGCGAGATCAGCGGGACGCGGCGGCGTACGGCTCGGGCTGGTACGGGGCCGGGGGCTGCATGAGGATGGTGCGGCGCGGGTTGGCCGTCCGGGTGGGCAGCTCGGCCGCGTAGTCCGGCCGGGCGCCCCGGTCGAGCTCTGCGGCGTCCGTGAGGTGGACGAGGGTGGAACGGCGGGGGTTGGCCGTGGTGCCGGGTGTCGTCGTCTTCATCGCGGTGATCTGACCTTGTTCCGGAACGGGCGCCGCATGCGGGCGCGTGGGGGTGTAAAGCGTCAGGCTAAACATGCGATTCCCTTCGAATGCATGGCTAAGACATCGATTCTCGTGTGAGTTTGCTCACCACCGCCCATACATTCCGGGCATTACGGACCGTCTCCTGTCGCCACGGAAAGGGGCATTCCATCACTGAACGCACTATTCCGCTCCTGATCATGTCGACTGGGACACACGGGCACGCGCAGCCATTGGGGAGGAAAAGTCCGTATCCTCCGTGATCATCTTCTACGTGCGGTGACACTGTGCGCACGGGTTGTCATGACGTCCGGGGTGCGACACGCGGCCCTTGTTGGAGATCCGGCACTGTGCTGGAATTCCACGCACCGTCGCGGGTTTCAAGCCGGCGCGCAGGGGCGCAACGCAGCGCCGGCCGTGCGACGGGAAAGGGGGAACTGCGCCGGTCACCGACGACCACCTGGGGTGCTCCACACCCCGAACGACGCCGACACCGTCCTCTCCGTTCATCCGGAAGGACGCCTGGTCCAGAGGTTGCGACGCTAGTGCAGGGACGTTTCAAGAGGGATGGCTCGGGGTCTCCCCAGGCCCGCAAGGGCCGAGCGGACACTCCGGCGGAGCAGGAACCGCGTGCCGGGACCGACCGCGGTCCCTCGGCCCCGCACACCCCGAACCAGGGTCAGGGACCGTCCGGCGACGGCGGTGACGGCGGCAGGCGCACGAGCGCCGCGGCCGCCTCCGCCGAGCCGTCCGACGCACCCACCAAGCCCCGGGCCGAGAACGAGGTCGGCTCCCGAATAGCCCTGCGCAACTGGCGCATCTCCACGCGCCTGGTCGCGCTCCTCACCCTCCCCGTGGTCGCGGCGACCACCCTGGGCGGCATCCGCATCAGCGAGTCGCTCCAGGACATGGAGCAGCTCGACCACATGCAGCTGCTCACCAAGCTGACCCGAGAGGCGACCGACCTCGCGCAGGCCCTCCAGGCCGAGCGCGACCTGTCCGCGGGCCCCCTGGTCAACGGCCGCCCGGTCAGCGACTACCAGGTCGCCAACCCGCGCCGGAAGACCGACCTCGAGTACAAGGCCTTCCTCGAGGCGACCGAGGAGATCCCGGCCACCGAGGGCGACGAGGCGCTGCGCAGCATCCGCCAGAACGTCAACGGGATCGCCTCGCAGGTCATCCAGCTCAACACCATCCGTGGCAACGCCTACGAGAAGGACGTCTCCCACTCGGTGACGGTCGAGGCGTACAGCCGCCTCATCCGCGCGCTGCTCAGCCTGTCCCAGGACATGGCGCAGGCGACCAGTAACCCCGAGATGATCAAGCGGACCCGTGCGCTCGCCGCGTTCTCGTCCGCCAAGGAGTACGCCTCCATCCAGCAGGCGATCATCGCGGCGGCGCTGCCCGCGAGCGACCGGACCTCCGGCAGGATCCAGCAGGGTGACCGCCTCTACGGCGAGGCCGCGCTCAACTCCGAGGCCGACGAGCTCAAGTCGTTCCAGGCGATCTACGAGTCGACCGGTGGTGACGCCACCGAACGGACGGCGTCCCTGAACCAGGGCAACCCGTCGATCACCGCGGCCGAGAAGTACGCCGAGCGCGTCCTCAACATGGACGACGCCATGCAGAGCGGCACCAAGCGCGGTCACCTGAACTTCACCGACGAGTACGGCACCAAGATCGCCGCCATGAACCGCATCGAGCGCGGTCTGCTCGGCGACATGGAGACCATGGCCCGTGAGCTGCGGCAGGAGTCGCAGCGCGAGGCCATCATCAACGGTGCGCTGATCCTCCTCGTCCTCGGTGTCTCGCTCATCGGCGCCTTCGTCGTGGCCCGGTCCATGATCCGCTCGCTGCGCCGGCTCCAGGACACCGCGACCAAGGTCGCCCAGGACCGGCTGCCCGAGCTCGTCAAGCAGCTCTCCGAGTCCGACCCGCAGGACGTCGACACCTCCGTCGAGTCCGTCGGTGTGCACTCCCGCGACGAGATCGGCCAGGTGGCCGCGGCCTTCGACGACGTGCACCGCGAGGCCGTCCGCCTCGCCGCCGAGCAGGCCCTCCTCCGGGGCAACGTCAACGCGATGTTCACCAACCTGTCGCGCCGCTCCCAGGGCCTCATCCAGCGTCAGCTCTCGCTCATCTCCGAGCTGGAGTCCCGCGAGGCCGACCCGGACCAGCTGTCTTCGCTGTTCAAGCTCGACCACCTCGCGACGCGCATGCGCCGGAACGGTGAGAACCTCCTCGTCCTCGCCGGTGAGGAGCCGGGCCGCCGCTGGACCCGTCCGGTCCCGCTGGTCGACGTCCTGCGTGCAGCCGCCTCCGAGGTGGAGCAGTACGAGCGCGTCGAACTGGCCGCGGTCCCGGCGACCGAGGTCGCCGGCCGCGTCGTCAACGACCTCGTACACCTCCTCGCCGAGCTGCTCGAGAACGCCACCTCGTTCTCCTCGCCCCAGACCAAGGTCCGGGTCACCGGCCACGCGCTTCCCGACGGCCGGGTGCTCGTCGAGATCCACGACACCGGCATCGGCCTCTCCCCCGAGGACCTGGCCGCGATCAACGAGCGGCTCGCCTCGCCGCCCACCGTGGACGTCTCCGTCTCCCGCCGCATGGGTCTCTTCGTGGTCGGCCGCCTGTCCCTGCGACACGGCATCCGCATCCAGCTGCGTCCCTCCGACTCGGGCGGCACCACCGCGCTCGTCATGCTCCCCGTCGACGTCGCCCAGGGCGGCAAGAAGCCCATGCCGAAGCCGGGTTCCGGTGGCCAGGGCGCGATGCCGCAGGGCGCGTCCGCTCCCGGCGGCCGGCATCCCGGCGGCCCCGGCGGTGGACGTCCGGGCCAGGGCGGCGGCCCGTCCGCGACGGGCGGCCTCCTCGGTGGCGGGGCCCCGCGCGGTCAGGTCGGTTCGGGCGGTCCCAGGGCCGCTCTGCCCGCCCGTGACGGCGCTCCGCTCGCGGGTGGCCCGCAGACCCGTACCCCGCAGCCGCAGCACGCGCAGTTGGACCAGACCGCCTCGCTGCCGCAGGTCCCCCCGGCCCCGCAGGCACCCCAGGCCCCGCAGAGCCAGGATCCGCTGCGCCCCGGCGGCGGGCTCATCGGCGGCGCCGCGAGCGCCATCCCCTCCCGTACCGACGTGTGGGGCAACAACAACGGCCCGCAGTCCGGTCCCGGCGCCCCGCAGCATGCCCCGCAGGCCCCGCGCGCCGAGCTGCCGGGCGGCAACCCCCAGCAGCAGCGCCCGCAGGCCGCGAGCTGGGCCAACGACCCGGCGCAGCAGCCGGTGCGGCGCCCGCGCCAGGAGATGTCCCCGCTGGACGCTCCGCGCGGTCACGAGGAGTCGGAGACGACGGGCCTGTTCGGGGCTCCGGCGGCTCCCCAGGGTCCCGGTTCCACGGGCCAGTTCCCCCGCCCCGACTTCGGTGCGCAGCAGCCGCCGCAGGGCGGGCACCCGCAGCAGGCCCCGCAGGCGTACCAGGGCGGTGTCCAGGACCCCGCGTCGACGGCGCAGTTCCCGCGCCCGGACTTCGACGCACCGCAGGGCCCCGGCTCGACGGGCCAGTTCCCCCGTCCCGACTTCGGCGCCCCGCAGGGACCGGCTCAGGGCCCCGGCTCCACGGGCCAGTTCCCGCGGCCCGACTTCGGCGCGCAGCAGCCGCAGGGGCGGCCGCCCCACCAGGCCCCGCAGGGCCAGGCCCCCCAGCAGTACCAGGGCGGCCAGCAGCAGCAGTACGGCCGGCAGCCCTTCGTACCGCAGGCGCAGCAGCAGGGCGAGGCCCCGCAGGCCCCCGCCCCGCGTCAGCGCGACGGCGGTGACTTCGGCGCTCCGCGCCACGGTGCCGAGCCGGGCCGGCAACAGCAGCCGCCGCAGCCGCGTCAGCCGCAGCTCCAGCAGCCGCGCCGTCCGGAGGCCCTGCCGCCGGCGAGCGGCGCGGGCGACGGCAGGACGCCGCTGTACGACACGCTGGAGACCAGCTGGCACCAGCAGGGGCAGGCTCCGACCGGGCCGCAGTCGTCCGCTCCGGCGCCCCGGCAGAACGGGGACCCGGCCGCCGACGCCAACCGGCAGAACGGTGGGGCCGCCTGGCGGACCTCGCCCAACGACGAGCTGGTGCGCCAGGCCGAGCGGGTGCGCAAGCCCGCGGCCGGCGGGGTCACCACCTCGGGTCTTCCGCGGCGCGTGCCGAAGGCCAACCTCGTGCCCGGGACCGCACAGGAGCAGGCCCACACGGCCGGCCCCCAGGTCTCGCGCGCACCCGACGACGTCCGCGGCCGGCTGACCAATCTGCGCCGCGGCATTCAGCAGGGCCGACAAGCGGGCAACTCGACCACGGGTAGCATCCACCTCGGTCCGAACCATCAGCAGGAGCGCTAGTTGAACGCGATGAGCCAGGCGGCGCAGAACCTGAACTGGTTGATCACCAACTTCGTGGACAACACCCCCGGGGTGTCGCACACGGTGGTGGTCTCCGCCGACGGACTCCTGCTCGCCATGTCCGAAGGATTCCCCCGTGACCGCGCCGACCAGCTGGCGGCGGTCGCGTCCGGGCTGACCTCGCTGACCGCGGGCGCGTCCCGGATCTTCGAGGGGGGCCCCGTCGCGCAGACGGTCGTGGAGATGGAGCGCGGCTTCCTCTTCCTCATGTCCGTCTCCGACGGCTCCTCGCTGGCCGTGCTCGCCCACCCCGAGTGCGACATCGGCCTCGTGGGCTACGAGATGGCGCTGCTCGTCGACCGGGCCGGCAGCGTCCTCACCCCGGACCTCCGCGCGGAGCTCCAGGGCAGCCTGCTCCACTAGCCGGTCACCCACCCGGACAACCCCACCGCACGACCGACCGACAGGGCGGTACGCCCCTCCGTACCGCCCTGGGCACCGTTCACCGTCCGGCCGCCCCACCCGGCCCCCCACCGGCCCCATCAGACGGCAGATGCTTTGCTGTCACGCCCGGAGGATTCATGACCCCGCCCCCCGCCTCTCACGATCCGTACGGCGCCTCAGTCGACGAGTACGGATACGAGGGCGACCAGCCGCTGGTGCGTCCGTACGCGATGACCGGCGGCCGGACCCGGCCGCGCTACCAGCTCGCCATCGAGGCACTGGTCAGCACCACGGCCGACCCGGCACACCTCGCCACGCTCCTGCCCGAGCACCAGCGGATCTGCCACCTGTGCCGTGAGGTGAAGTCGGTCGCCGAGGTGTCGGCGCTGCTCTCGATGCCGCTCGGCGTCGCCCGCATCCTCGTCGCCGACCTGGCGGAGGCCGGCATGGTGGCGATCCACCAGCCGGGCAACGGAGAGACCGGCGGCACGCCGGACGTGACTCTGCTCGAAAGGGTGCTCAGTGGACTTCGCAAGCTCTAGCGGCGGCGCGGCCCGTTCAACCACCAGCGCGAAGATCGTGGTGGCGGGTGGCTTCGGCGTGGGCAAGACCACGTTCGTCGGCGCCGTCTCGGAGATCGACCCGCTGCGTACCGAGGCCGTGATGACGTCCGCTTCCGCGGGCATCGACGACCTCACGCACACCGGTGGCAAGACGACGACGACGGTCGCCATGGACTTCGGCCGCATCACCCTGGACCAGGACCTGATCCTGTACCTGTTCGGTACGCCGGGGCAGGACCGGTTCTGGTTCATGTGGGACGACCTGGTCCGCGGCGCCATCGGCGCCGTCGTCCTCGTCGACACCCGCCGCCTGGCCGACTGCTT
>NZ_JBEYCR010000016.1:0-109541 GCF_040632845.1 Streptomyces sp. NPDC016459
ACCAGGGCGTACGTCGAACAGGACCTCCACGAGATCTACCAGGGCGAGGTCCGCTACGCCCGCGACGCCTTCGAGGGCCTGCGCCTCATGGACGCGCTCATGGGCGTCAAGCGGGGCGTCCCCGGAGCCGTACTGCCGCCGCTCAAGCAACGCCGGGTGCCGAAGCGGCCCCTCGTCGAGGAGGTCCTGGAGCCCGAGCCCGCCGGCCGCTCCGACGTCGACGGCGACAACCCCGTACCCGAGCCCCCGTTCCTCGGGACCAGGGTCGTCACCGGCATCCCGCTCGCCGCGTACGCCCCCTGGCTCGACGAGAACGCGCTCTTCAAGGGCCAGTGGGGCCTCAAGGACGCCGGAACCGTCGAGACGGAGGGCCGGCCCCGGCTGCGGGCCCTGCTCGACCGGATCGAGCGGGAGGACCTGGTGGAGGCCGCCGTCGTGTACGGCTGGTTCCCCTGTGTGTCCAAGGGCGACGACCTGATCGTCCTGGACGAGGACGGAGGCGAGCGGACCCGCTTCTCCTTCCCCCGCCAGCAGCGGGGCCGCCGTCTCTGCCTGGCCGACTTCCACCGCTCCGAGGACTCCGGCGAGATCGACGCGGTCGCCCTCCAGGTCGTCACCGTCGGCTCCCGCATCGGGGAGGAGACGGCCCGGCTCTTCGCCGCCGACGCCTACCGCGACTACCTGGAACTCCACGGTCTGTCGGTTCAGTTGGCGGAGGCGCTCGCCGAGTACTGGCACGCGCGGGTGCGCGCCGACTGGGGCATCGGCTCGGCGGACCCCGCCGGTCTGGACGGCATGCTCCGCACCGAGTACCAGGGCTGCCGCTACTCGCTCGGCTACCCGGCCTGCCCCGACCTGGAGGACCGGGCGAAGATCGCCGCCCTCCTGCGCCCGGAACGGATCGGGGTCGAGCTGTCGGAGGAGTACCAGCTGCACCCCGAGCAGTCGACGGACGCGATCGTCGTCCACCACCCGGAGGCGAGCTACTTCAACGCGGGAGGCCGACGGCTGTGAACCCCACGTTCTCGTTCGAGTTCTTCCCCCCGAAGACCGACCGGGGAGAGCGGACCCTCTGGGACGCGATCCGCCGGGTGGAGGCGCTGTCCCCGGACTTCGTCTCGGTGACGTACGGCGCGGGCGGCTCGTCGCGCGACCGGACCATCGGCGTCACGAAACGGATAGCGGCCGAGACCACCCTGCGCCCGGTCGCCCACCTCACCGCGGTCGGGCACTCGGTGGCCGAGCTGCGGTCCATCATCGGCGCGTACGCGGACGCCGGGGTACGGGACGTCCTCGTCCTGCGCGGCGACCCGCCGGGCGACCCGCGCGGGCCGTGGAGCGCGCACCCGCGGGGCTTCACGTACGCCTACGAACTCGTCGAACTGGTCCGCTCACTGGGCGACTTCCGTATCGGGGTGGCGGCCTTCCCGGAGGGCCACCCCAGGTCGCCCGACCCCGCGCGGGACCTCGCGCACTTCGTCGCCAAGTGCCGGGCGGGCGCGGACTACGCCATCACGCAGATGTTCTTCGACCCCGAGGACTACCTCCGGCTCCGGGACCGCGTCGCCGCCGCCGGCTGCGACACCCCGATCATCCCGGAGATCATGCCGGCCACCGACGTACGCCAGATCCGCCGCTTCGCCGAACTCAGCGAAGCGGCCTTCCCCGAGGACCTGGCGCACCACCTGGAAGCGGCGAAGGACGACCCGGCGGCCGCGTACCGCATCGGCGTCGAGCACGCGACGCGGATGGGCCTGCGGCTGCTCGACGAGGGGGCGCCCGGCCTGCACTACATCACGCTGAACAAGTCGACGGCGGCCCTCGAAATCCACCGGACCATCATGAGCACAAGGAGCGTTGTCCATGTCTGACACTTCTACGGACTACAGGGTCGCCGACATCTCCCTCGCCGAGTTCGGCCGCAAGGAGATCACGCTCGCGGAGCACGAGATGCCGGGCCTGATGTCGATCCGCCGCGAGTACGCCGCATCCCGGCCCCTGGCGGGCGCCCGCATCACCGGCTCCCTCCACATGACCGTGCAGACGGCTGTCCTCATCGAGACGCTCGTCGCCCTCGGCGCCGAGGTCCGCTGGGTGTCCTGCAACATCTACTCGACGCAGGACCACGCGGCCGCCGCGGTCGCCGCCGCCGGTATCCCCGTCTTCGCCTGGAAGGGCGAGACCCTGGAGGAGTACTGGTGGTGCACGGAACAGGCCCTGACCTGGCCCGGCGCCGACGGACCCAACATGATCCTGGACGACGGCGGGGACGCGACCCTCCTCGTCCACAAGGGTGTGGAGTACCAGAAGACCGGTGTGCTCCCCGAGGCCTCCAACGAGGAGATGGCCGTCGTACGCACCCTCCTGGAGAAGACCTCCCTGGACTGGTCGACGATCGCCGCCGGCATCCGTGGTGTCACGGAGGAGACCACGACGGGCGTCCACCGCCTGTACGAGATGCACCGCGAGGGCGCGCTGCTCTTCCCGGCGATCAACGTGAACGACGCCGTGACGAAGTCGAAGTTCGACAACAAGTACGGCTGCCGCCACTCCCTCATCGACGGCATCAACCGCGCCACCGACGTCCTCATCGGCGGCAAGACGGCCGTGGTCTGCGGCTACGGCGACGTCGGCAAGGGCTCGGCGGAATCGCTGCGCGGCCAGGGCGCACGCGTGATCGTCACCGAGATCGACCCGATCTGCGCCCTCCAGGCGGCGATGGACGGCTACCAGGTCGCCACCCTGGACGACGTGGTGGAGACGGCCGACATCTTCGTCACGACCACGGGAAACAAGGACATCATCATGGCGTCCGACATCGCCCGCATGAAGCACCAGGCGATCGTCGGCAACATCGGCCACTTCGACAACGAGATCGACATGGCCGGCCTGGCGGCGATCCCCGGCATCGTGAAGGACGAGGTCAAGCCGCAGGTCCACACGTGGACGTTCCCCGACGGCAAGGTCGTCATCGTCCTGTCGGAGGGCCGACTGCTGAACCTCGGCAACGCGACGGGCCACCCGTCCTTCGTGATGTCGAACTCGTTCGCGGACCAGACCCTGGCCCAGATCGAGCTGTTCACGAAGCCGCAGGAGTACCCGACCGACGTCTACGTCCTGCCCAAGCACCTGGACGAGAAGGTCGCCCGCCTCCACCTGGACGCGCTCGGCGTCAAGCTGACGACCCTGCGCCCCGAGCAGGCGTCGTACATCGGGGTGCCGGTCGAGGGCCCGTACAAGCCGGACCACTACCGCTACTGATGCGTACCGACTGTCTGCACGAGGAACGCGACCCGTGGCTCCCGGACCGGCTCCTCCGTACGGAGCGGGACCTGCTGATGCCGCTCCTGCGCCGGACACCCGAGGAGGCGTACGAGCTGCGCACCGCGTGCCCCGGCTGGACGGTCCGGCAGGTCGTCGCCCACTGCGGGGCGGCGCTCGTCCGGATCGTCGAGGGCCGCCTGGAGGAGGGCGTGTTCCTGCCGGAGGCGAACGCCCGCGACGTGGCCGAGCGCGAGGAGTGGCCGCTCGCCCGGATCCTCGACGAACTGGAACGCGGCCTCACCGAGGCCGGTCCCGTCATCGCCGGGCACGAGGACGGCAGGCTCGACGCCGTCGCGCTCGGCGAATGGGTCCACGCCGGGGACGTACGGGAGGCCTTCGGGGAACCGCACGCGTACTGCGGCCCCAGCCTGGACCTGGCCCTCCCGCTCCTGTCGGTGACGAGCCGCAGACGGGAGACCCCGCGCCTGGTGGGCGTCCTGAAGGACCGGGACCCGACCCCGGTGGCCCTGGGCAACGCGATCGAAGGCCGCCCGCCGGCGACCTTCGAGGGTGACGCGTCCACCCTGATCCGCATCTACGCGGGCCGCCCCCTGGTCCGCACCCGCTACGAACTGCGGGGCGCGACGGAAAAGGAACTGCTCATCTACCGGTGAGCGCGGGGCGGAACGGGTGCGGCGGGGCGTCCGCTCGCCTGGACGCGATGAAGTCCAGGGCGGCCCGGAGGCGGTCGTCCCGTAGGTGACGGGCCGGCCGTCGTCCGCGTACCGGTCGGTGGGCTTCCACGTGGGCGAAGCAGTCCGAGATGCCGTTCGAGAGGTGCGAGAGGTGAGGGCCGCTCAGTCGGGCAGCGCGGCGGTGAGGTCCACCTCTACCAGCTGCCCGGCGAAGCCCAGTTGGGAGACCCCCAGGAGCGTGCTGGCGGACGTGAAGGCCGGCCCGAGGGCGGAAGCGGCAAGCCGGTGCCAGGCGAGGCCCAGGTCCTCCCTGTCATCGCTCCGCACGTAGATCACCGACCGCACCACGTGCTGCGGCTGAGCATTCACCGCCGCAAGGGCGGCGAGTGCGTTCACGACAACCTGATCGACCTGCGTCTCGAGGGATCCCGGGCCGACGAGATCACCGCCCCGGTCGAGGGGGCACTGCCCCGCCAGATACGCCGTCCGGCCGGTCTCCACCACGGTGATGTGGTGGTAACCCGGCGTCTCGTGCAACTGATCGGGATTGATGCGGCTGATCCTCGCTGTCATGCCGCGAGTCTGACCAATCCGCCCCCGACGCGCACCGAAATTTGCCCCGCCGCACTACCGTTCCGACGCGTCGCGAGGGCGAAGGAGAGGGTTTCGCCCGGTTCGACACGGCGGGGCCGCCGTCGAGCGGGCCGTGGTCGAGCCGATCGCGGGCGGACGCTAGGCGACGCCCGCCACGGTCAGGATCGCGACCGGCAGGAGAAGGATCCACTGCGGCAGCCGGAGCAGTGGCTTCGGCCAGCCGACCGACAGCGTGACGACGAGGAAGGCGCCTGCGTACGCCACGAAGTGCGCGGCCACGAACCACGCCATCGGGGCGGTCGCTGACGTGTCGTCCGCCAGCGCCAGATACACCAAGGCGGCTGCGGAGAGCACCAGGTCGACGCTCACCATGTGCCACACGGCGTGGAGGACGCGCTTGGGTTCGTCCGCGAGGCCGCAGGACAGCAGCGGGCGCACCACATCCCGGTGCCCGCCGACGATGTGCGCCGCGGCCACACCGAGCGCGGTGACGCCCGCCGCGAGAAGCCAGCCGTTCATCGGATCTCGATCCCCTCGGCCATGACGGCGGCCAGCCGGCCGGCCAGCTGACGGTCGGGGTGTTCCCCGACCAGACCGATGTGGAAGAACACGGCTCCCGCCAGCGTGTCCAGGACGAGATCGACGGGGGTGTCGGCCGCGATCTCCCCGCGCGCCACAGCACGCTCGAAGACGATGAGCAGCCGCTCCTTCGAGGGGGCCAGGAAGTCGCTGCGGATGCGCGCCTTCAACGCCGGATCGGCGGCGAAGTCAGCGAGCAGCCCCGGGAGCGCCGCGGCGGCGGCCGGTGCGTGGAACTCGTCGATCAGGCCCTGCACCAGTACGGTCAGGTCGCCGGCCAGCGTTCCGGTGTCCGGGGTCGGAGCCTGGTCGGTGGTCGTGAACACGGCCTCGAAGACCAGCTCCGGCTTGCCCCGCCACCGCCGGTAGACCGTGTCCTTGCCGACACCGGCACGGGCGGCCACCGCCCCGATCGACGTCGCGGCGTAGCCGACCTCGATCAGCAGCTCTGTGGCCGCGCCGACGATCGCCTCGTGCGAGCGGGGATCCCTGGGACGTCCCCTGGAGGACGGAGAGGAGCTCATACCGAATTACCATACGGGTCGACCCGTATGGCAAGCAATCCCGGTCGGCGTCATGAGGACATCGCTGCGGTGCGTGGCGGGACGTGAGGTACGCACGCGGCGCACAGGGTCTCGTCCGCGACCGGGCGGAACAGCATGGGTTGGGTGTGGTCGCCCGTGCATTCGCGGGTGCCGTGGAGCCGGGCGGAGAGCCGGTGGGTGGTGGGTGAGGGCTGGGGCGGCGGGGCGAGCGGGGGTACGTCGCGGAGCAGGTAGCGGATCAACCCGCCGGGGCGGTGTACGGGAGTTCCGGTGCCGGGCAGGCCGCGCAGGATGTGTTCGTGGATGTCGGTGGGGGTGTGTCCGGCGTCGAGCCAGCGGGCGGCGAGGTGGGTGAGTTCGTCGCGCATGGCGGGTGGGATGTGGCGGAGGGCGGGGGAGAGGAGGGGGAGGGCGCCGATGAGGGCGCGGGCGTCGGGGAGGTGCGGGGCTTCGACGGCCACCTTGGGGCTGTCCGCCTCGTCCGCCTCGTCCGCCTCGTCCGCCTCGTCCGTCTCGGCCGGAAGGTTGGAGGTGTCTTCCTTCGGGTCTTTCTTTGGATGACGGTCGGTGGGCGGGGTGCCCGGTTCACCGACGGCCGGTTTCCGGGGACTCGGTACGACCTGCGGGGATGCCTGGTCCGCGCAGGTGAGGAGGGGTGTCCGGGCGAGGAGCTTGACGGCCTGGTCAGAGGTCAACGGGGTGCTGGAGACGAGCTGTTGGGTCATCCAGTGACCGCCGGCGCCCTGGACGCGCCGCTCGTGCACGAAGCCTTCCTCCTTGAGCTGTCGCTTGGCGCGGGTGAACGCGGTTGCCCCGATCCGGGCACGTTCGGCAGTTCGGGAGAGTGATTCGCGGGCGCCTTCGGGAAGGGAGAGCTGCCAGGTCAGAAGCCGGACGGCGTCGGAAGAGAGTCGAGGGTGTCGGATGAGTTCGTGCGAGAACTGAGAGAAGGCACGGGAGGGCGCGTTAAAGTGCCGGTAGATCACGGTGGGCTGCTTCCACTGGTGGTTCAGGCCCCCGTCGAAGGTTGCAGGCCATCGACGGGGGCCGTTTTGCGCGAAAACGTACCGCACGTTTCGTGTCCAGACCGACACGCCCAGTGAAGTACGCCCGTACGAGTGACGCCTCCCAACCGGGCGAACTCCGGCCGCCCCGTGCTCCTTGGTCGCACGGGTTCCCTCACGGGCTGCGGAGCCAGAGGGCGGTGCCGAGGGCGCCCACGGCCACCGCGATCAGGAAGAGGGCCGCGCGGGCGGCGGCGAGGTGCTGATGATGCGGACGGCTCCGCGCGGGGTCAGACTCGCGCGTTCCGCCGGGCTCGCCGTCCAGCACTGGTCGATCGCCGCCTCCCACAGGTATCCGCTGGGCCGCACCAGGATCAGCAGGTTCCCGCGCACGTCCCGTACTTCACCGGTGAGCGCCCGCTGCGCGTCGGTCACGACGTCACCCACGCGGTACCTCACGGGGTGGTGCGGGTCGTCGAGTTCAGCAGCACGGTGAGCCGCTTGGCCCCGCCGAGGCTGACGATCCCGAGCCCGTACCGGTGCTCGTCACCCCCGGGCCCGTGCGTGACGTCCCGGTAGAGCCCGCTCGTGGGCAGACCGGCGGAGTCCATGGCGGCCTTGAGATCCCGGAAGACCCGGGCGGCCTCGGGCTCGGAGACGGGGCGGAACGGTCGGGTCTCCCGCAAGGGCGGTAGCGGTGGTGTACTCATGCGGCCTCTCTTCCTCAGGTGCTCCGCGCGGCTTGCGCTCAGGGAATCGTCCCGCCGTTCATCCGGCCCCCCTAGGGGCATTTCCAGGGGCAAGTCGCCTTGTTCAGCTGTTCTCATGGCCGTGGAGTGGGTGCTCGGGGGCATCATGGGTCCCATGGCGATCGGGGAGTTGATCCGGGACCTACGCAAGGCCCGTGGGTGGTCTCAAGGCCGGTTGGCGCAGGCGCTCAACGACGCGTACGGGACGAGTCTCGATCGGGAGTACGTGAGCCGGTGGGAGCGTTCCAGGAACGTCCCGAGCGGGTTCTACCTGGCGAAGTTGTCGGCCGTCCTCGACGTGCCCCTGGCTGTCCTTGAGGGTGAAGTGAAGCGACGTACCTTCCTGACCGATGTCGCCGGGACCGCCATAGCTCCGGTGGCGGCCTCCGAGCTGCTTTCCGCCGGCTTTGCCGCCCGGATTTCGGGCGGACCCTCGGCGGACGACTGGGAGAGCCGGCTGGCCACGTACGGCACGGACTACATGTCGATGGGCGCGACCGACATCCAGCGGCGTGTGTCGGGTGAACTCGTCGCGGTGCAGCAGCAGTTGGATCAGCCGCGTCTGTGGTCGGTGGCGTCGAGGCTGATGACGCTGTACGCCAAGACGTTCCCCGGCTCGGACGGCTCCAAGGCGGTGCACTGGTACCGGATGGCGGCGCGGGCGGCGGACCAGTCCGAGGATGCTCACGCGCGTGTGTGGGTGCGTGGTCGTGCGGCCATCGCCCTCGGGTACGAGGGGGCTTCCCTGGGCATGGCCGACGTGCTGGCCGATCAGGCGATGGAGATCGGTGACCGGCCGTCGCTCGGTCTGCTGAACGCCGTGTACGGCAAAGCCCATGCCGCCGCCCTCCGGGGCGATCACGCGTCGGCCCGTGCGCTGGACACTCTGGGTCGCAGGATCTTCGACGAAGCGGGCTCGTACGAGCAGACCTCCGACTACGCGGTGCCCTGGTGGCGACTGAACGTCTTCCGGTCGCTGCTGCTCGCCCGGCTCGGCGACGAGAAGCAGGCGGTGGAAGCGCAGGAATCGGCCCGCGTCGAGTTGCCTACGGCACTGCCCCGGTTCGCCACCCACCTGGAACTGCACCGGGCCCTGATGCTGGCACGGTCGGGGGACCGCGCCGGGGGCGTGACGTACGCGGCCCGGGCGATGGCGGCGCTGCCGCCGGAGAAGCACAGCCTCACGCTCAGGATGCTGGTGGACGAGATCCACGCGTAGGCGGGGGCGGCCTTCGGCACACGTCCGTCCGTCCGCCCCGCCTGCGCGACCTCGCTCGTTCGGGTCCGTCGCCGTGCGGGTGCCGGGCACCGCTGGTGTGCTGGGCGGGACCCCCGTACCCCCGTGCCACGTACAGGAGCAGCCTCCATGCCCGTCATCGTCACCATCGAGATTCCCGGCGGTACCCGTGAGCAGTACGACGAGACCACGCGGCAGCTCCGGGCCACCGAGTGGTTTCCGCCGGCCGGGTTCATCGCGCACGCGGCCGGGCCGGACGGGAGCGGGGGGTGGCGGGTCGTGGACTTCTGGGAGTCCGAGGACGACTTCCGGGCCTTCATGGAGAAGGGGCGGTCGATCTTCGAGCGCGACGGTACCCGGACGATCCTGCACACCGTGCAGGAAGCGGTGAACGTCATGGTGCGGCCCGAGCCGAAGTAGCGGCCCCGCACGCCGTGGCGGCGGCGGTGTGAAAACCCTTTGCGGGCCGGGGGCGCCGCCGTCAGGCTTCACCACCATGAGCAGTCATCATTCCGCCGAGCCCTCCCGCCCCGTCGCGGACCTCTTCTCCTCCGACGGGCGCCTCAAGGCGATCCCCCGCAAGCCCGCCCGCCGTGAGGCCCTTCTCGCACACCTCGCCGGGACGCTGTTCGACGTCGGTCGTGACTACCGCGAGCCCGAGGTCAACCAGGCCCTCCTGACCGTGCACGAGGACTTCCCCGCCCTGCGGCGGTATCTCGTCGTCGGTGGCTTCCTCGCCCGTACGAAGGACGGTTCGGCCTACCGTCGGCAGCAGCAGCCCGGCTCCCCCGGAGGCGCGATCCCCGCCGTCGCGTGACCGCCGCGGTGGTGGCCGGCCTCCTGGCCGGCTACGGCATCGCGATCCCGGTCGGCGCCGTCGGCGCCCATCTCGTGGCCGTCACGGCCCGTACCGGCTGGCGTACGGGCGTCGGCGCGGCCCTCGGTGTCGCCACGGCCGACGGCGTGTACGCGCTCCTTGCCGTCGCGGGCGGCGCCGCGCTCGTCCCGGTGCTCGCGCCCGTCATGGACCCGTTCCGCTGGGCCTCCGCGATCGTGCTCGTGATGCTCGCCGCACGGGCCGCGTGGCTGGCGCTCGCTGCGTACCGGACGGGCGGGCTCGCCTCCCGTGACGACGGGACCGCCCTCACCCCGGCCCGTGCGTTCCTCACGTTCCTGGGCATCACGATCCTCAACCCCGTGACGGTGACCTACTTCGCCGCCCTGATCCTCGCGGCGGGGCCCTCGACCCCCGTGGGCCTGCCCGACCGCACCGCCTTCGTCCTCGCGGCCCTCGCCGCCTCCGCCAGCTGGCAGCTCCTGCTCGCCCTGGGCGGCACCCTCCTCGGCCGGACCCTGACGGGGACCCGGGGGAGGCTCGCCACGGCACTCGCGTCGAGCACGCTGACCGTGGTGCTCGCGGTGCGGCTGGTGGGGGAGGGGGTGGTGTGGTGACCGCCCGGGACCTCCGGTCTTCCCTGCTTCCAGGCTCCCGGCTCCTCGCCGACGGTGTGTTCGGAGCGCTCGCCGATCCCACCCGGTCTCGCCGCCGTCAAGCGCACCGCCGAACAGGGATGACCCCCGGCCGCTCCGACAGGGCCCCGAGGCGCACCCCGGGGCCCGAGGTCCGTCCCGGGGGGAGGGGGGAGGTGGTCGGATGGCAGGCGCGCGGTGATGATCAGCTGTTGACGTGGTCCCGCACCTGCCCGTACACCGTGGGGTCGGTGCCGAGGGCGTTGTGACCGAGGCAGGCGGACTTCGTGTTCGTCGCGCCGCTCAGGGCGACGCTGCTGTCCGGATTGATGACCGCGTCGCACGGCGACCACCACGTGGCATACCGAGGACTGCCGGGCGTCTCGTCGCCGGAGTTGAGTTCGCCGAGGAAAACCGACCCGATACGCATCTCCACGCAGGAGGCGTCGTAACACCCGTTCGCCCAGTCGGTTCCGTGGTTCGGGCCGCCCAGCGAGACCCAGGCGTCGATCTTCTGGCTGCCACCGAGGTTCTTCGCGTAGTAGCGGCTCGACAGCCCGCCCATGGAGTGCGTGACGACGTCGACCTTGGTCGCTCCGGTGGCAGCCAGCAGCCGGTCGACCTCCGTGGCGATCTGCTGAGCGGTGGTTGCGTTGGACTGGCGGGTGTCGTAACTCCATTGCCGCAGATGCGTGGACGGCCAGCCGTCCGCTCTGAAGTCGTCGGCCATGGCGTTCCAGTACGAGCCGGAGGAGTTGTATCCGTGAACGAACAGGATCGGGTTGCCGGCGGGACCGAAGGTGGAGGTTCCGGTGGCCGCGTGGGTCGGGTACACGGCGGCCGAGGTGAGCAAGAGGCTCACGAGGGCGGCGGGAAAAAGACTCTTCTTCATGGCATGCCTCGCGGGATCGGCGTCCGTGGGGGGCGGCGCACGAGGAGGCTACTGGCGAGTAGGCGTGCTGAGTCAATAGGCGTGCAGGGATTCAACTGCCCTGTGACCTGCAGCGTTTCGCTCCATGCCGTAGCGAAACTGTAGTCCTGCTGGAGTACTGGCGCACCGGCGCCCGTCTCCCTCCGTCTCTTCGTCCGTAACCGGCGTGCTTCCCTCCCTCAGCGGTGCGCCTTCGCCAAGGTGCAGACGCCGTCCTCGCACTGCCGCTCCAGACGGCCCCGGGAGATCGTCTGCGCCAGGCCGACCATCCAGCAGGTGGGGCAGCCGCGGAAGGCGATCAGGGTCAGGGGGGCGGCCAGCAGGGTGGCCGGGCCCGCGACGGGGACGAGGGCGATCGAGCCGACGATCAGGCCGAGGCCGATCGCGCCTCGTGCCAGATGGCGCGGGACGGACCTGCTGGCGAAGTTCGACGAGGGCGGTGCCGGGGTCCGTACGGTGGTCCGGGGCCGGGAACTCGGTTCGTGCTGCGCGGTGTTCACGATCGGTGCTTCCTCCTGTCGGGCGGCCGGACGCCGGTCAGCCGGTGGGTGTCGTTGTCGTCAGGGCGTGGCGCAGTGCCGTACGCGCCCTGTGCAGCCGTGACTTCATCGCCGCGTCGCTCAGGCCGAGCGAACGGGCCACGGCCCTGCCCGGCAGGCCCTGGACGTCCCGCAGGATCAGGACCTGCCGCTGGTCGCGGGGAAGGGCGCTCACCGCGGCCGCGATCCGCTCGGCCTCCAGCCTGCGCAGTACCGCGTCCTCGGCGGACGGTTCCGTCGGTGCCCCCGGTTCGGGCGGCGCGTCCAATCCGGCTGGTGCCGATTCGTTCCGCGAGGCCAACTGCCTTACGTGCCGCAGGCATTCGTTCCGTACGATCCGGAACATCCACGAGGCGAGCGCGCCCGTGGCCCGCAGGGTGCCGATCTTCCGGTACAGGATGATCAGCGCCTCCTGGGCCGCGTCCTCCGCGTCCTGCGGCGAGGCGCACAGGGACAGGGCGAACCTGCGTACATGGGGCTGCGATTCCATGACGACGGCGGTGAGCGACGTGACGTCGCCGTCCTGCGCGGCCTTGATCAGCTGCTCGTCCGGCCAGAGGAAGCGTCGGTTCATGCGCTGGTCCCACCCGTTCCCCGTACGCCGGTCAGCTCCGCCCCCTGTAGCGCCGTGTCAGATGCCAGGCGCACGCCCCCACGAGCAGCGCTCCGATCACGACGAGGCCGGTGACCATCATGAGTGTTCCCTCCCGGTTCCACCGGCCCGTTCGGCCGGTACGCGGATAAGAGCGGGGGAACACCGGAAAGGATTCACCCCGGCCGTCGCCGTCTTCCGAGCCGCAGGCGGCGAACCCGGGGGCGCACGAGGCGGACGCGTCAGTCGATGTGCACGATCTGGAACGCCTCCGCCATCCGCCCCGGGGGCAGCCCGCCGGCCGTCGCGTGCTCGCCGAGCCAGGTGCGCAGGAGGCCGGCGAGGTCGTCGAAGTGAGCCGTCTGGGAGGTGTGGATGCGCAGGGCCTCGACCTTCCGCTCGAAGACGGAGGTGACGTCGACGTACTGGTTCGGGGTGGGTCCGGTCATCAGCCACAGTTCGTGGACGATCCAGGGTTCGAGGCCCTCGTCCTTGAGCAGTTCGGCGTGGGCGAAGGGGTTGCGCGCCTCGGGGTAGACCGCGCGCAGGCAGGCGTCCCCGACCGCGCGGTGGTCGGGGTGGAGGTCGGCCACCCGCGCCCAGTTGAGCTCGGGGGAGGGGATGATCGCGCGCTGCGGCCGTACCTCCCGGATGACCCGGCACAGGTCGCGGCGCAGGTCCACGGAGGCCTCGACGAAGCCGTCGGGGTAGCCGAGGAAACGGACGTCGGCGACGCCGCTGAGCTTGGCGGAGTGGACCTGTTCGGCGCGGCGCAGGTCCGCCATGGCCTGGCGGGGGAGCCGTTCGTCGTAACCGCCCGCGCCGCCGTCGGTGACGATGCAGTACGTGACGCGGGTGCCGCGCTCGATCCATTGCATGACGGTGCCGCTGACACAGAACTCGATGTCGTCCGGGTGGGCGGCCACCACCAGCAGGGACGTGGGGGCGGCTCGGTTGAAGTCCTCCATGGGGCAAGCCTGTTGGGGTGACATAGGGCGTCGCAAGGCCACGCCCTGGCGTGAACTGGACATGGCACTTACGCGCCACTCAAAAATTTGGTAGATTCCAATCATTGAATGGGGCGGGTAATGACGAGTGATGACGTGCTTGGAGGGTGACCGGCATGTGCAGGATTCTCGGTTCCTTCGCCGCCGGGGCCGACCGCCCCGAGCCGGCCCAGCTCGCGGCGGTCTCGGCCCGCCAGCGCCACGGCGGACCCGACGAGCACCACGTGCTCAGCGGCCCCGGCTGGTCCCTCGGCTGCGACCGGCTCGCCGTGACCGACCCCTGCGGCGGACAGCAGCCCTACCGGCTGCCGCACCTCCCCGGCATCCTCGCAGTCCTCAACGGCGAGATCTACAACCACGCCGAGCTGCGCCGGACCCTCGCCGCCCGGGGCCACCGGTTCCCCGACCGCTGCGACGGCACCCTGCTCCCCGCGCTCTACGCCGAGTACGGCCCCGCCTTCGCCGAGCACCTCGACGGCATGTTCGCCGTCGCCGTCCTCGACCTGCGCCCCGGCAGCACCCGACTCCTGCTCGCCGTCGACGACATGGGCATGAAGCCGATCCACCTCCACCACGACCCGTACGACGGCTCCACCCGATTCGCCTCCGAGATCCCCGCGCTCCTCGCCTTCGAAGGGGTACGGATCTCCCCCCGCGAGGACGCCCTCGACACCGTCCTCGCCACCCGCACCTCCTTCTCCACCCACACCGCGCTCGACGGCGTCAGCGTCCTGCCGCCCGGCGCCACCGCCCTCGTCCGGCCGGGATCCGCACCCGTGGTGCGGCGCAGGGGCCCGTACCGGGCGGCCCCCGTCGGGGACACCCAGGACGTCCTGCGCCACGAGGTACGCCGGCTCGCCGAGGCCGAGGTGCCCGTCTGCGCCATCACCAGCGGCGGCCTCGACTCCGGCCTCGTCACGGCACTCGCCGCCGAACACGCCCGGGAGACCGACGCGCCCCCGCTCCACACCTTCCACCTCACCTACCGGGGCCGGTGGCCCGACTCCGAGGCCGCCTACGCCCGGTCCGTCGCCCGCCGCGCCAGGACCGTCCACCACGAGGTCACCGTCGACCCCGACGAGCTGAGCTCCCTCCTCACCCGGACGGTCCGCCACCTCGGCCAGCCCAACGCCGACCCCATCACCCTCTCCACGTACGCGCTCTTCCGCGCCGTCCGCGAGAACGGCTTCACCGTCGCGCTCACCGGCGACGGCGCCGACGAAATCTTCGGCGGGTACGACCGGATGCGCGCGGCGCGGACCGCCCCCGCCGGGGCCGACTGGGCCGGCGCCTACGCCGACGCGCTCTCGGCGGCGCCCCGGCTGCTCCGCGAACACCTCTACACCGCCAACTACCGCGCCTTCATCGCCGAACAGGGCTCCGCCGCCGACCGCATCGAGCAGGAGCTGCGCTCGGCGGAGACCGTCGGCGCGGACCGTCTCACCGCGACGACCGCGTTCGAGACGCGCTGGCGGCTCCCCGCGTACCACCTGCGCCGCGTCGACCACCTCTCCATGGCGTGGGCCGTCGAGGCGCGGATGCCGTTCTGCCAGCCGTCCGTCGTCACACACGCGCGTGCGCTGCCGACGGCGGCGCGGACGGGGAAGCGGGCCCTGTACGAGGCGGGCGCGGAACTCCTTCCCCCGGGGGTCCTGCGCCGGCCCAAGCAGCCGTTCACGCTGCCCGTCGCGGCGATGCTCGCGCCCGGGGGGCCGCTCCTGGAGACCGTACGGGAACTCCTGTCCCCGGCCCGGCTCGTCCTCGGCGGCAAGGTCCGCGCGGACCGGGTCCAGAAGCTCCTCGCCCGCCACCTCGAACGCCCCTCGCACCACGACGCCCAGGCCCTCTGGGCCCTCGCCGTCCACGAACTGTGGACGGAGATCGTCCAGGGCATGCGCATCCCGGTCGGCTGTGCGGCCTGAACTCCCGGGACCTGGGCGTCCCGGGCCCGGGGGCGGGGCGGCGACGCCGCGTGCGGCCGCGCCACCGGACCTTGCCCGTGAGGTTGCGCCGCCGATGCCTGCGGGTACGGCCGCGCCTCCTGCCCACGCCCGTGGGGGCGGTCGTCCCGCCGGGGCGACAGGGGTGCCCCCGGACGACGTCTGGGGGAGGGTGGGCACACGGGACGGAACGGGGGGTCCGGTGAGGCGGACGGCCGACACGGCCGTCACCGTCGTGCGGGTTCTCGATGCGCCCGGGCCCACCCTCGTCGTGCGGAGCGATCGGCTTCCTCTCGGTGCTCTGGGGCTCGGTGGGGAGCTCGCCTGGGTGCGGCGCGCGCTCGACGGGACCCCCTACGCGCGCCTCGGCAAGATCGCCCTGTACCGTCCCGGCCCCACCCTGGACTACCGCTTCGTCCAGGCCCTCCCCGGCGGCGGATTCGACTTCCGGGCCGGGTGCGGGCACTCGCTGCTCGCCTGCGTCGTCGCCGAGGGGCGCCCCGGGCGCGTCACCGTCCGTGCCGTGACCACCGGCGACACCGTCCTCTGCGAACCCGGGACCGGGTCCCGGGAGGACACGTACACCCTCAGCTTCCTCAAGCCCCCCACCGCCCCCGACGTCCTCCCCACCGGCCGCCCCGTCGACCTCCTCCGAGGGGTCCCCGTCTCCCTCGTGCGCTACGGCAACCCCTACGTCTTCGTCGACACCCGCCACCTCCCCGGACCCGAAGACGCCCTCCACCACCGGCTCCTCGCCCTCCGTGCCGACGCCGCCCGCCTCCTCGGGCTCCCCCCGCACTCCGCCCTCCCCAAGATCGCCACCTTCACCAGCGGCCCCGCAGGGATCTCCGTCCGCGCCCTCACCGTCGGCGGCTGGCACCCCCGCCTCGCCCTCACCGGCGCCGCCGCCCTCGCCGCCGCCGGGGCGCTCGACGGCACCGTCGTACCGACCGTGAGCGGCCCCGTCCGAACCCCCGGCGGCACCGTCACCGTGTCCACCGCACCCGACCGCGTCCGCGTCCACCACAAGCGCGCCCGGGTCCTCACGACGCTCGAACTGCCCTGGCGTATCCACGCAACGGCGTGAACGCGCACCCCGCTCACCAGGCCTCCCACCGGCTTCCTCTGCCACGCTGAAGCGGACCGGCCATCGGTATCCGTGGGGAGAGCAGACGCACATGAAATTCGAGAACCTGCGTGTCGTCGTGACCGGAGCGTCCCGCTATTTCGGCCGTGCGCTCGCCGTCGGCTTCGCCCATCTCGGCGCCGAGGTCTACGTGTCGGCGCGGACCGTGGAAGCGGCCGAACGCACCCGTACCGACGTCATGGGCTCCGCCCGTGACCGTATCCACGCCTTCGGCTGCGACCTCAGCAAGCCCGCCGAGATCCGCGAGTTCGCCGCCCGCGTCGGCGAACACACCGACCGGGTCGACCTGTTGGTCAACAACGGCGCCCGCTGGCTCGACGGCATGGACCTGGAGGCCGCGAGCGACGCCGAGATCGTGGAGACGATCGAGTCGACGGCCGGCGGCACCGTCCTCATGGTGAAGCACTTCCTGCCGCTGCTCCGCGGCTCCCTGCGCCCCGACATCGTCAACATGGTCGCCGTCCGCGACGCCGAGGGCACCTCCGCGGCGGCCGCCGGCGCCGCCCACGAGGCCTTCTGGGCGGCGAAGAGCGCCCAGGCCGGATTCGCCGACATCCTCGCGCGCAGGCTGCGGCCGTCCGGGGTCCGGGTCTTCTCCCTCTTCCCGCCCGACTTCTCCACCTCCGATCCGCGCTTCGCGGAATGGGACGGAACGAATCCGGACGGCGTGGCCCCCGACGAGAAGCTGACCACGCAGGCCCTCTTCGAATGCGTCGTCTACGCCGTCGAGCAGCCCCGCGACTGCTTCATCCGCTCCTTCCACTTCGAGCCCCGCTGACCGTCACGCCCCCCCCGCAGGCCACCCGAGAACCGACCCCGCTGACCGCCCTGCGCCGACAGCGCGCCCGCCCACCGCGACCCGCTGAAGCCCACCGCACCACAGCGTCAAGGAGGTCCCATGAGCACCCCCGTCTGGATCACCGCGACCCCTCCCGCCAGCCACGGCGAACTCCACATCGGTCACCTCGCCGGGCCGTACGTCGCCGCCGACGTCCTCACCCGCTATCTGCGTGCCGAGGGCGAGGCCGTCCGGTTCACCACCGGCACCGCCGACCACGCGAGCTCCGTGGAGGTCCGGGCGCTGCGCCACCACCGCAAGCCCGAGGAGGTCGCGGAGGGCTACCGGGCCGCGATCACCGCCGACTGGCTGCGCTCGCGCGTCGAGTTCGACCACATCGTGCGGCCGCGCCGCGACAAGGGGTACGGACGCTGGGTGCAGGACCTCTTCAGCAGGCTCTTCGCGCAGGGCGTGATCGCCCCCCGCGCCCGGCTCCTGCCGTACTGCGAGCCCTGCGACCGCTGGCTGTACGGGGCGCACGCGACAGGCACCTGCCCGCACTGCGGGGCGGTCAGCGACGGCGGCATGTGCCACGAGTGCGCCCGCCCCAACGACGGCGGCGACCTCATCGCCGCCCGTTGCGCCCTCTGCGACACCCCGGCGGTCGCCCGCCGCTGCCGCCGGCTCTACGTGCCCCTCGAACCGTTCCGGGAGACCCTCGCCGACTACTGGGCGACGGCCGGCCTCCCGCCGCGGCTCGCCGCCCTGTGCGAGTCGCTCGTCGAGGACGGCCTGCCGGACATCGCCGTGGGACACCCCGCCGAGTGGGGTCTGCCGGTGCCCGTGGAGGGCTTCCCCGACCACCGGATCGACGGCTGTTTCGAAGCCGCCGCGATGCACCTCTTCGGTTATGACGCGACGGGCCCGCTGCCCCGCCGCGCCATCCACTTCTGCGGCTTCGGGCACGCCTTCTGCCACGCGGTGCTGCTGCCGGTGCTGCTCCTCGCGCAGGACATCAAGCTGCCGCAGGACTTCAACGTCAACGAGTCGTACGTCATCGAGGAAGGCGTCCAGGAGGGCAACGTCTGGGCGCTCGACCTGCTCACCGAGTACGGCTCCGACACCCTGCGCCGCCATGTCCTCCAGGCCCGCCCGCTCGGCCGCCGCACGGTCTTCCAGCGGGAACGGCTCGCCGCCGCCCGCCACGAGCTGGACGAGAGCTGGAACAGCTGGCTGTCCCGGCTCTTCGCCGCCGTACGGGAGGAGTGCGGCGGCCTCGCCCCTCAGGCGCTGCCCGGCGGCACCGGCTGGGACGTCCTGGAGCGGCGGCTGCACCGGGGTGTGGACGACCTGCGCGAGGCGTACGGTCCCGACGCGTTCGACCCGCGCCGCGCGGTCGCCGTCCTGGACGAGATGGTCCGCTCGGCGGCCGACTTCGGTCATGTGAACGCCCACGAGCGGTGCCGGCCCAGCACGTCCTGCCGCCATCTCCCGGCGCTGGCCGCGCAGTTGGCGGTCGCGTCGGCCCTGTCCGCGTGGTCGCGTCCGGTGATGCCGGAGGGCGCCGACCGCCTCGCGGCGGCGCTCCAGGTGGCACCGGGCCGCGCGGTCGACTGGCACGCCCTGACGGCTCCCCTGCCGGGGACCCGCCTGGCGCCGCCGTCAGGCCCGGTCTACGGGTTCTGACCCCTACTACTAACCAACTAAGTATCTCAGTATCTCGCTACTCCGCCCCCTGCCGCGTGACCGCGCGCGCGAGCGACGCGCAGGGACACGTGGTCCCACCTCCCCTCACACAGGAGCCCCACGTGTCCCTGCGCGTCGCCATGCTCAGCGTCCACACCTCCCCGCTCCACCAGCCCGGGACGGGGGACGCCGGCGGGATGAACGTCTACATGGTCGAGCTGTCCCGCGCCCTGGCCGAACACGGCGCGGAGGTCGACCTGTTCACCCGCTGCCGGGGCGAGGGCCTCGCCCCGCTCGTCGACCTCGCCCCCGGTGTACGGGTCCGCCATCTGCACGCCGGGCCCCGCGAGGCGCTCCCCAAGGAGGCCATGCCGGATCTCGTGGTGCCGTTCTCGCTGGCCCTGCTCAAGGAGGAGCGGCGCTACGACCTGCTCCACTCGCACTACTGGCTCTCCGGGCAGGCGGGCCGGATCGCCTCGGTGGGCTGGCGTATCCCGCTCGTGCACACCGCCCACACCCTGGCCCGGGTCAAGAACGCCTCCCTCGCCGCCGGCGACACCCCCGAGCCGGAGCTCCGGGTCCTGGGCGAGCACCAGGTGGTGGCCGCCGCCGACCGGCTGATCGCCAACACGGCCGCCGAGGCGGAGGCGCTGCGCTCGCTGTACGGGGCGGAGGGGCCGCGCACCGAGGTCGTCCGTCCCGGGGTCGACCTGCGGACCTTCCACCCGGGGGACGGCCGGGCGGCCGCACGGGCCCGGCTCGGTCTGCCGGCGGACGCGTTCGTGCCGCTCTACGCGGGCCGGATACAGCCCCTGAAGGGCCCGGACGTGCTGGTGCGGGCGGTCGCCGAGCTGCTGCGGGGGTCCCCGGACCTGCGCCGCCGGCTGCTCGTCCCGGTGGTCGGCGGGCATTCGGGCGCGACGCGCGAGGGGACGGCGTGGCGGCTCGCGGAGGAGCTGGGGGTGACCGACGTCCTGCGGCCCGGCCCTCCCGTACCGCAGGAGCGGCTCGCGGACTGGTACCGGGCGGCGGACGTGCTCGTGGTGCCCTCGCGCAGCGAGTCCTTCGGTCTGGTGGCCCTGGAGGCGCAGGCCTGTGGGACGCCGGTGCTCGCGGCGGCGGTCGGCGGGCTGCCGACGGCGGTGTGGGACGGGGTGACGGGCCTCCTGGTGCGGGGCCACGACCCGCTGGAGTACGCGAGGCGGCTGCGGTGGCTGGCGGCGCATCCGGAGGCGGTGGTGACGATGGGGGAGGCGGCGGTGTGCCATGCGCGCGGGATGAGCTGGCGCGCGTCGGCCGCCCGGACCGTCGAGGTGTACCGGGCGGCGCTCGCGGAGACGCGGATGGGGCAGGGGCGGCGGCACGCCCCTGCCCCGGTGGCCTCTCTCTCCTGGAGGAACGAGAAGGCCGTAGCACAAGTCTAGCACCTCTTTTGGTTCAACCAAAGGTATGGGTAGCTCCGGATGCGCCAATTCCGTTGCTGCTGTGGCCGATTGACGCATCCACGCCATGGCGGGTCCACGCACGGACGATCCCTGGATCCGCTTCGGGGGCCGGGTCAGAATGGAGATGTCTTCAGGGAACACCCGGCGGCACGGGCCCCGGAAGACGAATTCACTTTCCATTCCTGGAGGAATCATGTCCGTTGCGCAGAACACCGGAATCCGCAAGGCCCTCCGTCAGTTCCTGGTCGCCGCCGTGGCCTGTACCGCCGTCGTCGGCGGCGCCGCCTTCGCCGTCACCGACGGCGAGCCGCTCGCTCCGCAGACCGTCGCCGGCGTCGCCGACGACAACGGCTGGCCGGTCGCCCCGCCGTCGCCGACCCCCGCGCCCACCAACTGAGCGCATTCCCCGGCATATTCACCCGGCAACGGGAATTCTTCGCCGCCAGGCCCCGCAATCGCTGCCACGATTGCGGGGCCCCGGTATTTCCCCGGATTCTCCGGCCTTTCCGGGAGAGCGCCCGATCCGGCGGCGTCAGTCCAGCCAGCCCAGCCGCACCGCGCGCGCCCCCGCCTCGAAACGGCTCGTCGCGCCCAGTTCCTGCATCAGCTCCGAGATCATCCGGCTCACCGTCCGCAGCGACACCCCGAGCGTCCGCGCGATCCGCTCGTCCTTCATCCCCGAGGCCAGCATGTGCAGCGCCGCCCGCTGCTGCTCCGACAGGCCGTCGCCGCCCGCCTCCGCCGCCGCCTCGTTCCCGTACGGGGTCGCCGTGTGCCAACAGTGCTCGTACAGGCTCAGATACGGCCGCACCAGCGCGCTGCCCCGGGCCAGGATCGCGCCCTCGCCCGGGTCCTCGGGGCGGATCGGCACCAGCGCGAACTGCTGGTCGGCGATGATCATGTTCATCGGGACGACCGGGGCGAGCCGGATCTCGACGCCCAACTCCGCCCGCCGCCCCAGGAACTTCTCCATCTGCGGGTCCGTGGCCTCCTGGCGGCCGTAGACGGCCCGCACCCGCACCCCGTTGGCGATCTGCCGCCGGTCGCGGTCGAGCATCCGGTCCGGGTTCTGCCGCCCCGGCGTCCCCGGATGCAGCGCCGCCGAACTCTCCTGGATCACATCGGTGATGTCCTCGATGGCCTGCTGGATCCTGCGGTAGTCGGTCAGCGCCTCGACGTGCGCCTCCGCCCGGGTCAGCGCCTCGGCCCGCAGATAGGAACCCGCGAGGACCTCCAGCGTGCTGTACGCCTCGTCCGCCTCGGCCAGGTGCTCCCGCAGCCGCTCCCGCTCCCGCTCCAGGAGCCGCAGGAGCGCGATCTCCGGGTCGATCGCCGCCACCGTGTCCGTCTCCGAACACCAACTGCCGTCCTGCACGGCGGTGACGGTGGCATGGGCCTGCCCCGTCGGCACGATGAGTCCCAGGGCGAGGAGTTCGCCGCGACATCGCTCGTACTCCTCCGCCGCGAGCCCGATCTCCCTGCGGACCTCCTCGAAGTCCGCGACCCCCCGGCGGCGCAGCTCCTGGTACACGGCGAGCAGGCCGTCGCCTCCGCCGTCCCCCATGCCGTCGCCCGCAGTGACCATGGCGAAGTGACCCCCCTCATTCTCCGAGCCGCCCCGCCCTCACCCTGTCACAGGGCTCGGCGGGAGTCCGTCGTGCAGTGTCTGCACCTACTCTTTCGCACCGGAACTCCTCCCTCTACGACCCGTGTTCGGACCCCTCGCCGTCGAGCAGGCCGAGCCGGGCCGCCTTCACCCCGGCCTCGAAGCGGCTGGCCGCCCCCAGCTCCTGCATGACCTCGGAGAGGAGCCGGCTGACCGTCCGCAGCGAGACGCCGAGACTCCGCGCGATCTGCTCGTCCTTGATCCCGGAGGCCAGCATGCGCAGGGCCACCCGCTGCTGGTCGGAGAGGCCGCCACAGCCGTTCTCGCCGGGCTCCTCCCCGTAGGGGGAGGCCGCCTGCCAGCAGTACTCGTAGAGGGCGAGGTACGAGCGGACCAGGCCGGCGCCACGGGCCAGGATGGTGGGCGAGTCCGGCTCGTGCGGGTCGGTCGGGAGAAGGGCGAAGTTCTCGTCGGCGAGGACCATGTTCATCGGCACGACGGGGGACAGGCGCAGCTCCACGCCGAGCGCCGCCCGGTCGGCCAGGTGCTGGGTCATCTCGGGCACGGTCCCGACCCGGCGGCTGTACATGGCGCGGACCCGCACCCCGCGGGCGGCCCGCGAGCGGTCCCGCTCCAGCTCGGCGGCCATGTCCTCGCGCCGTACGGAACCGGTGTGCATGACGTGGACGGCGGTACGGACCGTGTCCGTGAGCTCCGTCAGCTCCCGCGCCACCCGCTGCGGGTCGGTGACGATCTCCACCTCGACCTCGGAGCGGGGGGCGGCACCGGCCCGAAGGAACGGTCCCGCGAGGGCCTCGATCGCGGTGTGCGCGCGGCTGGTCGCGGCGAGCCGGTCCTGGAGCCGGTCACGCTCCCGGCGCAGCAGCCGCAGCAGGGCGACGTCCGGGTCGACGACCGTGTGGGCGCCGGGCCGGGCATCGCCGTCGGCGGCGGCCTCCGGCTGGTCCCGCGGTGCGGTCAGTCCCAGGGAGGCGAGTTCCTCGCGGCACCGCTCCCGCTCGTCGGCGGACAGCTCCAGCAGGTCGGCGGCCTCGTCGAAGCCGATGTCGGGGCGGGCGCGGAGCTCCTGGTAGACGGCGAGGGCCTGCTCGCTGCCCACGCGGGACACGGCGGCGTTTCTGTACACGGCGCAGCAGACTCCCCTCGGGTCCGGCGGACCCTGTTGAATCGCCCCGCCAGACCCTGCCACATATTCCCACGCCCCGCACGGAGTTGAACGGGGCTCAAGCGGTGGGGGCGCTCGTCAGGCAGTCGGGGCACAGACCCTTGAAGACGACCTCCGCGTCCTCCACCCGCCACTGGGGCAGGGCGCCGCGGGGCGGCGCCGGCGCGGTCGACGCGACGTTCTCCACGCGGCCGCAGACCGTGCACAGGGCGTGCTGGTGCGCGGGGCCGGAGATCTCGAAGACGGCGGGCAGGCCGGGTCGGTCGAACTTGCTGACCAGGCCCGTCTCCTGGAAGTGCCGCAGCATCTCGTACACGGCCTGGCTGGTCAGCGTGCCGAGGCGCTCGCGGGCGGTCGTGGTGATCGCCTCGACGTCGAGATGGCCGCCGGCGGCGAGCACCGTGAGCACCTCCAGGCGCGGGCCCGTGACCCGCAGCCCGACGTCCCGCAGGCGCTGGATCACCGCCTCGCGGCCCGTCAGCTCTTCCACGACTGCCATCTTCTCCGCCCGCCACCTGGTCGGCCCAAACGTTTGTGGGCATCGTACCTCTTGCCCGTCCACGTCGGCAGGTGCCGTTCGGCCGCCGTCGGTCAGCCACGGGCCGTCGGTCGCCGGCCGGCCGTCAGTCGTCCGTCCTGCACACGAGCAGGACGGACTCGGTCCGCTCGTCGATGCGGTGCCGCCGCCGGCCCTCGATGTGCAGGCCCGCCGCGTGCAGCTCGGCGGTGAGCCGGTCGGGATCGACGATCCACTTGTCGGTGGTCAGCACGACCCGTTCCGTGGAGCGTTTGCCGGTCCTCACCGCGTAGTACGTGATCCGCTCGCTCATCGACGGCAGGTCGAAGACCTGCCTGGCCACCACCCACTCGTCGACGCCGTCGAAGCGGGGCACCGGGAACGCCCAGGTCCGCCGGGGTTCCGCGAGCAACCCGGGCAGCCGGTGCGCGGTGTAGTCGAGGGCGAGCGCCCCGCCCGCCTCCAGGTGGGAGGCGACCTCCCGCAGCAGGCCGGGCCGCAGGGCCGGGGGTACGGCCGTGACCATCGCGCCGGCGAGCAGCGCCAACCGGTAGCTGCCGTCGAGGCGCAGCTCGGCGAGGTCCGTCCGGTGGGTGACGACGAGCCCGGCCACCTGCGGACCGATCCGGCGGGCCCAACCCCTGAGGCGCATGAGGGCCGAGGCGTCCCGGTCCACGGCCTCCACGGCGAAGCCGTGCCGGGCGAACGGGACGGCGAGCCGCCCGGCGCCGGAGCCGAGGTCGAGGACGGGCCCACCGGTGGAACGGGCGAGGCCGAGGTAGCGGACGATGTCCGCGCTGTGCGGGCCGAGCAGGGCGTCGTGCAGCCAGACGGAGGCCTCGTCGGCGGGGGAGACGGATTCGAGCCCGGGGAGGGTGTCCGAGGTGACCCGGATGCCGGCCCCGGGGGCGGGCTCCTGCTCCCGGCCGTTCCGGGACGGCAGGACCGGCGCGAGCGCTGCGGGCACGACGGGCAGGGAAGTGCCGCTCGGTGTGTGCATCGCTCCTCCAGGGGCTCGCTCGGTCCGTGCCGTCCGGACGAGGTACCCGTGCCGCCGGGGACCGCGCCGCTGGACCCATCCTGACCTCGGGAGGGAACGCCGATCCACCGGATCAGGCTGCGTGAACACGCGATGGCGTGGATCTGCCACGTCCCGGGCGGAGTCCCGTTACGGGAGGTTCCGGCTCAGTCGCGTGGGGGAGAGGGCCGCGAACCCCAGGTGCGCGTAGAAGGGCAGCGCCGGATCCGACGCGGCCGGGAGCTCCACGCGCTGGGCCCGCGCCCCGAAGCTCCGCATGCGGTCCGTGGCCGCCGTGATCAGTGCCGTACCCACGCCGCGGCGGCGGGAGCCGGACACCACGGCCAGGGCGTACACCTCGCCCTCGCCCGGGACCGGGACACCGCCCGCGGCGACACCGACGACCGCGCCCTCGGTGTCGGTCGCGACGAGCCAGCCGAGCCAGCCGGGAGCACCGCCCGGAATTTCAATTTCCGCTCGTATGCGGGGGAGTGCGCATTGTGCCGAGATGAGTCGTCGCATCGGGATTTCGTCGAGGATTCCCGCGTAGCTGCTCCGAATGACGTCGGCGAGCAGCCTGGATATCGTCGTCGCGTCGCCGGCCGCGGCCGTCCGAACGCCAGCCAGCTGCATCGGTTCTGTACCCTTCGACGTGCCGCGCCAGATCCCCAACGTACCCACAATAGCCGTGAATTCAGTTGTTCGTGACCGATGCGAAATCTACGAATTCGCTTAGTAAATAGGGGTGTTCGGATCGGAAGGCGGTGAACCGTGTCGATTACCCGGGGAAGGAACAGCAGGCGACGACCAGGGGCGTCATCGCGAGGGCCGCCGAAGCGATGGTCAACAGCCCCTGGAGTACGGGATGCCCCGCGCTGTGCGGGGTGAGGATGCGTCGCATCCGCAGGGCCGCCGAAGGGCCGCCCGCCGCGAACGCGGACCGGGGCGCCCGCCCCGAGGCCAGCGCGTACAGCGCCGTGGCCAGGGCGTCCCGGGTGCACCGGCGTAACGCCCGGTCGTCCGCCGCCATCTCGAGCAGCAGCGGTACGGCGACCCCGCCGTGCCGCGCGAGCGGGAGGCGCGGGAAGACGGCCGCGAAGGCCTCCGCCGCCGCGACGAGGAGATGGTGCCGCCCCGCGATGTGCGCCCGCTCGTGCGCGAGCGCCGCCGCGAGCTGCGCCGGGGTCAGGGTGTCCACCGCGCCCGACGAGACGACGACCCGGCGCGAGCGGCCCGGCAGGCAGTACACGGCGGGGCGCACGTCGTCGAGGACGGTCGCCCGGAGCGCGGGGTCGTACCGCCCCACGAGCCGCAGCACCCCCGCGTGCCGCGCCCGCACCCGCCGGGCCCTGACGAGCCGGCGCACGAACGCGGAGGCGGGCAGCGAGAGGACCGCGAGGGAGAGCGAGAAGGCGAACCGCTCGCGCCCGTCGAGGTTCAGGACCTGGTCGACCGTGGGCGGCCGGAGCGCGAACAGCATGTCCGCGAGCCGGTGGTTGCTCTCGCCCGACAGGACCATCTGGGCGGGCAGCAGGGCGGTCGCGACCGCGAAGACGGCGCCGCACACGGCCCAGACGCCCAGGGCGAGCCGGGGCACCTGCTGCGCCCAGCGGGCCCGGACCACGAGCAGCGGCACGAGGAACCCGGTGAGGGCGACGAGCCCGAGGGGGACGAGCGCGTGGTGGTTCACACGCCGCTCCCGCCGTGGGCCCGGGGGCCGAGACCACCGGCCCGGGGGTCCGGGCCGCCTTCGCCCGGCCGCGGGTCCTGGTCGCCGCGGGCCGTGCGCAGGGCCGCGTCGAGGGCGTCCATGTCCTCGTCCGAGATGACCTCGACGAACCGCAGCAGGGCGGCGGGGCGGTCCTGGCTGTCGCCGAGGGCGTCCCGCATCAGCCCGGCCGTGTACTCCTCGCGGCTGCGGACGGGCTCGTACGACCAGGCCCGGCCGACCTTCTCGCGGCGGAGCCAGCCCTTGCGGTGCAGGATGTCCGCCACCGTCATCACGGTCGTGTAGGCGACCCGGCGTCCCCGGTTGATGTCATCCACGATCTCGCGGACCGTGGCGGGCCGCTGCCAGGCCCACAGCCGGTCCATGATCTCGGCCTCCAGCTCTCCCAGCCTGCGCACGTGCATCCCCTCCCCTTGCGGGCGGCTCATCGTACGGGCCGGTTCCCCCGCCGAGGTATACCCCCCAGGGGTACAATGGCGGGGTGTCGACCGGTCCGGCCGACCGTCCGCCTCACGTCCTGATGAGTCGGGCGATCGCCTTGGACGCCTCACTCACCTTCACCTTCGCCTGGTCCCCGCCCTGCGCGATCGCCTCCGTGACGCAGCAGCTGAGGTGCTCGTCGAGCAGGGCCACCGCGCAGGACTGCAGGGCAGCGTTGATCGCGGAGACCTGGGTGAGGACGTCGATGCAGTAGACGTCCTCGTCCACCATCCGCTGCACCCCCCTGACCTGCCCCTCGATGCGCCGCAGGCGTCTGATGATGTCTTCCTTCTGGTGTCCGTAACCGGCCACGGCGGGCTCCTCGGAGATTGACGGGGAAGGACGGGTCGTCAGCGGTCGGCTGCCTGGAAGCCCCGCAGGCGCAGGCTGTTGCCGACCACGAAGACCGAGGAGAAGGCCATGGCCGCGCCCGCGATCATCGGGTTGAGCAGTCCGGCCGCGGCGAGCGGCAGCGCCGCCACGTTGTAGGCGAAGGCCCAGAACAGGTTCGAGCGGATCGTGCCGAGCGTCCTGCGCGAGAGCCGGATCGCGTCGGCCGCGGCCCGCAGGTCCCCTCGTACGAGGGTCAGGTCGCCGGCCTCGATGGCGGCGTCCGTGCCCGTGCCCATCGCGAGCCCGAGGTCGGCCTGGGCGAGCGCGGCGGCGTCGTTGACACCGTCGCCGACCATGGCGACCGAACGGCCCTCGGCCTGCAGGCGCTTGACGACGTCGACCTTGTCCTGGGGCATGACCTCGGCGATGACCTCGTCGATGCCGACCTCGGCGGCGACGGACTCGGCCACCGCCTTGTTGTCGCCGGTCAGCAGGATCGGAGTCAGACCGAGGGCGCGCAGTCGCCTGATCGCCTCGGGGCTGGTCTCCTTGACGGCGTCCGCGACCTCCAGGACCGCGCGGGCCCTGCCGTCCCAGGCGACCGCGACGGCGGTCTTCCCGGCCCGTTCGGCCTCGTCCTTCGCGGACTTGAGACCCGCCGGGAGAGCCATGGCCCACTCGTCGAGGAGCTTCTCGCGGCCGACGAGGACGGCGTGGCCGTCGACGACGCCCTGGACACCGAGGCCGGGGATGTTGGCGAAGTCCTCGGGGGTGGGGAGCGTGCCGACCTTGGCGGCGGCGCCGGTGGCGACGGCCTGCGCGATGGGGTGCTCGGAGGAGTGTTCCAGGGCGCCCGCGAGCCGCAGGACGTCCTTCTCGTCCACGCCCTCGGCGGTGTGCACCCGGAGGAGGGTCATCCGGCCGGTGGTGACGGTGCCGGTCTTGTCGAGGACGATCGTGTCGACCTTGCGGGTCGTCTCCAGGACCTCGGGCCCCTTGATGAGGATGCCGAGCTGCGCGCCGCGCCCGGTGCCGACCATGAGGGCGGTCGGGGTGGCGAGGCCGAGGGCGCACGGGCAGGCGATGATCAGGACGGCGACGGCGGCGGTGAACGCGGCCGTGAGGCCCTGCCCGGTGCCGAGCCAGAAGCCGAGGGTGCCGAGGGCAAGGGCGATGACCACGGGTACGAAGACGGCCGAGATCCGGTCGGCGAGGCGCTGGGCGGCGGCCTTGCCGTTCTGCGCGTCCTCCACGAGCTTCGCCATGCGGGCGAGCTGGGTGTCGGAACCGACACGGGTGGCCTCGACGACGAGGCGGCCGCCGGCGTTGAGGGTGGCGCCGGTGACGCCGTCCCCGACACCGACCTCGACCGGCACGGACTCGCCGGTGAGCATGGACGCGTCCACGGCGGACGAGCCCTCGACGACCCTGCCGTCGGTGGCGATCTTCTCGCCGGGACGGACCAGGAACCGGTCCCCGACCTGGAGTTCGGCGGTCGGTACGGTGACCTCGCGGCCGTTCCTGAGGACGGTCACCTCCTTGGCGCCCAGCTGCATCAGCGCCTTGAGCGCGGCGCCCGCCTTGCGCTTCGAACGGGCCTCGAAGTAGCGGCCGGCCAGGATGAAGGCGGTGACGCCGGCTGCGGCCTCCAGGTAGATGTTCCCGGCGCCGTCGGTACGGGCGATCGTGAACTCGAAGGGGTGCGTCATCCCGGGCGTACCGGCGGTGCCGAAGAACAGCGCCCACAGCGACCACAGGAACGCGGCGATCGTGCCGACCGAGATCAGGGTGTCCATCGTGGCCGCGCCGTGCTTGGCGTTGGTCCAGGCGGCGCGGTGGAACGGCCAGGCGGCGTAGACGACCACGGGCGCGGCGAGGGTGAGGCTCAGCCACTGCCAGTACTCGATCTGGAGGGCGGGGACCATCGCCATCGCGATGACGGGGACGGCGAGCGTGACGGCGGTGACGAGCCGCTGCTTGAGGGGCCGCAGTTCCTCGTCGGCCCTCTCCTCGTCGGTGGGTCCGTCCTCGCCGCCGTCGTTCCGGGCGCGCTCGGGCTGCGGCTCCTCGGCCGTGTAGCCGGTGGCCTCGACGGTGGCGATGAGGTCGGCGACGTCGACGTCCGCGTCGAAGGTGACCTTCGCCTTCTCGGTGGCGTAGTTGACGGTGGCCTCGACCCCGTCCATACGGTTGAGCTTCTTCTCGATACGGGCCGCGCACGAGGCGCAGGTCATGCCGCCGATGGCGAGCTCGACCTGGGCGGTGCCCGGAGTGGTCGTGGTCATTTCCTGCTCCTCTTTCTTGGGCTCGGTTCACCTCCGGGCGCTTTCGGCCGGGGGGACAGGGACGACCGTGCTCGTCTCCCTCGTTCCTCGGGAGGCTCCGCGCGCTCGTCCCTGTCCCCCCGGCGCGCCCTTCGGCTCACGCGCCGGTCCCGGGGTGAAGCGTTCGTAGGCGTGGTGGGCGGGCCCCGGCGGCCGAGGTGGGGGTCAGGCGCGGCCGGTGAGGTCGTAGCCCGCCTCGTCGACCGCCGCCGTGATCGCGGCGTCGTCGGGCTCGCCGCCCGTGGTCACGGTCACCAGGCCGCCGGTGACGTCGACGTCCACGGAGATGACGCCGTCGAGCGCGCCGACGGACTTGGTGATCGCGGTCTTGCAGTGGCCGCAGGTCATGCCGGAGACGGCGTAGACCGTGACGGTGCTCTCGGCGACCGCGACGGCGGTGGTCTCCGTGGTGGTCGAGCAGCTGTTGTCAGGGGTGCAGCAGGAGCCCATGGCTTCCTCCTCGGTCGGTTCCACTTCACCAGATACCCTTGGGGGGTATTCGGTCGTGAGTCCATGTATACCCCCCAGTGGTATTCGACGCAAGCGCCTCCCTGGCTTGACTTGATACCCCCTAGGGGTATGGTGAAGTGCATCGAACGGTTCACCACGCCACCCACGCACGGGAGAGCAGTCATGAACACCGGACTGAGGATCACCGCCTTCGCCGCCGCGCTCGCCGCGACCTTCGGGACCGCGTACGGGGTCGGCAGAGGCGTCGGCCCCGTCGAGGAGCCGAAGAAGGCCGAGCACGGCGACCACGCGACCGCGCCCGCCCCCTCGAAGAGCGCCGCCGCCGACGGGCACGCGGGCCACGACGAGGGCGCGGCCACGGGCACCCCGGCCGCCGCGAACCTCCCCGGCGGCCTCCAGGTCTCCCAGGACGGCTACACCCTGGCCCTGGAGACCCCGACGCCCGCCGCCGGCCGGAGCGTCCTGACGTTCTCCATCAAGGACGCGGCCGGCCGGAAGGTCACCGCCTTCACCACCGAGCACGGCAAGGAACTGCACTTCATCGTCGCCTCCCGCGACCTCGGCACCTTCCGCCACCTGCACCCGGTGAAGGCCCCGGACGGCACCTGGACGACCCCCGTCGACCTCCCCGCCGCCGGCGGCTACAAGGCCTTCGCGGACTTCAAGCCCGCCGCGCCCGGAGCCAAGGGCATCACCCTCGGCGCGGACCTCGCGGTCCCGGGCGCGTACGCGCCGAAGCCGCTGCCCGCCGTGAACCCGACCGCGACCGTCGACGGCTACCAGGTCCGGCTCGGCGGCACCCTGAACCCCGGCAAGGCCGGCGAGCTGCGGCTCACCGTCACCAAGGGCGGCAAGCCCGTCACCGACCTGGAGCCGTACCTCGGGGCGTACGGGCACCTCGTCGCCCTGCGCGGCGGCGACCTCGCCTACCTCCACGTGCACCCGAACGACGGCGGCCCCGGCCCGGACGTCTCCTTCACGGCGACGGCGCCCAGCCCCGGCACCTACCGCCTGTTCCTCGACTTCCAGCACGGCGGCAAGGTCCGCACGGCGGCCTTCACGGTCACGACGGGCAGCGCGAAGGCGGATGTTCCCGCAACCGGGGATGCAGGGCACGATGCGGGAGACCACTCGCACGGCTAGGCTGGTCATTGGACTAGACCTGTAGCCGTCATTTATGGAGAAATGGGCCTCGATGAGCAACCGTGCAGTCCTTGAGGTGATCGCCCTCGACGAGGAAGACGCGGTCGCCGCCCAGACCGGCGGCGCCGACCGGCTCGAACTCGTCACCGACATGGCGGCGGACGGACTCACCCCGTCCCGGATCGGCTTCGCCACCATCCGCGCCGCGGTCGACATCCCGCTGCGCGTGATGCTCCGCCTCGCCGACGGATTCGCGGCCGGCGACGTCGACGCCCTCGTCGGGCGGGCCCTCGAGCTGCGCGAGGCCGGCGCCGACGAGTTCGTCCTCGGCTTCCTCACCCCCGACGGCGAACCCGACCTCGTGGCCGTCGAGCGGCTCATCGCGGCCCTCGACGGCGCCCGCTGGACCTTCCACCGGGCGATCGACCGCGCCGCCGACCGCGACGGACTCCGCAAGCGGCTCGCCGACCTCCCCGGCCTCGACACCTACCTCACGGCGGGCTCCGCCACCGGCGTCGACGACGGCCTGACCACCCTCGCGGCCGAGGCCGCCCGGTCCGGCGAGCCGGGTTACGAGGCCCAGATCCTCGTCGGCGGCGGCCTGCGCCTCGACCACCTCCCGGAACTCCGGGCGGCCGGCCTCGACGCCTTCCACATCGGCGGCGCGGCCCGCCCCCAGGGCTGGACGGCCCCCGTCTCGCCGGACGCGGTCCGCGCCTGGCGAGAGGCCCTCGACGCCTGAGCCCGAGTCTGAGGCCTGACCCGCGAAGAGCCGGCCGGGCCCTCGGACCGAGCCCACCCCTCGCGCCGGCCCGCCCCGGCCCGACCCCTCGCGCCGGGCCGGGCCCGGGGCCGGCCCGCCCGGCCCGCAGGGTCCGGCCCCGGCCCGTCCAGCCCGCCCGGCGCCGGCCCGCGCCCCCGCCGATAACCCCTCGCCGGGGGCGGAAGCCGGTCGCTAGCCTGCCCCCTATGGCAGCCACCCCCATGCGACCCGGCGCACTCGACATCGACACCGTGCTCGTCGAGCGGCTCGTCGCCGGCCGGTTTCCGCGGTGGGCCGGGCTCGCGGTGCGGGCCGTGGACTCCGCCGGTACGGACAACGCCATGTTCCGGCTCGGCGACGACCTCGTCGTACGGCTGCCCCGCGTCCCGGACGCGGTCGGACAGGTCGAGAAGGAGCAGCGCTGGCTGCCCCGGCTCGCCCCGCACCTGCCCCTGGACGTCCCCGTCCCGGTGGGGCGGGCCGGAGCGGGACCGGACTTCCCGATGCCCTGGTCCGTCTACCGGTGGCTCGACGGGGACGACACGTACGACGTGCCGCTCACCGACCTCGCCCACGCGGCCGTCGAACTCGGCCGCTTCGGCGCCGCCCTGCGTACCGTCGACGCGAGCGAAGGACCGCCGTCCTTCCGGGGCGGCCCCGTCACGGACTGGGAGGACGGCAACCTGCCGCGCGCCGTCCGCGACCTCGGGGCCGACGGCCTGGTCGACGAGGAACTGGCCACCGCCTCCTGGGAGTCGGTCCTGCGGCTCCCGCAGTGGGACGGCGCTCCCGTCTGGGTCCACGGCGACCTGCTGCCGGGCAACCTGCTCGGACGCGACGGCCGGCTCAGCGCCGTCATCGACTTCGGCGGCCTCGGCACCGGCGACCCTGCCTGCGACATGATGCCCGCCTGGACCCTGCTCACCGCGGACACCCGCCCGCTGTTCCGCGAGGCGGCCCGCGCCGACGACGCGACCTGGGCGCGCGGGCGGGGCTGGGCCCTGGCCTGGGGCCTGGTGACCGAGCACTACTACCGCGACACGAACCCGGTCCTCGCGGCCGTCGCCCACCGCACCCGCACCGAGGCCCTCGCGGAGTACGCCACGCTCTGACCCTCCAGGTCCGCGACCCCCGCCAGGCCCGGGCGCTCAGGACCGCGACCCCCCAGGTCCGCGACCCTCAGGACCGCGACCCCCCAGGTCCGTGACCCCTCAGGTCCGCGACCCTCAGCTCCGGATCAGCGGACGACGTCGAAGACGTTCAGCTGCATCCCGTTGGCGTACGCCTCGTGCTCGACGAGCTTCAGCTTCTGCGCGTCCTTGTCCGTGCCGCTGAACAGCCGCTTGCCCGCACCGAGCAGGAGCGGGAAGACGAGCAGGTGGTAGCGGTCGATGAGCCCGGCGTCCGAGAGCGCACGGTTGAGGCTCGCGCTGCCGTGCATGATGATCGGCCCGCCCTCGGTCTCCTTCAGCGCGGCGACCTCGTCGAGCGAGCGCAGGATCGCGGTCTCGCCCCAGTTGTCGACGAGGCTCTCCTCGGTGAGGGTCGTGGACACCACGTACTTCGGCATCGCCTTGTACTGCGCGAAGTCCTCCATGTCCGGCCACACCGCGCTGAACGCCTCGTAGCTGACCCGCCCCAGCAGCATCGCCGAGGCCTCCTCCTGCTCGCGGCCCTTGATGCCGTACGCCTCGGGGAGGAACTCCATGTCCTTGCCGGTCCAGCCCGCGTTCCGGTAGCCGGACTCCCCGCCGGGGGCCTCCACGACGCCGTCGAGCGAGACGAAGGCGGAACTGATCAGGGTGCGCATCTGGGTTCTCCCGTTCGGATCATGACTGGTGCTCAGCAGCAACTATCACTCAGGACCGGAGGCGCCGGGGAAAGTCATCGGTCCTCCGCGAGGTCGCGCCGCGCGGATCATCCCCGCTCCAACTGCTCCGGCAGCGGCGCCGAGTGGACGACGGTGAGGCCGGACACCGCACGCGTCAGGGCCACGTACAGGCGGCGCAGGCCCGTGCGTTCGTCGGGTTCCGCGTCGACGACCGCCGCCGGGTCGTCCAGGACCACGTAGTCGTACTCCAGGCCCTTCGCGAGCGAGGCCGGGACCAGCGTCAGCCGGGACTCGGCCGTCGTCTCCTCGCCCGGCGCGAGGTAGGGGAGACCGGCGGCCGTGAGCGCCTCCGCCAGCGGGGCGATCCGCGCGTCCGCCGCGATCAGGCCGACGGAACCCTCGTGCTCCAGGGCCTCGGCGCAGGCCGCGACCACGTCCGCGTCCAGCGTGTCCGTGCGGCGCACGACGAGCGACCCGGGGTTCTCCCGTACGGACTCGACCGGCGCGAGCCCCGGCGACATGTGCGGAAGCAGCCGCGAGGCGTACGCGATCACCTCACGCGGCACACGGAAACCGGCGGTCAGCTCCTCCACCACCGCCTCCGGCTTCCCCAGGTGCCCGAGCGCCTCCGCCCAGCTCGCCGTCGCCCACGGCGTCGTCCCCTGCGCCAGGTCCCCGAGGATCGTCGCCGACCCGGTCGTGCAGCGCCGGCCCACCGCCCGGTACTGCATCGGGGACAGGTCCTGCGCCTCGTCGAGGACGACGTGCCCGAGCGAGTGCGTCCGCTCCACCCGGTCCCGCGCCTCGTCGATGAGGACCGCGTCCGCCGCCGACCACTTCACCGTCTTCACGTTCCGGGCGGGCTTCGCCCAGAGGAGCAGTTTCTGCTCGTCCTCGGTCAGCAGGCCCTCCGCGTGCTCCGCGAGGAACTCCCGGTCGCTCAGAAGCCGGAGCACCAGCTTCGCCGGCTCCACCGGCGGCCAGCACTCCTTGACGACGGCCTTCACCGCGGGGTTCCGGGCGACCGCGTTCTGCACCCGGTCGTCGGGCGCCTCGCCCGCCTGCTCCATCCGGACGAGCACGGCGTGCGCGATCCGCTGCGGCAGCGCGTCACGGGCCGCCCCGTAGCGGATGTCGCGCTCCATCAACTCCCTGACGATCTCCTCCAGTTCGTACGCGGGCACCCGCCAGCGGCGCGAACCCCGCACCACCATCAAGGGTTCCTTCGGCAACGCGATGTGCGAGCGGACCGCCCGCCGCAGCACCTCCGCCATCCGGGCGTCGCCCTTCACGACCGCCGTCGCCGCCTCGTCCGTCCCCCGCACCTCGACGTGCCCGACGAGCTCGTCGACCGTCGCCTGGCTGACCTCCAGCTCGCCCAGCGCGGGCAGGACCTGCTCGATGTAGTGGAGGAAGGACCGGTTCGGCCCGATGACGAGGGTGCCGGTGCGGGCGAGCCGCTCCCGGTGGGCGTAGAGGAGGTACGCGACACGGTGCAGACCCACGGCCGTCTTCCCGGTACCGGGGCCTCCCTGCACGCACACGGTCCCCGAGAGGCCGGAGCGGACGATCCCGTCCTGCTCCGGCTGGATCGTGGCGACGATGTCCCGCATCGGACCGACACGGGGCCGCTCGATCTCCGCCTGGAGCAGCCGGCTGGTCCTCTCGAGCTCGTCCGGGTCGGACAGGTGCTCGTCCTCGTACGCGGTGAGCTCGCCGCCCGTGTAGCCGAAGCGGCGACGGAGCCCGACGTCCTGCGGGTCCTTCTTCGACGCCTGGTAGTACGGCTGCGAGACCGGCGCCCGCCAGTCGATCACCATCGGGTCGCCGTCGGCGTCGTGGACGTGCCGCCGCCCGATGTAGAAGCGCTGCCCCTCCTGCGTGGTGTGCAGGTAGTCGAGCCGTCCGAAGAACAGCGGGAGGCCGGAGAGGTCGGCCAGCGCCTTGATGCGGTCCTCGATCATCCGTCCGAGCGCGAGCGAGTTGACCCAGTTCGCCGTGACGTCCTTGATGTCGAGCGCCTCGACGTCCTCGCGCATCGCGCGCAGCGCGGCACGGGACGAGGTCAGATGGGCGCGCTCACGCGCGAGGGGATCGTCGGAAACGGGCACGGTGAAGCCTCCGGGCAGGTGGATACGCGGACACGTCGAGGTGGCCGCCGGTTTCCGACCGGGCGGCGGCGCTCCACAAGGAGGGAGGCGGGGAAGCTGGCGAGTGTAACTCCGGGCGGGAGCGGGCCGCGAATCGTTTTCGGCCGTTCGTACCCGTAGGGGGCAAGGTCCGACGTGAGGGGGACCCCGGTTCCACCCCCAGGCCGATGTGTTCGGAATGTCCGGATTCCATCATGGAAGCATGACCGCGACGACCTTCACCCTCGTGACCTCCATCCCCCGCCCCCGCGTCCGCCCCCTCGGCACCGCCCTCCGCGCGATCCGCGCCTTCGGCGGGGCGGCGGCCGCAGTCACCCTCCTCGGCGACTACGGCCCACCCGAGGCCGGGGTCAGGAACCCGCGCCCTGAGTACGCACCCGCCCCCGACTGAGTACGAGTACGGCTGCCACCACGGGACGGCCCCTGATGTGATCACCCCATGGCGACGCCGACCGACCGCCTTCACGGCACCGATCTCACCGACCCCGACACTCCGGGCCCGCGCGCCCTGCGCGTCATCGCCGGCTGTGGATTCCTCCTCCTGGCGGCGTGCTTCGTCGCCACCGTCGTGTTGGTGCTCGGCGATGCCATCGAGGGGGACGGCGTTGCCCAGGGCTTCGTCACGGCGGCGCTCTGGGCCCTGGTGCTGGGAGCCCTCACCGGAGTGGCGGCCCTGATCGCGCCCCGCAAGGGCCTGGTGATCGCCGAATATGCCCTGGCGATCACGGCCCCCGTGCTGGCGCTCATGGACTAGACGGCCTCACGGCGCCAGCAGTTCGTCCGCGTCGACGATCCGGTACGCGTACCCCTGCTCCGCCAGGAACCGCTGGCGGTGCGCCGCGAAGTCCTGGTCGATGGTGTCCCGGGCGACCACCGAGTAGAAGTGCGCCTGGTGCCCGTCGGCCTTCGGCCGCAGCACCCGGCCGAGCCGCTGCGCCTCCTCCTGCCGCGAACCGAACGTGCCCGACACCTGGATCGCGACGGTCGCCTCCGGCAGGTCGATGGAGAAGTTCGCGACCTTCGACACCACGAGCACACTGATCTCGCCGGTACGGAACGCGTCGAAGAGCTTCTCCCGCTGCGCGTTCGACGTCTCGCCCTTGATGACCGGCGCGTCCAGGTGCTCGCCCAGCTCGTCGAGCTGGTCGATGTACTGCCCGATGACGAGGATCTGCTGCCCCTCGAACCTCTTCACCAGCGCTTCCGTCACCTTCCGCTTCGTCGCCGTCGTCGCGCAGAAGCGGTACTTCTCCTCGGCCTCGGCGGTCGCGTAGGCGAGTCGCTCCGAGTCGGTCAGGTTGACCCGGACCTCGACGCAGTCGGCGGGCGCGATGTACCCCTGCGCCTCGATCTCCTTCCACGGCGCGTCGAACCGCTTGGGCCCGATCAGCGAGAACACGTCGGACTCCCGCCCGTCCTCCCGCACCAGGGTCGCCGTCAGGCCGAGGCGCCGCCGGGCCTGGAGGTCGGCGGTGAACTTGAAGACGGGCGCGGGCAGCAGATGCACCTCGTCGTAGACGATGAGGCCCCAGTCCCGGGAGTCGAACAGCTCCAGGTGCGGGTAGACGCCCTTCCGCTTGGTCGTCAGGACCTGGTACGTGGCGATGGTGACCGGCCGGATCTCCTTCCGCGTCCCGCTGTACTCGCCGATCTCGTCCTCGGTCAGCGACGTCCGCTTCACCAGCTCGCTCTTCCACTGCCGGGCGGACACGGTGTTGGTGACGAGAATGAGCGTGGTCGCCTTGGCCTGCGCCATGGCCCCCGCCCCGACGAGCGTCTTGCCCGCGCCGCAGGGCAGCACGACCACCCCGGAACCGCCGTGCCAGAACCCCTCGACGGCCTGCTTCTGGTACGGGCGCAGGGCCCAGCCGTCCTCCGCGAGGTCGATCCGGTGCGCCTCGCCGTCCACGTACCCGGCGAGGTCCTCGGCCGGCCAGCCCAGCTTCAGCAGCGTCTGCTTGATCTGCCCGCGCTCCGAGGGGTGCACGACGACGGTGTCGGCGTCGATCCGCTCCCCGACGAGCGGCTGCACCTTCCGCGACCGCAGGATCTCCTCCAGGACGGGCCGGTCGGTGCTGGTCAGGACGAGCCCGTGGGTCGGGTGCTTGGACAGCGTGAGCCGCCCGTACCGGTCCATGGTCTCGGCGATGTCGACGAGCAGCGCGTGCGGCACGGGATAGCGCGAGTACTCGACGAGCGCGTCGACGACCTGCTCGGCGTCGTGCCCGGCGGCCCGGGCGTTCCACAGCCCGAGCGGCGTCAGCCGGTACGTGTGGATGTGCTCCGGCGCCCGCTCGAGCTCCGCGAAGGGCGCGATGGCCCTGCGACAGGCGTCGGCGAGCTCGTGGTCGACCTCCAGGAGCAGGGTCTTGTCACTCTGGACGATGAGCGGTCCACTCACGTGATCAGGTCCTTCCGACGCCGTGCCGTTCCCGTAACGGCCAATCCTCCAGTGTGCCTGATGCGCGCACCCGAGTACGGGGACCACCGTGGACGAGCACGTGGGCGCCGGGAACGTCCGGACCCCCGCCGCTGACGAGGACCGCCCCTCACACCTGGTCGTCCGCCAGTTCCGCCACGCCCGTGATGCGGTGCAGCGGGTACGTGCGGACCTCGTCGGCCGTGTGGTCGTAGCCCGTCACGAAGCCGCCCTCCACGCGGACCGGGGCGATGACCCGCTGGCTCGCCGCGCCGTCCGCGTTGACGTAGCCGATCCACACGGCCGAGCCGGTCATCGCGGCGGCCTGCACGGTCGCGAGCGTCTCGGCGGCGGAGGTGCGGGGGAGCGCCCCAGCCGCGGTCGCCACCGCCGGTTCCTTCCGTACCGCCGTCGACGCCCGGTCGCCCGCCCGGATCGCCCGGACCGCCGCGCCCAGCAGCGTCGTGTCGGGCGCCGGCGGCCCGTCGGGCACCGGCACCGGAGCCGTACGCGGGGGCGTGCGGTACGCGTCGGCGCGGGTGATCAGGACGTCGCCCTCCGCGGACTCGGCGGCCGGCGCGTACCCCATCGACCGCAGCCCGTCGAGCAGCGACGTCGGGTCCGTCTGCGCCGCGAGGACCGTCGGCGCGAGGCGGCGCAACCCGAGCGCGGCGGACCGCCGGTCGGCCAGGATCTCGCCGAGGACCGTGTCGTCGTCACACCGCACGTACGCGGACGCCGCCCCCACCCGCAGATGCCCGTGCCGTCTCGCCACGTCGTCGACGAGGTACGCGAGCGGCTGCGGCACCGGCGTACGCGAGTGCGCCTTCAGGAAGTCGTGCAGGTCGGACGCCGTCCGACCGGAGTCGAGCGCCCGCCGTACGGACCCGGGCGTGAACCGGTAGACGGTCGCGCCACCCTTCGACTCCACGTCCGCGAGCACCGCCAGCGCGTCGGCGAGCGGGCGCCGCAGCGGCCCCGGTGCCACCGCCGTCAGATCGGCCTGGAGCAGGACGTGGTCGACGGCCTCGGGCAGCAGCGGCGCCAGGAGGGCCGCCGCCCGGTCGGCCGCCACCGACAGCTCGACGCCGCCGCCCGGAGCCGTGGCCGCCGCGGCCTCCGCGAGCGGCAGGTTCAGCAGGGCCCGCGCCGGACCCGACAGGGCGCCCCGGCCCGTGAGCCCGAGGAACTCCGCCTCGGCGAGCGTCCAGCGCGCGAGCCGCGACCGCAGATCCGTGGCCCCGGCGCCGTCGCCCTCCGAAGCGGCCTGCGCCGCCCCCCGCAGCGGCCGCTCCCACCGGAGACGGGCGAACAGCGTCTCCGGGTCGACGGCGGAACCCGGCGCCAGCGTCGCCAGGAGCGCGAGCACCCGGTGCCGGACCTCGGGCGCCGGCGCCCGGTCCAGATCGGGGCCGAGCGCGGCGAGCGTACGGCCCTTCGCGTCCTGCCCGCCGACGAGCCCCGCCGTGCGGGTCGCCGCCAGCCACGGCGTGACGAGCAGCGCCCACCGCTCGGCGGGCGGCAGGTCCAGCCAGTGGTCGTAGGCCGGCGTCGGCCCGTACCGCTCGTCCGCCTCCCCGTCCGAGGCCAACAACCCCGCCCCGTAACAGAGCTCGAGCCAGAACGCGGCCGTCTCCTCCGTCACGTCGAGCGTCGCCGCCGTCCGCTTCAGGTCCCGCACCGCGAGACCCCCCGCGCGCAGCACCTGCGGGCCGCCCCTGTCCCAGGACTTCAGCAGCTCCTCGACGGTCGCGAGCGCCACGTGCGCCTGCCCGGCCGCGGCGCTGTCCACCACCTGTGGACGGTACTCGCGCACCACCCCCAGCGCCGGCGGCACCGGCTCCGGCGCCCGGTGCGCCCGACCGCCCCGCAGATGCAGCGCCACCTCACGCGGCAGCACCATCGTCCGGGCCGACACCGGAAGCAGCATGCCCCGGTCGCGCAGCCAGCGCACCGGAGGCGCCGGGTTCGCCGTCACCTCGCCGTACGGCGGACCCCACACCAGCCGGTCCAGAACCGCCAGCGCCTCGGGGGACGCCGTGTCGAGCAGCGCACCCATCCGCGCCCGGTCCGTGAACAGCTCCGTCAGGACCGCCACCGCCGACACCGGATCGTGCGTCGCCGGCAACCCGACCGCCGCGACGATCTCCTGCACCCGGCCCGGCGACATCCCCGACGTCGCCTCCGCGACCGTCGGCCCGAGACCCGTCGGCGACGGATGCTGCGCCGACGGCGCCAGCAGCTCCCGCGCCGTCCGCACCAGCCGCAGCCGGTCGTCCTCACCCCACACGAGCGCCTGCTCGCGCAGCAGCGCCACCGCGTCGGGCAGCGCCGCCGCGATCTCCGGATCCCCCTCGTCGCCGGACAGCAACGCCAGGAGTACGGGATACGGGGTCGGGTCCGGGCCCACGGCGAGTGCCTCCGCCGTCTGGAGGGCGAACCGGTCGAGCCGCTCCAGGGCCCGCACCACCGAACCCCGCGTACCGGCCCGGGTCGCCAGCTGCGTCAGGTCGTTCGGCACGGGACTCACCAGGTCCGGCCGGGCCCGCAGCAACGCGGCGAGCCCCTCGTCACCCCGTGCGCGCAGCGCCTCCGCGAGTGTGCGGGGCGCCGCGGCGGCGCCAGTTACCTCGGGCACGTGCGCCTCCCGGTCGAGCTCACCGATCCCCATCCGCCCCACGTTAGCCGCTGTCCAGGCGCTAACGTCGGGCCGTACCGGGCGAACCGGCCGTGGAGGGGCACCGTGGGGATCGAGAGCGACCAGTTGGTCTACGACTATCTGAGCCGGGTCGGTGACCTGGCCCAGCAGCGCCAGCTGCCGGCGAGCGACCGGATGCGGCTGGTGTCGACGCTCCGGAACGAGATCGACCGGCAGCGCGCCACGAACGGCGAGGAGAGCCCGACGGCGGTACGGGGCATCCTCGGCGCCCTCGGCACACCGGACGAGGTGGTGGAACGAGCGGGCGCCCCCGAAAAGCCACCGTCCGTCCCGAAGCCCCGCGGGCGGGGGCGCGGGGCACGGCGGTCGGACCCCGGACCGGGGTCCGCGGCGGCGGGGCCGGGCGAGGCGGCGGGGTCGGACGCGGCGGGGCCGGGCGCGGCGGCGGGGTCGGGCGAGGCAAGGAGGCCCGCCGGACCGGGGTCCGCGAGGCCGGGGTCTGCCGCGGCGAGGTCCGCGAGGCCGGGGTCCGCCGCGCCGGGGTCCGCCAGGCCGGGGTCCGCCGTGGCGAGGTCCGGCGCCGCGAGGTCCGGCGTGGCGGGTGACGGCGTGGCGGCTGACGGCGTCGCCGCCGTCGAGCCGGACTGGTGGCGGTCCGACGCCGCCGACCCGGGCGAGGGCTTCGCGGGGTTCGTCGGTGGGGTCGAGCGCCCGGACCTCTTCGAGCCGCCGGCCCCGGACGAGGACGAGACCGGGGCGGACGGGGCGGAGGGGAAGGGGGAGCCGCCCGGGTCGGGCAGGCGCCGCCGCCTCGCCCGTATCCTCCGGCGCCGCAGGCGCGGGGCCGCCGTGGCGGAGCCCGAACCGGCGCCCGAGGCCGCCACGCCCGTCTCCCGTCTCCGCGTCCGGAGCCCCTTCGTCCTCCTCGCCGCGCTCCTGCTGCTCGGCGGCGCCGTCTTCAGCTCGCTGATCGCGCTGGCCGGAGGCTGGCTCCTCGCGTACGCCTCCCGCCGCCTGACCCCCGGCGAGGTCAAGACCGCCGTCCTGGTCATCCCGGGCCTCGCCGCCGCGTCGGGCGTCGCCTGGCTGTGGGGCCGGGTGGAGGGCCGCTGGGGCGAACCGGTGACGGCGGGGGGAGAGGCGATGGGCGCGGCGGTCTCGGAGACCTGGCCGTGGACGCTCCGGGGTGCGGCGATCGCGTCGGCGCTGTTCCTGCTGTGGCGCGCCAGAAGGCACTGAACCGCCGGACGCGGCCCGCAACCCCGCGCCCACCCCACCGGGGCGGGCCCAGTGCGGGGCCGCGCTCACCCGCCGACCGACCCGGCGCGCCTCTTGCCCGCGCGTTCACCCGCCGACCGACCCGGGCCCGCCTCTCGCCCGCGCCCACCCCACCGTGCCGGGCCGCTCGCGGCCCGCAACCCCGCGCCCATCCCGCCGGGGCGGGCCCAGTGCCGGGCCGCTCGCGGCCGCCCCCCCCGCCCTCAGCCCGTCCCCGTCTCGACCCCCACCCCCGCCCCCCACGGCGCCCCCGGCACAACCAGGGGTGACCCCGTCACCGGGTCGGGGACGACGATCGACGTCAGGCCGAAGACGTCCCGTACCAGCTCCTCCGTGACGATCTCCGCCGGCGGGCCCTCCGCGACCACCCGCCCCGCCTTCATGGCGATCAGGTGGTCGGCGTACCGGGCCGCCTGGTTCAGGTCGTGGAGGACGAGGACGACGGTCCGGCCGCGTACGCGGTTGAGGCGGCGCACCAGGTCGAGGACCTCCACCTGGTGCGCGATGTCCAGGTAGGTCGTCGGCTCGTCGAGGAGGAGCAGGTCCGTCTCCTGGGCCAGGGCCATCGCGATCCACACCCGCTGCCGCTGACCGCCCGAGAGCGCGTCGACGGACCGGTCGGCGAGCGCGGTCACGTCGGTACGGGCCATGGCGTCGGAGACGGCCCGCTCGTCCTCCTCCGACCACTGCCTCCACCAGGCCTGGTGCGGCTGGCGGCCGCGCGACACCAGGTCGGCGACGGTGATCGCCTCGGGCGCGACGGGGGTCTGCGGCAGCAGCCCGATGGAACGGGCGATCGCCTTCGTCGGCAGCTTCGCCAGTTCCTCACCGTCGAGGAGGACCGCGCCGCCCGCCGGCCTGAGGAGCCGGCCGAGGGCCCGCAGGGTGGTGGACTTGCCGCAGGCGTTGGGGCCGACGATGACGGTCACCTTCCCGTCGGGGATGGCGAGGTCGAGCTCGTGGACGACGGTGCGGTCCTCGTAGGCGAGCGTCAGCTCGCGCGCGGTCAGCCTGCTCGTCATGCCTTGCCTTCCGTACGGCTCCGGACGATGAGCCAGATCAGATACGGGGCGCCGATCGCCGCCGTGAGGACTCCCACCGGCAGTTCGACGGGGGAGAGGAGCCGCCGGCCGAGCAGGTCGGCGAGGACCACGATCGCGGCGCCGGTGAGCGCCGAGCAGAGCAGCGGGATCTGCGCGGTCCTGGTCATGCGGCGGGCGATCTGCGGGGCGAGGAGCGCCACGAAGTCGACCGGCCCCGCGACCCCGGTCGCCACGGACGCGAGGACGACGCCGACGGCGACGAGGCCGAGCCGGACCCGGCCGAGCCGTACGCCGAGCGCGGTCGCCGTGTCGTCGTCGAGGGACACGGTCCGCTGGGCGCGGGCCGCCCACAGCACGGCGGGCAGCAGGAGGAGCAGCGTCCAGCGGACGGGCGCGGACTCGTCCCAGCCGCGCCCGTTGAGGGAGCCGGTCATCCAGATCTGCGCCTGCTGGGCGACGAGGTAGTCGCCCTTGGTCATGAACAGGGTGGTGAGGGACCGCAGGGCGATCGCGAAGCCGATGCCGATGAGGACGAACCGGGTCGCGTGCAGCCCGCCGCGCCAGGCGAACGCGTACACGAGCCCGGCGGCGAGCACCCCGCCGGCGATGGAGAGGTACGGCAGCACGGTGTACGAGGTGAGGCCGAAGGTCATCGCGGCGACGGTGACCGCTCCGGCGCCCTGGCTGATGCCGATGATGTCGGGGCTGGCGAGCGGGTTGCGGGCGACGGTCTGGATGAGGGCGCCGGCGACACCGAAGGCGGCGCCGACGGCGAGGGCGACGACGAGCCGGGGCTCGCGCAGCTCCTCGACGACGAACGTCGACGGGGAGCCCTGCCCGAGCAGGATGCGGACGACCTCACCGGGCGCGACGAACCGCTCACCGACGCAGAGGTACGCGACGCAGGCCGCGGCCAGGAGCAACAGCAGGCCCACGGCGACGACGGCGGAGCGCCGGTGGACGAGGAACGAGGCTCCCCGGGCCCGGACGAGCCCGTACCCGGCGGGCTTGAGCCCGGCGGCGCTCGCGCGGGCACCGCCTTCCGGCGGGAGGGTCGTGCCCGGACCGGCACGGCCCTCCGTGGCACGGGTCATGCCCCCCTCGGGCCCGCCCTCGGGCGTACGGGTCGTCCTCACGCCGGCACCGCCTTCCGGCGTACCAGTGTGACCAGGAACGGAACGCCGATGAGCGCGGTCATCACCCCGGCCGGCACCTCGCCCGGCGGGAACACGACCCGCCCGGCGACGTCCGCCACGAGCAGCATCACCGGCCCGATGACGGCGGCCATCGGCAGGACCCAGCGGTGGTCGGAGCCGACGACGGCCCGCGCGATGTGCGGGACGGCGAGGCCGACGAAGGCGACGGGCCCGGCGGCGGCCACGGCCGCCCCGGTGAGGACGGTCGCGCCGACCCCGCCGACGATCCGGACGGTCGCGACCCGCTGCCCGAGCCCCTTCGCGACGTCCTCGCCGAGCGCCAGCGCGTCGAGGCCGCGCGCCACGGACACGACGAGGACCGCGCCGACGAACAGGAAGGGCCAGATCTGGCCGACGAGCTGGGCGTCACGGCCGTCGAGGGAGCCGATCTGCCAGAACCGGAACTCGTCGAGCGCGGAGGCCCTCGTGGTGAGGACGCCGGTGGTGACGGACAGCAGCAGCGCGTTGATCGCGGCCCCGCCGAGCGCCAGCTTCACGGGCGTGGCCCCGCCGCGCCCGCTGGAGGCGATGGCGTGGACGGCGACGGCGGCGAGCGCGGCGCCCGCGAAGGCGAACCACACGTACCCGGTGAGGCTGTGCACCCCGAAGAAGGCGATGGCGAGGACGACGCCGACGGAGGAGCCCTGGCTGATGCCGAGGATGCCGGGGTCGGCGATCGGGTTGCGGGTGATGCCCTGGAGCGCGGTGCCGGCGAGGGCGAGCGCGGCGCCGACCATCAGCCCGATGAGGGTCCGGGGGACGCGGAGCTGCCGTACGACCTCGGCGTCGGGGCTCGTACCGCCGTGCAGCAGCGCGTCGAACACCGTGGACGGGGCGATGGCGCGGGCGCCGACGGCCAGGCTGAGGAGGACGGCGAGGAGGAGGGCGACGAGAGCCGCCGAGGTCGCGAGGACCCGTCTGGTACGGAAAGCGGCTGGCATCAGGACCCATCGGGTGGTGCGTCGGCGGTGCGGGTTCGGTACGGCTCGGCCCGGTGGGGCCCGCCTCAGTGTAAGCAGCACCCACCTGGGGACGACCGGCCCGGAGGTCCCCCAGAATGGGCCCCATGACGACCTCCGCGACCCCGCCCCCGCCCGCGTCCCCGCTCACCGTCGGCTTCGACCTCGACCTCGACCTGACGCTGATCGACACCCGCCCCGGCATCAAGGCGGCCTGGGAGGCCTTCGCGGCCGAGACCGGTGCGGTGATCGACGCGGACCTCGTCGTGACCCGCCTCGGCCCGCCCCTCGAACACGAGATGGCGTACTGGTTCCCCGAGGAGCACGTCACGGAGATGGCGGCCCGCTACCGGGCGCTGTACCCGGCGTACGCGATCGCGCCCTCGCACCCGATGCCGGGCGCCCGGGACGCCATCGCCGCCGTCCGCGAGGCGGGCGGCCGCACGGTCGTCGTCACCGCGAAGAACGGCCCGCACGCCGAACTGCACCTCACGTACCTCGGCATGGAACCGGACGCGGTCGCCGGCGGTCTGTGGGCCGAGGGCAAGGCGGAGGCCCTGCGCGCCCACGGCGCCCAGGTGTACGTGGGCGACCACCTCGGTGACGTCCGCGGCGCGGCGAAGGCCGGCGCCCTCTCGGTGGCCGTCGCAACCGGCCCCTGCACCGCCGAGGAGCTCAAGGAGGCGGGCGCGGGCGTGGTCCTGGCGGACCTGACGGACTTCCGCGCCTGGTGGGAGGGCTACCTGGCCTGAACGGGCGCGGCCGGCCCGCCCCGCGCCTGGCGCCGCTGGGCGGCGATCGACCGCAGCACCCCGGCGCCGGCCAGCGCGAAGCCGACCCCCATCAGCATGGAGACGCAGTACGCGACGGTGGGGAACGGATCGGTGCCGAGGAACAGCGGGGCCACGGTGACCAGCGTCGCCAGGGCGCCGATGGCGAAGACGACGACACCGGCCTTGACGAGGCCGTCACCCGGGGCGCTGTCGTTCACCGGTGCGGCGGGGGTTTCACTACGCATCCGGCCAGGGTAGTTCCCAGGCCACAGGAACACATCGGCGACGTCTTGTCACCGGCCTCCGGACCATTAGCCTTGGTGCCGGCGGGGCGGTCGACCCGCTGTTCGCTATCCCCATCGACGAGGACGAGGACGAGGACAGACGTGCCTACCGGCAAGGTCAAATGGTTCAACAGCGAGAAGGGCTTCGGCTTTCTCTCCCGTGACGACGGCGGCGACGTCTTCGTCCACTCGTCGGTGCTCCCTGCCGGAGTCGACGCACTGAAGCCGGGTCAGCGGGTGGAGTTCGGCGTCGTCGCAGGTCAGCGCGGCGACCAGGCGCTGTCCGTCGTGATTCTCGACCCGACGCCGTCCGTCGCCGCGGCGCAGCGCCGTAAGCCCGACGAACTGGCGTCCATCGTGCAGGACCTGACGACGCTCCTGGAGAACATCACGCCGATGCTGGAGCGTGGCCGCTACCCGGAGAAGACCCAGGGCGCGAAGATCGCGGGGCTGCTGCGGGCGGTCGCCGACCAGCTCGACGTGTAGGGCGGGCGCGGCGGACCCGGCGCTACGGGAACGACAGCGCGTGCGGGCCGAGGGGCGGTACGAGTCCCTCGGCCGCGGCGCGGGTGAGCAGCCCCCGGACCGCCGCGTAGCCGTGCTCGCCGAGGTCGGCGGTGAACTCGTTGACGTAGAGGCCGATGTGCTGGTCGGCCACCTTGGGGTCCATCTCCTGCGCGTGCTCCAGGACGTACGGCCGTGAGGCGGCCGGGTCGTCCCAGGCCATCCGTACCGACGCTCGGGCGGCCCCGGCGAGCCGCTGGAGGGTCTCGGCGCCGAGCGAGCGGCGGGCGACGATCGCGCCGAGCGGGATCGGCAGGCCGGTCGTGGACTCCCAGTGCTCGCCCATGTCGGCGAGGCAGTGCAGGCCGTAGTTCTGGTACGTGAAGCGGGCCTCGTGGATGACGAGCCCCGCGTCGACCTTCCCGTCGCGCACGGCGGGCATGATCTCGTGGAACGGCATCACGACGACGTCCCCGACCCCGCCGGGCACGTTCTCCGCCGCCCACAGCCGGAACAGCAGGTACGCGGTGGAGCGCTCGCTCGGCACCGCGACGGTCTTCCCCGCGAGATCGGCGCCGGTCCCGGCCATGGGGGTCCCCCCGCTCGGGGGAAGCCGGGAGTGGGGGAGGGTGAGGACGAGCGGCCCGCAGCCGCGGCCGAGGGCGCCGCCGCAGGGCAGCAGCGCGTACTCGTCGAGGATCCACGGCAGCACCGCGTACGACACCTTCAGGACGTCGTGGGTGTCGGTGCCGCTCTCCGCCCAGCCGTTGGTGACGTCGATGTCGGCGAAGGTCACGTCGAGGCGGGGGGCGCCGGGGACGCGGCCGTGGGCCCAGGCGTCGAAGACGAACGTGTCGTTCGGGCAGGGCGAGTAGGCGATCTTCAGCTTGGTCACGACGGCTCCAGCTCCACGAAGACGGTCTTGCCGAGCAGCCGGAAGGCGTGCCCCAGCGATTCCAGGGCCTCGCCGATGCGCCAGGCGGTCCGGTCCCGGAGACCGACGGCGTTCGACACGGCCCGGATCTCGACGACGGGGACGCCGTACGCGGCGGCGGCCTCGGCGACGCCGAAGCCCTCCATCGCCTCGGCGACGGCCCCCGGCCGGCGCTCCGCGAGTGCGGCGGCGCGGCGGGCGGTACCGGTGACGGTCGAGACGGTGAGCACGGGCCCGACGGTGTGCGGCAGGCCCCCGGCGCCCAGGACGGCGGCGATACGTCCGGTCAGGGCCTCCGGCACGGGATGCGCGGACCGGCCGAAACCGAGCTCCTCCACGGCGAGGTAGCCGTCGGGGGTCTCGGCGCCGAGGTCGGCGGCGACGATCGACGCCGAGACGACGACGGAGCCGACGGGCGCGCGGGAGGGGAATCCGCCGGCGATCCCGGCGGAGACGATCAGGTCATAAGGGCTGCCCGCGCCGCTTCCGGTCAGCGACGCGTACGCCAGAGCGGTCCCGGTCGACGCGGCCACGGCGGCCGGACCGACCCCCCCGACCAGGACGTCGACCTGGACGTCGACCGGGGCATCGCCCCCCGCGGGGCGGGGGACGGAGTCCGTGTGACGGCACAGCACGAGACCCCCCGGCAGCGGAAGGAGTTCCGGGCCGTCGAGGCCGAGGCCGGCGGTGACGGAGTCCGCCTCCGCCGCCACGGCCGTCACGATCAGGATCCGGTGGGGCACCGGAGGATCAGGATTCCTTCTTCAGCTGGAAGTGCCAGACACCGGTCAGCTTCTTGCCGGTGTTCTCGACGATGGTCACCTGGGCCTTGTCGGTGGCCTCGCCGGTCTGGCTGGAGAAGAAGGCGCTGGCCGGAATGGTCCGGTACGTCTTCTTGTACGGCTCGGGTTCGGCCTGCTGGCCGCCGAGGAAGATCGTCCAGCCGTTGTCCGCGATGTCGGGGTCGACCCCGAAGCGGATCTTGTCGTCCATCGCCACGGAGATGGACTTCTCGGCCTTCTTGTTGAGGCACTGCTGGATCTGCGACTCCTTGATGGCGTCGCCGTCGTTGTAGCAGGCGGCCTCGGAGTGGACCGAGTCGGTCCCGACCGTCAGGGTCGCGAGCGGAGTCGGCTTGTCGCAGGCGGAGAGTACGAGGAGCCCGGCGGAGACGGCCCCGAGGGCGACGGCGGCCCGGCGGCGCGAGCCGGTGAAGAACGCAACGGTCATGAGCCGAAGGCTATCGGGCCGCCGCGTCCGCGCCACGCGGGGGTACGGCGTGCCGCCCTCCGGTCCCAGGCGGGTCTACGCCACCCGGGCCTTCGGACGGCCCTCCGACCCCGGCCGGCGGCGGGCGGCGCCCAGCAGGCCGCGTACCGCGAGAAGCGCGCCGAGGCCGAGGATCCCGGCCGCGACGGCCATGCCCAGCGTCCCGTTCAGCGGCAGCGCGATACCGATGGCGCCGCCCACCACCCACGCCATCTGCAGGGCCGTCTCCGAGCGCGCGAACGCCGAGGTCCGCACCACCTCCGGCACGTCCCGCTGGATCAGCGCGTCCAGGGACAGCTTCGACAGGGCCTGGGTGAGGCCGGCGACCGCGCCCAGGACGGCGACCATCACCCCGCCGAAGAACACCGCCGCGCAGACCGCCGTACCCAGCACCACGCTGATCATCGTGGCGATGATCACCTCGGGACCGTGGCCCCGGTCCCGGAGCAGCGACCCGACCGCCGTCCCGCACGCGTTGCCCACGCCCGCCGCCACACCCACGATCCCCAGTGACACGGCGGCGCTCTGCCCCGACAGCGGGTGCTCCCGCAGCAGGAACGCCAGGAAGAAGATCAGGAAACCCGAGAGCATGCGCTGTGCCGCGTTCGCCGCCAGACCGTGCAGCACCGACGGCCCCACCGTCCGCAGGCTCGGTCTCTTCTCGCCGTGCGTCAGCAGGTGCGCCCGCCGCTCGCCCTTCGCCGAGTCCACCTTGGGCGGCATCCGCCACGCCCAGAACGCCCCGAGCAGGAACAGCGCGCACGCCCCGTAGAGCGGCCAGCCCGGCCCGACCATCTGGAGCCCCGCGCCGATCGGCGCGGCGACCCCCGTCGCGAGCAGCCCGGCGAGGGTCACCCGCGAGTTCGCCTTGACCAGCGAGAACGTCGGTGGCAGCAGTCGTGGCACGACCGCGCTGCGCACCACTCCGTACGCCTTCGACGCCACAAGCACGCCGAGCGCCGCCGGATACAGTTCGAGCCCTCCGGTCGCCACCGCCCCCGACATCATGATCGCGAGGACCGCGCGGGTGAGCATCGCCCCCGCCATCGCCGCCCGCCGCCCGTGCGGGATGCGGTCCAGGAGCGGACCGATCACCGGGGCGAGGAGCGTGAAGGGCGCCATGGTGACGGCCAGATACAGGGCCACGCGCCCCCGCGCCTCGTCCGTCGGCACCGAGAAGAAGACCGTGGACGCGAGGGCGACCGTGATCATGACGTCCCCGGCGCCGTTCACCGCGTGCAGCTCGATCAGCTTGCCGAGCCCCGACTCGCCCGCGCCGTGCGCGTGCGTGGCCTTCCTGATGCCCCGCGCCGTCCCCGTGAACGGCAGGTGCAGGGCACGACCGACCGACCGGCCCGCTCGGCGGAGCGGTCCGGCATGATCTTCGGATCGTGCGGGAGACCGTGCGGCTGCCACCCCGTCATAGTGCCCCACGCGCACGCCGGACGAACCGTGGCGCGGCGGACGAGACGCCCCGGAGGTGCCCCGCCGCCGGATTCGGACCCGCCCGGCAGGCCGTCCGGCCACCCGTGATCCGGGCCACTTGGGGCGGGCAGGTGGGCTGAGGCCCGCGAACGGGGTAGCGTGCGTAGCGCGTCACCGGCGGAAGCTCTCGGCCGCGCGCCTCTTCGGCATCCCGCAGAATGGATGACGATAGGTGTGCCCGAGACAAGCGAGACACGTCGGGTGCGCGGACGTCGATGCGGCCCCCAGGTCCGCTCCGCCCGCCGCCCGTGGCTTCGCTCCCGCCCCTCGGCCGGCGCACCCGTGAGACGGCGTAGGAGAGAAGCGAGACCTGTGAGTGCTGCGACGACGCGAAGCGGTACCCCGCGTACCCCGCGAGCCACGCGTATCCCCGACCGCCTGTGCGCCGAGGCCGTAGACCTCGCGCGGGAGGCCGCCGAGGAGGCGGCCGCCCCCGGCATCGTCGGCGCACACGTCGAAGTCGTCGCGGAGGGTGACCGTGTCGTCACCCACTACTTCGAGTCCAAGGAACCCGGCTACCGGGGCTGGCGCTGGGCGGTCACCGTCACCCGCGCCTCCCGCGCCAAGAACATCACCCTGGACGAAACCGTCCTGCTGCCCGGCTCCGACGCCCTCCTCGCCCCCGAGTGGGTGCCCTGGAGCGAGCGGCTGCGCCCCGGAGACATGGGCCCGGGCGACCTCCTCCCCACCGAGGAGGACGACCTGCGCCTGGAGCCCGGCTACACCGGCGAGGACGCGCCGCCGCCGAACTCGGCGCTGTCCGAGGAGCTGACGGACCACCTCGACGTCGAGGACGCGGAGATCGTCACCCGCGTGCCTTCGCGCGGCGCCATCGCCGCCGTCGCCGAGGACCTGGGCTTCCGCCGGGCCCGCGTCCTGTCCCGGTACGGCCTCCACCTGGCCGCCGACCGCTGGGACGAGGCCTTCGGCCCCCGCACCCCGATGGCCCAGGCCGCCCCCGCCACCTGCGAGTCCTGCGCCTTCCTCGTGCCGCTCGCCGGCTCCCTCAAGCAGGGCTTCGGCGTCTGCGCCAACGAGTTCGCCCCCGCCGACGGCCGGGTCGTCTCCCTCGCGTACGGCTGCGGAGGCCACTCCGAAGCCGCGATCATGCCGACGCCGCCGCGCCCGGCGCCCCCGGTCCACGACTCGATGGCCACGGACGCCTTCCCCCTCCGCCCGCCCAAGGACTCCGGCTCGACGACGGAACCGGACGACTATTCGGAGGACCTGGGCCACTCGTAGCCGCCCCGCGTCCACGCCTGCCCCACACCCCCGGGACGTGCTTCCGCGCGCCCCGGGAGCGGGACGTGCCCGGGCGCACGGGCACGTCGGAGCGCGGTACCTTCGGGCCCGGACCTTCGGGTCCGGCAGCACCACCCCCCGCGCCCCGCACCGCAGAGTGGAGTCAGACGTGAGCGTCAGCGTCCGGACGACGACCGACGGAACCGACCCCTTCGGCACCGCACGGCTCCGGGAGGGCGTGCTCGACGCCTGGGGCGCCTCCCCCGCCCGGTTCCGTGAGGACGCCAACGCCGAGGAGGACCTCGCCCTCGGCGGCTACCGCGACCGCCTCGTCGTCGAACTCGCCCAGAACGCCGCCGACGCCGCCCATCGCGCCGGCGTCCCCGGCCGCCTGCGCCTCACCCTCCACCCGGCGGACCCCGAGGGCCCCGCCGCCCTCGCCGCCGCCAACACCGGCGCCCCCCTGGACGCCGTCGGCGCCGAGTCGCTCTCCACGCTCCGCGCCTCCGCCAAGCGCGAGCAGCCCCACGGCGCCGTAGGCCGCTTCGGCGTCGGCTTCGCCGCCGTCCTCGCCGTCACCGACGAGCCCGCCGTCCTCGGCCGCCACGGCGGCGTCCGCTGGTCCCTCGCCGAAGCCCGCGAACTCGCCGCCGACGCCGCAGAGCGCAGCCCCGGCCTCGGCGACGAACTGCGCCGCCGCGACGGGCACGTGCCCCTCCTGCGCCTCCCGCTGCCCGCCGAGGGCTCAGCGCCCGAGGGCTACGACACGGTCGTCGTCCTCCCCCTCCGCGACACCGCCGCCCGTGACCTCGCCGAACGGCTCCTCGACTCCGTCGACGACGCCCTGCTCCTCACCCTCCCCGGCCTCGCCGAGATCGTCGTCGAGACGCCGGAGGGCGTCCGCACCCTCACCCGTTCCGACGACGACGGCTACGTACGGATCGAGGACACCGCCACCGGCGTCCACCGCTGGCGGACCGTCACCCACGGCGGCCCCCTCGACGCCGGACTCCTCAAGGACCGCCCGGTCGAGGAACGCCTCCGCCCCCACTGGTCCGTCACCTGGGCCGTACCCGTGGACGCCGAGGGCGCCCCCCGCTACCCCCGGACGACCCCCGTCGTGCACGCCCCCACCCCCACCGACGAACCGCTCGGCATCCCCGCCCTCCTCATCGCCTCCCTGCCGCTCGACACCGCGCGACGGCACCCGGCGCCCGGACCGCTCACCGACTTCCTCGTGCAGCGCGCCGCCGACGCGTACGCCGAACTCCTCGCCGACTGGCAGCCGGTGACCACCGCCACCCTCGACCTCGTCCCCGGCCCGCTCGGCAAGGGCCCCCTCGACGGGGCGCTGCGCGAGGCGATCCTCGACCGGCTGCCGCGCGTCGCGTTCCTGGCGCCCGCCGCCCCCACCGAGGAACTCCCGGCGCTCCGCCCGATCGAGGCCGAGGTCGCGGAGGGCGCGGGCGGGGACACCGTCGGCGTCCTCGCGGAGGTCTTCCCGACGCTCCTCCCGGCGGGCCTGGAGCGGCGCCCGGAGCTCCGCACGCTCGGCGTCGGCCGTGTCCCCCTGACCGAGGCGATCGACCGCCTCGCCGGCGTGGACCGGGCCCCGACGTGGTGGTGGCGCCTGTACGACTCCCTCGCCGGCGTCGACCCGGACCGCCTGACGGGCCTCCCCGTCCCCCTCGCCGAGCCGGAGGAGGGCGGCGCCGCCCGTACCCGTACCGCCATCGGCCCCCGCCAGGTCCTCCTGCCGCAGGACAGGACCCCCGCCGAACTGACCCGGCTCGGCCTGAAGGTCGCCCACCCCGAGGCCGCCCACCCGCTCCTGGAGAAGCTGGGCGCCCTGCCGGCCACGCCCCGCGCGGTCCTGACGACCCCGCAGGTACGTGCGGCGGTCGCGGCCTCCCTCGACGCGGGCGAGATCTGGGACGAGGACGGGGACGCGCTCGACGCGGACGAACTCGCCGAGACCGTCCTCACCCTCGTACGGGACGCGGACCTGGAGCCCGGCGAGGAGCCCTGGCTGGGCGCGCTCGCCCTCCCCGACGAGGACGGCGAACTCTCCCCTGCGGGCGAACTGGTCCTCCCCGGCTCCCCCTTCGCCTCCCTCATGCGCGCCGGCGAACTGGCCCTGGTGGACACCGACCTGGCCGCCCGCTGGGGCGAACAGCCCCTCGCCGCCTGCGGAGTCCTCGCCACCTTCGCCCTGGTCCGCGCCACCGACCTGCTCCTCGACCCGGACGAGGTCGAAGCGCGCGACGGCGACTACCCCGAGCCGGACGACGCCGGACTCCTCGACGCGGTCGACGTGTGGTGCGAGGACGTCCTCGACCGGCTCCCCGACTCGCCGGTGCCGCCGGTGGCGACGGAGATCGTGGCGGTACGGGACCTGGACCTCGTCGACGACGACGCCTGGCCGCAGGCACTGGCGCTGCTCGCCCGGCCCCCGCTCCGAGACGCCCTGACCCAGCCCGTACGGGTCCTCCTGCCGGACGGCACGACGGAGACGGTCCGCTCGTACACGGCGTGGTGGCTCCGCGACCACCCGGTCCTGGACGGCCGCCGCCCTGCGGGACTGCGCGCGGCGGGCACGGACCCGCTCCTGATCGGCCTGTACGACTCCGCCGACGCGACCGGCTTCGAGGACGAGCAGGTCCTGCGCGCCCTGGGCGTCCGCACCTCGGTCACGGCCCTCCTCGACGAACCGGGAGGCGCGGCGGAACTCCTGACCCGCCTCGCGGACCCGGACCGCGAGGTGTCGGCCACGCAACTCCACGCCCTGTACACCGCCCTGGCGGACCTGGACCCGGAACAGGTGACGCTCCCGGACGAACTGCGGGCGGTCGTGGACGGCACCCTCGTCGTCGTCGACGCGTCGGAGGCCCTGGTGGCCGACGCCCCGGACCTCCTGCCCCTGACGGCCGGCCTGCCCCTGCTCCCGGTGTCGCCGTCCCGCGCGGCGGACCTGGCGGAACTGCTCCAGGTGCGCCGGCTGAGCGAGACGGTGGAGGCGGAGGTCACGACGGAGGGCGAGGAACACGAGGTCCCGGACGCGATCCGCACCCTCCTGGGCCCGGCCACCCCCTCCTCGTACATCGAGCACGAGGAACTCCGGGCGGCGGACACGGAACTCGACTGGCGCCGCACCCCGGACGGCGTGATCCACGCCTCCACCCTGGAAGGCGTAGCGGCGGCCCTGGCCTGGTCCGCAGGCCAGTGGCCCCGTCGCTTCGAGGTGGCAGCCCTCCTGGAGGACCCGTCGAGGACGACGGAACTGGCGAGGGACCGCTGGTTCGACTGAGGCACGAGGCCGGGCAGCCATGCCCGGCCCCGGGCCTCCGGCGGCGCCGCCGGAGGCGAGACACCCTAGGCGAACCAGAGCCCGTTGCGCCGGTGGCGGGCGGGAGGGATGTCGACGACGTCGGCGACGTCGAGGTCGACGGCGCCGCGGGGGAGTTCACCAGCCGCAGAAGCACTCCGGCCCGCCGACGGAGCCGCTGCCGGGCCCGACGCTCCTCCACTGCGGCCCGGTTGCCGACGGCGGGGTCCCACTGATGCCGGGGCAGCGCGTACACCCGGACAACACACAGGACCGGACGCGGCCGGGCTCTTCGCCCCTCCTGCCGGGCCTCGGAGACGTCCCGGGCGCTGTACCGGAGGTCACGCAGAAGAACGGCATGCCAGGGCTGCCCCGTGAGCATGTCGCTTCGCATGCGCCTGCGGGCGCGTGAAGGGTGATGAGCGGTGCGTGCCACGGCAACTCCGTAGGTAGCGACCACCAGGAACCTCCCGGTGGGATACCTGAACCCCCGGGGTCCGTCCGCACGCACGTCCCGCATGCCTGGCACGGTAACCACTCACCCGCTTCCCCGCACCTGAGTTGCGTCACGTGCTCTTCGATCCGGGTCCACAGGCGGTCCCGGCCGCCTTCGCGGACGGTCCAGCGGCCGCTGTCGCGCCGAAGCGCGGCCCATGCCCCGGCCTCGGCGTCGAGGAGTACGGGCCACGCCTCACCGCCGTCGAGAGAGATCCGGACGAGCTGAGCGCGAGGCACGGCGAGTTGGGCGACGAACCGTATGGTCCAGTCGTCGAGGATGTCGGGGCCGATGAGGGTCTCCCGTTCTTCGCCTCGTCGAGGCCCGGGAGTACTCCCAAGGGCGGTGGGAGGTGGGGGGCGGGCCAGCATGAAGGAGACCTGGCCGCCGAGGAGCCGGCCGTGTGCGGTGCCGTCGTCGTCGACGGTGAGGCGGGCGAGTTCGGAGGAGTACAGCCAACCGCACACCGTGGCGAGGATCTGGCTGCCGGGCCTGGTCCGGGCGAGCCAGGTCGGTGGGATCGCCCGTACTCCGCAGGTGGCCACGATCCGGTCGTACGGGCCGCCGCCGTCCGGGCGTCCGGAGAGGCCGTCCCCTGCGAGGCCACCGCCGGACAGGGCCGTTCCCGACGAGCGTCTGAGGGAACCCGTCTATCGCCGTGCGCGCGTGCGATATAACGCCATGCTCGCTGAAAGAAAGCTGGCGGTCGGACGCCTGGAAGAGGCGTGCAGCGATGGGAACCGTGTCCTGGACGACTACCCACCCGTGCAGTCCGGCCGGTGTGACGACCGGGTGGGGATCATGCTGTCCGCGCTTCGTCCCCCCTCGGCAACTCCTACACGCGTGAGGTCTTCGAGCGCGCTCGCCCGATGCTCCGGGCGGCCTGACCTGCGACGCGGGAAGGTCCGCCGGGGCGTGCTTCGCTGCGTCCCGGTTCTGCTCGACGTCCTTTAAAGGAACGGGAGAGAACCTTCCAACCCACCCCTCCGGTCCCCAACTCCCCTTGCCACACGATCGGGTGAAGCTGTCCGGAACGCGGACAGGTGAGGTCGGGGGTGCGGTACGGTCAGCGCAATAGCGGCATATGACAAGTTGGCCCCCGCAGGGACTCACAATCCCCACGAGGGCCTGGCAATCAGGAAGTAGCGCTTCCCAATGGCTTACCCGCAGTCTAACGCGGTCCCTTCCGCGTGCCCCATTCCGTTCGAGATTCCCGTCGACGCGCCTCGCTCCGGGGTCATCCACGTACGGCACCGGCACACCGACCGGTTCACCGTCGTCGGCAACCACCTCGCCCAGCATCCGCGCCTCTCGGCCGTCGCCATCGGGCTCGGCGTGTACATCCAGTCGCTGCCCGACGGCGCCGACGTCACGGTCAAGACGCTCACCCTGCGGTTCCGGGAGGGCGAGATCACCATCCGGCGGGCACTCAACGAACTGGTGGCCGAGGGGTACGTCGAGCGGCGGCGGGTTGAGCTCGGAGGCGGGCGGTTCGCCACGCGGACGCTCGCGTACGACAAGCCCGGGTGCGGTGGGGGGCGGGGGCTGCGGTCGCCGGCCGTATCCGAGACCGTACGGGCGGAGACCCGGCCGGTCTCGGACTCGGGCTCGGACGCGGACCGCTCGGACTCGGGCTCGGTCTCGGACGCGGACCCGGACCTGGGTTCGGGCCCAGGCCCAGGCCCTGGTCCTCGTCCCGGCCCTGCGCCCTCCGCCTCAGCCGGGGCCGAGGTCCGTCCCGTACCGCCGACGTCGAAGGCGACGCCGCCTGTTCTCGACAGGCCCGCCGCCGACCTGCTCGCCCGGCTGCGGACCGTCGACTCGCGGCTCCTGCTCTCCTGGCGTGACGTCCTACGGCTCACCCCCGGAGTCGAGGAGTGGCTGTCCCGGGCGGCCACCCCGGAGCAGGTGATCCGTTCGCTCACCGCCGCCCTGCCGCCCGCGCACGTGCCCATCCACCACCCGGGCCGGTTCGTCGAGTTCCGGCTCTCGACGCTCCTGCCGCCTCCGCTGGCCGCCGTACCGCCGCCGTCGGTGACCGACGGACCCGCACCGCTGGTCAACTGCGACGGGTGTGACCGTGCGTTCCGCAGCCACGATCCGGAAGGTGGCTGCGGCAACTGCCGGTCCGCGGCCTGACCGCCCCCAGCCGCGTTCCATGCGGTGGCGTCGACGGCCGCCTCGCCGCCACCGCATGACCGCCCCCGCCGCTCGGCATGCCGGGGCAGCGGTGGATGTCGGAGGCGGGTGGCAGGATCCCTTCCATGCCGCTGCCTCAACCCGATGATCTGACCTCGCTGGTTCTTCGTACCGACTTCGGTGACGACACGGCCTGGGACGCGCTCCGAACCGCGCTCGACGCGGTCGACGACCGCATCGATGCCACGTACGTCAGCGACCCTCGTTTCGCCGGGGTGAGCGTCCGGGATCTGCTGGACGAGGAGGCCCGGGCGGAGGAGGACGACCAGATCGTCCATGTGTTCCTGGCCGACGCGCACGCCATGGGCGACCCGTCGCACCCGCTCCTGGCCGTGGACCTGTCGGACGACGAGCCGGGACGGACGTTCCGGCTCCCCGCCCGGTGGTTCCCCGACGTGTCGGCCAACCTCAGCATCTCCAACATGGACTTCGCCGAGTTCGCGGACGCGGCCGACGCCACGGGGACCTTCCGCGGGTTCGAGGAGGGGGTTGGTCTCTGAGCGTCGCTCACGTCCCCGACGGTCGCGGCTGCTCCGGCGGAACCGAGCTCTCGGCGTCCGCCATCCACTGGTCCAGGTCGGCCTGGGTGAACTCCGTCCACGAGGGGATCTCGGGGAGCCGGCGGAGGAGGTCGTAGGCCTCGGGGATCTGGGGGCCGCGCAGGACCGGGCAGTGGCAGCCGGCGATGACCTCGGCGTCCAGGTGCTGGAAGTCGTCGACGACGGTCCCGAACTTCTGGGCGTCCAGCAGCGCGACCCAGGGAGCGACCAGCCTCCCGCCGAAGAACTGGCCGTCGCGGAACTCGTCCGGCGACAGCGCCGCCGTTTCGGGCATCGGGGCCGGTACGTTCGTGGCGAAGGTGTCGACGGACCACAGGACGTGGCTCTTCCGGTCGAAGAGAGCGCGGGTCGTGGGGTTGTCGTACAGGGGCGGCCGTTTGGCGACCAGGGTGCGGTCGCCCGCGTCGATCGTGTCGCCGTCGATCATGAAGCGGCACCGGTTGATGGGCGTCTCCCACTCCTCGGCCATGCGACCGAGGGAGAACCACGTCGTCAGCAGGGTCGCGTTCGGGCATGCGGCGAGGACCGCCAGCAGGTTGCCCGCGTGGTCGCGGTCGTCGTGGGTGAGGAAGATCCACCGTACGTCCAGGGGATCCACGACGGACCAGGCCGCCTCCAGCCACTGGGCGCGCACCGCGGGCGCCCCGGTGTCCACGAGGACCGGTTCCGCTCCCCGGATCACCATCGAGTTCATCGGGAAGTGGCCGACCGGCGGGGCCTCGAGGGCCCACGGGATGACGAACGTCTCCTCGGCGATCTTGTACGGCTGCAGAAGGTTGAACGTGTCCGTGGTGGTCATCGCCGCTCTCCCTCGCGCGGAGTCGCCGCAGCGCCTATGCATCCAGTGCAGCCCCGCGCCGGGCTGCCGTCAAACGCAGGTCTCGGCCGGTCGGATCAGGGCTCCTCGCGCGGTCGCCCCTACGCCGGGAACCTGCGGTCCACCCACCGCCACGTGACCTCCAGGAGCAGGCCTCCCGCCGCCGCGATGACGACCGCCGCCCACGGCATGGTCGTGCCCACCAGCCTCAGGGCGAAGAAGTCCTGGAGCCAGGGCACGACCAGCACCAGGAGGAACGCGCCTCCCATCGTGGCGACCAGGGCGAGGCGCCACCAGGTGTACGGGCGGGCGATGATCGCCAGGACCCACAGGGAGACCAGGAACAGGGCGAGGGTGGCGGCGCTCGTCTCGGCCTCCAGGGCGCCTTCGCCGCTGTAGTGGTGCCGGGCCAGGAGGTACGTGGTGAAGGTGGCGGCCGCCGCGAGGACGCCGCCGGGGATCGCGTACCGCATCACCCGCCGTACGAAGTTCGGCCTCGCGCGTTCCTTGTTGGGGGCGAGCGCGAGGAAGAACGCCGGGACGCCGATCGTCAGGGTGGACAGCAGGGTGAGGTGGCGGGGGAGGAAGGGGTACTCCACCTGCGAGCAGACCACCAGGACCGCCAGGAGCACCGAGTAGACCGTCTTCGTCAGGAACAGGGTCGCGACCCGGGTGATGTTGCCGATGACCCGCCGGCCCTCCGCCACCACCGACGGCAGGGACGCGAAGCTGTTGTCGAGGAGGACGATCTGCGCGACCGCCTTCGTCGCCTCCGAGCCCGAACCCATGGAGACGCCGATGTCGGCGTCCTTCAGGGCCAGGACGTCGTTGACGCCGTCGCCCGTCATGGCGACGGTGTGGCCGTGGGACTGGAGCGCCGCCACCATGTCCCGCTTCTGCTGCGGGGACACCCGGCCGAAGACCGCGTTCTCGTCGAGGACCTTCGCCATCTCCTCCCGGTCGGTGGGGAGGGTGCGGGCGTCGACGGTGTTCTCCGCGCCTGCCATGTCGAGCTTCGCGGCGACCGCGCCGACCGAGACCGCGTTGTCGCCCGAGATGACCTTGGTGGCGACGTTCTGGTCGGCGAAGTAGGCGAGGGTGTCGGCGGCGTCGGGCCGCAGCCGCTGTTCGAGGACGACGAGCGCGGCCGGGCGGGTGTCGGCGACGACCTCCGGGTCGTCGAGCTCGTGGGTCGTACGGGTCAGGAGGAGGACCCGCAGGCCCTGTTCGTTGAGGTGGTCGATCTCGGTCAGGACCGGGTCGTCGGCGGGGAGGAGTACGTCCGGGGCGCCCAGGAGCCAGGTCGAGTTCTCGCCGTCGCCCTCGCTGAAGGCCGCGCCGCTGTACTTCCTGGCCGAGGAGAACGGCAGCGCCTCCGTGCACCGCCACTCCACCGTCTCCGGGTAGGCGTCGATGATGGCCTGGAGGGAGGCGTTGGGGCGCGGGTCGGATTCGCCGAGGGCCCCCAGCACCTTGCGTACATACGTCTCGTCCGAGCCGTCGAGCATGCGCAGCTCGGTGACGTCCATGCCGCCCTCGGTGAGCGTGCCCGTCTTGTCCAGACACACGACGTCGACGCGGGCGAGGCCCTCGATGGCGGGCAGTTCCTGCACGAGGCACTGCTTGCGGCCCAGGCGTACGACTCCGATGGCGAAGGCGACCGAGGTGAGCAGGACCAGGCCCTCGGGGATCATCGGGACGATGCCGCCGACCGTGCGGGCGATCGAGTTCTTGAGGTCGTCGTCCTTGACGACGAGCTGGCTGATGATCAGCCCGATCGCGGTCGGGACCATCATCCACGTCACGTACTTGAGGATCGTGGAGATGCCGGAGCGCAGCTCGGAGTGGACGAGCGTGAAGCGGGAGGCCTCCTCCGCGAGCTGCGCCGCGTACGCCTCGCGGCCCACCTTGGTGGCGGTGAAGGCGCCGCCGCCGGCGACGACGAACGAGCCGGACATCATCGGGTCGCCGGGTCTCTTCACCACGGGGTCGGCCTCGCCGGTGAGGAGCGACTCGTCGATCTCCAGGCTGTCCGCCTCGGCGACGACGCCGTCGACGACGACCTTGTCACCGGGGCCGAGTTCGATCAGGTCACCGAGGACGATCTCGGAGGCGGAGAGTTCGGCGGTCACGCCGTCGCGACGGACGGTCGGCTTGGACTCCCCGATGACGGCGAGTCCGTCGAGGGTCTTCTTGGCGCGGAGTTCCTGGATGATGCCGATGCCGGTGTTGGCGACGATGACGAAGCCGAAGAGGCTGTCCTGGATCGGCGCGACGACGAGCATGATCACCCAGAGCACGCCGATGATCGCGTTGAAGCGGGTGAGGACGTTGGCGCGGACGATGTCGGTCGCGGAGCGGGAGCTCCGTACGGGGACGTCGTTGACCTCGCCGCGCGCGACGCGTTCGGCGACCTCGGCCGAGGTGAGCCCCGCGGTGCGGTGGACGACGGGAGGGTCGGCCGCCTCGGTCTCCCTGCCGTCCGTGTCGATCTTCGCCCGCTGAGTCATGTTCTCGACGGTACGGCCGGAACGGGGCGTTCACCTGCCGGGAAGGGCGAAGATCAGACCGTGGGAGGAGGGGAATGGTCCCCAGGTGCTACGCGCCGACGCGCCGGGTCCGGGTCGGCTACGCGCGGATGCCCAGGGTCCGGGTCGGCTACGCGCCCGGTGCCGTCTCCGGGGCGGATCCCGCCCCCGCCGAGCGCGCCGCCTCGTGGCGCTTGATCGCCGCGTCGCGCTTGCGTACGTACCAGATGCCGATCAGGCCGAGCCCCGCGCCGGCCAGGCAGGTCCACACCCACCAGGTGAGGTCCCGGTCGTCGAACCAGCCGTAGAACGGGACCTGGACGAGGAAGAGGACGAACCAGAGGACGGTGCCGCCGGTGACGGTGCCGACGACGGGCCCTTCGAGGGGCTCGGGTGCCTCGTGCTTCGGTGTCCACTTCGCCATGGGGCCAGTCTAGGCGGCCGCGTTTCTCATCTACGCGCGGAGATAGACGCTCGCTCGTTCATGTGTTCATACTGAAACGGTTTGCCTCCGGCGTGTTTCCTTCGTATGAACCGCCAATAAAGGACTTCTCCGAAGAGGAACCCCACCCCATGAGCACCACGGCCGCCGCCAAGGCCTCCTCCCCCGAGGGCCCCGAAGTCCCCGTCTCGGGCCTCGACCGCTACTTCAAGATCTCCGAGCGTGGTTCGACCGTCGCCCGCGAGGTGCGTGGCGGCTTCGCCACCTTCTTCGCGATGGCCTACATCATCGTGCTGAACCCGATCATCCTCGGCAGCGCCAAGGACATGTACGGCCACCAGCTCGACAGCGGCCAGCTCGTCACGGCCACCGTCCTCACCGCCGCGTTCTCGACGCTCCTCATGGGTGTCATCGGCAACGTCCCGATCGCCCTCGCCGCCGGCCTCGGCGTCAACACCGTCGTCGCGCTCCAGCTCGCGCCGAAGATGTCCTGGCCCGACGCCATGGGCATGGTGGTCCTCGCCGGTGTCGTCGTGATGCTGCTCGTCGCGACCGGTCTGCGCGAGCGCGTGATGAACGCCGTCCCGGTCGGCCTGCGCAAGGGCATCGCGATCGGCATCGGCCTCTTCATCATGCTGATCGGCCTCGTCGACTCGGGCTTCGTCTCCCGTATCCCCGACGCCGCGCACACCACCGTCCCGCTCCAGCTCGGCGCCGACGGTCACCTCACCGGCTGGCCGGTCCTGGTCTTCGTCCTGGGCGCGCTCCTCACCCTCGCCCTGATCATCCGCAAGGTGCCGGGCGCGATCCTCATCTCGATCGTCGTCATGACGATCGTCGCGATGGTGATCAACGCGGTCGCGACCGTCCCCTCCTGGGGTCTGACCACCCCGGAGTGGCCCGGCAACCCGGTCGCCTCGCCCGACTTCGGCCTGGTCGGCGAGGTCAGCCTCTTCGGCGGCTTCGCGAAGGTCGGCTACCTGACCGGCGTCCTCTTCGTCTTCACCGTGCTGCTGTCCTGCTTCTTCGACGCCATGGGCACGATCCTCGGCGTCGGCGACGAGGCCAAGCTGATCGACAGGGACGGCAACTTCCCCGGCATCAACAAGGTCCTGCTGGTGGACGGCCTGGCCGTCGCCTCCGGCGGCGCGACCTCCTCCTCGGCCACCACCTGCTTCGTGGAGTCCACGGCGGGCGTCGGTGAGGGCGCGCGCACGGGTCTCGCCTCGGTCGTGACCGGCGGTCTGTTCTCGGTGGCGCTGTTCCTCACGCCGCTGGCCACGATGGTCCCGTCCCAGGCGGCGACGCCCGCACTGCTCGCGGTCGGTTTCCTGATCCTGGCCGGTTCGGTCAAGGACATCGACTGGAGCGACTTCACCATCGCGGTGCCGGCGTTCCTGGCGATGGTGATGATGCCGTTCACGTACTCGATCACGAACGGGATCGGCATCGGCTTCATCGCGTTCAGCGTGCTGCGGCTGGCTGCCGGCCGGGGCCGTGAGGTCCCGGTGGCCATGTACGTCGTGTCGGCGGTCTTCGTCTTCTACTACGCGATGCCGGCGCTCGGCCTCACGTGATCCGGTAACCGCTACGCGATGCCGGCGCCCGGCCTCGCGTGATGCCGGGGCGGGACGGCCGCCGCGTCGTCCGTCTCGCCTCCCGCTCCGTCGGACTCCCCGTAGAACCTCTCCGTCTCGTCGACGGCGGTCTGGAACCGCTCGTCGAAATCCTCCCGAATGAGCGTCCGGACGACATAGTCCTGGACGCTCATTCCTCTTCTCGCGGCGTGACTCCTGAGCCGGTCGAGCAGCTCACCGTCGATGCGCAGGCTGAGCACTGTCGATCCCATGTCGTTCAGGGTCGGGGCAGCCGGGGCCTCTTCGCGTCACTTTCTGGATCCGGCTCACTCGTTCGAGTGATACATGGAGGCCGGAGTGTGATCTGCCCGGCGCTGTGCTGCCATGTGTGCCGCCAGGTGCCGGTGTGATCCGTGCGACGCCGACGCGATCCGGCTGGTATTTAGACAGAGTAATGAGTTAGGCTAACGAACATGCCTGACCTGTCCCACGGCACCGCCGACGACGCCGCGGCCGTGAACGCGCTCCGCTCCTCCGTCATGCGACTGGGCCGACGCCTCAAGCACCAGCGCGTCGACGAGTCGCTGAGCCCCACCGAGATGTCGGTGCTCGGCACCCTCGCCCTCTGCGGTTCCGCCACCCCCGGTGAGCTGGCCCGCAAGGAGCACGTACAGCCGCCGTCGATGACCCGTATCGTCGCGCTGCTCGAAGCCAAGGGACTGGTCCGGCTGGAGCCACACCCCGACGACCGCCGGCAGAAGGTCGTCAGCCCCACCGAGCAGGCCGAGGCCATGCTCGAAGAGTCCCGCCGCAAGCGGAACGCCTGGCTGGCCACCCTCGCCGAAGGTCTGGACGAGGACGAATGGGCCAAGCTGCGCGCCGCGGCCCCCGTCCTGGAGAAGCTCGCCCACCTGTAGTCCACGCGCCGAGGAGGCGAACGCATTTTGAGTACGGGACCCGGAGCAGACTCCGCACCCGTCCACAAACCCACCCTCAAGACCCGTGGGCGGGGGGAAACCTTCTCCTCGCTCCGCATCCGCAACTACCGGCTGTTCTTCACCGGAGCGATCGTCTCCAACACCGGCACGTGGATGGCCCGCATCACCCAGGACTGGCTGGTCCTGAGCCTCACCGGCTCGGCCGCCGCCGTCGGCATCACCACAGCCCTGCAGTTCCTGCCGATGCTGCTCTTCGGCCTGTACGGCGGTGTCATCGCCGACCGCTACCCGAAGCGGAACCTGCTGCTCGTCAGCCAGGCCGCCCTCGGCGTCTGCGGCCTCGCGCTCGCCGTCCTCACCCTCTCCGGGCACGTCCAGGTCTGGCACGTCTACCTGATCGCCTTCCTCCTCGGCATGGTGACGGTCGTCGACAACCCGGCCCGCCAGGCCTACGTCGCCGAGATGGTCGGCCCCGGCCAGCTGCGCAACGCCGTCTCCCTGAACTCGGCGAACTTCCAGTCCGCGCGGCTCGTCGGCCCCGCCGTCGCCGGTGTCCTCATCGCCGGTGTCGGCAGCGGCTGGGCCTTCCTCCTCAACGGCCTGTCCTTCCTCGCCCCCCTCGTGAGCCTCCTGCTCATGCGGACCAGCGAACTCCACAAGGTGGAACGCGCCCCGCGCGGCAAGGGGCAGCTGAGGGAAGGACTGCGGTACGTGGCCGGACGGCCCGACCTGATCTGGCCCATCGTCCTCGTCGGCTTCATCGGCACGTTCGGGTTCAACTTCCCGATCTGGCTCACCGCCTTCTCCGGCGACGTCTTCCACGTCGGCGCCGGTATGTACGGCTTCCTCAACACCCTCATGGCCGCCGGCTCCCTCGTGGGCGCCCTCGCGGCGGCCCGGCGCGGCTCGACCCGGCTGCGGATGCTGGTCCTCGCGGCCGGAGTCTTCGGCGTCCTGGAGATCGCGGCGGCCCTGTCGCCGACCTTCTGGCTGTTCGCGCTGCTGCTCGTACCGATCGGCATGATCGGCCTCACGGTCAACATCACCGCGAACTCGGCCGTCACGATGGCGACCGACCCGGCCATGCGGGGCCGCGTGATGAGCCTCTACATGATGGTCTTCGCCGGCGGCACCCCGATCGGCGCGCCGCTCCTCGGCTGGATCACCGACACGTACGGCGCCCGCGTCGGCTTCGCCACGGGCGGTGTGATCTCGCTGATGGCGGCGGTCGTCGTGGGCCTGGTGCTCGCGAAGATCGGCGGCCTCAAGGTCGCGATGGCCTGGCGCCACGGCCACCCGCAGGTGCGGTTCGTGGCGCGCGAACGGCTGGCGACCGCGGCGTAGCCCTTGGGCGGGCGGCGGCCGGGTGGGTGGCGGCTGGGCGGGCATGGGCGTGCCCGGGTGCGCCTGGGTGAGCGTCCGCCGGGGCCGGGGCCTCCGCGGGGGAGGGGGTGTCCGGACTGCGTCTCACCGCGCTTCGCGCGAGTTCAAGACGCTTTTACGTCCGGACACCCCCTCCCCCGCTCCGGCCCCGGCCCCTCCCGGCGTCGTCCGGCCGGCCCGCCTTCGTGCCTGCGCTTGTTGATGTCGATCTCCATCCCTCGATCAAGTCGTACAACCCTTCGACGAGTTCGCTAGTCGTAAGGGGCGTATACATCAGGGCTTGGGGAGGAATACACCTTGCGTACTGCTTCGTCGCATCGGCGTCTCGTGGTCTCGGTGGGCGTCGTGCTCGCCGCCTCGCTCGTCGTCCCGGCCGCATCCGCCGCGCCCGCGCCCGCAGTTGTGGCCGCGGCCGCCGCCCAGACCGCCGCGACGGTCCGGGTTCCGTTCCTGGCCGCGGGCGGCAAGTTGCTCGGCGCCGGGGCCACCGGCTTCCTCTCGGAGGACAACAACGGCACCGCGCGCTGGACGCGGTACGCGGACGGGGTGTCCACGGTCATCGCGAAGGGTGAGGGCGATGAGGTCTTCGGCTCTGGACCCGGCTCGGACAGCGTCGTGGTCGGGCGCGTGTGGTCCGAAGCCGGAGGCGACGAGATATACACCAAGGCCGTGCGGGTGTACGACATGGCGACGGGCGCCGCGCCCGTCACCCTCGATCTGTCGGCGAGCCAGGAGACGTTCGGGCGCCTCGATGGCGCCGTGGGTTCGACGCTTCTGGTGAGCCGCAACCCTCAGACGCTGAAGCTGATCGACGTCACGGGCGGGAAACCGACCGTCCGCACAGTGGGTGACACGTACATGCACCCGGTATGGGCGACCGCCACCCTGCCCGGCGCGGCGGTCGCAAAGAGCTCCGACGACGCCCTGGTCATCGACCTGGCCGGTGGGCGGGTCGAAGGCCAGTACCCGATGGTCCCGCACCCCGACGGGCCGAAGCCGTACACCAAGAGGTCCCTCTTCCTCTCGCCGGCCCACGTGGCCTGGACCGAGCGGACCGACGACAAGCTGGTCCTCGCCACGGCGGTACGAGGCCAGAGCGAGGTCCGGCGGACTGCGCTCGGCCCCGAGGATGCGGCGGGGATCACCGGCGGTCTGGTCGGCGACTGGTTCGCGTGGGGAGCCACCGACCCGGTCACCACGGGCGGCGCCACCCCGTGGCACGCGTTCTCGGCCGTCTCCCTGAAGGACGGTTCGACCGTCAAGCTCCTCAATCACGCCCGGCACGCCACCCAGGGCCCCGACGGCTCGCTGCTCGTCCTCGGCGTCACCGCCGCCGACGGCGCGGGCGTCTACCGGGTGGCTGCCGGCGCGGACGGCCGGCCGACGGCCGAGCTGGTCGCCTCCACCGGCGAGCCGAACGACGGCGCCACCCCCCTGACGTACGTCGGAGGCGCCCCGGCAACCGTCGACCTGGACGGAGTGGCCAAGGCCCGCCTGTCCTGGAAGTTCTCCACGGCGAGGGCGGACCTCTCCGTCGAGCTGACGAGCAAGGTGACGAACGAGAAGTACCGGACGGTCGTCCGGCCCGCGTCCGGCTCGGGGGCCTACCCGGACGGGACCCTCGGGTTCGACTGGGCCGGCGAAGTGGGTGACTGGTACCCGGAGTCCGCCCCCAACGGCGCCTACGAGTGGACGGTGACCGCCAGGCCGTGGAACGGGACGCCGGCCGTCACTACGTCCGGCACCTTCACCGTGACCCGCGCCCCCAAGCCGCACGACTTCGACGACAACGGGGCGCCGGACCTGGTCGCGCTGGACAAGGACGGCTACCTCGACCAGATCAGCACCCGCTGGGACGACGCCACGGGACGGCTCGTCGCCCTGCCGAACGACGTCTCCGGTCTGCGCGGCTGGAACGTGTACGACCGGATCGAGTCCGTCGGCGACCTCGCCGGCTCCGACGCCGCCGACCTGGTCACCCGCGACCGGGACGGGGTCCTCTGGCTCCACCGCGGCACCGGCAGCGCGACCCGTGTCGGCTACGAGTCCCGGGGGCGGATCGGCGGCGGGTGGAACACGTACGCCCAGTTCACCGGCGGCAGTGACCTGACCGGTGACGGGCGGGCGGACCTGGTCGCCGTGGACAAGGCGGGCGATCTGTACCTCTACAAGGCGACCGGTTCGACGACCGCTCCCTTCGAGCCGCGGAAGAAGATCGGCTACGGCTGGGGCATCTACAACCAGCTCACCGCCACCGGCCAGTTCGGCGGCAACCCGACCGGAGACCTCGTCGCCCGCGACAAGGACGGCGTCCTCTGGCTGTATCTCGGCAAGGGTGACGGCACGTTCGCGCCGCGGACGAAGATCGGCGGCGGCTGGCAGGTGTACGCCGATCTCGTCGGCATCGGCGACGGCAACAAGGACGGCCGCCCCGACCTGTACGCGCGGACGACGGCGGGCGCCGCCTACTTCTACGCCGGTACGGGCGACTACAAGTTCCCGGTCAAGCCCCGCGTCTCGACCGAGGCCGGAGCGGCGAAGTACGGGGCGCCGTACAACCAGGTCTCCTGACGCATCCGTGCCCGCCCTGCCTCCCCCCGCGCAGCCCGAGAGGAACACGTCTTGCGTATGGGGCGTACGCGTGGACGGTGACGGCCAGGCCCTGGAACGGGATGCCGCCCGTCACGGCCACCGGCACCTTCGAGGTGACCCGGGCGCCCAAGGCGCACGACTACAACGACAACGGCTCGCCCGACCTGTTCGCCCGCCGGACCGACGGCAAGCTCAACGCGATCGACACGCGCTGGGACGACGCCACGGGACGCCTCGTCACCGGTGAGACCCGCCACTGGGCGGTCTACACCGGGGACTGGAACGCCTACGACCGTGTCGAGGCCGTCGGCGACATCGCCGGTTCCACGGCCTTCGACGCCGTGGCCCGTGACCGGTCCGGCGTGCTGTGGCTGCACGTCGATGACCCGTCGCTGACCAAGGACCCCGTGCGGATCGGTGGCGGGTGGAACGCGTACACCCAGTTCACCGGCGGCAGTGGCCTGACCGGTGACGGGCGGGCGGACCTGGTCGCCGTGGACACGGTGGGCGATCTCCACCTCTACAAGGCGACGGGCTCCACGACCGCCCCCTTCGCGCCGCGTACGAAGATCGGCGGCGGCTGGCAGGTGTACGCCGATCTCGTCGGCATCGGCGACGGCAACAAGGACGGCCGCCCCGACCTGTACGCGCGGACGACGGCGGGCGCCGCCTACTTCTACCCCGGTACGGGCGACTACAGCGTCCCGTTCGGTCCTCGGTCCGCCACCCAGACCGGCGTCGCCCCCGCCGAGACGGCGTACAACCAGCTCTTCTGAGAGCCGGTCCGGCCGGGTCTCCTGACAGACTTGGCGCATGAGGCTCTTCGCCGGTGTCCTGCCGCCCCCGGAGCAGCTGGCCGAGCTCACGCACGTCGTGGACCGGCTGCACCGGCTCCCGGGGGCGGACGGGCTGCGGTGGGCCTCGCGGCCCGGGTGGCACCTCACGCTCGCCTTCATGGGCGAGGTCGACGAGAAGCTGTTGCCCGAGCTGCGGGTCCGGCTCGCCAGGGCCGCGCACCGCACCCCGCCGTTCCCGCTGCGGCTCCACGGCGGCGGGCACTTCGGGCGGCGCGCCCTGTGGACCGGGGTCGCCGGGGATCTGGACGAGCTGCGGCTGCTCGCCGAGCGCGCGGACGCCGCCGCGCGCAGGGCCGGGGTGCCGATGGACGAGCACCGTCGCTACCAGGGGCACCTGACGCTCGGGCGCGGGCGGGCGGACGACGTGGACCTGCGTCCGTTCCTGGACGTGCTCGACGGTTTCGAGGGCACGCGGTGGCAGGTGGCCGAGCTGGCGCTTGTCCGCTCGAACCTGCCGGTGAGCGGGGTGCCGGGTGAGCAGCCGCGGTACGAGAAGGTCGGCGGCTGGCCCCTTGAGGGAGGCGGGGGCGGGCGGGACGTCCGGGCGGGTTAACCTCGAAGGGTGGATCCCAAGACCCGTAACCGCATCATGGCCGGCGTGCTCGTACTGATGTTCGCGATCATCGCGGTGGCCTCCGTGACCGGCCTGTAGGCGGGGCGCGCGCTGCCCGCCCCCCGCGGGCACCCCCTTGCTTCGAGGCCACTCGAAGCAGTTGGCTGACGTCATGGAGTACACGCAGCTCGGACGCACCGGACTCAAGGTCAGCCGCCTCGTCCTCGGGACGATGAACTTCGGCCCCCAGACGGACGAAGCCACCAGTCACGCCATCATGGACACGGCGCTGGACGTGGGGCTCAACTTCTTCGACACCGCGAACGTGTACGGCTGGGGTGAGAACAAGGGCCGTACCGAGGAGATCGTCGGTTCCTGGTTCGCGAAGGGCGACGGCCGCCGCGACAGGACCGTCATCGCCACCAAGGTGTACGGGAACATGGGCGCCGACGGCGAGGCCTGGCCCAATCACGACAAGCTCTCGGCGCTGAACATCCGCCGGGCCGTCGAAGGCAGCCTCAAGCGCCTCGGCACCGACTACATCGACCTCTACCAGTTCCACCACATCGACCGCTCGACCCCCTTCGAGGAGATCTGGCAGGCGATCGACGTCCTGGTCCAGCAGGGCAAGATCCTCTACGCCGGTTCCTCCAACTTCCCCGGCTACAAGATCGCCCAGGCCAACGAGACCGCCGCCCGGCGCGGCTCCGTCGGCCTCGTCAGCGAGCAGTGCCTCTACAACCTCTACGAGCGGCGCGCCGAGATGGAGGTGATCCCGGCCGCCCAGGAGTACGGCCTCGGGGTCATCCCCTGGTCCCCGCTCCACGGTGGCCTCCTCGGCGGCGTCCTGAAGAAGGAGACCGAGGGCAGGCGGCGCACGGAGGGCCGCGCGGCGGCCACGCTCGCCGACCCGGTGGCGCGGAAGCAGTTCCAGGCGTACGAGGACTTGCTCGACAAGTACGGACTTGAACCGGGCGAGACGGCCCTCGCGTGGCTCCTCACCCGGCCGGGCGTGACGGGTCCGATCGTCGGCCCGCGTACGCCCGAGCAGCTGACGAGCGCGCTGCGCGCCCTGGAGGTGGAGCTGGGTGAGGAGCTCCTGGCCGAGCTCGACGAGATCTTCCCGGGCCCGGGTCCTTCCCCGGAGGCCTTCGCCTGGTGATCCCGTAGGGGTTCAGGGGGCGCCGAGCCAGCTGGTGGCGTCCAGGCGGAACGCCGTCTCCGCGGGGACGACGTTCCGCAGGGACGTCTCGATGTCCCGGACACGGTCCGCGCCGAGGGCCGCGACCCATTCCGCGCGCAGTTCGTCGAAGATCGCGGCCGAGCGGGCGAGGGCCTCGTGGCCGCGCGGGGTGAGGTGGACGAGTTTGCGGCGGGCGTCGTCGGGGTCGTCGGCGCGGTCGGCGTACCCGAGGGCGAGCAGCCGGTCGACGGTCTTGCCCGCGGCCTGCTTGGAGACGCCGAGGTGCCGCCCGATCTCGCTGGCGGTGGCGCCCCGGCCGCCGATGGCCTGCATGGCGAAGCCGTGGGCGGGCCGCAGCTCGGGGTGGCCCTCGGCGGCGAGGCGGGTGTGCAGCCGGTCGATGAGGGTGCGGAAGCCGCCGAAGAGAAGCAGGGGAAGCTCGTAACCCGGCGCCCCGGCCGGACCGCCACCAGGACCGTGGCCGTGGCCGGGACCGTGGCCCGGAGTGCTGCCCGACGCGGTGGCAGGCGCCCCGGCCGGCTCGCTGCTCGAGGCCGGGGCAGGCCCGGCGTCCCGACCGCTGCCCGACACCTCGATCGGGGCGCTTATCCCCTTGCCTCGATCGACAACCTGGTTTACTTTATCTCTCTCGACATGGTCAACCATGTTGTCGATTCTACCCTCTCACCCGGCCCCGCACATCGGAGACGCCTTGTCCCTGGACCTGTCCGCCCGCACCGCCAACGCCGTAGCGCTCCTCAAGGAGTCCCCCGAGACCCTCGACGGCTTCCTGAAGCTCAGCCAGATCTTCGAGTCCACCACCCTCGACCCGCACTCCCGCGAGACGGTGATCCTGATCGTCGCCGCCCGCAACCAGTGCCACCTCTGCGTCGACATGCACGAGGCCAAGATGGCCGCCCTCGGCCCGGCACCCGACCCCGAACGCCTCGACGCCGTAAGGACGTTCACCCTCCAGGTGCTCGCCACCTCCGGCGCCGTCGGCGACGAGGAGCTGGCCGCCTTCCAGGAGGCCGGCTACATCCGCCGCAACGCCCTGGAGGTCGTCCTCGGCATCGGCGCCTACACCCTCTCGACCTTCGCGAACCGCCTCACCCGGGCCGCCTGAGGGGATTCGTATGGGCCGCCCAGGTCCCACGCCCGGTGCATCGCGTCCGCGAAGGCGGCGGCCAGCTTGTGTTCGCCGGCGGGGCCCGGGTGGGTGCCGTCGTAGGTGTCCATGCCGAGGTCGTACGACGCCGGGACCGTCGCGAGCAGGAGTGGCGAGGCAGCCGTGTCCAGGTCGGCGACCGCCTTCGCGAGGAGCTCGTTGAAGCGGGCGCACTCGGCGGCGAAGGGGGCGTCGTACCCGGCGCGCACGTTGGGTATGACCGGCAGGAGGACGGCCCGCACGTGCGGGTTCGCGGTGCGGGCGGCCGCGACGAAGGCCCGTACGTTCTCCTCGGTCTGGTCGCTGTTCGTGTAGAAGCCGAGGTCGATCAGGCCGAGCGAGACGAGCAGCACGTCCGCGCCGGTCGCGGTGACCGTCTCCCCGATCGCGGGCGCCATGTGGAGCCAGCCCTCGCCCCAGCCGGCCAGATGGCGCCGGGCGTGGGCGGGGAAGTCCGGGTCGGCGTAGGCGGCCGAGACGGGGGCGTCGGCGGCGGGGTCGTACAGACCGGTGCGCGGGCCGACGATCTCGTACCCGCCGGGGAGCGTGGACTCCAGGTGCCGCCACATGCGGTACCGCCAGGTCCAGTCGCCGGCGCGTCCGATGGTCATGCTGTCGCCGACGAACAGAAAACGCATGGTCATATCATCGCGGACGCCGTCCCTGACCTGCGACGTGATCCGGGACACGGCCCTGCCCCGGCCGCGTCACGCGTTCAGGAAGGCCTCCACCGTCGCCGCACACTCCTCGGCGTCGTCGTGCCAAGGGAAGTGCCCGGCTCCCGCGAGGACCGCGATCCCGGCCTTCGGGAAGAGATCCGCGTACGCCGCGGCCGTCGGCACCGGCGTGTTCACGTCGCCCTCCCCGGCGACGACCAGCACCGGCCGCCCGAACTCCGCGAACACCGCGCGCGTGGCGGCCGGTTCGTAGACGCCCTCGCCTCCGTGGACCGGTGCGGCCCGCTCGTTGCGCTGCCGCGCCCCGGCCGCGTGCCGTTCCCGCGCGGCCTCGTCCCACGTTCCGTGGAAGAACGGCGTCACCGCCCCGAACGTCTCCGCCGTCCCGCGCCCCGCCGTGACCTCCTGGAGCGCGGCGTACGCGGGCCCGAACCACGGCTCGTCCCGCCGCAGCCGCGCCGCCGCCAGCCGCTCCTCCGGAGCCGTGTCGAGTCCGACGGCCGCCGTGCCCGGGGTGACGAGGACGAGCCGGCCGACGCGGTCGGCGTACCGGGTGACGTACAGCGCGGCCAGGTTCGCGCCCGCCGAGTGCCCGAGGAGATCGATCGTGTCGAGCCCGAGGTGCACCCGCAACGCCTCCACGTCCTCGACGAGCCGGTCGCAACGGTACGAGTCCGGGTCGTCCGGCACCGCCGACGCGCCCGTCCCCCGCAGATCGAGCCGGATCAGCCGTCGGCGCGCGGACAGGCCGCCGAGGTCGCCGAGATAGACGGAGTCCTGGAGCGGCCCGCCGGGCAGACAGATCAACGGCTCCCCGGTCCCGGGACCGGAATCGTGGTAGGCGAGCAGGGTGCCGTCGGGCGCGGGGAAGGTGTGCGCGGAGAAGCCGGGGACCGCGGCGGCGGAGGGAGACATGGGCGCGACCCTGACAGGGCGTCCGGCGCGGGTCAAACGATTTCCGGCCCCCGGGGTCGGAGCCCGCATGCCAGCCGCCCCACCAGCCCCCACACCGACCCCGACGCAGGTCAAGCAGGTTTCAGGGGCAGCCGGCCGGCCCCCCGGGTCCCACTTCGTGGCAGGCTGGGGGACATGCGATCTGCTCTGTGCGCCCTCGGCGCGGCGGTGGCCCTGGTGCTGCTCCCGGCCGGTCATGCCCGTGCCGAAGGGCCGGAGCCCGACCGGGACTTCACGATCGAGGACTCCCGCGTCACCGAGTCCAGCGGCATCGCCGCGAGCCGGGCCCACCCCGGGATCTACTGGACGCACAACGACCAGGACGCGCCCCTGATCTACGGCATCGACTCCCGTACGGGAAAGACGGTCGCGACCCTGACCCTGCGGGGTGTCGGCACCCCCCGGGACATGGAGGCCATCGCGGTCGGCCCGGACGGGGACCTCTACGTCGGAGACATCGGCGACAACCTCGACGGCACCTGGGACCACGTCTGGATCTACCGCTTCCCCGAACCGAAGGTCCTGAAGGACCAGAAGGTGGCGGCCCGCCAGTACGTCGTGAAGTACGCCGACGGGGCGCGCAACGCCGAGGCGCTGATGGTGCACCCGAAGACCGGCCGGGTGTACATCGCCAGCAAGAACGAGGAGGGCGGCGGCCTGTACGCGGGCCCCGAGAAGCTCTCCTCGTCGGGGACGAACGTGTTCCGGCGTATCGGCGAGGTCCCGTGGGTGACCGACGGCGCCTTCTCCCCGGACGGCGACCGGCTCATGCTGCGCGGCTACTTCAGCGCCAGGGAGTACGTCTGGAAGAACGGCCGTCCGGACGGCGAAAGCACCTCCGTCGGGGCCCCCTTCCAGGGGCAGGCGGAGTCGGTGACGTACACGACGGACGGCTCGGCGTTCATGTTCGGCTCCGAGGGGCAGGGCAGCAGGGTCGTCCGGGTGGACCGGCAGGAGACCGCGCCGCGCCCCTCGGACAATCCGGCGGACACCCCGGGCGCGCCGACGTCCCCGCAGTCGCCGGCCGCCGGCGGGGAGGGCGGTAGCGCCACGGTGGGCTTCCTCGTCCTCGCGGGCGCCTTCGTGCTCGTCTTCGGCGTCAAGCGCCTTCTTCGCCGCGGCTGACGGAGTCCTCTCCCTGCCGACCGGGCGCGGTCGAGGTCGCGGGTCGAGACTGGAAGGAGACCGGACAGGCCGACAGGCCGGGGACGAGCCGTGGAGGAACCATGACCGGATTCACTCGCGAGGACACCCCCGTCGCCATGGAGGGCGGCGGCGTGGACTTCCGTACGCAGGTGGCCGGGGGCGACATGAGCGTCGCCTTCATCCACCTCCCCAAGGGCACCGACATGGCCCCGGCGCTCAAGGGTCTGGAAGGCGACCTGTGCCAGTGCCCCCACTGGGGGTACCTCCTGAACGGCCGGATCAGGATGCGGACCGCTGCCGGCGAGGAGATCTACGAGGCCGGGCAGGCCTACTACTGGGGCCCGGGCCACGCCCCCGAGGCGCTTGAGGACACCGACGTCGTGGAGTTCTCGCCGACGGCCGAGTTCACGGCGGTCATCGACCACGTGAAGGCGCAGTCGGGCTGAGCCGCGCCGGACACGGCGGAGGGCCCGGCATCGGTCGTGTCCGACGCCGGGCCCTGCGTACGACAGGGTGTTACAGCTTCTCGATCACGTAGTCGACACAGGCCGTGAGCGCGCGCACGTCCGCCGGGTCGACCGCAGGGAACATCGCGATCCGCAGCTGGTTGCGGCCGAGCTTGCGGTACGGCTCGGTGTCCACGATCCCGTTCGCGCGCAGCACCTTGGCGACCGCCGCCGCGTCGATGTCGTCCGCGAAGTCGATCGTGCCGATGACCTGCGAGCGCTTCGCCGCGTCCGTGACGAACGGCGACGCGTACTTGGACTCCTCGGCCCAGCCGTACAGCGCGTCCGAGGACTCCTTCGTCCGGGCCACGGCCCAGTCCAGACCGCCCTGGCCGTTGATCCACTTCAGCTGCTCGTTGAGCAGGAAGAGGGTCGAGAGCGCGGGCGTGTTGTACGTCTGGTTCTTCAGCGAGTTGTCGATCGCCGTCGGCAGCGAGAAGAACTCGGGGACGTGCCGGCCCGACTCGTGGATCTTCTTCGCCCGCTCCAGGGCCGCCGGGGAGAACGCGGCGAGCCACAGGCCGCCGTCGGCCGCGAAGGACTTCTGCGGGGCGAAGTAGTAGACGTCCGTCTCGGTGATGTCGACCGGGAGGCCGCCCGCACCGGAGGTCGCGTCGACCAGGACGAGCGCGCCCTCGTCGGCGCCCGCGACCCGCTCGATCGGCGCGGCGACACCGGTGGAGGTCTCGTTGTGGGTGTACGCGTAGACGTCGACGCCCGCCTCTGCCACCGGCTCCGGGTGGGTGCCCGGGTCGGAGGAGATCACGGTCGGCTCCGCCAGCCACGGGGCCAGCTTCGCGGCCTTCGCGAACTTGGAGGAGAACTCGCCGAAGGTGAGGTGCTGCGACTTGTTCTCGATGAGACCGTGGGTGGCGATGTCCCAGAAGGCGGTGGAGCCGCCGTTGCCCAGGATCACCTCGTAGCCCTCGGGGAGCGAGAAGAGGTCGCGGATGCCGGTACGAACCTCGCCGACCAGGTTCTTGACCGGAGCCTGGCGGTGGGACGTGCCGAGGAGAGAGGTGCCGGTGGCGGCCAGGGCGTCCAGCGCCTCCGTACGCACCTTGGAGGGGCCCGCGCCGAAACGGCCGTCGGCGGGCTTGATGTCAGCGGGAATCTCGATATCAGCCACGAGGCGGAGAGTATCGGGTCGGGAAGGGGCCGGTCGCCGGATGTCCGCCCGATGAGACGAGCACTGAGACATCCTGGGACTGTGGGAACACACGAGGAACACCCGTCCGGCCTCGCCTCCGACCTGCGCGCCGCCGTCGCGGGAGATGTCGACTTCTCGACCACCGCCAGGGCTCTGACCTCGATGGACGCCTCCAACTACCGGCGTGTTCCGGTCGGCACGGTCGCGCCGCGCGACGTCGGCGACGTCGCCGCCGTCCTGGAGGTGTGCCGCGCGCACGGGACCCCGGTCGTGGCGCGCGGCGGGGGGACGTCCATCGGCGGCCAGGCCACCGGCACCGGCGTCGTGCTCGACCTCACACGGCACATGAACCGCCTGGTCTCCCTGGACCCGCAGGAGCGGACGGCCGTCGTCCAGCCGGGGCTCGTCCTCGACCGGCTGCGGGAGGCGGCACGGCCGTACGGCCTGACCTTCGGACCCGACCCGTCCACGCACAGCCGCTGCACCCTCGGCGGCATGATCGGCAACAACGCCTGCGGGGCGCATTCGGTCGCCTGGGGGACCACGGCGGACAACGTGCGCTCGCTGGATGTGGTGACGTCCCGGGGCGCGCGGTTGACGCTCGGGCGGGACGGGCGGGGCGCGCCGCCCGGACTCCTCGACCTCGTCGGCGGCAATCTCGCCCTGCTGCGGACCGGTTACCCCGAGGGCCTGCCGCGCAGGATCTCCGGCTACGCGCTCGACGCGCTGCTTCCCGAGCGGGGCGTGGACGTGGCCCGCTCGTTCTGCGGCAGCGAGGGCACGCTCGGAGTGCTGACGCAGGCGACGGTACGGCTCGTCCCGCTGCCGGAGGAACCGGTGCTCGTCGTCCTCGGGTACGCCGACGAGAGCGCGGCGGCCGAGGCGGCGGCGGGGCTCCTCGAGTACGGCCCGCTGACGGTCGAGGGCATGGCGGCCGATCTCGTACGGGGCGCGGAAGGGCTGCCGAGGGGCGGGGCGTGGCTGTTCTGCGAGGTCGACGGGGCGGGGGCGGCCCGGCGCCTGGTGCGGGCGGCCGACGCGCTCGACGCGGCCCTGGTGCGGGACCCGGCCGGGCAGCGGGCGCTGTGGCGGATCCGGGAGGACGCGGCGGGCACGGCGACGCGACTGCCCGGGGGTGAGGCCTGGCCGGGCTGGGAGGACTGCGCGGTGCCACCGGCCCGACTCGGCGCGTACCTGAGGGAGTTCCGCGCGCTCCTTGCCGATTTCGGTCTCCGGGGAATCCCGTACGGGCACTTCGGCGACGGCTGCGTCCACGTCCGGATCGACTTCGACCTGTGGACGGAGAAGGGCGTACGGGAGTTCCGCCGCTTCTCGGAGGCGGTGGCGGACCTGGTGGTCGCCCACGGCGGCTCGCTCTCCGGGGAGCACGGCGACGGCAAGGCACGGGCCGAACTGCTGCCGAGGATGTACGGGGCGGGGCTCGTCGGCCTGTTCGGTGCCGTGAAGGACGTGTGGGACCCGGACGGGGGCCTGAACCCGGGGATGCTCGTGAGGCCGGAGCCGCTGGACTCCGGGCTCCGCTTCACCGGGCTTCCGGTGGTGGGGGTGGGGAGGGCCGCCGCCCGGTGCGTGGGGGTCGCCAAGTGCCGGGTGGAGGGCCCGAGTTCCGGGCCGGGGGTGATGTGCCCGTCGTTCCGGGCGACGGGGGAGGAGAAGCACTCCACCCGAGGGCGGGCGCGGCTGCTGCACGAGATGGCGCTCGGCGAGGTCGTCACCGACGGCTGGCGCTCGGCGGAGGTGCGGGAGGCGCTCGACCTGTGCCTGTCCTGCAAGGGCTGCCGCAGCGACTGCCCGGTGGGCGTCGACATGGCCGCGTACAAGGCGGAGTTCCTGGACCGGCACTACGCGGGCCCGGTCGGCTTCCTGCGGCGGCCGCGCTCCCACTGGACGATGGGCGGGCTGCCGCGCTGGCTCGATGTCTTCGGGCGGGCGCTGAACCCGGTGATGGGGCTGCCGTTCGCGGCGAGGCTGGCGGGGGTGACCCCGGAGCGGGCGATGCCGCGCGTGGCGGAACGGTCCTTCACGTCATGGTTCGCGGACCGGGAGTCGACCCGCCGGGCGGACCTGACGCTGGGGCCGGACAAGGACCGGGAGCCGACCCGTCGGCCGGACCTGACGCTGTGGCCGGACACGTTCACGAATCACCTGGCCCCGGAGGTGGGCAGGGCGGCGGTCCGGGTCCTGGAGGCGGCGGGACTGGGAGTGGCGCTGCCACCGGGCCGGGTCTGCTGCGGGCTCACGTACGTGTCGACGGGGCGGCTGGGGGCGGCGCGGCGGGTGATGCGGCGGATGCTGGACGTTTTGGAGGGCGGTGAGGGCGCTGTGAGGGGCGAGGGCGCCGAGGGGCTTGCGAGGGTCACGGGGGGCGTGAGACCGGTGGTGGTCCTGGAGCCGTCGTGCGCGGCGACCCTCCGGTCCGACCTGCCGGAACTGCTGCCCGACGACCCGAGGGCGGCGCGTGTCGCCGCGTCGGTCCGGACGTTCGCGGAGGCCCTCGAGACGCTGGCGCCGGACTGGGACCCGCCGCGTCTGGACCGACCCGTCACCGGCCAGACGCACTGCCACCAGCACGCGGTCCTGGGCGACGCCGCGGACCGCCGGCTCAGGGAGCGGGCGGGACTGACGGGGGAGCTGGCGGGAGGCTGCTGCGGCCTCGCGGGCAACTTCGGCTTCGAACCGGGTCACTACGAGGTGTCGGTGGCATGCGCGGAGGACCAGCTGCTCCCGGCACTGCGCGCCGCCCCGGCGGAGGCGGCGGTCCTGGCGGACGGCTTCTCGTGCAGGACGCAGATGGGGGACGTGGGGGGCGTCCGGGGGCGGCACCTGGCGGAGGTGCTGGGGGAGGGGCTGGGGGGCTCTGACGTACCGGGGTGATTCCGCGCGGGGCGGTCGGCGGTTCCGGGGGACGTACGGAGCTCGTCACCTCGTGTGACCGGCCCGCTGTCGATATCCGGTGGCGGGCGCTGCTGCCGGTGGTGAGGATCGCGGGATGAACATCTTCCTGGAGACCGACCGGCTCGTGCTGCGCGCTTTCACCGAGGCCGACGTCGACCATCTGGTCGCACTGGACGGTGACCCGGACGTCATGCGCTTCATCACCGGCGGCCGGCCCACGAGCCGCGAGGTGATCCAGGACCGGACCCTGCCCCGGCTCCTCCACACGTACCCGTGCTTCGGGATCCCCGGCTACTGGGCCGGGCAGGAGAAGACCACCGGGGCCTTCCTGGGCTGGTTCGAATTCCGCCCCCTGGACGACGACAGCCCCGCCGTGGTGGAACTCGGCTACCGGCTGAACAAGGCGGCCTGGGGCAGCGGCTACGCCACCGAGGGATCACGGGCCCTGATCCGCAGGGGATTCACGGACCTCGGCGTGGAGCGGGTGACCGCGAACACGATGACGGTCAACGCGGGATCCCGGCGCGTGATGGAGAAGGCGGGCCTGTCGTTCCTCCGCAGCTTCACCGGCGACTGGCCGGAGGCGATCGAGGGCTCGGAGCACGGCGAAGTCGAGTACGAACTCACCCGAAGCGAGTGGCTTCGACGCTCGGAGGAGTCAGGGCGGCCGCAGCGGAGGCCATGAGTGGTCACCTTGCCGGCGTGGAGGGGCGCGTGGTCGTGCGGGGGCGCGGGAGGAGTCCCTCACCTACGGCATCCTCCGCGAGTGCGGGACGCGCTCAGCGCCCGCTGACGATCTCCCGGGCCATCGCCACCAGTGCGCCGGTGGCCGGGTGCGGGAACGCGTCGCGCCAGGCCAGGACCACCGGGAGCGGAGGCGCGTCGGAGAGCGGGCGGTAGGTGACGCCCGGGTGGGGGTGCAGGGCGGCCGTGGAGGCGGAGGAGACGCCGACGCCCCGGCCGGCGGCGATCGCGGTGAGCCAGTCGTCGGTGTTGGCGACGGTGACGGTGGTCGCCGGGCGGGTGGCGGGCGGCCAGAGCGTGAGGGTGGTCGTACCGGAGACGGTGTTGAGGACGACGGTGCCGTCGGCGAGGTCGTGGAGGGTGAGCCGTGGCCGGTCGGCGAGAGGGCTGTCGGAGGGTACGGCCGCGACGCGTTCCTCCGTGGTGAGTTCCTCGGTGGCGAGGCCGGGCGCGTCGACGGGGCCCCGGAGCAGGGCCGCGTCGACCTCGCCGCGGGTGAGGCCGGCGGTGCGGTCGTCGATGCGGAGGAGTTCGAGCGGGGTCTCGGGGTGCTCGCGCTGCCAGCGTCGGAGCAGAGGCGTCGTGGAGGGGCCGAACGCCGACCAGGCGTGGCCGAGGCGCAGCGGCCGGTGGCCGAGTCCGGCCGGGTCGACGGCGGCATCGAACGCGGCGAGGGCGGCCCCGGCCCGGTCCTGGAAGGCGCGGCCCTCGGCGGTGAGGGCGACACGGTGGGTGGAGCGGTCGACGAGCCGGGCGCCGAGGTGCTGTTCGAGGGCGGCGAGGGTGCGGGAGACGGCGGGCTGGGTGAGATGGAGCCGGGCGGCCGCTCTGGTGAGGCTGGTCTCCTCGGCGATGGCGAGGAAGCAGCGGAGGTGGCGCAGCTCGATGCTCATGCGTCCGGAGCATAACCGCAGCGCAATCGGCATTTCCGGTGCCGCGCGGAGGCTCGTAGCGTGGGAGGGGAGGGAGAGGTTCCGAAATCGGTAGTGCATTACTCTGCACTGCGAGTACAGTCTGTTAAACCTGTTGGGGTTCGGTTGAACCCCGTTGTGCGTGCGGTGCGGTGTGGAGGAGCGGTCGGTGGACAGTCCGGTGAAGGAAGCGGCCCCGGTGGCGGCGGCCGTCGGTGCGGAGCCGATCGGCGGTCCCGCGCGGGGGGCGGCGGGTCACCGGCTCGGCCCCGTGGCGCTCGTCGTCGCGGGCGGGCTGTCCGTACAGTTCGGCTCCGCCGTCGCCGTCCTGCTCATGCCGCGCGCGGGCGCACTCGGGGTCGTCACGCTGCGGCTCCTGCTGGCCGCGGCCGTCCTGCTGATCGTGTGCAGGCCCAAGGTCCGCGGCTACGGGCGGGCGGACTGGGGGACGATCGTCGCCTTCGGCGCCGCGATGGCGGGCATGAACATCCTCTTCTACCAGTCCGTCGACCGGATCCCGCTGGGCGCCGCGGTGACGCTGGAGGTGCTCGGCCCGCTGATCCTCTCCGTGATCGCCTCGCGCCGGCTGGTGAACCTGCTCTGGGCCGGGCTGGCCCTCGGCGGCGTCGTCCTCCTCGGCGGCGGCGGCTTCGACCGCCTCGATCCGCTCGGTGCGGGCTTCGCGCTCGCGGCAGGAGCGATGTGGGCGACGTACATCGTCTTCAGCGCGCGTACGGGCCGACGCTTCCCGCAGGCGGACGGGCTGGCGCTCGCGATGGCGTTCGCCGCCGTCCTCAGCCTGCCGTTCGGCATCGTGGAGGCCGGCGGCAGACTGCTCGTACCGTCGACGATCGGCCTCGGCCTCGTCGTCGCCCTGATGTCCTCGGTCCTGCCGTACACCCTGGAACTCCTCGCCCTGCGCCGCCTGCCCGCCCCCACCTTCGCGATCCTGATGAGCCTGGAACCGGCCATCGCGGCAGCCGCCGGCTTCCTCGTCCTCGGCCAGGCCCTGGCCGCACTCGACGCCCTCGCGATCGCCCTCGTCATAGCGGCGAGCATCGGGGCGGTCCGGACGCAGGTCAGGAGCGGCGCGTAGTTCCCGTACCGGCGGGCGCGGCACGTCCGGGCCCTGTGGCCGCCTCAGCCCGTCGGGCGCGGCGTCGGAGGCGGTCACGGGCGGCAGCGCCCGCCCGGGACCCTCGGGAGGAATGCCGGCTCGGCTCACCGGCCGGTGACCGGCACCTCCCATGACCGGGGGCGGGGGAGCGCCAGCCACTCGTCCCGGAGCAGGGCCAGTACCGCGACGTCGTAGCGGCGGCCCCGGTGCATGCAGGAGGAGCGGCGCACCCCTTCCTGGACGAACCCGGCCCGGGCGAGGACGCCGAGAGCCGCGGTGTTGGTCGTGTGGGTGACGGCCTGGACGCGGTGCATGGGGAGTTCACCGAAGGCGAGGTCGACCAGCGCGTCCACCGCGTCCGGGCCGTAGCCCCGGCCCCGGTGGTCGGGGTCCAGCATCAGCATGATCTCGGCCGTACCGTCGACCAGGTCCTGATCGATCAGAGCGGTGTGACCGATCGGGGTGCCGTCGGGGAGGAGGACGAGGAAGTCGTCACGGTCGTGGTCGTCGCGGTCACGCTCGATGCGGTCGCGTACGGCGGACAGGGAACGCGGCCACATGCCGATCTCGTGGGCGGTCACCGGATCGACGCGTCAGGCGTGCACCAGCTCCGCGTCGTCGACGTCGAGCGACGCGAAGGCGACGGTCCTTCCGCGCCAGCACACTTCCCGGCCCGGTCCCGTGTCCCCCGCCCCGGGGGCCTCCCCGGCGACCCGCTCCGCCACCGCTTCCGCTGTGTCCTCGACCATGGGCGGATGCTACGGGCCACGGGAAACGACCGGCCAGCCAATTCCGGTCCCGTACCGAGGTCCCCGAGGGCGTGTCCGGAGGGTCAGGGCCGGGTCCCGGTCTCCCGGGCGGCCCTAGGATCCGGCGCATGATCGCTGAACTGCAGTGCGTCGTGATCGACTGCCCCGCACCTCGCGAACTCGCCGAGTTCTACGCTTCGGTGCTCGGCGGAGAGGTCGACCGGCCGGACCGCCGCTGGTCCCTCGACGCGGCCTGGTCCACCCTGCACACGCCCGGCGGCCTCGTCCTCTGCTTCCAGGGCGTCCCCGACCACCGCCCGCCGACGTGGCCGGACCCGGAGCGCCCCCAGCAGTTCCACCTGGACTTCGGCGTCGCGGACCTGGACGCGGCCCAGGAGCAGGTCCTCGCCCGGGGCGCGACCGTCCTCGACGAGGGGGACGGCAGGAGGGGCTGGCGCGTGTACGCGGACCCGGCGGGCCATCCGTTCTGCCTGGTCGGGTGACGCGGAGGCTTCGCTCGACGCTTGGGCCGCGCGAGGCGAAAATGGCCCGGGTGACAGCATCGCGCATGGTCGTACAGCTCGTCTGGGTACGTCCGGGACCGCAGCGGCGAGGGCGAGCGCCAGGACGGCGCGTAACCCCGCCCGCGCGCCCTACGGGGAAGGGCGCGCGAACGGGGCGATCACGGGTCGGTCCTCGCTACCGAGCCCGAACGGCGTCGGGAATCCGGGCGCGAGCAAGTGAAGCCGGCGGCAGCAGCCACTCACGGCCACCACCTTCGGGCCTCACGAACGCCATGCGTTGCCTGCGGCGCCGGCCCGGCAACTCGGCGGGGTCTTCCCAGTCGGGGATCACGTCACGCAGGATGCCTACCCGTCCCGAGCCGTCTTCCACGGGCTTGCCGATGTCCCTGTGCGTGATCAACGGAACGCCTCAGCGGGCAGAGCGCGGGCGCTGCCGTCCCCTTCGGTGTCGCTCGGTCCGGGCAGGCGCAGTCCCCGGCTCTCCGCGACCCGCAGCACGTCGGTGAGGCAGTCGGCGAGACGGACCCCGGCGTACCGCACGTCCGTGTACGTGGACAGGGAGTCGCCCAGAACCTCGCCGGCTTCCTTGAGTACGTCCTCGGCCATGGCTAGCTGCGCGGCCTCCATGTCGTCGGCAAGCCGGGAGACGTACCCGCCCGCGCGGCCTGTGCTCAGCAAGCACGACCTGCCGTCGTCAGTCGTCCACGGCAGCAATCGCGGCCTGTGCTCCGCGGCCACGTCGGCAAGGTCATGCCGCCGCCCTCGGTCGCCGTCGGTACTCCGCATTGTTTCGGCCCCCTCTTGCCGCTGGTTCGGTAAGAGGGACGGTAGGAGCGCGCAGTACCCCGAGCCACGTGCGAGGAGAGGTAGTCCGGTAGGCGCACGCGCCCCACTACTCCCCCTCGGAGTAGTTACCCGCTGATCCCGAGATGAGCCGCCATGCTGCGCATGTCCTCCGTCAACGTCCGCTTCCGTGTCTTCAACACGTCTTCCATCACGTGCCACGCCATCGGCTGATGAGTCAGCCAGACACCGGCGGTCGCGCGGAGCTGGACAAGCTCGTCCATGGCGTCCTGATGAGACCCGAGAACGACATGCGCGCGGGCCACATCGAGTCGATGACGGCCCCAGTTGTTCGTACTCAGCCGGCCGAAGTCCCTGACGGCTCCGGCACTCAGGGGGCCTTCGTCGGCACGTCGGAGGACGCCGCGCGCATCCCCCACGAGGGCAAGGTCCTCAATGGCCTTCGCCTCAGCCGTCACGGGTCCGAACGCGCTCCAATGCGAGGGGAACGCCATGTGTTCGCGCTCCAGTGCGCCGCCGGCGGTGGCCGCCATCCGGCGGGCGTGCTTCGCGACGTCCTGTCGGTTGTTCCTCTGAGCGGCAGCGGCGACCCTGAGCCACAGCTCGCCCCACACCGCGAGCCGTGCGGGTGTCGCCTCGGACATGCGCGGCTCGATCTCCGTCGCCGTCTGCGCCGCGAGCTGTTCGCTCTCGTCGAATCGGTCCTGCCGGAGCAGCAGCCAGCACAGGCCGACGACACCCGTCGCCGCCAACTGGGTGTGGCCGGTCTCGCGAGCGAGCCGGATGGCCTCTGCGAGCGCGTAATACGCCATGTCGTACTGGCGGACCTGCGTGAGGTACTTGCCCGTGAGTAACAGCGCGTGACCGCGAGCGATCGTGGCCTGCTGACGTTCTTCACCCTCAAGGGACGCCACGGCAGCCTCGGAGCTCCGGAGCAACGAGGGCAGACGCTTCGCGACGGCGTCGTACCGGTCGGCCTGATAGAGCGCGTGCCCATCCTGTACGCCTTGGCGGATGACCGATGGGGCCTCGGCTTCCGCGGGCTCCGACAGGGGGGCGGCGAGCCCCAGGGGAGGCATGAGAGCCCGCCTCAGCTCAGCCAGGTGGCGACGGTTCGCCTCGTCCCGTGTGCCTACGACGGACTGAGGCGCCTCACTGGAGAACAGGGCAGAAGTCGAAACCTCCAGCGCCCCGGCGAGGGAGGCGAGGGTATCCATGCTGACATGTCCGCCTTGCTCCACCTTGCGAACGGTGCTGAGCGAGAGGCGAGCCGCTTCGGCCAGCCCCTCTTGGCTCAGCCCGACCGTTCGACGGTACTTCCTGACGTTGTCTGCCAACCCTGCGGACATCGGCCCTCACCTCGTATCCAGAGTAGGGCCCTGCGCTGACCGGCCAAGGCTGATCAGTCATGGTCGGCCTGCACGGTGACGGTCCCCACCCCGCCGAACAACCATCGCCTGTCGATCCCGTGTTGAGCCTGAACCACCCCGGCGCTCTGCTCCAGCGCTACTACCCGCACACCGACCTGGCCGGACGCGCCTCGCACCGACGACCTCCAAGCACACGTCAGACGTGCCGTCGTCGTTTTGGCTCGAAGCAGCCGAGAGTCAGCCCGTCGTGCGGATGGCCATAGCGTCACACTTGCACACCCTGTTTTGTACACATACAGCCCGTGACGGGTGGGCCCGGAGAGCCATAGGCTTGACCCGTGATCAGCGCGATATGGGGCGGGGGCGCCGAAGCCCTTCCCCGGCGAAGTCCCGGTGACGGCCCTTGAACTCGCCCTAGCTGGTGGCGATCTGGCTGATCTCATCCCGGGCAGCTCACTTCGCGGCATAGCTACGGTCATCCGCGTCGTGGCGTCGTGTCCTTTCTTCTCTTCCGGTGGCATCGCGCAACGGCGCGCGACGGGAGCCGGAGGATGCACCAACCGAACGGCCTGAAGATCAGTGAGAGGACTCCGAACGGTGACTAGGACTCGCAACGTTGACAGGGACACGCAACGCCCGCTTCCGCAGTTCGAACTCCGTGTCGGCGGGCTGCATGTGACCGTCCAGCGCATCCCCGGATGGCTCGTCGCCCTGGTCACCACGGCCACGGGGGCGGTAGGGACGTGGTGGGCCCAGCAGTAGTCCCGGAGTCCTCGCCCCGAGGTGCCGAGGTGCCGAGGTGCCGAGGTGCCTACGGGCCGGCGGGCTGGCAGGCCCGGCTCTGCGTTCCACCCGGTCAGGCGACGCTGACCCGATTCCGTTGATCTTTGGCCGTCCGGGGTGTGGAGGGTGCTCGGGGCGGGTGCGGACCATGGGGCGTTCGTTCGCAGTCGTACGAGGGAGGGGGGCCGACCGTGGCTCTGGAGATGTGGGACCGGTGTGAGCGGTGCGAGACGGCGGCCCTGGTGGCTGACGGGCCCGCGCGGATCTGTTCGTACGAGTGCAGCTTCTGCGTTCCGTGCGCCGATGCCATGGCGGGGGTCTGCCCCAACTGCGGTGGCGAGTTGGTGGCTCGGCCGCGACGCGTCGTCGCGTCCTGAGGTGAGCGTGAGGAGGGGCCGGCGGTTCTCGGCGTAGTGCTCTGCTGCCGCAGCGGGCGCGTCCGGCCGGGCCCCTCCCGTCCCCACGGCGCTAGGACCGAGTTCCTGACGGCGACCGCGACGGTGGTGGCCTCGGCTTGGCCTCGGGGCACGCCGGATTTTCTCAAGCAAGCACGCTTGATTGTTTCTGGGGTCGCTGCCATGCTCCTCGGCGAAGGCCCGTGACCGTGAACGCCCGTCCCCCGAGGGGAGCGCACCGTGTCCGACCCCGTCGCCGTGCTGGACGACCTGCGCGACGAGAGTGCCCAACTCGACCTGATGGTGAGCAGGTTGACGCCGGAGATGTGGGCTGCGCCCACCCCCGCGCCCGGCTGGACCCTCGCCCATCAGATCGCGCACCTCGCCTGGACCGACCGTGCCGCCCTCCTCGCCGCCACCGACGCCGACGCCTTCGCCGCCGAGACCGCCAAGGCGCTCGCCGCGCCCGACCGCTTCGTCGACGAGGGCGCCGAGGAGGGCGCGAAGCTGCCCCCCGCCGAACTGCTCGCCCGCTGGCGCGAGGGCCGCGAGAAGCTCCAGGAAGCCCTGCGCGCGGTGCCGCCCGGCGTGCGTTTCCCCTGGTACGGGCCGCCGATGAGCGCCCCCGCCATGGCCACGGCCCGGCTCATGGAGACCTGGGCGCACGGCCAGGACGTCGCCGACGCCCTCGGGGTCGTCCGCGAACCCACCGCCCGCCTCCGCCACGTCGCCTGGATCGGCCACCGCGCCCGGGACTACGCCTTCCTGGTGCGGGGCCTCCCCGCCCCCGCCGAACCCTTCCGGGTCGAACTCCGTGCCGCCGACGGGACGGTGTGGTCGTACGGCCCCGAGGGCGCCGCCCAGAAGGTCACCGGACCCGCCCTCGACTTCTGCCTGCTCGTCACCCAGCGCACCCACCGCGCCGACACCGCCCTGGTGGCGGACGGCCCCGACGCCGAGCAGTGGCTCACCATCGCCCAGGCTTTCGCGGGGCCGGCGGGTACGGGGCGGACTCCGGCGGCGGGCCCGGACCGGGCCCCGACTGACGCCGACCGGACCCCGACCGGGGCGAGCGGGCCCCCGGCGCCCGCCGCCGGCCCCGGGACCGCCCCCACCCCGGCGCCCGGCACCAGCCCCGCCCCTACTCCGGCGCCCGCCGCCGACCCCGGGCCCGCCCCGACGACCGCCCCCGAGGGGGCCTGATGGTCCTCCGTGTCGGGAACGCCTCCGGTTTCTACGGCGACCGGTTCGACGCCGTCCGCGAGATGCTCACCGGTGGTGAACTCGACGTCCTCACCGGCGACTACCTCGCCGAGCTGACCATGCTGATCCTCGGCCGCGACCAGCTCAAGGACCCGGCCACCGGATACGCGAAGACCTTCCTGCGCCAGATGGAGGAAGGCCTCGGACTCGCCCATGAGCGCGGGGTCCGGATCGTCGCCAACGCGGGCGGACTCAACCCCGCCGGGCTCGCCGAGGCCCTGCGCGCCCTCGCCGTGAAGCTCGGCCTGCCGACCCGGATCGCCCACGTCGAGGGCGACCGGCTGCCCGCCACCGACGGCGTCCTCGCCGCCAACGCCTACCTCGGCGGCGCCGGCATCGCCGCCTGTCTCGCCGCCGGCGCCGACGTCGTCGTCACCGGCCGGGTCACCGACGCCGCCCTCGTCACCGGGCCCGCGCAGTGGCACTTCGGCTGGGGGCCGCAGGAGTACGACAGACTCGCCGGCGCGGTCGTCGCCGGGCACGTCCTGGAGTGCGGGGCCCAGGCCACCGGGGGCAACTACGCCTTCTTCCGCGACCACGACCCGGAGGTCCTCCGCCGCCCCGGCTTCCCGGTCGCCGAGCTCCACGCGGACGGTAGCGCCGTCATCACCAAGCACCCCGGCACCGGCGGCCTCGTCGACGTCGGCACGGTCACGGCGCAGCTCCTGTACGAGACGGCCGGCGCCCGCTACCCCGGCCCCGACGTGACCGCCCGGCTCGACACCGTCCGCCTCACCCCGGACGGCCCCGACCGGGTCCGGATCGACGGCGTACGGGGCGAGGTGCCGCCCCCGACGCTCAAGGTCGGGCTCAGCAGGCTCGGCGGCTTCCGCAACGAGGTGGTGTTCGTCCTCACCGGCCTCGACATCGAGGCCAAGGCCCGACTGGTCCGCGACCAGGTCGAGGACGCCCTCGCCAAGGCCCGCCCCACGGACGTCCGTTGGGAGCTGGTCCGCACCGACCGACCCGACGCCGGCACCGAGGAGACCGCGAGCGCGCTGCTGCGGCTCGTCGTCCGCGACCCCCGCCCCGAGGCCGTCGGCCGGGCCCTGACCGGCGCGGCCGTCGAACTGGCCCTGGCGAGCTACCCCGGCTTCCACGTCACCGCCACACCCGGAAGGGGCGCCCCCTACGGCGTCTTCGCGACCTCGTACGTACCGGCCGCCGCCGTCCCGCACACGGCCGTCCTCCCGGACGGCGGCCGCGTGTCGGTCCCCCCGCCCGCGCACATCCGGGCACTGGAACCCGTACCCGAACCGGACCTTCCCGATCCGCTTCCCGAAGGGCCCGCCCGGCGGGTCCCCCTCGGCCGGGTCGCCGGGGCACGCAGCGGCGACAAGGGCGGCGACGCCAACGTCGGCGTCTGGGTCCGTACGGAGGAGGAGTGGCGCTGGCTGGTCCACGCCCTCACCGTCGACAAGCTCAGGGAACTCCTTCCGGAGACGGCCGCCCTGGCAGTCACCCGGCACGTCCTCCCGCACCTCCGCGCGCTCAACTTCACCGTCGCGGGAATCCTCGGCGAGGGCGTCGCCTCCCAGGCCCGCTTCGACCCCCAGGCCAAGGCCCTCGGCGAATGGCTCCGCTCCCGCGAGCTCGACGTACCGGCAGGGCTCCTGTGACCCCCGTACCCGGGCGGCTGCCGTGACCCCGTACCCCCGACAACCCCCCGGAGGGACCCCGTGACCGTCCTCGCCTCCGCCCTCGACACCGGCGGGACCGAGTACCGGAGCAACCGCGCCGCCATGCTCGACAAACTGGCCGCCCTCGACGCCGAGCACGCCAAGGCCCTCGCGGGCGGCGGTGAGAAGTACACCGCCCGGCACCGCAAGCGCGGCAAGATGCTCGCCCGTGAGCGGGTCGAGCTGCTCCTCGACCCCGACACCCCCTTCCTGGAGCTGTCACCGCTCGCCGCCTGGGGCAGCGACTACACCGTAGGGGCCTCCCTGATCACCGGGATCGGGGTCGTCGAGGGCGTCGAGTGCCTGATCACCGCCAACGACCCCACCGTGCGGGGCGGCGCCTCCAACCCGTGGACGCTGAAGAAGGCCCTGCGGGCCAACGAGATCGCGTTCGCGAACCGGCTGCCGGTCATCTCGCTCGTGGAGTCCGGTGGCGCCGACCTGCCGTCCCAGAAGGAGATCTTCATCCCCGGCGGGGCGCTCTTCCGCGACCTCACCCGCCTCTCCGCCGCCGGCATTCCCACGGTCGCGGTCGTCTTCGGCAACTCCACGGCCGGTGGCGCGTACGTCCCCGGGATGTCCGACCACACCGTGATGATCAAGGAGCGCTCGAAGGTGTTCCTCGGCGGGCCGCCGCTGGTGAGGATGGCGACGGGGGAGGAGAGCGACGACGAGTCCCTCGGCGGCGCGGAGATGCACGCCCGTACGTCCGGGCTCGCCGACCACTACGCCGTCGACGAGACCGACGCGATCCGCCAGGCCCGCCGGATCGTCGCCCGCCTCAACCACCGCAAGGCCCATCCCGATCCGTCCGGCCGGACAGGCCGGACCGGGGGGCAGGACCTCGCCGCGCCCCCGACGTACGACGAGGACGAGCTCCTCGGGATCGTCCCGGGCGACCTCAGGACGCCGTTCGACCCGCGTGAGGTGATCGCCCGGATCGTCGACGGCTCCGACTTCGACGAGTTCAAGCCGCTCTACGGGCCGAGCCTGGTGACGGGCTGGGCGAGCCTCCACGGCTACCCCGTCGGCGTCCTCGCCAACGCCCAGGGCGTCCTCTTCGGCCCCGAGTCGCAGAAGGCGGCGCAGTTCATCCAGCTCGCCAACCAGCGGGACGTCCCGCTGGTCTTCCTCCACAACACCACCGGCTACATGGTGGGCAGGGAGTACGAGCAGGGCGGCATCATCAAGCACGGCGCGATGATGATCAACGCGGTGTCGAACTCCCGCGTCCCCCACCTGTCCGTCCTCATGGGGGCCAGTTACGGCGCCGGGCACTACGGCATGTGCGGCCGGGCCTACGACCCCCGCTTCCTGTTCGCCTGGCCGAGCGCCAAGTCCGCCGTGATGGGCCCGCAGCAGCTCGCCGGCGTCCTGTCCATCGTGGCGAGGGCGAGCGCCGCCGCCAAGGGCCGGCCCTACGACGAGGAGGCCGACGCCGGTCTGCGCGCGCTCGTCGAGGCGCAGATCGAGTCCGAGTCCCTGCCGATGTTCCTCTCGGGACGGCTCTACGACGACGGGGTCATCGACCCCCGCGACACCCGCACGGTCCTCGGACTGTGCCTCTCCGCGATCCACACGGCACCGGTCGAGGGCGCGCACGGCGGCTTCGGCGTCTTCCGAATGTGAGGCCCCAGATGACCTCGGTGATGTCCACCGTCCTTGTCGCCAACCGGGGCGAGATCGCCTGCCGGGTCTTCCGCACCTGCCGTGACCTCGGCATCTCCACCGTCGCGGTCCACTCGGACGCGGACGCCGACGCCCTACACGTCCGCGAGGCCGACGCGGCGGTACGGCTGCCGGGGGCGGCGCCGTCGGACACGTACCTGCGGGGCGACCTGGTGGTGAAGGCGGCGCTCGCGGCGGGCGCGGACGCCGTCCACCCCGGCTACGGCTTCCTCTCCGAGAACGCCGGGTTCGCGCGGGCCGTGATCGACGCGGGCCTGGTGTGGATCGGCCCGCCGCCGGAGGCGATCGAGGCGATGGCCTCGAAGACCCGGGCGAAGGAACTCCTCGGGATCGCCCCGCTCACCGAGGTCACCGAGGCGGACCTGCCCGTCCTGGTGAAGGCGGCGGCGGGCGGCGGCGGTCGGGGCATGCGGATCGTCCGCGAACTCGACGACCTGGACGGCGCGTTGCGGGCGGCGTCCGCCGAGGCCGAGAGCGCGTTCGGGGACGGCGAGGTGTTCGTCGAGCCGTACGTGGAGAACGGGCGGCACGTCGAGGTGCAGGTCCTCGCGGACGCGCACGGCGGCGTCTGGGCGCTCGGCACCCGCGACTGCTCGCTCCAGCGCCGCCACCAGAAGGTGGTCGAGGAGTCCCCGGCGCCCGGCCTGCCCGCCACGCTCGAAGCCTCCCTCCTGGAGTCGGCCGTCAGGGCGGCGAAGGCCGTCGGCTACGTCGGCGCGGGTACGGTCGAGTTCCTCGTCGCCGACGGCCGGGCGCACTTCCTGGAGATGAACACCCGCCTCCAGGTCGAGCACCCGGTGACCGAGGAGGTGTACGGGGTCGACCTCGTCGCCCTCCAGATCGCGGTCGCGGAGGGCCGCGCCCTGCCCCCCGAGCCGCCGGTCCCGCACGGCCACGCGATCGAGGCCCGTCTCTACGCGGAGGACCCGGCGCGGGACTGGGCACCGCAGACGGGTGTCCTGCACCGCTTCGACATCCCCGGAGGCGGTCCCTACGGCGTCTCCCGGGAGGGGCGGCTGCGGGTCGACACGGGGTACGTCTCCGGGGACACCATCGGTGTCCACTACGACCCGATGCTCGCCAAGGTCGTCGCCCACGCCCCGACCCGCGCCGAAGCGGCCCGCAAGCTCGCCCACGCCCTCGAACGCGCGGTGCTCCACGGGCCGGTCACCAACAGGGACCTGCTGGTCGCCTCCCTGCGGCACCCCGAGTTCCTGGACGCCGACCTGCTCGACACCGGGTTCTACGGGCGGAACCCGGACGTCCTGGCCCACCCCCGGGACGGCGAGGCGCACGCCGCCGTCGCCGCCGCGCTCGCGGACGCCGCCGGGAACACCGGCAGGTTCGGCGGCGGCTGGCGCAACCTCCCCTCGCAGGACCAGATCAAGACGTACGGGGAGCACGAGGTCCGCTACCGGCCGACCCGGGGCGGCGGCTACGAGGTCACGGCACCCGTCGGGGTACGGGTCGTGAGCGCCGCCCCCGACCGCGTACGCCTCGACGTGGGCGGAGTCGTACGGGACGTCGAGGTCACCCGGTACGGCGACACCGTCCACGCGGGCCCCCACCGGCTGACCGCCCGGCCCCGCTTCCCCGACCCGACCACCGCCCAGGAGCCGGGCTCCCTGCTCGCGCCCATGCCCGGCACCGTCGTCCGGGTCGCGGACGGTCTCGCCGTCGGCGACCGGGTCGCGGCGGGGCAGCCGCTGCTGTGGCTGGAGGCCATGAAGATGGAGCACCGCGTCACCGCCCCCGCCTCCGGAACGCTCACCGCACTCCACGCCACCCCCGGCCGCCAGGTCGAGGTCGGCGCCCTGCTCGCCGTCGTACAGGCCCCCGAGCAAACACCCGTGGAGGCACCCGAGCGGACGCCCGCGGAGGCACCCGATCAGGCGCCGGCACAGGCACCCGTACAGACAGACGCCCCGACCGAAGCTCAGGAGGACCAGACCGTATGAGCACCATGATCGAGAGTGAAGAGCTCACCGCGCTCCGCGCCGCCGTCTCCGCGCTCGGCCGGCGCCACGGTCCCGGTTTCGACCGGGCGGCCCTGTGGGCGGAGGCGGGCAAGCTCGGCTACCTCGGGGTGAACCTGCCCGAGGAGTACGGGGGCGGGGGCGGCGGCATGGCCGAGCTGTCGGTCGTCCTGGAGGAGGCGGGGGCCGCCGGCGCGCCGCTCCTCATGATGGTGGTGTCGCCCGCGATCTGCGGCACGGTCATCGCCCGCTTCGGCACGGAGGAGCAGAAGCGGGCCTGGCTGCCGGGCCTCGCGGACGGTACGAGGACGATGGCGTTCGGCATCACGGAGCCGGACGCGGGCTCCAACTCGCACCGCATCACGACCACGGCGACCCGCACCGAGGACGGCTGGGTCCTGAGCGGCCGGAAGGTGTTCGTGTCGGGCGTCGACATCGCCGACGCGACCCTCATCGTGGGCCGCACGTCCGACGCCCGCACGGGCACCCTCAAGCCCTGCCTCTTCGTCGTCCCGCGCGACGCCCCCGGCTTCCGGCGGCGGCACATCGAGATGGAACTCGACGCGAACGAGAAGCAGTTCGAGCTGACCCTCGACGACGTCCACCTGCCGGCCGACGCGCTCGTCGGCGACGAGGACGCGGGCCTGCTCCAGCTCTTCGCGGGGCTCAACCCGGAGCGGATCATGACGGCCGCGTTCGCGATCGGCATGGGCCGGTACGCCCTCGCGAAGGCCGTGACGTACGCGAAGGAGCGCCAGGTCTGGAAGGCCCCGATCGGCGCCCACCAGGCCATCGCGCACCCGCTGGCCCAGGCGCACATCGAGCTGGAGCTGGCGCGCCTGATGATGGCGAAGGCGGCGCGGCTGTACGACGCGGGTGACGACGTCGGGGCGGGCGAGGCCGCGAACATGGCCAAGTACGCGGCGGCCGAGGCCTGCGTGAAGGCCGTCGACACCTCCGTGCACACCCTCGGCGGGAACGGCCTCACCAAGGAGTTCGGCCTCGCCCGCCTGATCACGGCGTCCCGGGTGGCCCGGATCGCCCCGGTCAGCCGGGAGATGATCCTGAACTACGTCTCGGCCCACTCCCTGGGGCTGCCCAAGTCGTACTGAACCCGTTCGAGCCGGGGGTCCTCCCGCTTGTCGGGCAGGGCGGCGACCTCCTCGATCCAGCGGTTCACGTCCGCCTCGAAGTCCCGCTGCCCGACCTCGTGGTGGGCGGCCGCGTACCGCTCGTAGGGCGGCTTCCTCGCCCACTCCTTCTGGTGCAGGGCCGCCTTGCGGACGTAGATCTCGGCCCCGACCGGGTTGGTGACGAAGGTGACCTCCAGGTGCTGCGGCCGGGGGAGGCCCTGCACGGCCAGGGTGTCGACGAGGCGGAAGCTCTGCCGCTCGGAGAGCTGGCGCTCGGCGCGCGGGATGTGCCCCAGGGGGTCGATCTGCGCACTGCCGCAGGAGTACCCGGCGGCGGCGAAGGCGTCGAGGACGGCTTCGTGCAGCGGGGTCGCCGCGATGTGCAGGGGGTCGCTGTCGGTACGGTCCTCGATGCCCTCGGACTCGACCTCCGTGTACGCGGCCAGGCGGACCCCTTCCACCCGTTCCCCGTGCACCTCGGACACCGGCGTCTCCCACTTCAGCCGGTACCGGAGGGGTATCCGTACCTCCTCGCCCTTCCCGACGGTGAACGCGCCGCCCGGATAGGCGATCCCGAACACGTCGCCCGACTCCGTGTCGACCTCGGTGTCCTTGCCGAGGGCGGGGGAGGCGTTGACGACGAGCTTCACCTTGACGTCCCGCACCCGCACCTCCCGGTCCGGCGCGCGCAGCACGACCTCGCCCCGCAGCATCCCGCCCGGCTGTACCGGCTCGTCCGCGATGACCGTGTCGACCACCAGCGGGATCGAGGGCCCACCCTTGTTCTTGCTGCCCAGCAGTCTCTTGAACACCATGGGGGGAGGCTAGCCGTCCACGCTCCGGCGGTGGAGCCGGCCCGTTGCCGAGGGGCTCACGAGGCGGCCTTGGCGCAGTGTGAGGTCAATTCCGTAAGCACGGCCCCCACTTGTGAACCTCCTGTGTACGATCCTCGTCACCTCACCCACTTCACCCCCCTCACCGGCTTCACCGCCTTCACCACCCTCACCGCCTTCGCCGCCTTCCGGGAGACGCACGTGTACCCGCCCCCGCACGCCCACTCGTACACCCCGCCGCCCCCGCCCGTCCGGCGCTGGTGGCAGCATTCCGCCCTGATCATCGTGCTGCTGGTGTTCATCCCCCCGGCGGGCATAGCCCTGGTCTGGCTGAGCCGCTGGAGCGGGACGAAGAAGATCGTCGCGACCGTCCTGGCCACCCTGTGGTTCCTGTTGATCCTCTTCAGCGACCCGCCGAAGGAAGACGCCGAGGCGGACCCGAAGCCGGCGCCGACGGCCCCGGTGTCCCCCACGACCGCCCCGCCGACCACGGCCCCTGCCACCGCCCCGGCCACGCCCACGACGCAGCCGACCCCGACGCCGGAACCCACGACCGCGACCCCGACGCCGGAACCCACGACCGCGCGCCCCACGACCGCGAAGCCCGCCCCGACGACCGAGGCCGCCCCGAAGCCCACCCGGACCCCGGAAGCCCTCCCCACGCCGACCCGCACCCGGGCCCCGGCCCCACGCCCGACGACCCAGCAGCCCGAGACCGCCGAACCCACCCCGCCGGTTGAGGAGTCGGTCTACTACGCCAACTGCTCGGCCGTCCGCGCCGCGGGCGCCGCCCCCATCCACGCGGGCGACCCGGGATACGCCGACCACCTCGACCGTGACGGCGACGGCGTGGCCTGCGAGAACTGACGGCCGGAGAACCGGGGACGCACCAAACCATGCATGCACGCTTGATTGTTTCGGTGGACTGCTGACAGGGTCTCCCCAAGCCGTACCGGCACACGCGATCCTGGCGACCACCTTCCACCGCTCAGGGGGCAACACATGGTGTTCCACAGCGAGTACGAGAACGTGTCCACCGTCTCCCTCCCCATCCACGACGTGGTGCTCGGGCGGGCCGCCGAGCGCGGCGACACGCCCGCCCTGATCGACGGCACCGGGGAGCTCACCCTCACGTACGGGCAGGTCGACGCCTTCCACCGGCGGGTGGCCGCCGGACTCGCCGGGGCCGGGGTGAGGAAGGGGGACGTCCTCGCGCTGCACAGCCCCAACACCGTGCTGTTCCCCCTCGCCTTCTACGCCGCCACGCGCGCGGGTGCCTCCGTCACGACCGTGCACCCGCTCGCCACGCCCGACGAGTTCGCGAAGCAGCTCAGGGACTCCGCCGCGCGCTGGATCGTGACCGTGTCGCCGCTGCTCGCGGCCGCCCGCGCGGCGGCCGAACTCGCCGGCGGCGTCGAGGAGATCTTCGTCTGCGACCAGGCGCCGGAAGGACCTGAGGGCCACGGCCCCGACGGCAGGACCACACGGTCGTTGCAGGCCTTCCTCGGCTCCACCGGACCCGTGCCCGAGCCCGACATCGACCCCGACCGGGACATCGCCGCCCTGCCGTACTCCTCCGGCACCACCGGGATCCCCAAGGGCGTGATGCTCACGCACACCTCGATCGCCACCAACCTGGCCCAGCTGGAGCCGCTCATCCCGATGGGGCCGGGGGACCGCATCCTCGCCGTGCTGCCGTTCTTCCACATCTACGGCCTCACCGCGCTCATGAACGCGCCCCTCCGCCAGGGCGCCACCGTCGTCGTCCTCCCCCGCTTCGAGCTCGACACCTTCCTCGGCGCCGTCCAGAAGCACCGCATCAACGGCCTGTACGTGGCTCCGCCGATCGTGCTCGCCCTCGCCAAGCATCCGGCCGTCGCCGACTACGACCTGTCCTCCCTGGAGTACATCGTCAGCGCCGCCGCGCCGCTCGACGCGGCCCTCGCCGAGGCCTGTTCGGCGCGGCTGGGACTGCCGCCGATCCTCCAGGCGTACGGCATGACGGAGCTGTCCCCGGGCACCCACGTCGTCCCGCTCGACGCCGAGAACCCCCCGCCCGGCACCGTCGGCAGACTGCTGCCCTCCACCGAGATGCGCATCCTGTCCCTCGACGACCCGTCGAAGGACGCCGCCCCCGGCGAGGACGGCGAGATCGCCATCCGGGGACCGCAGGTCATGAAGGGGTACCTGGGCCGTCCCGACGCCACCGCCGCCATGATCGACGCCGACGGCTGGGTGCACACCGGTGACGTCGGCCGGGTCGACGCCGACGGCTGGCTGTTCGTCGTCGACCGCGTCAAGGAACTCATCAAGTACAAGGGGTTCCAGGTGGCCCCCGCCGAACTCGAAGCGCTCCTCCTCACCCACGAGGGCGTGGCCGACGCCGCCGTCATCGGCGTCACCGACGCGGACGGCACCGAGATACCCAAGGCCTTCGTCGTACGCCAGCCGGCCGCGCCCGGCCTCACCGCCGAGGACGTCATGGCGCACGTCGCCGCCCGGGTCGCCCCGTACAAGAAGATCCGCGCCGTCGAGTTCGTCGACGGCGTCCCCCGGGCAGCGTCAGGGAAGATCCTCCGAAGGGAACTGAGGGACCGCACATGACCCTGGTCGCCATCACCGAGGAGCGGGGCATCACCACCCTCGCCCTGGACTCCCCGGCCAATCGCAACGCGCTCTCCGCGCCGCTCGTCGCCGAACTCGCCGACGCCCTCACCGACTGCGGCAAGGACCCGGGGGTCCGCGCCGTCGTCCTCACCCACACCGGCGGCACCTTCAGCGCGGGCGCCGACCTGAAGGCGCCACCGAGCCCGTACACCTTCGTCGACCTGCTCCGGCAGGTCGTCGAGCTGCCGAAACCGGTCGTCGGGCACGTCACGGGACACGTACGGGCGGGCGGTCTCGGCCTGCTCGGCGCCTGCGACATCGTGGTCGCGGGGCAGGAGGCGGACTTCGCCCTCACCGAGGTACGGATCGGGGTCGCCCCCGCCCTCATCTCCCTCACCCTCCTCCCGAAGCTCGAACCGCGCGCCGCCTCCCGCCACTACCTCACGGGTGAGCGCTTCGGCGTCCCGGAGGCGATCGCCATGGGCCTGGTCACGGCCCCCGCCGAGGAACTCGACGGCATCCTCGACGCGCTGCGCGCCGCCTCCCCGCAGGGTCTGCGGGAGGCGAAGCTCCTGGTCACCGCTAGAGTCCTGGAGACCTTCGAGCGCGACGCGGAGGACCTGGTGCGGAAATCGGCCACGCTCTTCGCCTCCGCCGAGGCGCGCGAGGGGATGACGGCCTTCCTCGAACGACGGGACCCCGCATGGCGGCTGTGACCGCACCCAAGCAGGACAGGAGCCGCGCCACCCGGCAGCGCCTCCTGGAGGCGGCCGTGGCCTGCCTGGCCGAGCACGGCTGGGCCGGTTCCACGGTCGCCGTCGTCGCGGAACGGGCCGGTGTCTCCCGCGGCGCCGCCCAGCACCACTTCCCGACCCGCGAGGACCTGTTCACGGCCGCCGTCGAGTACGTCGCCGAGGAACGCTCCCAGGCGCTGCGGGCGCTCCCCTCCCGCGACCGGCACGAGGCCGTGGCCGCCCTCGTCGACCTGTACACCGGGCCCCTCTTCCGGGCCGCACTGCACCTGTGGGTGGCCGCCGCCGCCGAGGACCAGCTCCGCGACCGGGTCACCGACCTGGAGGCCCGCGTCGGCCGGGAGTCCCACCGCGTCGCCGTCGAGGTCCTGGGCGCCGACGAGTCCCGCCCCGGCGTCCGCGAGACCGTCCAGGGCCTCCTGGACATGGCCCGCGGCCTGGGCCTCGCCACCCTCCTGACCGACGACCGCACCCGCAGGGAACGGGTGGTGGCGCAGTGGGCGCGACTCCTGGACGAGGCGCTGGTGTAGCGAGGCGCGCGCAGGCCCGGCGCGACCGGGCGTCCCCGGGCGGCCCGGGTCCCGGTGGCCGGGGGCACCCACAGGGGACGGCCCCCCGCCGGGCGCGTCACACGGGAGGGGTGACACCCCCCTCACGGGCGCGTCACACGGGACGGGCGCCACCCCCTCACGGGCGCGTCACCGCGGACGTACGGCCCGGCCCGCGGGCACCGCGACGTGACCCGAGCCACACTCGTTCCGACGCCGCCGCAGTACGCTGGTCCCATGCCTACGCTCGTACGCCGTCGCCACGTGGACTTCGTCCGCGTCACGAGCATGAGCTGTCGCCGCTCCGCCTGACCCTCCCGGGCCCCGTCACCGCCCCCAGGGTCCCTCGTCAGAGCCCAAGCCGATCGGCACCCGTGGCCCCCGCCCCACCCCCGGCGGCCGCCCCGGGCACCCGTAGACCCCCGCGGACGCACCCATGACGAACAGCTCGTACTCCTCCCAGCTCCCCATCGTCGACCTCTCGGCGGCCGACCGTGGCCCCCAGGCCCGGCGGCTGCTCCACGCCCAGCTCCACTCCGCCGCCCACGACGTCGGGTTCTTCCAGCTCGTCGGGCACGGTGTGACCGAGGCCGAGACCCGGGCCCTCACCTCCGCCATGCACGCCTTCTTCGCGCTGCCCGAGGCCGACCGGCTCGCCCTCGACAACATCAACTCGCCCCACTTCCGCGGCTACACCCGCACCGGCGACGAGCGCACGGCCGGAGCACGCGACTGGCGCGACCAGCTCGACATCGGCGCCGAGCACCCCGCGCACACCCCCGCGCCCTGGGAAGCCCCGTACTGGTGGCTCGAAGGTCCCAACCAGTGGCCCGCCGCGCTCCCCGAGCTGCGGACGGCCGCCCTGCACTGGATCGAGCGCCTCAGCGGCGTCGCCGAGCGCCTGCTGCACGAGCTGCTCGCCTCGATCGGCGCGCCCGCGGACTTCTACGACGACATCTTCGGCCCGCGCGCCCACCCGCAGCTGAAGCTGGTGCGCTACCCGGGCAGCAGCGGCGAGGGCGACGACCAGGGCGTCGGCGCGCACAAGGACTACGGCTTCCTCACGCTGCTGCTCCAGGACCAGGTCGGCGGGCTCCAGGTGCAGAGGGAGGACGGGAGGTTCCATGACGTGCCGCCGCTGCCGGGCGCGTTCGTCGTGAACCTCGGGGAGCTCCTTGAGGTGGCCACGAACGGCTACCTGATCGCGACGAACCACCGGGTGGTCTCGCCCCCCGGGGCGACGGAACGGTTCTCCGTGCCCTTCTTCTACAACCCGCGGCTCGACGCCCGGATCGCACCGCTGGCGTTCCCGTACGCGGAGACGGCGCCCGGCGTCACGGCCGACCCGGCGAACCCGCTGTTCGCCGAGTACGGGCGCAATGCCCTGAAGGGGAAGCTCCGCGCCCATCCGCTGGTCGCGGCACGCCATCACGCGGAGCTCCTCCTGCACCCCGAGATGCACCCGGAGGTGCACCCGGCGCCGTACCCGGAGGCGCGTCAGGAGGCGCGCTCCGAGCTGCACCCCGGCGGTCAGCCGGCGATGTCGGCGTAACCCTCGATCGCGCGCGGGTCCCGCTGGCCGGGGCCCGTGTAGCGGGCGGACGGCCGGACCAGGCGCCCGGTGCGCTTCTGCTCCAGGATGTGCGCCGACCAGCCGGCCGTACGGGCGCAGGTGAACATCGACGTGAACATGTGCGCCGGGACCTCCGCGAAGTCCAGGACGATGGCCGCCCAGAACTCGACGTTCGTCGCCAGGACACGGTCGGGGCGCCGGTTGTGCAGCTCCTCCAGGGCGGCCTTCTCCAGGGCCTCCGCGACCTCGAAGCGCGGCGCGGCCAGCTCGCGGGCGGTGCGGCGCAGCACGCGCGCGCGGGGGTCCTCGGCGCGGTAGACGCGGTGGCCGAAGCCCATGAGGCGCTCGCCCTTGTCGAGGGCCTGCTTGACGTACGCGGTGGCGTCCCCCGTCCGCTCGATCTCCTCGATCATGCCGAGGACGCGGGAGGGCGCGCCGCCGTGCAGCGGGCCGGACATGGCGCCGACGGCCCCGGAGAGCGCGGCGGCCACGTCGGCGCCGGTGGAGGCGATGACGCGGGCGGTGAACGTGGACGCGTTCATGCCGTGCTCGGCGGCGGACGTCCAGTAGGCGTCGACGGCCTTGACGTGCTTCGGGTCGGGCTCGCCGCGCCAGCGGATCATGAAGCGCTCGACGACGGACTGGGCCTTGTCGATCTCGCTCTGCGGGACCATCGGGTGGCCCTGGCCGCGGGCGGACTGGGCGACGTACGAGAGGGCCATCACGGCCGCGCGGGCGAGGTCCTCGCGGGCCTGCTCGGCGGAGATGTCGAGGAGCGGTTTGAGGCCCCACACGGGCGCGAGCATGGCGAGCGCGGACTGGACGTCGACGCGGATGTCGCCGGAGTGCACCGGGATGGGGAAGGGCTCGGCGGCGGGCAGGCCGGGGTTGAAGGCGCCGTCGACGAGCAGGCCCCAGACGTTGCCGAACGAGACCTGGCCGACGAGGTCCTCGATGTCGACGCCGCGGTAGCGGAGTGCGCCGCCCTCCTTGTCGGGTTCGGCGATCTCCGTCTCGAACGCGACGACTCCTTCGAGCCCGGGTACGAAGTCGGACATCAGGCGGCTCCTCTATCGATGATCGATCAATCAGGTGGTGGGTGATGGTGGGAAATCAACAGTCGTCCAGCCCAAGAGTCTGTACGGTTCCGATGATGCGGGGAAGCGTGACATCCGGCACACTGCGCCGATCCGGCGAGTAAGGATTGGCGGCACGCGGTGCCGGGCAGACTGCGGCGCTGCGGCAGGATGGTCCCGTGACCGATCCTGTGAACGAGGGCCTGGATCCCGCCGACATGCGCGAGCAGTACCGCACCACGGAGCTCTCGGCAGCCGAACTGGCGCCCGAGCCGATCGCGCAGTTCGCCCGCTGGTTCAAGGAGACCGCCGCGAGCCCGGCGATCCACGAACCGAACGCCATGATCGTCTCCACCGCCGCCCCCGACGGCCGGCCGTCCTCCCGGACGGTGCTCCTGAAGCACTACGACCGGGCCGGCTTCGTCTTCTTCACCAACTACGCCTCCCGCAAGGGCGTGGAGATCGCGGCCAATCCGTACGCCTCGCTGCTCTTCCCCTGGCACCCGCTGGCCCGCCAGGTCGTCGTCACGGGCCGCGCCGAGCGCGTCGGCCGCGACGAGACCGTCGCCTACTTCCGTACGCGCCCGCACGGCTCCCAGCTCGGTGCCTGGGCCAGCCCCCAGTCGTCGGTGATCGCCTCCCGAGCGGAACTCCTCGCCCGCTACGAGGAACTGGCCGCCCGCTACCCGGCGGACGCCCAGGTCCCGGTCCCCCCGGAATGGGGCGGCATCCGGGTCGTCCCGGACGCGGTCGAGTTCTGGCAGGGCCACGAGAACCGCCTCCACGACCGCCTGCGGTACGTCCGTGAGGACGGAGGGGACGGAGGAGACGCAGGGGGCGGCGAGGGCGGCGCGACCTGGCGGCTGGAGCGCCTCGCGCCCTGAGCGCGCGCGTGCCCGATCCCTCGCGCGCGCGTGCCCGCCTTCGTTTCCGCGGCAACATTTTCGCCGAACGGGATGTGCTCTGCGTCACGTTCCAGTTGAATGGGACCAGCATGGGGGGTGCCGGGATGAGTGCTTTCACGGGGTCCGCGAGCGAGACCGCTTCCGTCTCCGGGGCAGGGGCCGATCTGCTGGCCGCGCTGCTCGACGGCATGGACGCGGCGCTCTGCGCCCTGGACGCCGACGGGACGATCACGCACTGGAACCGCGAGGCCGAGCGGATCCTCGGCTGGTCCGCGGAGGAGGCCGTCGGGCGGCGCGGGTTCGAGGGGTGGGCCGCGCGCAGCGCCGACGCCGAGGAGACGCTGCGCCGGGTGATGGGCGCCATGAACGGCCCCGGCCGGCAGGTCCACGAGCTGGCGCTGCTCCGCAAGGACGGCGGCCGGGTGCTCGTGCGGAGCCAGGCCGCCGGGGTACGCGCGGCGGACGGCGCCCCGGCGGGCGTGTACTGCGCGTTCAGCGAGGTCCACGTCCAGCTCGACCTGGAGCGGTCGGTGGCCCTCAGCGAAGCCCTGTTCGACGACGCCTCCTGGGGAGTCGTCCTCGTGGACGCCGACCTGCGCCCCGCCATGGCCAACGGACATGCGGCCCGCGCCTTCGGGACGGCCCGTACGGCCCTGCTGGGGCGCCCGCTCGGGGATGTCGTCGTCCAGGGCGCGGAGGATCTGGAGGCCGCGTTCCAGCACGTGCTCGCCGAGGGCAGCCCGCCCGCGCCGTCGGAGGTGTGGGTGACGCTCAGGACCGGCGCGGGGGAGCGGCGGCGGTGCTGGCGCAGCGGCTTCCTGCGGCTGTCGTCACCGATGGCGGAGGAACCGGTTCCGCTGGGTGTCGCCTGGCTGTTCCAGGACGTGACGGAGGAGCGGCTCGCGGCGCGGGAGGCCGACCGGCTGCGGTTCCGCTGGAGCCAGCTGCACCGGGCCGGCGCGGCGGCGGCGGAGTGCGAGGACCCGGCGGAGGCGGCGACGGTCCTGCTGGACTTCGCCCTGGCCGGGTTCGCCGACCACGCCCTGGTCGACCGGGTCGCCGGCGAGCGGCGCCTCACCCGGGCCCTGGCCACGCCGGCCGGCGCCCCCGGCCCCGCCTCGCCGGTCGTGGGCGGCGGCATCCCGCTCCGGTACGGCCCGAGGCATCCGGCGCTCCAGGCCTGGGACCGGGTGGGCACGGTGCGGGCGAGCGCGGGCCGTACCGCCGAGGTGTGGGCGGAGGCCCACCAGTGGCCGGGCGACGCGGCCCACGCGGTGTGCGTGGTGCTCCGTTCCCGCGCCAGGACCCTCGGCGTCCTCACCTTCCTGCGTGCGGCCTGCCGCGCACCCTTCGAACGGGAGGACGTGGTCTTCGCGGAGGCGGTGGCGACGAGGGTGGCGGCGGCCCTGGACACGGGCGACGCGGCCCGGGGCCCGTCCGGAACGTAGAGCCGGGCGGGACCTTCCGGGCCGGCCCCGGATTCCTGGTTCTGACACGCCCCGGGCCCGTCCGGCCCTCAGTGCCGGTAGAAGATCCGGTCCCCGTACTCCGTCATCACGCGGCCGTTCCACTCGTGCCCGCCGTCGACGTTCCCGGAGCGCAGCAGCGGCGGCTCGATGCCGCGCCGGACGAGTTCCTCGGCGGCGGCGGCCATCGCGGCCTGCATGAGGGCGCTGGTGACGACGGTGGAGGCGGGCGCGAACGGGGCCTCGATGCCCTCGTGGGTGAGTTCGGCGTCCCCGACGGCGATCCGGGAGTCGAGGACGATGTCGCAGTGGTCCTTGAGGTGCGTCCCCGACACGTGCCGGGACTTCGTCTCCGTCGCGTACGCCACGGAGGTGACGCCGATGACGGTGAGGCCGAGGGCGCGGGCGTTCATGGCCATCTCCACCGGCAGGGCGTTGCGTCCGGAGAGGGAGACGATGATCAGGACGTCCCCGGCCGTGGCGGGGGAGGAGTCGAGGACCGCTCCGGCGAGTCCGTCGACGCGTTCGAGGGCGGAGCCGAGCGTCGCCGGCATGACGTCGACACCGACGACGCCGGGGACGGCGAGCAGGTTCATGAGGGCGAAGCCGCCGGCCCGGTAGACGACGTCCTGGGCGGCGAGGGAGGAGTGGCCCGCGCCGAACGCGAAGAGCCGGTTGCCGCCCGCGACGGCCTCGGCGATCGCGGCCCCGGCCGCGGCGATCTCGGCGGAGTCGCCGTCGCGGACCTCCTTGAGCAGGCCGATCGCCGCGTCGAAGAACTGTCCGGCCAGCTTGCTCTCGCCCGCGCTGTCGCCCATTCCGGAAGCTCCTTCTCGTCGCCGTCGTGTCCTGGTCGCCGATCACGGTGCGGTCTGGACCATTGCTCTGTCAATACCGCCCTTCGGTCGTGCGGCCCGGTTGTCCGTCCGATGCGTCAGAATTGCTGAAGGGCCAGCGCACGACTCATCGAGGGGCACGTATGTCCGGACTGATCGACACAACGGAGATGTATCTCCGCACCATCCTCGAGCTTGAGGAGGAAGGTGTGGTCCCCATGCGCGCCCGGATCGCCGAGCGGCTCGACCAGAGCGGTCCGACCGTGAGCCAGACGGTGGCCCGGATGGAGCGCGACGGCCTGGTGGCCGTCGCCAGCGACCGGCACCTGGAGCTCACCGACGAGGGCCGCCGCCTCGCCACCCGCGTCATGCGCAAGCACCGCCTCGCGGAGTGCCTGCTCGTCGACGTGATCGGCCTGGAGTGGGAGCAGGTGCACGCCGAGGCCTGCCGCTGGGAGCACGTCATGAGTGAGGCCGTGGAGCGGCGGGTGCTCGAACTGCTGCGCCACCCGACGGAGTCGCCGTACGGGAACCCGATCCCGGGCCTCGAGGAGCTCGGCGAGAAGGCGGGGGCGGAGGCCTTCCTCGACGACTCGATGGTGTCGCTCGCCGAGCTGGACGCGAGCGGCGGCAAGACGGTCGTCGTGCGCCGGATCGGCGAGCCGATCCAGACGGACGCCCAGCTGATGTACACGCTGCGGCGCGCGGGCGTGCAGCCCGGCTCCGTGGTGTCGGTGACGGAGTCGCCGGGCGGTGTCCTGGTGGGCAGCAGCGGCGAGGCCGCCGAGCTCGACGCGGAGACCGCGGCGCACGTGTTCGTCGCGAAGCGCTGACCGGTCGTGCCGCGGGTCGGCCGTTCCCTTCCCGTCAGGGGAAGGGAACGGCGACGCCCGGCCACTCGGAGTCGCAGACGAGATGGACGGTCTGCGCGGACCGCGTGCCCGTAGGGGGGCGTACGCGTTACCGCTCCGGTTGAGCGGAACGAGGTCACGACCCCCTGGCACCGTCGCCCTGAGGGGCGACCTCCCGCCGTGCGCCCCGATTTACGCCGGAATGGCCACGCGCGTGCCCTCGCCGTGCCACGCTGGGTCGAGCGGTGCGACTGCGGGGAGGGGTGGGGCCATGCGACGGACGGTTTCCGTACGCCGGGTGCGGCTCGCCCCGGCGGGCGAGGGGGGCCGGACGACAGAGGGCCCCGGCGCCCTCGGGCGCCGGGGCCTGTCCTCCCCAGTTCCGACCTGGAGCCCCGAGCTCTCAAGGTCGTCCCCGTCGGACCGATTTCCCCGAGCGGTCCGCCTCCCGTTGAACATCTCCCCTCGGCGGCGGGTGTCAATCCTTGAGCCCTGTCACTCGAACGAGGGGTGTTGTGTGGCAGGAGCGCATTTTCGAATGCGAGTTCGATAGTCTGGCGTGGTTCGACGGGAAGCAAGAGGGGGTGCCAGGGATGGCGCGACGACTCGACGTCACCGGGGCCGACGGCGTACGGCTGGCGGCCTGGGACTTCACGCCCGGACCCGGGCCGGCCACCACCCCGAGGATCGCCCGCCAGGCGCCCCCGGGCACGCCCCCCGGCCTCGTCCCGAGGCCGCCGGGGCAGGCCACCGGCCCGGGGTCCGCGCCGCAGCCGACCCGGGGGGCCGCGGGCCTCGGCCCGGTACCGCTGACGGCCGCGCAGGCCGCCGGGCCCGGCCCCGTGCCGCCCGCGGTCCCGCAGTCCGCAGGGGCCGGGGTCTTACTCCTCCACGGGCTGATGGGTCACGCCGGGCACTGGGCCTCCGCCGTCCGCCGGCTCACCGGCGGCCATCGGGTCGTCGCCCTCGACCAGCGCGGGCACGGCGCCAGCGACAAACCCGCCACGGGCCCCTTCACCCGCGAGGCGTACGTCGCCGACGCCGCGGCCGCCGTCGAGCAGCTCGGCCTCGGCCCGGTCACCCTCGTCGGCCACTCCATGGGCGCCCTGACGGCCTGGCAGCTCGCCGCCGACCGCCCCGACCTGGTCCGGGCCCTCGTCATCTGCGACATGCGGGCCTCCGCCCTCGGCGCCGCCTCCCAGCGCGCCTGGCAGGACTGGTTCCGCGGCTGGCCCGCGCCCTTCCCGTCCCTGGACGCCGTCCGCCGCTGGTTCGGCGAGGAGGACGCCTGGGTGGAGCTTCCCAACCCGGCCCGGGGCGCCTTCTTCGCCGAGGTGATGACCGCCCACGCCGACGGCTGGCGCCCCGTCTTCGACCCGGCGCAGATGCTGACCTCCCGGGCGACCTGGGTGCACGACGCCCACTGGGACTCCCTCGCCCAGGTCCGCTGCCCGACCCTCGTGGTCCGGGGCCTGGACGGCGAGTTGGGCCGCGCGGAGGCCCAGGAGATGGTCCGGGTGCTGCCCCACGGGGCGTACGCGGAGATCCCCGACGCCGGGCATCTCCTCCACTACGAGCACCCGGAGGCATGGGCGGAAACCGTCGAGCCCTTCCTGAACGGCGTCCTCACGCCGTAGACCTGGGGGGCGCCGGCCCCCGCCGCGGGGCCGCCCCGCTCGCCGCTGTGGACACGGGTACGGCCACGGGCTCGGCGTCCCCTCCCTGGCACGAGCGGCCCCGCCCCTCCCCGTACCCGGCCAAGCCGGCCCGAGTGCCACGACAGCGGCACGCGCGTCGACGACTCCGGCCCCGGGGCCTACGGACCCTGGGGTCCTTCCTGGATCTTGCCGGGCCCGTCGACAAATGCCTCGACATCCGGCGCCGTGATCAGGGACGCTTCCCGCGATGACCAGAATCGACGACACGCCGCCCGCGTGGGACGAGCGCACCCAGCTCACCACGTTCCTCGACTACACGCGCGACACCGCACGCGCCAAGTGCGCCGGAATCTCCGCGGAGAACGCCCGCAAGGCACTCCTGCCGGGCTCACCACTGATGACCGTGAGCGGGGTGATCAACCACCTCCGCTGGGTCGAGTACTACTGGTTCCAGATCGTCTTCCTCGGCGAGGAGGACCAGGGCCCCTGGACCGAGGAGGACCCCGACCGCGAGATGCGTATCGCCGTCGACTTCCCGCTCACGCAGTTGCTCGACGAGTACGCCGAACAGAGCGCCCGCTACCGCGAACTGGCCGCCGGACGCGATCTGGACGACCGGGCCGAGCGAGCCGTCCGCGACGGACTCAAGGTCGACCTGCGCTGGATCCTCCTGCACCTCACGGAGGAGACGGCCCGCCACAACGGCCACCTGGACATCCTGCGCGAGATGCTCGACGGCACGACCGGCGACTAGAGCCTGTCTCTTTGACTTCACGGTGATCGGGCCACGTGCGAGGGTGGTGGCCATGCCGCAGCTTGGTCGCCGTCTCCGATCCCTCAGATTCACGTTCGGGCTTGCCCCGACGGGCTTCACTGCATGCCGGGAGACAGGTGACCCTGCGCTGGAGCACGCCCTGGCGGATAGGGCGACGCTCTGTGGCATCCCTCAGCGCCAGGTGACGGCATATCGGCATCTGTTCGTCGCGAAGAGGTCCGGAAGGTGCTCGGCTTGCAGGGTGAAGGCAACTGACGCCACGTCGATGCCCTGAGTCAGGCATTCCCTGGCAAGCGGGCGTCCTCGGCGTTCCGTGGTCGCGTCCAGATCAGGATGGCTGCGAAGTGGAGTGCGGCCTGGTAGGCGATGGCGAGCTTGTCCGTTCGCATGGCCAGGCCGCGCCACTGCTTGAGCCGGTTGATGCATCGTTCGACCGCGTTGCGCTGTTTGTATGCCTCGGCGTCGAAAGTGGGCGGGCGCCCGCCGGCACGTCCTCGCCGGAGACGGTGGCCGACCTGGTCGGACGGCTGTGGAATGACAGCGCGGATCCCGCGGCGGCGGAGATGCCCGCGGATCGCGCGGGAGGAGTACGCGCGGTCCGCCAGGACTGCCTCCGGCCGAGTCCTCGGTCTCCCAGGACCGCCACGCGGAACACGGATGCCTGCCATGACGGTCTCGAAGGCTGGCGCGTCACCCGCCTGGCCTCCGGTGACGCGGAGGACCAGAGGCCGTGCACGGCTGTCGCTGGCGAGGTGAACT
>NZ_JBEYCR010000017.1:0-96694 GCF_040632845.1 Streptomyces sp. NPDC016459
ACTCTTTCCCTACCCCACGCTCTTCCTTTCTGCCCACGCCGCGTTGCGGCTTGCGCGAAAGCCAAGTCGCAAGCTTCGCTTGCGACTTGGGGGTTCCGCTGCGCTTCACCCCCCTTGGTCTGATCCGCGTTGCGGATCGGGGCTGGCTCGCTGCGCTCCCCTGCCCGCTCCTCGGCTTCGCCTCGAAGCATGTAACCCGCTTCGCGGGGCTGGCTACAGGGTGCGAGGGTCCGGCTGCTTCCTTCCTCTAGAACTTTGGGCGAATCCGGCTCTCGGGGTCATGCCTTCCCCTCGGTCGCTCCGGGGGGTCCGGTGCGTGGCATCAACTGTGCTGCCGGCCGCCGCGCTGGGTCTCGTATGCCACCGGCACAACTGAGCTCAATGATCCTCGACTGCCGAGGACTTGATAGCCCGTTCACTACGGTCCCGGACCGGGAAATTTCACCAGTTTGCCCGGCGGGCTGGTCAGCGGTGGAGGTGTTCCCTTCGTTGAAGACTTTAGGTGAATCCGAATTCTGAGGCCGTGGTCCCTCCTATAGATCAAATACTGGGTGCTCGTGGGCCGGTCGGATTTTGACCAGAAATCAACTCACCTTCCAAAACGTCCCGTGGGGAGAAACAATCTGCGCGAGGACCTGCGAGTTGGAGCTCCTGATGAAAGTGAGGGGTGAAAAGCTGGATCGGTCGCAGCTGAGTTCCTCGGAGGTCTGATTCGCCCCGGGTGAGATATCTCTATCTAAACTATTTCTAGCGGTCATAACCACGATCGCCACGTCGTAAGGAAGGACTACGCGGATGCGACCGCAGTCGCGGGTTGCGTTGCGCACCCACGGAGGTTCCAGGCCAGACTGCGCACTGCAGCAGTACCATTTGAGGTCCCAGCCCTGATCATCGGCGTGCGCAACTCGCTGTGAAGCGTCGAACGGCACAAATACCGTTACCTAGTTCCGACGTACTCGCCTCGTTGTCAGGCTGTCAGTAGTTGTGGGCACGCAACGCCTTCCCCCGAATATCGGCAGCTTCCATCAAGATGGCACGCACGATTTCCTCGTGGTCAATGGTGTGAGCCGAAGCGACGGCACTGCGGGCGAGGAATCGTGTCGTGAGTTTCCGGTTGAGGGACTGGAGTGTGCTGTGTGCTTCACTGAGCGCAATCAGCTGCGCACGAGACTCACTCTCCGGGGCATTGTGTTCTTCATCCTGAGGAGGAGCTGCCGCGGCAAGGCGCCTCTTGACACTTGAGAAATCGATCGGCCAGTGGCCTCGCATTCGAGGGCGCGGGGCGCGGTCATGGGTCGTTGCGGGCCTAGTCGGCTTCTCGGGACAGCGCTGACGGCGTGCGCTCCTCACGGCCAGCACCGCCTCTGCTTGTCGGCGCCCCTCACTCGTCAATGTGCAAAAGACACGTGGGGGGCGGCCCGGGTGCGGCCCTTGCTCGTCGCTAAGCACGACCCACGCCAGTGCAACAAGTCTGGCCAGGATCTGCGAGACCGTGCTCTTACCGAGGCCGGCCTGTTCGCTCATCCTCGTCGCCCACGGCGGATCGTCCGGCGATGCCTCCAGTAGCAGGCTCAGCACCTCAACTGTCGGGAGGGTCGCACGGATGGCGGGAGTCGTCACATGCCTATCCCACCGCACCTGAGAGTGTGAGTCAAGAATGAACTATGGTCAGGGCGACTATGAGCTTGGGTGTATCGACTCCGAGCGTTATGGACGGTGGGTAAGGGTGCGCCCTTCGGAGGTGTGAGCCCGCAGCGTCTTATGACGCTGTGGGCTTTTGAGTCCTCCGGGCGGGTGTCCGAGCTGTCTCTGCCGTGGCGGTGTTGTGGGGTGGACCGGGCGCGCCAAGTTGCCCCAGTGTTGCGACCGCACGAGCGGACCCCGGGGTGCGCGGCAGGTCCACAGCGAGTGTTGGCGGCAGCTGGCCGATCGGTCTGTGGGCGGTCACGCTGTGCTCGTGCGGCTGAGTGTGAGGCGTCGTCAGTGGCGGATCGCGGTGTCCGCGGAAGACCTTCTCAGTTGAAGGCGGGAACGGGGTTCTCGTCGGTCCATGCGCCTTCGAAGAGCGCGGCTACGAGCCGTTCGTGTTCGGCGTCGAGTTGGCCGGCGCGGTGCTTGGTGCGGGTTTTGGCGAACCAGGGGCCGATCTTAACGGTGTCTCCGTCGACGGTGATCGTCTCGCGGGCCGCGGGGGCGCGGCGTTCGCGGTGGAGGAAGTGTTCGAGGATCTGAACGGTCTGGGCGAAGGTCCGTCGGGTTGTGGGGCGGGGCGTGAGGGGGCTGGTGGCGGGGGTGAGGCCGAGGGCGGTAAGGAGGCGGTGCTGGCCTGGTTGGAGGTTTTTCCAGGTGGTGAGCTGTCGGGTGGTCCAGCTGCCGAGGTTGATACTGCCGGCGGTGGTGTCGGGGGAAAGGGGCTGGCCGGTTTCGAGGTGGCGGCGCAGTAGGTGGTATTTGCGGTGCCAGTCGGGGCCGTGGGGCAGCTGCCATTCGGGGTCGATGGCCGCCAGGTCGGCGGTGCGGGCGGGGGCGAGGCGGCCGTGTGCGGCAAGGTGGCGCTGTTCGGCCAGCCAGCTGCCGAGGGGGGTGGTGGTGGGTGCTGCGAGGTGGCCGTGTGTGTGGTGGTAGTCGGCGGCGGCGGTGAGGCGGGCGCGCCATGCGGCTTGGTGTTTGTCCCAGATCATGCCGAGCGCGTCGAGTTCGGCGATCCAGTCCGGCTCGAGGCGGCCGGCGGTTGCGGCGTCGCGCATGGTGGTGATGAAACGGCCGAGTTCGAAGCCGGCTGGGTCGGTGTGGTCGGCGGGGACGTCGAGGTGGCCGTAGGTGTCACGGTATGCCTGGGCGGAGGCGAGGCCTTCTCGGCGGGTGCGGTTAAGGGCGCCGCGGGGGTTGAAAGCGATGAGGTCCATGGCGCGGGCGATGCGTTCGGGGTGGATGGTGTAGTCGAAGTGCCAGCGGTGCTGGATGAGGCGGCTGGTCTCGGTGGTGAGGCGGTTGGTCTTGCTGGGGAGCCGTTCGAGGATGCGGTGGTCGTGGCTGGCCAGGGCGGTGGTGATGGCCCAGACGGGTTCGTAGGGGGTGCCGAGGATGTTCTCGGGGTCGTCGCTGGGCGGGATGTAGACGGGGACGATGAGGCTGGCGGTCTTGCCGGAGACGTCCAGGCGCAGGGCGCGGCCGAGGCCTTGGACGCAGCGGGTGACGCTGCTGGTGGGGTCGGCAAAGACGACGGCGTCGACGCTGGGGATGTCGATGCCTTCGGCGATCACTTTGGCGTTGGCCAGGATCGCGCGCGGTGAGGCGGCGAAGCGGGCGAAGATCTCGGAGCGTTCGTCAGCGGTGTGGTCGCCGTGGACGAAGGAGACGTCAGGGTCGAGGCCGGGGAAGCAGTCCGGGTCGGTTGTGCGGAGGCGGCGCAGGGTGTGGGGCAGCTCGCGGGTGAAGCGGATGGAGTCTTCGACGAGGTGGAAGAAGACCAGGACCCGGCGCATGGAGTGCTTGACCATGGCACCCAGGACGGCGAGGTGCAGTGCGGTGGTGCGCAGCGCGTCGTCAGGATCTGCGCCGGTTGAGGGTGTGCCGGGGGCGGGGAGGTTGAGGCGGGCGCGGAGCTCGGTGTCGGTGACGGCGGGGATCACGATGCGGTAGTCCGCGGCGACGCCGTCGGCGATGGCCTGTGCCAGGGGGTACTCGAAGACCTTTTTTCCGTAGACGGCCTCGTTGTCCATGCTGTTCGCCATCGCATCCGCGGCGGATTCGGTCACGGGGCGCGGCTGGCGGCGGGCGGTCGAGGCGGACTCTGCGAGGTCGGGGGCGGCGAAGCTGCGCGGGGTGGCGGTCATGTAGAGACGGCGGTCGGCGTCGATCCGTGCCGCGTCGTTGATCACGGCCCACTTCTTGTCCGCCCGGCCGGCGATCCGGTGGGCCTCGTCCATGATCGCGAGATCGAAGGGAGGCACGGTGTAGCGGGTGTGCTGTGTCGCCTCGATCTTGTCGAGCGAGTCGTAGGTGGAGATCACTGTCAGGGCGGGGAGCTGGTCGTCCCCCTCCCCCACGACCGACATAAGCGCGGCCAGCGCCAGGGGGCTGCTGGTAGAACCGACTCGGCGGGCGGCGAGTGTGTCGTGCGCGGTTGTGTCCATCGAGGAGACGATCACCATGTGCTCCAGGTGGCCGTCGCGGCGCCACGCGAGCGCGGTCTGCGCGGCCAGGTCCAGCGTCGGGACGACGACCAAAACCAGACGCGCGCCGAGCTCGTCCGCGGCCCGGATCGACACCAGCGTCTTGCCTGTCCCCGTCGCCGCTACGTACAGCGCACGCGAACCGGGGCGACGCAGATGCTTCACCACCGCCCCCAGTCCCCGTACCTGATCCGGACGCAGCGCAGGACGGCCGGCAGGGCGAGGAACGGCGGGCTCGACCGAGGTGACCATGCCGGACATCATCCCGCACTGACCCCGGTCAGTAGGAGCGTGTGCAGTGCTGCGAGGTGGCCTGTCCAGACGCCGGAATTCGGACAGACTTGGCTGTTCCGCACCGAAGTTGGAGTGTCATCGAAAGACTGCTAGGTCTGTCAGTCTGCCGCCAATTGGGGATGTGGAGCTGTGGCACAGCAGCGCAAGGGGTACTACAGGGCACGGCACTACGTGCAGCCGTCGTCAGCTTCTGCCAGCCGGTGGAAGAAGCCGTCCACCGGCGTCATCCTGGTAGCCGGTCTTCTGGCGATCGCCGGGTGGAACACGCTGGTCGGCAGCGACTCTAGCGACTCGGGGCAGAGCCCTCAGCCCCGTCCCTCCGGGGCCTCTGCTCCGGCTGCCCCCGGTCGGTGACCGCGGCCCCGCCATAGGGCGGAGAACCTCCGTCGTGTCTTCCCGTGCTCAGCAGTGCCGCCCTGGGGCGTGGCGACGGGCGCGTGGTGTATCTCGGTGGCCTTGTGGCGTAGTTCCTGCCAGGTTCCGTGCCATTGCTGGATCTGGTCGTCGGGGACACTGCATGCGGCCAGGTAGACGGCTGTGGTGTTCCAGGTGGCGGGGAGTGTGTCGCGGTTGGTCAGTCTGCTGATGGTGCCTGTGGAGATACGCCCGGCGGAGCGGCGACTGATTTCCTGCTGGGTCAGTCCGCTGACTTCCCGGACCGCCGCGAGGTGCGTGAGGAAGCCGGTGATCGTGCGGATCGAAGTCGGGTCGGGCCACAGTCGGTGCTCCGGCTCAAGGCCGGCTGCCGCGGTGACAGGTGCGGTGGGAAGGTCTGCGTGGTTGCGTCCCAGCGCCACTCGGGCCCCGGTGTTGCGATTCCTGGCCTGGGGAACAGGATGCGCCCGCGCTTCCAGGGTCAGGCGCAGGTTCCGGTAGATGGTCTCCAGATCGAGCAGTGGCGGCCCGCCGGGGATGCCGTGGCGCAGCGTTTCCAGAAGGGCTCCAGTGAAAGCTGTGTGAGGAGCGCCGACCGGGGCCAGAGCCGTGTGCGTCTCGGCGGAGGCGGCAAGGAGGAAAGTGCCTTCCACTGCGGCTTGGTCGGCGAGGTCCTGGGATGCGCTCATCCTGCCGAGGGCGCGGCCGCTGTAGCAGCAGTCGAGGAGGACGATGTGCCGCTGGGCTCGGGAGTCCAGGAGGATCTGGCGTAGCCAGTCGTAGGCGAGGCTGGTCTCGACCCGGCCCGGCTGTGTGTGCGGCAGAGCCAGGGCGAGGGCGTCGTGGGAGTCGATAATACCGTGGCCGGCGTAGTAGACGATCAGCGTGTCGGTGGCCTCTGCCGCTGCCTGGCGCAGTGGATCCATCACAGTGGCCGGGTCGGGCGGATTCTCGACAACGGTCACGTGAGTGGCGGGCATGCGCAGGGAGAGTGGGCCGCGCAAGAGGGCGGCGAGGGCGGTCAGGTTGTTCGAGACGGCTGGCAGCTGCTCGAGGTGGTCGTAACGGCTCGTACCGATGAGTACCGCGCGGGACGCACCCGGGTCGGGCAGAACGCTCACGTGTCGCATTCCTCGTCTCCGGCCGCGTCCAGCACTCTGGTTGCTCGCTCGATCTCATCGGCTGTGCAGTCGGTGAGGACAATGACCGTGTCGCCGCGGTGGATCTCTACCCGCGGTCGCTGCGGCCGGGTCTGCCGCCACGCCACCAAAGCCAGCACGAACGACGCCGCACTCCACCCGTTTCCCGTTACCAACTGCAGCACGTCAAGCGCGGAGCCCATCTCCCCCGGCCGAGGAGCGCTCCCCTGCACCTCGGCCGCAGTCGTCCTGCGCACGTCCGGGTCCGAACGAAGCCAGCCCTGCAACGAACGCAGTTCCCTCGCATCCGACTGCACCCGTACCTCTAACCGCACCCAAGCCTCCTGTGACTCAATTGCACGCCGCCTTGCTGACGGACCTGCCTCCATCGTCGTGCACCGGACCGTGCCTCGCGTCGCAATCCGCAAGATCGTCACCGATGCCGAGAATCTGCCCGACAACGTCGGTGCCCTGCCTAGTCCGTGGGCGCCTTCCACCTCGCCCGCCGACATCCGGATGCCGACGCAACATCCACGCGGGCGGGCGAAGCCGTGCACCACGGCGAGGACCTCGCCCGATGGGTGGGGGTGTCCCTCACGGCTGTAGTACTGCTAAGCGGTGGCGTAGTGCAGGTCACCGAGGCCTGCGCCCGCAAGGCCCCGTCCAAGGCCGCCTGAAGAGCGGGGGCGGAATCCTGCCTGGAGTGGCTGATAGCAGGCGGAGAGGGTGCGTAGGTGACATTGTCGGTGGTTGCTGGCTGAACTTCCTCTGTCCGTGGTGTACAGACGGGTGGTAGGAATGCCGGGGTTGGGGTTCCGTTTCATGTACGACCGGGGGGTCGATGAGCACGTCGGAGCGGTTCTCTACGTTCCATGCTGAGCCTCTGTTTTATGAGCTGCCCAAGCCTGCGCAGACGCCAGTGACAGTGGTCGCCCCCATGATGGCCATGCCGCCCACGCTGACGCCCAAGCAGATCCTGGTACACCACTCGGCCGACCAGTGGGAGGAGTTCATCTACGAGTGGGTGAGCGCGCTCAAGGAGGCCGAGTACGTGGACGTGGTAGGCATGGGGGGAGCCAACGACGGTGGTGCGGACATCGCCGCGTTCCTGACCAGAGACAAGACCGACGGGCCCTGGCACTGCTTCCAGTGCAAGCACTATGGCAAGGCCATCGGCGCCGCTACCGCGTACCCAGAGATCCTCAAGATCCACTCTGCGGTGGCCAAGCAGAAGTACAAGGTGCTGCCCGAGCGCTACGTCTTCGTCGCTCCGAAGGTCGGTGGGTCGTTCGCCCAGCTTCTTACGAAGCCGTCAGCTCTTCGGGCTGGGTTCTTCGAGTGGGTGGCGAAGAACATGGAGAAGCTGGGCAAGGAGTACGGCGAGGATCCTCTGCAACGGGCTCTGGACCTGGCAAGCCGGTCGGACTTTTCCCGGTTCGAGGCCGCCAACCTCGACAAGATCCTCGAGGTGCATTCCAGGACGCCACAGCATGTCAGGCGGTTCGGCACGCGCCTGCCCGACCGGCCCGCCATCCTTGCGGCGCCGCCCGAGCACGCACCGAAGGAGACCCGGTACATCCAGCAGCTTCTGGATGTCTACCACGAGAAGTGGGGATGCTCGCCGAGCTCTCCGGACGAGGCACATGCCCATCACAGAGCGGGGCCGAACCTTCGGCGGCAGCGGGAGGCGTTCTACTGCGCCGAGCAGCTGCGTATGTTCGCCCGTGACAGCGTGCCGGAGGGGACGTTCGAATCCCTCCAGAGTGATGTGTACAGCGGTGTCTCGGAGGTGGAGGAGGACGACTTCCCTACCGGATACGCACGGTTGAAGGCCGTGCTCGCCGCCGCGCGGGACATGCCGCTGGGGCCCAATGTGCTGATCCACTATGTGAAGCCCCAGGACCGTAAGGGGATCTGCCACCAGCTCGCCAATGAGGACCGTCTCACGTGGGTCCAGGAGGAGCTGTGAATCCTCTGAACAGTCCGCTCGAAGTCGGCATGCGTACCCTGGTCCTGCTCACGGCCAGATTCCCCGAGCCGCTGGACCTGGCCGAGCTGGTGTATCTGGATCACGTCATGCTGCACAGTGGTGAGCTGAACGGTCCGCCCAGTCTCCACCCCACGCTGCCGGCGGGCCCGGGCGAGCTGGCGATGCGGCGGCATCTGATCGAGCAGGGTCTGTGCGTGCTGATGCGGGCCGGGCTGGCCGACGTGGAGGCCGGCGAAGAAGGACTGCTGTACCGGGCGAGCGAAGAGGGGCCCGGGTTCGTCGATCTCCTCGAAGCTCCTTACGTCGCCGCTCTGAGGGACAGGGCCGCGTGGGTGATCGCCGCCCGGTCGTCCTCCGAACTGGATGTGAGTGCCGCGACGAGGGCCATCACCGACCGGTGGGTCCGAGATTTCGATTCACAACTGCCGCCTTCGGGAAGTGACCATGCCTAGCATCCGGCTCCTGCACCTGACGTTTGCCGGCTCCGGCCGGGAGAGGGCACAGGTCGTCTTCGACGAGAAGCTGACCGTGATCTACGGCGCCTCGGACACCGGCAAGTCTTTCGTCACCGAGGCGATCGACTACATGCTGGGGGCGCGCAAGCTCGACCTCATCCCCGAGGCCGAGGGGTACTCGCAGATTCTCCTCGGCCTTGCGCTGCCCGACGGCAGTGTCATCACGCTCATGCGCGGCCCTCAGGGAGGCCGAATCCATGTCTTCGACGAGGATGTTCGGGACCTGGTCTACCGGGCGCCGGACCTCGAGCTGACTGTGAGCGCCAGGGGCTCGAAGAACATCTCCCGTTATCTGTTGGAGAAGCTCGGGCTCGAGGGCACGCTGATCGCGACGAACGACACCGGCGGCACCAAACTGGTGGGGTTCCGTGACCTGCTGCACCTGTGTCTGATCAGCGAGACGCGGATGGTGTCGAAGGTGCCGCCGGTCCTGCGTTCGACCGGCACCAGCGGGCAGACCGCCCTCAAGTCGGTTCTGAAGCTGCTGTTGACCGGCCAGGGAGAGCCAGTGACCGACGCCCGGCCGAACGCGGCACAGCGCCGGCTGCAGAAGGGCAAGATCGGGCTGCTGGACGAACTGATCCTCGACCTGCAGCGCCAGCTCGATCCGCAGGGCGGCAACGAGGGCGATCTGGCGGCGCAGCTGCACCGGCTGCTCGCCCACCAGGACACCGTCGCGAATTCCCTGCGCGAGATCACCCTGCGGCACACGGCCGCTGCAGGACGCCGGGCGGACGTTGCCATCACGCTCGGCCAGTACGACCAGCGTCTGGCGGAGATCGACGACCTTCTCGGACGGTTCGGGCTCCTGCGCAGCCAGTACGAGTCCGACCTTGCTCGCCTGGCCATGGTCAGTGAGGCAGGCAATCTCCTGGGGTACTTCCGCACTGGGGCGTGTGTCTTCTGTGGTGCCGATCCAGAGCACCAGAAGGCAGAGCACGATCAGGAGACGACCGCACTGCATGCCGCGGTCGCAGCCGAGAACGGCAAGACCCGTCATCTGCTGTCCGACCTGCTCCTGACCATCGACGATCTCCAGGTCCAGCGCGAGGATGTCGCCGGACAGCGCGAGAACTGCGCCGCCCAGGCCGAGCAAGCCGATCTCGAGATTGCCCGCATCACAGAAGAACTGCTCCCCGTCGAGCACTTGGCGTCGGAAGCGATGGCCGCTCGTTCCCGCGTCGAGAAGGAGCTCGGCCTCCACCAACGGATCCAAGAGCTTCAGGAAGTCCGCGACCAGCTGGTCGCCGACGGCGCTGTTCCCGGCGGGCGCCCCACAGGCAGTATCCCCGCCGGCACCGTCGCGGCGTTCGACCGCGCCATCGAGCGAGCCCTTCAGGCCTGGCGCGTCCAGCTCCACAGCGTGTCCTACGACCAGTACACCGCGGAACTGTTCGTGGGCGACCGTGGCCGCGCCGGCCACGGCAAGGGCATGCGGGCGGTCCTTCACGCCGCCTTCGCCGTCGGTCTGGCCGACTACTGCCTCGGCGAGGAGCACCTCCATCCCGGGTTCATCATCCTCGACTCCCCTCTGGTCACCTACCGGCAGCCTGTCGCCGCGCGCCGCACCGACGACGAAAACTTGCCCGACCGGGTCAGCGACTACTTCTACCGTGACTTGTTCCACCGGTTCAGCGGCCAGGCGATCGTCGTGGAGAACACTGACCCGCCCGCCGACATCGCCGAGGAAGCGCAGGTGTACATGTTCAGTCGCGACCCCGAAGACCACCACTTCGGGTTCTTCCCTGTCGGGGCGGCTCGGGGCGGCGACGTGAACGAGAGCTGAGCCGGCTCGTCCGGCCGGTGACGCTGATGCCGATCTCGAATTTTCCTCGTTGTGTCGCTCTTCGCTCCACTCGGTTCACGAAGTGAGCCAACCGAGGAAAGTAGGGAGCGGAACGCAGAAGGACTCAGTCCGGGGTGAGCACGTCCCAATGAACGCGCTCACCCTGCACCGGCCCGTGGCTACGAGGCGAGAATGTAGTGGACGACGGTCATCTCGCACGGGCCGCCTGCGTAGACGTTGATGGCGTCGATCTCCCTCTGGTCGGCGGCAAGGCCCCAGCGGAGCTTGGTCGCGGTCCACTCGGCCAGGTAGCGGCAGGTCGCGTTCGGGGCCGGCGGCATCCAGGTGGCCGGGTCCTGGTCGGCCTTCTGGCGGTTCGTGCGCGCGGTCACCGCGACGAGGCTGGTGGCCGCGTCCTGGTCGTTCGCGTACGCCTCACGCCGCCCCGCGTCCCAGGCGGAGGCACCGGAGTCCCAGGCCTCGGCGAGGGGGACCATGTGTTATCCGTACCTGCTTCTTGTCGTCATTGACGTCAGCCACAGGCGCATCCAGGCCGGTCTCCTTGCTGTCGGCGTTGCGATATCCGGTACAGCAGTGTCTGCCGCTGGCATCGACGCCGGGCCTGTCGAAACGAGGCCGCACAGCTCCGGAAGGCGCTCGAAGTCGCGCAGGGCGAGCACCTGGAACCTCGTCGGCGACTGCCCCGATTCACTGCACAGCGACCGCCGGAGAAGGCTCCGGTCATGAGCTATGCTCACGGCGCCGAGTACCTTCTGACGCGAGAAGAAGAACCCGTGGACGACCAGATCGCCCGGATCCGAGCGAAGCTCACCGCACTACCGGCTGCAGAGAAGGCAACCCTTGGCGGCCCTGTCTCCGAGAAACGGATCACGGAATTCGAGAACGGGCACGGCATACGGCTGCCGGAGCAATTCCGACAGTTCCTCACCCGCATCGGTAACGGTGGATACGGTCCGACCTACGGGCTGCTGCCGATGGAAGAGTGGCACCCGGCTGCAGACCGCGAGGGCGAAGGGCATCTCTCCACTCCGTTCCCCGTGGTCCCCGACCTGGGCATCCCCGAAAGTCTCGCCTTGGACGACGGGCCCGTCGACTCCTACCCGGGCACGATTACGGTCGTCTACCGCGGATGCAGCGACCTCACACTGCTCGTCGTCACCGGCCCCGGGCGCGGCCGCCTGGTCGAGGTCAACACCGACGGATTCTTCTGTCCTCGTTTCCACGCCGACTCCGATTTTCTCGCCTGGTACGAGCGATGGCTGGACTTCGTACTCACCGGACATCGGGATCTGAACTGGTTCGCCGACCAGATGGCCGGCAGCGAGGAAGACCTCGTGGCCACGCTCCTCGGCGACACTCTCCCCGCCCGGCGGCGCGCAGCCGCATACACGTTCATCACACACCCGAAACCCAGCCCTTCCCTGCCCGAAATCCTGCTCCAGGCGTACGAGACGGAACCACACTCAGCCGTAAGAGAAACGATTCTCCGCGCCATGGCAGCTCAGGGAGAGCCCGGCCGCGACCTGCTGTCGGCCGCGCTTGCAGACCAGGCCGCCAACGTCCGATCACTCGCAGCCGTCCTGATGACGGTGCCCGTGACTCAGGGCCGGCAACTGAGCCCAACACGGCGTCAGGCACTCACCGACCGCATGACGATCGAGAACGACGCCTCGGTACTCGAGACGATCCAAAGGATGCTCGACCACCCGCACTGAGCGCGCCCACCACCTGCCCACCGTCCGTCAGCGCCATACCGCTCTCGATCTGACCAGGGGAGATAGCGGGTCAAGCTGTCGCAAGCACAGATACCATGTGGTCGATGTCGAGCTTCGCCGGGTCGGTGACCTCCTGCTCATCGTAATAGCTCAGCCACTCGCCCTCGCCGATCTTGCAGCCGGCCGCGACCGCGGGGGCCTCGGTCGCCTCGGCCAGGAGGACCTCGGCGCGGGTGTTGCAGCCGTCGGCGGGGGCGAGGCCGGTGTTCCAGTGCCGGAACTTGGTCCGGCTGTAGCCGGCCCGGCTCTCCTCGGCAACCGGGATCTGGCCGATCGCATAGGAGAGCGGAAACGTCTGCGCGGCCCCCAGAGCCACGGGGGTGGCCTGGGTGGTCGAGGCGGCTTGCGCGGCGGCGGGCAGCGTGAGCGGGGTCAGGGCGAGCGAGAGCGCGGCAAGGCCGCGAGCCATGTTCTTGATCACGAGAGCTGGCCTACCGGCTTATACCCATGGCTGGCCAGGACCTTCACGCCCGCGTCAGCCTGGTGGGTGAAAAGATTCACCAGGCGAAACGTTCAACTCCGACCAGGCCCGAAAAACCTCGCCATGAGGACGGCAAGTCTGTGTCCGGCGGTGGAACTGGCCGCGGCCTCGGGAGCCCTTGCCAGCAAGTCCTTGGCCCCTAGCTCGGCAAAATACGGGTGGGCAAGTGCAGATCGTCTATACGGCCGCAGGGGGCAGATTCCGATCGGCTTGCTGATGCTGCGGCTCCAGCACCAAGGGGTCTTCCACCACCTCGGCAATCCATCTCAACAGCGCCGCAGCAGCATCCCCGCATACCACCTGAAATCAGTAGGAAGCGGCGTCTTTAGTCCGGGATCGGGGCTTCGGCGTTGGCCTCGCACAGCCCTCGTTCTGAAAGCAACATTGTGCGACCAGGTCTGACACATGCCTTCGATTCCAAGACACCAGGCCGCGACCCCGCCTTCGACTGGATGTCATTTTCGGTGCATGGCCCTGTGGATGCCTGAATTGGCGCGTTGAGCAACCTCCTGCTGCGCAGCGTCGTTGGTTTAGTGATCGAGCAAGGGAGTGGGGACATGGTCATGGCCGAGGTCACGAGCCTCATCAGGCGTCGGTACCGTGAAGGCGTCAGCGTTCGTGCAGTGGCCAAGGAGCTGGGAGTCAGCAAGGACACTGTGCAGCGGCAGCTTTTGCCGGAAGAACGTCGAAGTGCGGTCGATGCAGCCCGGCAGCGCTACAAGAACCGGGCAGAGACTCAGGAGGAGCAGAAGCTCCGCCGGGAGGTCATTCGGCTGTACCGATCGGGTAAGTCCTGCGTCGAGGTTGCGTCCGACCTAGGGATCACACCGCCTATGGTGCGATTGCGGATCCCTCAGCAGCTGCGGCGTACACCACGAGACGCGGCATCGCTCATCGGCAAGCGCGTTGCTGCTCGCCTGCCCGAGCAGGAGATCATCCGACGCTACAGAAAGGGCGAGTCCCTCACCGCTCTCGGGAAGCGCTACAGCGTTCATCCTTCGACCATCCGGCGACGTATCCCTCAGAACGTGATCCGACCACGGGGGCCGGTGTCTCCTTCACAGCGCCGGGGGCCGCTGGATCTGCCGACGGAAGAGATCCGGCAGCGTTACCGCAAGGGCGAGAGTGCCTACAGCCTCGCCAAAGCCTTCGCGGTATCGCAGACGGTCATCCGTCGACGGATCCCGGATGACGAGTGGCGCGGACGCCCGCCCCGGCAGCAATCCGTACCGCAGCGGTCGAATCCCAAGCGCCGTCCATCAGTACGCCAGGCGAAGCTGCGTATCCCACCCACGGAGATCTTGCTGCGGTACCGCGCCGGCGAGTCAGCCTCCGCCCTCGCGCGTGCAGCAGGAGCGTCCTGCATGACGATCGTGCGCCTCATTCCTGAAGACGAGCGGCGCACCAGCCATCAGGCGAAGCAGGCGAAGCGGCGTGCTCCGGACTTCACGGGAGCTGAGATCCGGCGCCGCCGAGCTCGAGGCGAGACGGTGCGGGAGATCGCTGCTGCCGCGGGGCTGTCCGTGAAGACCGTGAGGAAGCGGCAGCAAGAGGGTGGTGAGGTGCAGTGACGACGGAACGAGCAGTGGATGACTGCCTTCAGGTCTTGTGGTTCTGACGTACTTCTGTGCTGGCAGCATGCTGAGTGGTGGCTGGGCCTCTTCACGTAGCGATGGCGGCATGCGGGCGGGCACGTTCCGCGCATCGGATGTCCGCGGGATCGCCCTGGCTCTGGAGGGCGGACGCCGAGGCGGGTCCTCGGCACGGGTCGGGTGGAAGGCCACCGCTGTCTTGTGTCAGGGAGTGCGGCGCCGTGCAAGGCTGCCGGCTGCTGGCAGCCGGCGGCTGTGAACCAGCTCTGAGATGGCGGACCGTCGGTCGCGGCTATGGTCGTGCGTGACGACCGGTTGCCTGTTTGTACTGCGAGGTTCCCATGCCGCCTTCCGTTCCGGAGCGCCACGACGAGTTGATTCAGCACTTCGGCCGTAAGGGTCTTCGCCGTTTCGAGCGGGCGAGCTTGCTCGGAGCACGACTGCCCGACACAGCTCAGGCCTTCCTGGAAGAGACCGGCGTGCCTCGAGGAGTGGGCTCCTATTTCAGGCCTCCGGGCGACCGGGATCCGTTGGCCCTTGGAGTTGTTGCTGTGCGCTCCTCGCTACCGAGGCCGCACGAGGCGATGGAGGACTGGCCCCGTATCGGCGGTGACGGCCTGGCGCACTTGTGTGTGCGTCCTGACGGAGCTGTTCAGGCGGTGTTCTTGCAGGACGTCACCGAGGACATGTTCGTCAGCACGGATGTGTCGAAGCTGAGTGCGGCTCTGCTGGCGCTGGATCGTGCGCTGCCGCTGATGGCGGTGGCCTCAGGGCTGACAGAGGCTGCGGCAGTCTTGCGTGACCTGAATGCGGAGCTGCGCCGGATCGACCCTGTCGCGTTCGAGGAGCGCGAATCGTGGTGGCCGCGGGTTTTGGACGACGTGCGGCACACGTTGAACTTCCCGTTCTCCGCGGCGTTCGAGTACGTCGATGCGGTGGGTTCGAAGCAGGTGGTCACGGATGTCACCGGGCCCGGCCGGGCGCATCCGGAAGAGATCATCTGGCGTGACTTGTCTGCTCAGGGTGTGAGGCCGGAGCAGGTGCTTCGCGTCCACTGTGAGCTGGAGCCGTGTCTCATGCCCGGTCACTACTGTGCCGTGTGGATGCAGGAGACGTTCCCTCGGGCGCGGTTCACTCACAGCTTCGGCTACGGAAGTTCCGCTGAGTCCCGTGAGGAGGGCATCAAGGAGCTGATCGTCCACGCTACCGGGCCGGCGGGGCGCGGTTGATGCGCTGGGAACGGCCTGCTGCGGGGAGAGAGCCGGCCGCGGCGGCGCTGTTGGGCTGGCTGGCCGACCCGCATGCTCCTCGTCTGTGCCTGGTGTCTGGATCACAAGGCTGTGGGAAGTCGGGGCTGCTGGCCTGGCTTGTGCGTCACGGCACGCAGGGCGGTACGGCGCCGGAGCGTGCCGTTCATGCTGTCGTTCCCTCGGCGGGAAGGAGCATGCGGGCAACGGTGTGGTCGCTTGCCGACCAGCTCGGTGTGGTGGCCCGGTCGTCGGCTGAGCTTGTGGCTGCCCTGGCCCGTGATCCGCGGCGTACGGTGGTTGTGCTGCCTGATCTTCACGAGGCGGAGGTGGCCGAGCTGGTTTTGGATCTGGCCCGTGTGGGGCATGTCCGGCTGATCGTGGAGTCCCGGACGACCAGCGGCGCGTATCAGCGTCTGGCCGGGAACGGTTATGCGGAGCTGAATCTGGACCTGGAGCAGTGGCGGGATCAGGAGCGCTTCGAGCGGTGGCGGGCGTCGACGTCCGCTGGGGTGGAGGTCACCACGTCCTCGGGGCAGGAGGTGGAGTTGTCCGACCCGGTGGCTGTCTGCCGGGCCGATCCGTGGCTGGTCACCGCCGCCTACGAGAAGGACGAGGCCGGTGAGCACGGCGGGCTGCGGGCGGCGTGGCTGAGGGCGGGACAGGCCTTGTGTAAGAAAACGTCGCCGGCGTCGCGGGCTTTGGTTCTGCTCAGTGTTCTGGGGGACCGTGCGGATCCGCGATATGCCCCCGCGTTGAGGGAGCTGGCCGGTGGTGCTGCTTGGGATCTGGAGTGGAGTCGTGTCTCCGGGGATATGGCACCGCCCTGGCCGGGGCCTGTCACCGCGCTGGCGACGGGCAGGGGCCCGCTGGCCGGCTGCCTCCTGGTGGCCGGAGTCGACGGCATGGTGCGGACGGTGCAGAGCGCGGATGCTGCGGCGCGTGGCCGTATGACCGTGTCGTGCGGCCAGCCTTGGGACTTGGCGGCCTTGGCGGACGGCACGATGGTGTACCTCGACAAGCACGGTCATCTGAAGCTGGAATCGGCCTGGGCTGTGCGACCCGAAAGGTCAGGGATTGCGGGGCTCCTCGACGACAGTCCCACCCGTGCCCAGCGTCTGTCAGAGATGCTGCGGGGGCACAGGAGCACGAGTCTTGCCCATGCCGAGAGCGCCGGGCTGGGGACTGTGGTTTTGGGGGACGCCGCGGGGGCGGTGCGGGCCTTCGGTGACATCACCGATTCGGTGTCCTTGCATGAGGGGGCGGTGACCGCCCTGGCTGCTGTCAGCCTCCCCATGGAAAACGAGGCGACAACTGTGCCGCTCGTCTACAGCGGCGGACAGGACGGCACTGTCCGGGCGTGGTCTCCCGGCAGCAAGCCCATGGCAGGAACGCTCAGGCGGCGGTCATGTCCGGTCGTGGCCATGGATGCCGCATGGACCGCGAGCGGGCCGGCGGCTGTGGTGGCGTGGGCCGACGGGCTGGTGGAGTGGATCAACTGGGCAACCGGTGCGCAGCAAACGTTCAGGCCGGGCCCGCCGGTTCGCGCAGTGGCCCTCGAGACGGGTGAACGGGTCTTCGTCGGCATGGACGAAGCTCTGACCTGCCTCGCCTTGAGGCAGTAGGTGTGCGGGGGGTCATTCGGCGTCATGGTGACGCGCAGCTGACCGGTTTGGCAGCCTCCTCACTTCAGCAAAGTTGACGACGATTCAACCGGCATGGAGGGTGGGAAGGTTGGCACGGGGATGGGGGTAACCGATGGGGATGACGCTGCCTGACGACCTGGTCGAGGTTCTCGACCTGGTGGGGGTCGACTGGCCACAGATCGACGAGGACGAGGTCAAGGCCTCGGCCAAGGACTTCCGCAAACTGGCCGAGGGCATCCGCGACGCGGTCAAGGAGGGCAACGACGCGTGCTCTCACATCGTTGCCGGCAAGAGCAAGGGCGACACGGTCAAGGCCATCGACCGTCGCTGGGGCAAGCTCACTACGAGAGACCTTTCGACCTTCGCCAAGGGCTGTGACGACCTGGGCGGCGCACTCGATGACTGTGCTGACCTCATCGTCACCTGCAAGGTCGCGATCATCGCGAAACTGACCGCGACGGCGGCGACCGCGACGGCCGGCGTCGTCGGCATGTTCTTCACCGTCGGACTCAGTGGCTTGCTGTCGGTCGCCGCGATCGCCGCCGCCAGGCTGGTCATCCAGGAAGCCATCGACTACGCCATCGAGCAGATCACCGCGGTCGTCACCGACAAGATCGAAGGCAAGATCCTCGCCGAGATCGAGAAGCTGTTCTCCGACCAGCTCGGTGGCGGCAGCACCTACGACGTGATGGCAGCAGGCAGCGCAGGCATGGCGCAGGACCTGGTCATCGAGTTCGCCGAGTTCGAGCTGGCGGCGGGCGACTACCAGAAGACGGCCACCAACTTCGACAAGAAGAAGGGTGAGTTCAAGGACGGCGGAGCGAGCCGCAAGTCCTCGGTGAAGAAGGACAGCAGGTTCCACAAGCTCGCCACCGTTATGGACAAGGCCGAGGATGCGGTCGACAAGAAGGCCGACGAGATGGTCAAGACTCTCGAGGACCATGGCGGCAAGATCGACAAGAGCAAGGGCAGCCACAAGGACCACGACGACGGCGTCAAGGACAAGTTCAAGAAGTGCGGCGACGATGACGACGCTGTCCCGATGTACCTTCTGAACGCCGACGGTTCAGTGAAGGTCCTGCACTACGACGGCACCACCAGCAGTGTCTACAAGACCGACAGTTCCGGCATCTGGGACATCATGGAGAAGGACGGCACCGTCTGGCGGCCCGCCCCTCGTGAGAAGCACGATTTCAACCTGCCCGCTGGCCGTAAGGGCCCTAGGGTCACCTCGACGAAGATCGACCCGGGAAGCACAGACCTGTCCCGCGCAACGGAGATCGCTCGCTACGCGAAGCAGGACTACACCGGCTCCAACTTCGCCGCCGGACGGTACATCGACCCCACGACCGGCAAAGAGATGATCCTCGTCGGTGACAGTGAAGGCCCCCACTCCGAACGTACCCTCGGCTACCCGCTGCTCAGGCACGGCAAGGAAGACAACCTCGCCGCCGTCTACACCGAACGCGAGCCCTGCCAGCTCTCCCCCAAGTGCGACCAGTGGCTAGACCTTCACTTCAAATCGAAGAACCCCGACCTGGAAGTCACGCACGCCAACACCTATGACCAGTCAGAGAAGAACCTCTACAAGCGCGACAAGGAGCATCGCGACTACATGGCAGACTTGGAGAAACGCCACAAAGCCCAAGGCCACCCGTAAGAAAGGCTGAACCGTGCTGACCGATATCCAGGCCGACCAGGTGCTGAGCACGTTCGGGCTCACCGGCGTCACCTACTTCCCCCGCCCCGCCAGCAGCCGCATGCACCCCGGCACAGCCAGGTTCCTGGCCACCGTGGGACTGCCATCGAGCAAGCTGTTCTCCACCAAGCTCGACCTCGACACCCCCCACCAGCTCGAGTGCCAGCCGTCCCTCAAGGCCGCCTTCGACGCCGACGGCGCCACTCTCCCCGAAGGGACCGAGCAGTGGGAGATCCTCGGGGAGTTCCAGTACGCCACCGTCGCTCTCGACCCCCAGACCGGACAGATCTACTCCTTCGCCGAAGGCGAGGAATTCTACGTCCCCATGCACCAGGACGTCTCCTCCCTCGTTCACACCCTCACCGCGGTCGAGACCGGTCTCACCGCACTCAAGAAGCTCCACCACGACGACGACCAAGCACGCGCAGTAGCCGTAGAAACGCTCCGCGAGCACATCACCCAGGTCGATCAGACACCGCTCGCCAGCGAGGACGGCGAATGGAGCAGGTTCTTCGAAGAGATCACCCTCGGCATGTGGGGCTGACGCGCGCGGACGAAGCCCGCCAGTTCCTCACAGTCGCACGCAAACACCGGATCCATGCCCTGTTCGAGCTTGCGCTCCACGCTGGACTCCGCAATGGCGAACTCCGGCCTCCGCTGGAACGATCTCGACCTCGACCGAAGCACGGCCGCCATCCGCCGCACCTTGAAGCGCACCAACACGAGCGGACTCACCACGTTGCCCACCAAACCCGGGCCTCCGAGCGCCGCATCGCCTCCCCGCCCGTTGCCTCCCGTTGCTGAAGCACCATCACGAGGAGATGCAGCGCGAACGGCAACCGGCGCAGACACCAGATGGCAACACAAGGGTACGTGTGCACCACGCCACAAGGCAGACCGATCGACCCGGCCAACCTGACCCGCACCTTCACCACGCTCCTCCGCAAGGCCGGCCTCCGCCGGACCCGCTTCTACGACCTCCGGCACTCCGCCGCAACCCTGCTCCTGGAGCTGGGCGTCGAACTCGTCGTGATCAAGGAACTCCTCGGCCACGCCCACATCAGCGTCACCGGCACCGTCTACGCCCACGTTCGACTCCGCCTCCAACGCGACGCCATCGACCTCCTCGGCACCACGCTCGACTGACGGAGATCACCGAGGCGGTCAGCACCGACGGCGATGAACCGCCGCCCTGCGCCGCCCTCGTCCGCTGACGTTGCCGTCAAACGCTAAAGATGTCCCACCGATTTCATCGGTGGGACATCTTTAGTTTCTATCAGTTTGGAGTTAGGCACCCTCTCCCGCGAGGAAGGACAGGGATGAAAAAACACCCAATTACACTGAAATCAGTTCAGTCAGTCTTGCGCGTGCAAATTCCCGTGCACGACCCCTCATCGACTGAATGAACTCGCGGTCATCAGGGTTGCCGGTCTGGGACAGCAAAGCGATGTCAGCCACTTGATTTTGAAGCTCGATTTCGTACCTATCCACCCCGTCGTCCAGCTCTTCCGAGATGTATTCAGCCGAGTTGAGTGCATGGTTTGAGCAGCCGGTCACATCCACCAGATTCCCAGCCGCTCTATACCTTGCCGCGTAATACAACGTGGCGGCTGCGTCGTAGGCGTACGCCAACAAGCCAGGCGGCTCCTCGTCACCCGCCAGCTCTGGCAACGAGCTAAGACTCTCGGCGATCTCATCCCAGGAGATTTGGGGCTGGGATTGCCAGAGTAGATCCATGCAGCGGATCGCCAACTCGACGTCCTGAGATCGCTCAGTGTTGGCGCCTACCAGGCCAGTGAAGAGTTGGGCCATTCGTTCTGCGCACGACGCGACAAAGATCCTCATCTGGCCTGAACTCGAAGTCTCCGAGAACTCAGGGATCGTCGACTCGATACTTACCACCCGAAAGTCCTAATCTTTGTGCCTGATTCGTTCTGGTAGACGCGGCCAGTTATGCGACCACCGCTCGCCCGAATGAGCGGCGCGCAGACTGTACTGCACACACTCCTTGAGGCGCCACCAGCAATCGGGGACCACCCCATTTCATTGATGAATAGGAGCGCATTCTGCTCCGCGTGGGTGCCTGGGATGTTTCGAGCGGGAAGCTCTACCCCGCCAAGCATGCCTTTCTGTGCCTTATTCAAGCCACGGCCACTGCCAGCAACCACGTGAACGACACCCTTCGGGGTTTGCGCACTGACTACGGCAACAGTTGACATATCCATTGCTATTTTACTACCCGCTTGACCGTGAATCTCGGATGCACGGTCGGCCAAGGCTTGAGCGCCACCGCAGTTATGAACAAGGACCGGTGTGGCGCCCGCCAGCACATAGTACGTGTGCTGGCAGCCCCTCCTCTAGCTGCTTTTATGCAGGTGGGGAGGGGTTTCGGGGTCCGCCGGAGTCCGTGGTTGTGCGCCTGAATCCGTGGTTGTTGCCGTCGCTACTGCCGTCAGGAGCCGAGGTTCTCGGGCAGGGCAGGGATGCGGTCGCCGCGTGATTCGGCGACCCGGAGTGCGTCGGTCAGGGCTTCGGTCAGCCGGCAGGCGAGCCACCGGTATTCGACGGCCGACAGCTCCTTGGCTCCGGGGGCCACGACCTGACGGGCGTACCCCAGGAGTTCCTCGCCCATGTCGAGTTGTACTTCTTCGATGCTGTCGGCGAGTGAGGAGAGGTAGCCCCTGCCGTCGGTGCTGAGGTAGCAGGGATTCCCGTCCTGAGTGGTCCATGGCAGTAAGCGAGGGCCGGTTACTCCTGCTGCCGCGTCGTGGAGATCTCTGCGGCGCATGCGGTCCGCGTCGGTCCTGGATGTGCTCACGGTGCACCCCCACCTGGGTAGCCGAATGGAATACGGCGACCGTAGGGGCCTACTGTCCGTCACTCCATCGATGAGGCATGCCAGTTGGCAACTGAGCGTGCCGGAAGTATCGCGTTGCGTGGTAGCTATCCGACGACGCCCAGGTAGTCGGCCATCTCGCGCATCTCTGTTGTGAGGGTGCGCTTGCGCTTGCCCAACGCGAACTCGCCTGGGGCGTTCAGCTCGACGTACGCGAGATCGGCGCCTTCGGCACCGACGCCGAATTCACCGACCAGGCCGTCGCCGCCTACGTGGCCAAGTACGCCACCAAGTCCGCCGACGCCTCCGGCACCCTCGACCGTGCCTTGGACTGCCGCCCCTGCCAGGGACGCGGCGCCACCCTCCTGCCCCCCGGAACCCCGCTTCCATGCACCGCCTGCAAGGGCACCGGACAGGCCCGGCCCCTGCCCCGGCTCGCGGTCGCCCGCCACGTACGGCAGATGATCCGCACCTGCTGGGAGCTGGGCAAGCTGCCGGAGTTCGCTGGCCTCAAGCTCTGGAAGTGGGCGCACATGCTCGGCTTCCGCGGCCACTTCTCCACCAAGTCCCGCTGCTACTCCGTCACCCTCGGCGCGCTCCGCGACGCCCGCCGCGCCTGGCACACCGAACAGGCCCGCGCCCACGCCGGCCTGCCCGAGTCCGACCCGACGACCACCCTCGTCGTCGGCCACTGGGCCTACCACGGCTCGGGTTACAGCCCCGGCGCCGGGCTCCTTGCTGCTGGCGAATGGCACCGCAGAGAACTGGAACGGCAGTTCATAGCGGAAGAGGGCTACTGATGACCTCGTACTCACCCACCGCGCCCCACCCGGCGCCGAGTACGTCTCAGGAACTGCTGACCGTCCCACAGGTCATGGCCCGCCTCCAACTCGGCCGGTCTCCTGTCTACGACCTGCTCCGCACTCGGCAGCTCGCCTCGATCACCCTCGGCCGCGCCCGACGCATCCCCTCCTACGCCCTCACCGACTTCATCCGTGCACGCCTCGACCAGGAAGCCGCCTGATGACCACGCCCCGCGACGCCGTCCCCTCCCGCCGCGTTCGTGCCAACGGTGATGGGACCGTCTACCAGCGCAAGGACGGCCGTTGGGAAGCCGCCGGCTACGTCCTCGCCCCGGGCAACACCCGAAAGCGCGTCCGTGTCTACGGCACCACCCGCACGGAAGCCTTGGCCAAGCTCACGGAGAAGATCGCCAACAGCAACCGCGGCGTCCCCGTACCCTCCGCACAGGGCAGTGTGGCTGCGTATCTGACGTACTGGCTGGAGGCTGTCGCCGTTCACCAGCTCCGCGAGAACACCCACACGCGATACACGGCCTGCGTCCTCCAGCACCTCGTCCCCGGCTTGGGCAAGAAGAAGCTCGCCAAGCTCACCGCCAAGGACGTCCGCACCTGGCTCAACCAGCTCCGCACCACCTGCCAGTGCTGCGCACGCGGCATCGACGCCAGCCGTACTCAGCCCCGGTGCTGCGCCGCCGGAGCGTGCTGCTCCAAGCGGCTTTCCCCGCTGACGCTGGCGTACATCCACTCCGTCCTCAAGTCCGCCCTGGAGCACGCCGTCCGAGAGGAAGAGATTCCTCGCAACGTGGCTCGCAACGTCCGCACGGGCACACCGCGCCCCCGACGCTTCGAACCACTCACGGCCGACGAAGCCCGCCAGTTCCTCGCTGCTGTCCGCAATGACCGCCTGCACGCACTTTACGAACTCGCACTCCACACCGGCCTCCGCAAGGGCGAACTCCTCGGCCTCCAGTGGGAAGACCTTGACCTCGACAGGGGCACCGCCTGCATCCGCCGCACCCTCCAGCGCACCCAGACCGGCGGGCTGACCTCCCTCCCTACCAAGACCCGTTGCATCCGAACGCCGCATAGCGCTCCCAGGCGAGTGCGTCCGCTCATTGAAGGAACGAACGTCTTGATGTGCAGGAAGGAGATCGTGAGGCGGCAGCGGAGGGCTGGAAGGACAACGGCCTCGTCTTCAGCACACCGGCAGGAGGGCCGATCGATCCCGCGAACCTCAATCGCCACTTCCGTGCCCTCCTCGACGGGGCAGGGCTCCGCCGCATCCGCTTCCACGACCTACGGCACTCCACCGCGACGCTACTTCTGGAGCAAGGTGTCGAACTCGTCGTGATCAAAGAACTCCTTGGCCACGCCCACATCGGCGTCACCGCCACCGTCTACGCCCACGTCCGGCTCCGCCTCCAGCGCGACGCCATCGACCTCCTCGGCAACGCCCTCCGCGGCCCTGCCCAGCCCATCGCCCGGCCCGACAACGGAGACGAACCACCACTTGATGCAGTTTCCGTCCGCTGACGTTGCCGTCAACTACTGCCGGTCAGAAACACCAGAGGCCCCGCCGGAATGAATTCCGGCGGGGCCTTCCCGTGAGTCTACGAATACAGCTCCAGCCATTCCCAATCACCGGGACACGTGCTCAGCTCTCGAAGGCAGTACTTCAGGCAATTCTGAAGAGTGGGCGCGTCTGTACGAATCAATTCGCGTTCACCCAGCCCCGGGCCTGACATCACCATCGTCCAAGGCTTGCGTCCTGTTTGCATACGTTCATGATCAACCTTTAGGAGGACGGTGACGCCAGCCCTTCCCAGCTGATCCATGAGTAGCTCAATATCCACCATCGACGCTCCCGTCAATACCCGCGCAACATCGAGGCGATCTCCCCGACATCCATGCTATGGCCTGCCCTTCTCGGAGTAGCGACTCTGGCTATAACACTCCAAAGCTCGTCCGATGTTGGCCCACTGGTGATGCCATTGCGATGCATTAGTTGAGATACGACAGTATGGGCAGTTCGCTTATTTCCATTGTCGAACATGTGACCACCGGCAATGTCTCGAATCACCACCGCCGACTTCTCCCAGAAGCTACTGTAGCGACTTGCGTTGAGCATTGTGTTCGCAGGAGATCCACGCTCCGCGACCATCCCACCAAATCCGCGATTCATCTCCGTTATCTCATCTGGAGAAACGGGATTCTTGAATCCGCCGCCACCGCAATTATGGACGAGGACTGGTGTGGCCCCCGCCAGCACATAGTACGCGTGGATGTCCTCGATGGTGAGGTCATGCGTGCGCTGACGCTTCGCGTAGTGGTCAAGCGTGATGATCTGGACCAGCGTGCCAGCACTGGTACGGAGCCATTGCCCGGTCTTCAGGTTGCCAGCCGGGACCCATTCCTTGAGCGCAGGGACCCAGAAGGGGTGGGTATCGGTAGCGACGATGCTCGGCAGGGCTTCACCTGTCGCAACGGTGATCTCGGTGAAGTCTTTATCGTCCTCGGTCTGGATGGTTTCGAGAACTTTTTTCTTCGCGCCCTTACCCGTGTCAACATCTGTCGTTGCAACGCTATCTCCGACTACTACATCCTCGATCTTCTTACGAGTGCCGTCGGCCATGAGGACTTCGGTACCCGGGAGGAACGAGTGACAAAGCTTCTTCGCCGCAGCCTTTGCTGCTCCCTTAGCGGCACCGATTCCGCCAAATAGCAGGCTGGCCCCATCCACCAGCATCTCGCCGTCTTCGTAGCCCGGATCTTTAGTGTCTACACCGATCTTGTCCATGGCACTGTCGTACATGGCCGTCGGGGAGTAGCCGGGCACCAGCAAGAGAGGGGGAGCCGCAAGGTAACCCGCAAGGGCACGTCCCATTCCGGGGATGGTGTTCTTGTTGAGCACCAGTCCGCGGGGCTTCAGGTCGATGACGGTTCCGAAGTTCACGCCGCCGAACTGAGTATGCCAGCGCTTGCCGTTACGTTCCTCGTAGGCGGAGTACTTCCACCCCTTGCCCATCGGCTGCCACGTCTCGTGGTACGTGACCGACATCTCGTTACCCTGATAATCCGGGCGGCATGTACTGGAGTTTCCTCCGCAGATGCCTTCAGGGCGGAGTCCTGTCGGGTCGCTCTTCGAGACTGGATTGCCGTTGGCGTAGGTGTACCCGTTCATCTGGAGGGGGTCGGTGATGTCGATGAGGGGGTCGGCGGAGAGGAAGCGGCCGGTGTGCTGGTCGTATTCGCGGGCGCCGATGTGGGTGAGGCCGGTGGTGGTGTCGTCGATGCCGACGCCGAGGTAGCTGCGCCTGTTGGGCCAGGTGCCCGGCTTGGTGCCGCGGAGTTCGCCGTAGGGCTTGAAGTGTCGGCGGGTGACGGCTTGGGCCTGTGTTCCGGTTCCCGAGAGTTCGACTGCGGTGTTGGCGGTTCCGTGGTGATCTGCGATCAGGACGGTGAGTCCGTGTCCTGTACTGGATCCGTTGGTGGTGCGGACGACGGTGGGTGCGCCGGCCTGGCCGTAGGAGCGGGAGGCTCGGGTGATGGCGGTGCCGTTTGTGGTGAGTTCGGTTTCGCCGAGGTACAGGGTGCTGCCGGTGGGTGAGTGCTCGAGGATGCGGTTGCCTGCGGCGTCGTAGACGTAGGTGATCTTGTTGTTGCCTATGGTGTTCGACTCGAGTTTCTGCTCGGTCGTCCACTGCAGGTTCTGTGTCTGGGTGCCGCCGAGGAGGGTGCGGGTCTTGGTCGTGCCGGTCGGGTTGGGCGTGTAGGTGCTGCTCGTGCCTGGGGTGGGGGAGGTGGCGGAGGTCAGCACGTGGGGCTGGGTGGTGCTGTAGGTGTAGGTGTAGTTGGTGTTCTTGGTGGTGTCGCCGGCCGGGTCGTGTTCGGTGAGCGTGGCGCGGTTGCCGATCCAGTCGTAGGTGAAGGACTGGCGGTAGGCGGCGGCACCGGTGACGGCCGCTCCGGCGGCGACGCTGCCCGCGGCGGGTGCCGTGTTGCCGAGGCCGGCCGGCGTTACCCCTGCTTGGTGGGCGGCGTCGGCGACGGGGCCGGTGGAGGTGGCTGCGTCGGTGCGGTGTCCCCAGATGGCCCCTGAGGCCGACTTGCAGCCGGTTCCCTTGCCGTCGGGCTTGATGTTCGAGGTCCAGGCGTTAACCAGTTCGCCCATGGCGTCATAGGTGAAGCACTGGTTGTCCCAGGTGGTGAGGGTGGGCGTCTCGGCGTTCTGCCGAGCGCTGGCGGTGATCATGCCGGAGGCGTCATAGGCGTATCCGGTGTCCGCGATGCGGTGGGGGCCGGCGGTCTCCCGGTCGGTCACGGTGCGCTGGATGCGGCCGGTGTGCTCGTCGACGAAGTTGGTCGTCCAGACACGGTAGGGCTGTGCGCTGGAGACCGTGCGCAGGGCTTCGCCGTAGGGGGAATAGGTGACGTCGGAGGTGTACCAGTCGGTGCCTGAGGTGGACTCGGGCAGGCCGTCTTCGTTGTAGCGGGTGATGACCTTCTCGGCGGCAAGACCGCCCTTGGCGGGCAGCGTGACGGAGAGCGGTTTGCCGGTGAGGGTGTAGGAGTAGCTGTAGGAGTACGTCCCGGACAGGCTGGTGGTCATGCTGCTGGTCGGGATGACCACCTGGCGGCCGGTGGGCCGGTACTCGGTGTCGTAGCCGGTGACCTTGGTGATGTAGTCGCCGTTGGCGGTGTGCCGCGTGGCCTGTGCCTGCAGGCCGATCCAGCCGACTTTGTTTTCGGTGTCGTCGTCGTTCGTGTCGTAGGTGAATTCTTTGGTCGGCGTTCCTGTTGCCGATCCCTCGTGTACGGCGGTGATCCGTCCCAGGACGTCGTACGTCGTGTAGGTCGACTTCACAAGGGCGTCGGTGACGATCTTGGGGCGGTCCGCGTCGTCGTACTCGGTCCGTGTGGTGCCCGTGTCGGGGTCCTTGACCGAAGTGACGCGGCCTCGGGCGTCGTGGATGTAGGTCCAGGAGTTGCCTGCGGGGTCGGTGACCCTGTTTCGGTTGCCGCGCTTGTCGTAGCCGTATGTGGTGGAGCGGTACTTGCCGGATCCGGTGTGGTGCCTGATCTCGGTGACGCGGCCCAGGGCGTCGGTGACTGTGGTGGTGGCGGGAACGGTTGAGCCGGCGGGAACGACTGTGACGGTGGTGTCGGGGTTGTAGGCAGTAGTCGTCGTGGTCGGTGTACGGCCGGTCTTCCCGTAGGTGACTGTCTGCTTGAGCGGGCGTTCCAGGCCGTCGTAGAGAGTCGCGGTAGAGCTTGGAACACGCGAGGCGGACGTGACGGTGAACAGTTCGGTGCTCGGTTCACCCTTGGCTAGGTAACTGCTGCTCTGCTCGTTGACCAGGCCGTGGTCGTTGTAGTGGGTGTCGCTGATGATGCGGCCTGGGCCGTGGGCTTCGGACTGGGTCTGGACCTGACGCATGAAGCCGTCGGAGATCGTGACCTGGCGGGAGTAGGTGCCGTCGTCCTTGAGTGTTTCGGCGGTCACCGCCGACGGGGTGGCCAGTTCGCCGGGTACGGCGGCTGCGTTCTGGTAAGTGAACTTGACGCTGGGGGTCTGGGTGCCGGAGGAACGGGAGGCGGACCAGGCGCTGGTGAGGCGGCCGAGGTCGTCGTACTGGTTCCGGGTGACACGCAGGTTGGGATCGGTGACCGTCAGGGGAAGGGCTCGACCGGGTTCGAAGGTCGTGATGGTGGCGTGGCCCTTGGCGTTGATCGTCGTGGTGGAGGTGACCGGGCCTCCACCCGGGGGGGTGTACTGGGTCTCGGTGGTGGTGCGGGGGGCGGTGGCGTCGGCTCCGGGCTTGGTGATCTTGAGGATGCGGCCGAGGCCGTCGTAAGTGGTGGTCGTCGTGATGGAGTGGGTGGTGGCGGTGCCGTCGATCTCGCTGAGCGAGGTGACCAGGCCCTTGGTGGGCTTGGTGGTGGCCCCGGAGGAGAGGTAGTCGTACTGGATCTCGACTGAGCTCTTGAGTTCGGTGGCGGGATCGGCGGTGGCGTTTTCGGTGCAGGTGGTGGCAGTGGAGCGGACGGTCCTGGGCAGCCCGATCAGCCCGACGGCGGGGTTGTCGACGTAGGACGTCTTGGTGCAGCTGGGTTCGGAGAGGGTTTCTCCGGTGCCGGCGCTGTCGGGGGTGACGACCCATGTTTCGGCTGCGATGGGCAGGCCGTTTTCATCGTGCTCGGTGGTGGTGCGGACGCCTCGCCACTTGTCGCCGACCTTCTGGATGCTGTCGGCCTTCATGACGGTCGTGCGGTAGGCACGCAGGGCGGCGAGGGGCTTGCCGTCTTCGCTCGTCCGGGGGCGTTCGGCTGTCTTGGTGGCCTTGGCGGGGAAGGTGCGGGTGCGGGTGGTGAACTCGTTGTGTGGCTGGGAGGAGTTCAGGTAGGTGAGGGTCTCGGCGGTCATGCCTGCGTACTGCGGGGCATCGACTTCGTCGGCAGGGAGAAGTGAGATTTTGTCGACGGAGTCCACGACCGCGGCGCCGGTGCCCTGGAAGTAGCGCGTCTTGGAGTAGGTCTGGGTCTGCGTGGCCGCCGAACCGTATTTTGCGCCCTTGGCGACGGCGACCTGTCGAAAGCCGCGCCAGTCGCTGGCGGTGCGCAGTTTGGGGCGGAGGAATTCGTCGTCGCTCTGGGTCCAGGCGGGGCCGGTGTAGGTGTATTCGGTGCGGGTGGGCTTGGTGAAGAGGCCCTGGGTGACGAGGTCGGTCTCGGTGACCGAGGCGACGACGTATTTGTTGAACCAGAACTTGGGCGGGGTCTCCTCCTCGTCGTCGGGTGACCAGGGCAGCTGGTAGCAGAGGGCGTTGTCCTTCTCGGTCCACGTGGTGGTGGACTTGTTTCGGCAGCCTCCGGTGTACTGCACCTCGATCTCGCCGCCGGTCTCCGTGCGTACGACGCCGATGCGGGGGCGGGTGAAGGTGGGCTTCTGGTCGTCGGTGACCAGGTTGGGCAGGTGCTGGTCCTTGAGGTACGTCTTGAGGTGCTGAGGTGCTCTGCTTCCGACGACGTAGGGGGCGAAGCTGACGCCGTCCTTGGACTGGGGTGTCCCGCCGCCGTTAGTGGGGGTGTCGCCGGGGCCGTATCCCGTGCGGGTGATGGAGTTGAGCCACAGTCCGGGGGAGGTGTCGTACCAGTCTTCGGGGAAGGAGTGGTGGAGGGTGTAGCGGTCGACGTATCGAGCGGTCTTGGTCGTGACGGTCTCGAGGCGGATCTGGCTCCAGAAGGAGGGGAATCCGGGGCAGAGGTCCGAGGAGGCTTTGCAGTTGAGGGCGCCGGGAGTGTCCCACCAGGGGCGGTAGGCGCCCGGGTCGTTGGTCTTGTCGAAGTTCTCAGCCGCGCAGATGGCCGCGGACTTCGTGCAGCGCTGCTGCACGCCGAACTCGATGGTGGCGGACGGCGTTTTCAGGTCGTCGGCACGGAGGCCGTATTCGATGCTGGTGGGGTGGGCGGCGCGGTCGTAGGACTCGGGGGTGGCGCGCTTGCCGCGGACGGCGTAGTGGTTCGTCTCCTGCTTCCAGTTGATGATCATGACGTTGCCGTGGACGTCCTCGACTTTGTCGAGGCCCCAGCGCCATGCCTGCTTCATGTCGGCGCCGCAGCGGGAGGAGGCGAAGGTGCTGGCATAGCAGGGTTCGCCGTCATGGTTACCGAAGACAGGGACGGTGGAGACCGAGTTGGTGTCGGCGTGGCCGCCGCCCACCTTGTTCAGTCCGAAGTGGTACCTCGTGCCGTCGGCCTTGGTGACGGTCCAATACTCGCCGTTGTTGTCGCGGTTGGCGGTGCTGCCGGCAGCAGTGCGCGTGTGGTGCTCAATCAGGGTGCCGTCGTCCTGCTGGGGGCGGTAGGTCTCGGTTCCGGTTTCCGGGGAGGTGGTGGCGACGCGGACGAGTTCGGTGGTGCTGCCGCCCAGGGACATGACCGCGTTGTACGACGCCCAGCACAGGTCGCCGGTCTTGTCGGACTTCGCGGTGTTGTTGGGGGTGCCGAGATCGAATTTGTGGGCGTCGTTCTTGCAGTTTCGGTAGCGGCGTTCGATAAAGCCCGGGCTGTAGTCCCAGCCTTCGCCGATCCAGGATGCCTGGGGAGAGGAGACCGAGGTTTTACCGTCGACGGTCTGAGAATTGTAGGAAAGCGTCACGTTCGGCATGGGGCCCGCTGGGGCGGGTGGCAGGACCATGGGATAGGTCCAGGTGAACGCACCGGAGGACCCTCCAGCGGCCCACTTGCCGCTGGAAGGCAGCGACGAAGCTTTGAAGGATCCACGGGGGCCGGAGCCGGAGTCGACAGCTCCGAGGACGGCTGTGTCGCCGCCCGTGGCCGCAGGGGTGGCGGTGGTGTAGGAGGCCTGCATGATCGCGGGGCCGGACGGGGCAGTGGCGGTGGCAAGGGCGGGAGTCGTGGTGCCATCGGCCGCAGTGTCGACCGTCGCCTTCAGAGTGCGGCTGACGGGGTCGTTGACCGTCTCGAGTTCCTCGTACTCCTGGCACGCCTCCACGTTTGGCGTGGTGAGGTAGCACTCGGGGAACTGGACCAGACGCAGGCGGGAGGCCCAGTCCGCTCCGTGCAGGTTTTCGAACGCCCCGTACCTGATGCCCACGGAGATGGGCACGGAGCCGGTGGCGGGTGCCTGGACCGTGACGAGGGCACCGACCTTGAGTGTGTCCTGGACACCTGCTCCGGCCTCGCGGTTCCGGTCGGCGACGCTGAACTGCCAGGTACCGGTGGGGGCGGGGTGGCCCGTGGCCTGTCCGGCGAGGACGGGCAGGTCGGATATCGGGGAGAGCGGGGGTTCTGTGGCCTCTGTCGTGGCAGAGGTCGTCATCGAGGCGGGGCTGACGGCGGAGCCGAAAGTGAAGGAGCCTGTGGCAGGGGACGGGGCCGTCGTCGTACCGGTGGGTGCCTGCTGCAGGTCGGCGGGAACGTCGACCTTGAGGGTTTCGAGCTCGTTCCCGGTTACTTCGCCTTCGAAGGGCTTGTCGGGCTCGATGGCTTCGAGGTCGAGGGTGCCGACGCTGGTCTCTCGACCGGTCTCGACATTCGCCGGGTCGGGCGGCATGGCCAGGGACTGGGCGGGCAGCAGGCCCACCAGCAATGCGGCGCCGAGGGCGGGTATGACCATGCGGCGGGACCGGCGGCGGGCGCGGCGATGACGAGCGAACAAGGCGAGGTCCCTCCGGACCACTTGGAGCGGCAGCCGGAGACGGACCGCAGGTGATTGCACTTCAGATCCCGCAGAGTCTGCGGGCACCTGTGAAGGATTTCCAGAGGTTGTGCACCTTGCGTGAGTATTGTCACGGGACGTAGCCGATCAGGCACGGGCAGACAGGCTCACTATCAGGCATCACTCAATATTCACGCAGGTCAGGGCGCAAATGGCCCAGGAGATCGCGATTCGTGCATCACGCTGCGAAGTAGCCAATTGTAGTGATCCTTTGTCACTTTTCGTGTGCTCTGTCCGGCAGGAATCGAAGGTGCCGCCGCGCAGGTCCCCTCTGCGCGGTTGCGTGGCAGGTAGCCCCGGGAGCGGCTGGGAGGACCGCGGGACGGTGGACTCGGGGTGACGTTCCAGGGTTGATGGGTCATCATCGGCTCGCCCAGCCATGCCTGCGCGGAAAGGTGTTCCGCCCCCGGATCACTCGCTCATGACGTCATGGCCGGCTTCGTGGTTTCAGCCGGTGCTGTGAGAGCCCGGACGCTGGGAAAAGGGGTCCTCACCCAATGAGACAGTCATGGCAGCGGCCCGTGGTCCGGCGCGTGAGCGCTCTGGCGGTCGCGGCTGCCCTCACCGCGGGCGGCATCACCTACGCGGGCTTCCGGGGCGGCTCTGCCGACCGGGCCGCGAACCCTCCGGCCGCCGACGCCGACGGTCACAGCAAGCCCCCGACGCGGTTGGTGAGCCAGGCCTCGGCGGCCTCGCTGGCCCGCAAGTCCGGCAAGCCCGTCGAGGTCACGGAGCTGCGGACCGTCCGCTCGACGACGTGGGCCCGCCCGGACGGGCTGATGACGAGGAAGTTGTACTCCTCCCCCATCTGGGCCAAGGTCGGCCAGCAGTGGAAGGCAATCGACACCACCCTGAAGCGGACGAATGAGGGTTGGATACCGTCGGCCACGAACACCCGCATGGTGTTCTCGGCCGGCAGCACCGCCCGCGGCGAGCGTGCATCACGCGGGCATGTGGGGCGGATCTCGCTCGTGCAAGGGTTCAAGGCCGAGACCGAGCCCGGCAGCCCGCTCGTCACACTCACCGTTGGCGGCACGGCTGAGACCACTGATCTCCACGAGATCCGGCTCACCTGGCCCGGCCCCGTGCCCGCCCCGATCGTCGAGGGTTCCCGCGCGCTGTACCCGGAGATCTTCCCGGGAGCCGACCTGGTTCTGACGGCCGAGGACAACGGCTTCGCGCAGCTCCTCGTGCTGAAAAACCGCCAGGCCGCCGCGGACCCACGTGTCGCACAGTTGTCATACGGTCTGGCGTCGCCCACCCTCAGGTTCCGTCTCGATGCCGGTACCGGCATCGTCGCGGCCGAGGACGCAGACGGACAGGAAGTTGCCCTGTCACCGACTCCCCTCATGTGGGACAGCAGCGGTGCACCGGCCGTCACCGACGGGGAGCTCGGCGCCTCGTCCCAGCCGACCGCCTCGGAGTCCCCCAACACACCGGTGAGCACAAGCACAGCCCCGGCACCGAGCTCCAGCTCGAGCACCGAGGAACTCGCCAACGACAACGTCGACCCGGAAGCCGAGGTGCTGCCCTCTGCCACGGACGAAGCCGCCCCCACCGTCACCGACGCGCCCCTCCCGCCGGCCCCGGCCGAACCGACACCCGCGCCCTCGCACACCGGCAATGCGGCGACACTGAGCCTGCCGCTGCTCAACGGCCCCTCCCCCGAGTCCCACGGCGACATCGTCGAGACCGACCTCGGAGACGGCACCTGGCTGCTTCACCCCAGCCTCGAATTCCTCAACGACCCTGCCACCGTCTACCCGGTCTTCATCGACCCCACCGTCACGAAACACACCCAGGACTGGACCACCGCCTACAGCCGCCACCCCAACGCCACGTTCTTCAACGGAAAGGACTTCAACCAGGGTGGCTCACACGAGGCGCGCGTGGGATTCGAGTCGGACACCTGGGGCACCTCCCGCTCATACTTCAATATCGCCTTCGACAAGACTCTCCAGGGCGCCAGAATCCAGAAGGCCACCCTGCGACTGCTCGAGACCTACTCCTGGTCGTGCAGCCCCCGTTCCATGAGCGTCCACCACACCACCTCGGTGAACGGGCGTACCAACTGGAAGAACGCCCCCGCGCTGACCGACGGCAACCTGGCCGCACCGGCCAGGAGCTTCGCGCACGGTTACAAGTCGGGCTGCAAAGACGCCTACGAGGCCTTCGACGTGACCTCGGTCGCGCAGATCACAGCGAATAAGGGCAAGAGCACCATCACGTTCGGGCTGCGTGCGCGGGACGAGAAGTCCCAGTTCGCCTGGAAGAAGTTCCAGGCGAATGGTGAGGACGCCCCCGTCCTCACCCTGACCTACAACCGGCCGCCGAGCACGCCGACCAACCTCGACCTCGGTCCCGACTTCAAATGCACCACCACTACCCCCTACGTCAGGGTCGGTTCCTCCAGCATCACCTTCACCGCCAAGTCCACGGACAAGGACGCCAACCTCGACTACCTCGACTTCACTATGTGGCCGACCGGCAAATGGGCCACCACCGGTGACATGCTGAAATCGACCGGCACCGTCTCCGTCGGCAGCGACACCAGCGTCGCCATGCGCACCACACCTGCCTTCCCCACCGGCGGCAACCTGGTGAACAACACCGTCTACTCGTGGTCGGTCCGCGCCGTCGACGCCGCCGGCAGCACCTCGGTGTACGCGCCGAGCGTGCCGTGCCGATTCGTCTATGACAGCCTCGCCCCCAAGATCCCCCGGGTCACCTCCACCGACTTCCCCAACGCCGACGGCGGTGACAACGCCTTCGGCAACGAGCCCGAGGACTCGAACTGGTCGAAGATCAAGTTCGGCACCGCAGGAACCTTCAAATTCCAGGCCCAGAACACCGACGTCATCCGGTTCGAGTACGGATACAACGCCAACACCTACCCGCACTACATCTCCCGGGCCGCTGGCGCCCCGATTTCCACCATCACCACCGTCTCAGGGGCCAAGCCGCCCGCCGCCGGGCCCAACGTTCTGTATGTCCGGGCTGTCGACGGCGCTGGTCACGTCTCGGATCCGACGAAGTACCTCTTCTACGTGACCCCCCGCGATCAGGAGGACGCCGCGGGTGATGTCACCGGCGACGGACTGCCCGACCTGTTCAGCATCACGTCCGGCAAGAACCTGCGTTTGTTCCCCTCCCACGCGGACCCCGGCAACCCGCTCAAGGGCACAGGCAAATTCGACTACTCGATGTCCGGCGCCTACCGCCTCAACCCCGACAGGGACCCCAACGGCGGCGACAGTCTGCCCCTTTTCAGCGCACCACCCGCCGCGCACTTCAACGGCGCCCTGATCACCCACAACGGTGACTTCTACGGCGGCGACGGCCTGCAAGACCTCATCGTCCGCATCGGCGACAAACTGTGGATGTATCCCGGTGACGGATACGGCGCGGTCAACATCACCAAGCGCCGCGAAATCCTGCTCCCCGCCAACGCCCCCGCACCCTCCTCGCTCACCCAGATCCTCGCCACCGCAGACGTCACCGGAGACAAGCTCCCCGACCTTTTCGCCACCTCCGGCGACCAGCTGTGGGCCTTCATCGGCTACACCGGCGCCTCCTTCGCCGAAGCCCGTATGCTCACCAGCGCCCCCTGGGCCGCACGAGACATAGTCTCCGTCGCCGACATCAGTGGCGACGGCACCCCCGACCTGCTCTACCGCAGCGACACAGCCGGCCTCGGACTCCTCCTGCGGCACGGCAAACCCGCCGGGGCAGGAGTTGACCTCAACTCGCTCGCAGCCGCTGCCAACTCCAAGACGGGGAAGGACGAGGTGTACGGATCCACCGGGTGGAACAGCGTGTCCATGCCCTTTGTCATCGGCACCCCCGACGTCAACGGCGACAGCATCTCCGACATCTGGGCCGTCGACAGCAACGGAACCATGTACTTCTACCCAGGCACACGCACCGCCCACGGCGCCCGCACCGTCGCCAGCTGGGTCAACTGGGCAACCAGCCCCGCCATCGGCTAACCACACACCAACAGAAGCACGTAGGGCCACGACCCAGCAGCGGTCGTGGCCCTACCCCGTCTGCACCCCGACAAGGACCAGTCGGTCACTGTCATCGAGCCCAGGCCCCACGCTCATCTTGAGCCGAGACGGGTAGAACAGCACCTAGGCGTCGAAGCGAGCGTCACCGCGGTACGGAGCGCGGCCCGCCCCCGTACCGCGAAGCCCGCCTCACTACGCAGAGGGCAGGATGAGAGGCGGAGAGCGGGCCCGTGTGAGCGTCTTTACGCTGACGGCAGTTGCGGACCTGCACCTCAACGACGTGGACGGTGAACGTCGTGTCGCGGGTCTCGGTCAGCGTGTCCGCTTCGCCCAGGGCGGGCACCTGTCCTTCCACGGTCCATGTCGCGTTGGTGCGGCATTTGTAGCGCTCGGCTTGTCGGCCGACGGGCTCTCATAGCGGTGTGGCCCAGTTCGAGTACGAGTCTTGCCCTGAGCCGGGGGGCAAAGCGGGCGCAGGGGCCGACGTAGCCCGAACATGTTCGGCGAAGGGGTGACCCACATCCACATCCCGACATAACGTTCCAGCCGAACGCTGAGAGGCGACTGCCAGGCCCGACCAAGCGCACAGAGTCCACCATCCGCGGGTCACAATCTCCGGGCCGACCCTCGACATTGGGGCGCGCCGCCGGGCGCGATGTGGGCGACGCCGACGCAGCCGCAGTCGGGTCTCGATCTACATCCGGAGGTGCAGGTGCTCATGCCCGAGGCGATCACGGCATCCACGACTTTCCCCGAAGATCACATGTGCGACTTGTGGCTCCCAGGGGCTGTGACCGCCCGGCGCTGAACGGTGCCGGACGTACGACGGCCCCGGCACTCAGAAGATCGGGAGCCGGGGCCGTCGTGCCGTGGCCACCGAGAGCAAGCGAAAGCGCTGTCCGGCAGACAACCCAGGCAGCCCGGGGGTGCATGGGGCGGCGGACGCACCCGAACCAGTACTCAAGGAGTGTCGGCACGGCAGTCGCGCAACCGACAGCGCGGAGACCCGGCCGAAGCGCCTCGTGTACCTTCGCGTCCCCCTTGACCCCGAACGCGTGGCGGCCGCGCTAGAGGAGTCCAGGGGTTCGCCAGGCGAGAAAGGTCAAGGGCTGAGGAACAGCGACGTCAAACGTGCGCCAAGCTCTTCCACGCCGGCTGCCGCAGCTCACGGTGACTCGTATGAGTAGTCGGATGGCATCCACGGTGGCCGTCACGCAACGTGCAAATGCCGAGTTCCACTCCGAGGTTCCTGTGTCGTCGTGTCGGACTGCTCCGGCCCGGCCTCTCCGCGGCGGGAAGTCGGCTGGTGCCCGTCAGCCCGCGCGCGAGAACGACGCGAGGACGCAGTGATCGAACCGCGACACCCCAGGGCACGGGGAGGGGCCGTGGGGTGGCCGCTCCGGCGAGTTCGCTGATCGCAGCGTTCAGGTTGGTGGCTTGCGTGGTCACTAACCCCCGGGCGTCGGGGTTCCTGCGGGGTGTGTGTCGATCCAGGCGAGGCCGCCGATGTCGAGGTGTGTGCGGGCGCGCGTTACGGCGACGTAGGCGAGGCGTGCTTCACTGTCGTCGATGGGTCCTGGGACGGGCCGGCCTTGGCTGTCCTGCTCGTCGGTGTCCTTGGGCGGGGGGAAGTCGTCGGCGACTTGTACGCGTGCCCATTCTCGGCCTTTGGCTTTGTGGGCGGTGGAGACGGTGATCTGGGCGTGTTCTTCTGCGGTCAGGTGGCTGACGGCGTTGAGGATGGCGTCGGTTCCGTGGGTGTCGACGAGGTCGACCAACGGTTGGAGGTCTCGTCCGGATGGGTCGTGGGCGGCGTAGTCCTGGACGGTGTCCCAGGTGGGGAAGAGGACGAGTTCGGGGTGGCTGGTGCGGCGTCCGTCTTTGAGGTCACGGGCGGCCAGGGCGAGGGCGCGAAGGCTGGCTCCGCCACCGACGAGGGCGACGCGGGTGCCAGTGGCGAGGTGGTGCATGACGTGTTTCATGGCGCCGACATTGGTGCGGCACAGGATGGCGTCGGGGTGGGTGAGAGGGACGAGTTCGGTGCGCATGGTGTCGGTGCCGGTGAGGCGGATGGGTGCCTGGGCGATGGTGAGCCATCGGTTTGCTTCCGTGGCCAGGCGCGGGCCGAAGCGGAAGGAGCGGGACAGGGTGAGGTGGGTGCCGTCGAAGCCGGTCATGACGTCTTTGGCGCCGCGCCAGTGGTAGATGGCCTGGGCTGAGTCGCCGACGAGAACGAGCTGGGCGTGGTCACGTTGGGCGTTGAAGATGTGCTCGATGACGGGGTTGGTGTCTTGTGCTTCGTCGAGGAGGAGGAAGTCGGCGGAGATCTTGGGGTTGGTGAGGGACCAGATCTTGAGGAAGTGGTCGGGGTCGAATCGGACGACGCCGCCGTCTTCACGTTGAAGGTCGTCCCAGGCTTTGCGGGCGTACGGGAGGACGACGGCGGCGAGCTGGCTGCGTGCGGTGGGGCTGTCGAGGCCGCGCAGGGGCGGGACGTGGTGGTCGGTGATGTTGGGGTCTGCTGAGTGGCAGAAGCGGGTCACGGCCCGTAGGACGGTGTTGGACAGGGTGGTCGGCATGAGGGTGTGGTCTTCGACGCGGACGGGCTTGGTGATGCCGAGGTCCTGTCCGGTGCGCCAGGCGGGGCGGCGGGGTGCGTCGAGGCGGCGTGCGTAGCGGTGGCCGATGGCCGCATAGGCGAGGGCGTGGGCGGTCTTGCAGGTGACGGTGGTGGGGAAGCGGGCGGCGGCTTCTTGGGCGATGGCGCGGTTGTAGGCGATGTAGCGGCCGCGGCGGCTGGTGCTTTGGGCGAGCAGGGCCAGGGTGGAGGTCTTGCCCGTGCCGGCGCCGGCTTGAAGCGCCATGTGGTCGCCAGCGCGAAAGTGGTCGCCTGCTCGGGTCTGTTCGTCGGTGGGGGTGAACAACGGGGTCTGCTCCGGATCGGACGATGGGTCGGGTGGGCGAGAGTTCGATGCCGAGGGCTGGCCGTGGCGGACATGTGAGCAGTGGAGGGCGCACCGCTCTACCGGTGCTGGCCGCTTCCTGGCAGGCGGGTGGCTAGGAAGGCGTGGTGGTGCAGCGGGTCGAAGGGTTCCCATTCGGCGAGGGCCAGGTCGGGGGCGCCCGGGGCTGCGGCGTGGGCGGGGCAGCATTGGGTGCGCCAGCGCAGTTGCTCGCGGTAGGGCAGGTGCCCCAGGTCGTAGAGGGCGATGTCGGCTGCGGGCAGGAATAGCTGTCGGCGGGCGCGGTGCAGTGCGGCGGGGGTGAGAGCCCACCTTCCGGGGGTGAGGACGGGGTGAGGGCATCGGGTACGGCGGAAGGAGTGCCTGAGGCGTGATGTGCGCGGGGCACAGGGCGGGATGGGTGATGCGGCACCAGGGGGTTCCGTCGTCTGCGTGGTGCGCCATGCCGGAGGCGACGTGCCAGCGGTCCGGCGCGGGAACAAATCGCGGTCGGCAGTTCAGCCGGGTGGAGGGAGACGGGCCGCTGGGTGATGGTGGCGTGCCACTCGGCCCGGTTGCCGCAGTCAGGGCATTGGCCGCACTGCGCCGTGCGCAGCCGGCGGGTCGGGCTGCAGCAGCTACGCGCAAAGCGCGGCGGCGGCCTGGCGTAGGCGGGCTGCCGTCCCGGTGACGGTCGCGGGGGGTGTGGATGGGGCGCATGGCCGCAAAGTTTCCAGGCGACGCGCCGTGGCGATGCCGCCCACGCCCCGGTCATCCCTCGATTGACCTAGTGGAGCACTACTGGTGCCCGACGAGTCGCTCTCCTGTTCCCACCCGGTAGCCAGTTCAGGTGATCCGCCCAGGTTCCAGCATGGAGCTACTTCGACGTCTCTCCGGGGGGCGTGTGACCTTCACAGAGGGCGGCGAAGAGCCCTCCGAGCGGGACGTCGAAGGCATGGCCGAGGGCGTGCCAGGTGGTGAGGGATCCGATGGTGCGGCCCTGCTCGATTTCGATGAGGGTGCGCCTGGACAGGGCGGTTCTTTCGGCGAGCTCGTCGTAGGTCCAGCCGCGGTCGCCTCTGAGGCGCGCGAGCTGCTGGCGCAGCGCGTCGAGGTTCGGTTCGGGCGGCAAGATCGTCACCCGTCCATCCGATGGTGCAGACCCCTGCCCTGTCAGTGCAGAGGTCTGCCCTATTTGTGCAGGTGGCGGCTCCGAGCCGGAGGGCAGAGGTCTGCACTACGGTGTGCCGCCATCACACACTCCCCCGCCGCGGGCCCCGGGCCCGAGCCAGGCGGACAGCAGAGAAGGGCCCTCGGTCGATGAGGCTGTGCACCACACGTCCGCCAGCGCCTCGCACCTGGACCGTCGAGCTACGACCCCACCCTCAAGGCCCTCTGCTCGTCTGCCCTCAGTGCAGCTCCGTTCCCGAAAACCTTCACGGCCGGTCCGCACGCTCGGCCGCCCTCGCACACCTCGCGCGCCACGCCCGCCGCTCACTCCTCCCTCCGCACCTGCGGACCTGCCAGTGCCATGAACGCGGCTGCCGCTGGCACCCACGCCACCGCGGCTGCACCGGCCCCCTCCTGCTTGTCCTCTCCCGTGAACACGGCGGGCGGCTGTGGCGGCTCACCGATGCCTGCACGGCATGCGCGTATGCCATGACGAACGCATCGGTAGTACCGGAAACCCAACTGTCGCCTTCATCTCCAGGGGCTGTGCACGCCCTGGCGGCCTGCCCACCCCGGCGGCGCAATATCGATCTCGCCGCTCGCAGACTGGTCGGCGAGATGCTCAGCTACCTGGCCTCATCCCTGCCGGGACACGCCGCCCCCGGGGTACGGCTTGTCGCACTCCAAGCCATCCTGCGCGCGAATGCCTCCAGCAGGGTCCGATTGCCCGGAGGGCTGCTTCGCAGCATCCTTCAGGGCCCCGCAGAGTGCTGCTGGAACGATCTCGTCGCCACTCGGCTCATCACCCCGTACGCCGCCCCGGACACGCTCTACGAAGGATGGTTCACAGATCCAGTGGTCGGCATGCCCGGCCGGGCCACACGGCGGCGCGCTGCCGACTGGGCTCTGCGCACCGCCCAAGACGGACGCACTCGCGGCCTTGGACCAGCGGGACAGCTCCTGACGGTGTACCTCCGCACGTCCTTCTTCGCTCCTCAGCGCGAAGGCAGCGCCGAGATGGCACAGCTGGCGCGTCTGTGCGGGCTGTCTGCATCCGCCCTGCATCTCGAGCTCGGCATTCTGGTGGAGTTGGGAGTCCTCGCTTGCTGGAGCTCGGCTCCTGCGGGAGAGGAGATTGCGTGGCGGCTGCCGTAGCGCGCCTGCGCCGGACAAGGCCCGTGCCTTGGTCCAGGCTTACGGGAGGTCATCTGGGCTCCACGTGGGGAGGTCCTCCCGGTCGAAGGCCGGGGCCCCGCCCGCCTTCCCGCGTCGCCTGCGGTTGACGGTCCGATCGGGGCGGTCACCACGCCGCTGGCACCCTGGCCCAGACGGTCTTGGTGCCACTGGAGGATTGAGACCATCCCCAGTGCGAACTGAGCCGGTCCACCAGGTAGAGCCCTCTGCCGTGGCCGCTCATCGGCTCGAGTGTCCGCGGGATCGGCGGTAAGGGGCTGCAGTCGGTCACAGCACAGACCACCGCCTCATCCCTGCGTACCAGGCCAAGCCATGCACGACCGGGCAGGGCAGGGTCTTCCTGTCCACGCAGCACGTGCTGGATGGCGTTGGCGGCAAGCTCCCAGGCCACGGCGACCACTGTCTCCTCCCCGGTCGCCACACCCCACTGATCTATCACCGTGCGAGTGAACCCCCGCACCCGCACGCCGGAACTCTCCTCTGCCTTCAGGCTTTTCGCGGCGAACCCTGCGGCACTCACCCCCAGGGCAAGACCCCAGTCCGGGGGGTTTGAGAGGGTGAGGTTACCGATTTCGTGTGGGATCAATCCGGCCAGGTCGGCGAGTTTCTCTCCGCTCGGCTCGTCGCTGTGTGTAATCACTCCTGGTGTCCACACCATCCGCCCCCCAGATAGTTGATCGATGGCCCCGCACCGCTGTCGGGCCGCATGGCTAGTATCCAGGCCATCCTCCCGCCTGTGCAATTGCATCGGGAATTGCATGACGGAATGAGAGGCACCGGGAGTTGAGGCGGAGCGCGATGACCGCGAGGTGTTGCGCCCGAGAGACAAGGGCGAAGGAGTACAGGGCTATGGACATGTATCACAACGGAATCCCTGCCGATTCACTCGAAGGTGTCATCTGGGTGAAGAGCCGGCACAGTGGACCCACGGGCAACTGCGTAGAGTTGGCCGCACTTTCAAACGGCGCCATCGCCCTGCGGAACTCCCGCTACCCGCAGGGTCCGGCGTTGGTCTACAGCCGTGCCGAGATCGCGGCGTTTGTATCCGGTGCCGCGGACGGTGAGTTCACGTCGTTCACCGCCTGACGATTATCGGGACATAGCGCTTTCTCGGCGTTGAGGGGCTCCTGCATGGGACAATCCAGCTCCACCTTGTCCTGCAGGAGCCCCGATGTCCGCATTTCAGAGCCCCGGTCTCCCTTCCTTCGACCGGATGCTCTCCGATCCCGCTTCGAGTCCCACCGTGCTGCGTATCGCGATCGGCGCCCGGCTTCGGAAGCTGCGCGAAGAGGCCGGATACTTGCCCGTTGCTGCGGCCGAGCACATCCGCTGCACCGAGTCCAAGATCAGTCGGCTCGAGTGCGCGAAGGTCCCCCTGAAGGAACGTGACGTCCTTGATCTGCTCCGGCTCTACGGCGCGGTCCCCTTGGAGCGGGACGCAGCAGCAGAGTTGGTGGCTCTGTCCAACCAGCCGGGCTGGTGGGAGAGGTACGACAACTGCGTGGTCCCGAACTGGTTCGACAAGCTGATCGGCCTGCAGGAAGGCGCATCGGTCATCTGGACCTATGAGCTGCTGCTGGTCCCTGGGCTGCTGCAGACTCCCGAGTACGCGTTCGCCGTCACCGAGAAGGGGTTTCCGCTCGCGGACCGCGTCGACATCGAAGCGCGCGTCAACCTGCGGATGAAGAGGCAGGAGATCCTCCGCCGACAGGACGGCCCGCGCCTGTGGGCTCTGATCGACAGCAGCGTTCTGGACCGCCAGATCGGCACTGCGGAGGTCATGCACCGGCAGATGACGCACCTGCTCGGCCTAATGGGTCATCCGCGGATCACGCTGCAGATCGTCCCGGAGGACTTCGTCATCGTCGGCACGCCTGTCACGCTGATCCGTTTCCCGCTCGACGTACCCGATGTGGTCTACCTGGAGAACTCCCTGGGGGCCAACTACCTGGACCGCCCCAGGGAGACCGAGCACTTCCGGGCTCTGCTGGATCCGCTGGCGACGACCGCGTACAGCCCTGCGCGGACCAGGGAACTGCTTCTCGCCGCCGAGAAGCGCTACCGCTGAATCCTGCCCACTCCGCCGTACTCGACCACTCCCAGCGCATGCCCGGTGCTGCGTTCGGCACGTGTCCACGCCGATACGTCCCCCAGGCCGGGTTCCTCCAGCACGAGTTCGCCGAAGAATCCGTCGACCTCGGCACACCGGCGGACCTGCCCCCAGGCCCCCGCCGTCGAACGGCGCATGACCTGCCCCACTCGGTCCCGGATACCGGGATCCTCGCTCACCCACTGGCTGAGCACGAGGAAACTGCCGCTCGCGAGCCGGCTTAGAAGGCTTCGCAGCGCAGCGGCGGGCTGCTCGTCATCGCCGATGCAGTGGAGTACCGAGGTCATCATGACCGCGACGGGCTGTTCAAAGTCGATGAGCTCGGCGACCTGCGGGCGATCCAACAGGTCATCGCCTTCGAGCAGGTCGCCCTGCACGACCTCGGTGCGGCCGCCTCCGTCCAGCAGGGCCCTGCCGTGGGCAACGACCATCGGGTCCTTGTCGATGTAGACGACGCGGCTGGAGCGGGCCACCTGATGGGTGTTCACCCAGGCAGGCAGGCCACAGCCGAAGTCGAGGAACTGCCGTACTCCGTGATGCGAGGAAAGACGGTCCACGGCCGCGAGAGAGAAAACTTTCTGCGCCTCGACAAGGGCCACGGCATTGGGCATTACCTCGACAAGCGCCTGGCAAGCAGCTCGGTCGGCCGGATAGCTGTCCTTGCCCCGCAGGAGGTAGTCGTACATCCGGGCCACACTCGCCACCGTGACATCGACAGTCCTGGCCAGCGGTCTCGGCCCGAGCCCCATTGCGCACTCACCCACGTATCCCCCGCTACCGGCCCTGTCACCAGCGAGCATCCCACGCCGATCACAAGAATTGCAGCAAGACTGCTACATCATTCACACGATGTCGGGACCGCTGACCAGCACCATGTGACGGCTGCATATGACAGGCGAAACCGGCGTGCGCCGGGCCGCTTTCGCAGCAGCGGCGCACGCCGGGGTGCTCACGCGGGGGCAAGTAGTGCCGTGACACCCTTCCTGAGCGACACCGTCACCTCAGGTACCTCCAGCCCCATCAGATCGGCCGTCTCTGCCGGAGACAACGACAGCCGGTAGCGCAGTAGTACGACATCTGCCTCCAGTCCGGACAATGCCTGGTGCACCGTGTCGCGTCCTTGTCCGTTGCATTCGCGCCGGGCTTCCCGGGCCGCCACCGCAACGCGGCAGACGAGCACCTCCCACGCCTCGAAGGCCGGCCTGTCACTGCTCATGATCTGCGGCCACTGCATCACCAGCGCCTGGAGAGCCGACTCCACCACAGCCCTGGCACGGACCGGCTCCAGGGATCTGGCCCGGGCGTACTGGATATAGCGGTTCTCGTTACGCAGGCAGAAGGCCTTGTATCCCAGCATCAGCGGTCCTTCCGCGCCCCGGGCAAGGACACGCTCCCGGTGTGCCAGGCGAGTCATGTGCCTCACCGTCCCTCGGCCTGCTGCGGATCATCGTCCTGCGGCGACCGGCTCGTCTCCGTCACCTTCGGCGCGGGGTCGCACGCTCCGAGCAGCAGGCTGTAGGCCGCTTCCCACTGCGGGCGGATGTCGGCCGGGTGCCCGCCGACCGCGGTGACGAAGCGGCCCGTGTCCTCCCAGGTGGGCACCTCGGTTCCCTCGAGGAGTTCTTCCACCGCGGCCTCGTCCAGGGCGCCGTTGCTCTGGTCGCACACCGTCTTCACGACGGGGCGTCCTGCGGCCAGATACAGGCCGCGCAGCACGCCGTTGAGGCGCGTCGCCGCGTCGATGAAGTCCTGTGGCGCCGGCGGAAGGCCCTGCGCTATCTCCCACAGCACGCGCAGCTCCAGGGGGTCACCGCCGAACGTCTCCACCAGCTGGCGGACCACCGGCCAGCTGGGCGTGCGGTCCACGGACAAGATCCGCGACACGTACGACGGCGAGAGTTCCGTGCTCTCGGCGACCTCCCGGATCATCAGCCCCGAACCCTGATGCAACTGTGACAGCGCGGCTGCCAGCTGCCTCGAGGCCCGGCCCACGGCCTCCCGGCCTTCCTTCGGGCGGACATCCGGAACCGCGGCCGGGGACTGGCGCAGCGCCGCCCGTTCCACCGACCTCCTCTGAAGCTGGCGCATCACCTTCATCTCACCCCAGCGGACCCGTGCCGTCGCCGTACTCAGCGAGGCGGCCTTCGCCACCTCCTCCCAGCTCACGCTCCGCTGGCGCGCGTCACGTACGGCGGCGCCGACGTAGTAGTCCGTCTCCCTGGTCAGCGCACGGGCTCTGCCCAACAGCTCCCCGAGGTCAGCTCCCCCGTACTCCGCCTCCAGCAGATCGAACGCGAGGCTGTACAGCTCCTCCGCGATCAGGCGCCCCACGGGCAGCGCACTCTGCGGCGGGCGACGCCGCTGCCCGTCCCGCTGCCGCTGTGCGCGACGACGGCAGGCAAGGCTGCAGTAGTCCTTGCGCCGCCCCCGCCCCCCGTTCTGCGGAAAACGCCCCGCGCACTCCCGGCACATCCCGAACTCGCCGTTTTCTTCAGTCACTTCACTCACCCCCGCTTAGCGCGGTCATTTCTTCCGCGCCGCAGCGTCCATCCCCCGCATGCGAAGAGGAATTGCGCGCTCCGGCCGCGGACGCCATCGCCCACCATCACCGGCGTTCGGCCGGCCCGCCCCGCGGGGCGGGCCGGCCGAACGCGGTACCTCAGCAGCGGCGAAGACGCTGGTACCGGAAGGAGGAACGGCGTGCGGCCCGGAAGGCGAGCCACACAATCGCGGCGCTCGTCGGTGCCTCCCAGGCCCCGGTGATCAAAACCAGCGGGAGAATCACAAGACTGACGAACAGCCCCGCCTGGAGGGTGACATCCCAGGCACTCACGGATCGGGTTTCACCTACGGCGAGGGAAGGAATGTTAGCGTCGTGAAGCGCTGCAGAACGGAAACGTCCCGCAGCGATGATTCGGTCGAGCAAGGTAGGTCCTCAGCTTCCATGTCGAGGGCGTGCTTGATCCAGTCACACGAGGGGGCCCTTCGTTGGTTGGTAGCCCGCCTGGGGCCCCACTCGCGTCACGGAACGCTACCCCGCCATCGCTCCCGGTCGCCATTTGATGCGCTTCAATGCGCAAACACCACACACCACGCGAAGACAAATTCCACCCCGTCACGCCCTCGCGCCGCGACCCCACCCCAGAAACCGGTCAGTTTCGATCAGCCGTTTTCATATTCCGGCAGGGAATTCGACCGCCGCGGTCTTCGCGCAATTGCACGAAGCGGCGCGGTGAGCTGCGGCTATGTGACGCAGATCTCGGCGATTTGCGACGCGAAGGCGAGCAGCCGTCCGCGACCTGAACCTTCATTCCCCTGAGGCCCCTTCAGGCCTCGACCCTGTATGCGACTGCAAACTTCCCGTCCACTGCAAGTTCAGCGGGCCGACGCCGCGGTGAAGCTGCCGATGTGGCTGGTCGTCACAGGGTGCACGGTATGGAGGAGCGCGGCGACGAGGAAGGAAGCGGTCGCGCATGACCACTGGGCCGGGCTGGTGGCCTGTTCCATGATCGTTGCCCACCAGTGGTAGCCGGGTTGAGTGGTCCGGTAGCCGAAGAACATGGCGACGACCGTCAGTGTGACGGGTGGGAGCCAGGCCAGAGCCGGGCTGGCGAGGGTGGCAGTGGTGATGGTCAGGGAGGTGTAGAGGAGAAGGTTGCGGGTCGTCGGCTGCCAGTCGACGACCGGGTCGGCGAGTTGCCCGAGGTTGCTCGCGCAGGCTGCCAGGGCTGTCAGGGTAAGCAGCCACAGGAGGCGCGCGCAGGCGAGACGTGGCGGTTGCGGAAGGGGGAGGCGTGCGGTGTTGTCGCTTCCCATGGCGACGGCGACGGCGGCGAGGACGGGGACGAGCAGCAGGAGCGGCACGGGAGTGTCGAAGAGAAGGAACCCCAGGTTGTCGATCGCTGCTCTCGCTCCGGTCAGCGAGAGCAGGGTGGCGACGGCCAGGAGGATGAGGGCGGAACGCGTCGGGTGCACGCCGGCCCAGGCCCGCACGAGGGTCAGGCGGCCGCTTTTCATGCGGGTTTCTCTACCAGTCGGCAGGCTGCGTAGTCGTTCTTGATGCCCTGGACTTCTGTGGGGGTCAGAATCCGCGGGGCTGCAGGAAACTCGTGCGGGTCGACGCGGACACCGGCTGTGTGCAGGAGGGTGGCGTACAGGGAGAACTCGCGCTGCCAATAGGCGGGACCGGGGCCGGTGTCTGTGTAGAAGTCGGGGCAGTGCAGGGGGCGGGTGAGGGCGGAGGCAACTTCTTCGAGGCTGACCTCGTCGGTGGCGTAGGCGTCGGCTGAGATCTGCAGGCCGCTTACGTGCGGCGACCGTACGCAGTGGGTGCGGCTCAGTTCCTCGACCCGTTCGGGAATCAGGGCGGCATAGCCATGGGAGCGGGCGGCGGCGGTCAGGGTGGCCACATGGCGGTTGATCTGGCCGCGGAACCTTGCGTGTTCGGGGTAGAGGCACACTGCGGGGGCGGTGGTGGTGCAGTCGGTCGGCGGTGCCGCGTCCGTGACGAGGCGGCGGGCCGGCAGGGTGTGCTGGGCGGCGATGACGGTTGCGGCGAGGAGGACGAGGGTGAGTGTGGCCGCAGCGGTGAGGGTCCTGCGGCCGGATCGCAGCCGGATCGGCAGGAGGAGCAGCGCCGCGCCGGTGAGGGTGAAGAAGACGGTCTGGGCCATCAGGTAGCCGGGAGCGTACTGGTAGCCGAGGCGGGAGACGGTCGCTCCGCCGAGCGCGAGGGGTTCGAAGCGTCCCGAGCTGCCTGAGCCGAGCAGGTGCATGAGGGTGAAGGTGAACACTGCCGCCGTCGCGCCGGCCATGAGGGGGCCGGCCAGGCGGCCGATGGCCGAGCCGATCGCCACGTACCAGTAGACGGCCAGGCACTGGACGGCAACCGCTGCCGTGAGGGCCGGCCACGGCGGGTTGCCGGGGACGCCACCGATGATGAGAGCCGCGGCGATGGTGAGGAGGTGTACGACCAGTACGGGTCCGGCGCACCAGGCGGCCGCCCTGAGGTACGGACGGTACGGCCTGCGGGTTGCGAGGACGAGGTGGATGTTCCCGGCGCGGGACAGGCGGGAGGCGTCGACGGCGGCGGCGCCGGCGAGGAGTGGGCCGATGATGAACAGGGCGATGGCGAACCAGTCCACGGTCCACAGGGTCTCGCCGCGCCATGGCATGCCTCGCTGGAGGAAGTTCATGGCCTCGAGGACGGCGACGGGGAGGGTCATCCACGGGCCGATGAGCGTGTTGAGGGCGTAGAGGAGACGGGGGCTTGTCATTCGGGGCCTCCCATCAGGGTCGCGATGGCGCGTTCCAGGTGGGTGTCGCCGGGGGCGTGGGGGTCGGCCCGGTCTTCGAGGGCGGTGAGGTCGCCGTCGAAGGCGATGGTGCCGCCGTCGAGGATCAGGACGCGGTCGGCCAGGCCGCGGACGTCCTCCACGAGGTGGGTGGAGACGATGACGATCCGGCCGACGGCCACTGCCGCGATCGTTTCGCGCAGTGCGATGCGCTGGCGTGGGTCGAGGCCGGCGGTGGGTTCGTCGAGCAGCAGCGCCGGGTCGTGGATCAGTGCCTGGGCGATGCCGAGGCGGCGCGCCATGCCGCCGGAGAGCGTGCGGATTCGGCTGGTCCTGCGGTCGGTGAGGCCGGTGCGGCGAGGGCTTCGTCCACCGCTGAGGGGCGCCGCTTCGCGGGGATGGCATGGACCCAGGCAACGTAATGAAGGAACTCCTCGCAGGTCGCCCCTGGTGGGAGCTCGGGGTCCTGGGGGAGGTATCCGAGGGAGACGGCCGGGCTGGAGGAAGTGGCGGCTTCGAGCCTCAAGGTGCCGGACGTCTGTTTCTCCAGCCCCGCCGCGAGACGGAAGAACGTGGACTTGCCCGCGCCGTTCGGGCCGACCAGGCACGTCACTCCCCCGGTCACGTCCAGCGACAGCGGGCCCAGCCGGAACGCGTTCCCGTAGGTCTTCACGAGCTCGCGGCAAGTGAGGTGGAATCGGCTCACGTCTCTCGCTCTCCCCTGGTGGTCGATCACCGTGACAACGGCGTGCGCCACGCGTGCGTCACTGCCGGAGGGCCCGTCCCAGCAGACTCGGCCCGGCGGACGGGTTGCCGCGGCCGTCCGTGGTCGAGGAGAGACGGCCGCGGCGAGTGGGTTCAGTACTGGTCGCCACCGTCCGTGTACGACCAGCCGGTGAGCGGGTCCGGCCGCCAGGGGACGTCCAGGCCGGCGCGGACCTTGCCACGCGCGTAGTCGGCTTCGTCGTCGACGCCGGTCGAGGCGGTCTTGTAGACGTAGGAGCTGCTGTTGTGGTGGGCCGTCTCGGCGTTGGCGTGGTCCCAGTACTTCTTGGTGCAGGTCATGTACTTGCTGGCCTGGACGCAGTAGCCCGCGTTCACCTCCGTGCCGAGCTGGACGTACACCTTGTGGTCGTCGGCGTTCTTCAGCCGGGTGTAGCTCATCACGCGTGAGCGGGTGCCGTTGGAGGAGTTGTGCACCTTCCAGGTGCCGTAGGCGTATCCCTTGCTCCCGAAGCCGGACACCTCCAGAGGCGCGTTGCTCCCGTTCCAGACCCGGTCCACACCGGCGGCGGATGCCACGGCGGGCAGGGCGGTTGCAGCGATGATCGTGAGGACGCCGGCCTCGGCAAAGCGCCAAAGAACGGTGGAACGTCGTGGGCCGGCCACTACTCCCCCAATGGATCGGTCTTCCCTTGCGCACGCGGTGCGACCGGGCCGGCGATGCCGGTAGCGCATCGAAATCACAAAGCTACATTCGGTAGCGGAATTGGAGGGGAAGCGGAACGGTTCTCTGAGGAAGAACTGAGGTCAAGCCAGCGCCTGGAAATCGAGCACCAGCCCCAGCAAAGAACAGAATGGCGGGCAGCTCGGACCGATCCGCGGCTTCCGTCGCGAAGCGATGCCCTGCTCAGCGGCAGCGCCCCGCCCACTCACGCCGACCCGCCGTGGCGGGCCCTCGCATAAGGGCGGTCTGACTTCCGCTTCGGCTTCCGCTCGACGATCACCGTGCGGCGCATCGGGCACCTCGTCCTCAGAGGATGACTCGAAGAGTCCTGAGGCGCTCCTGTGCATCGCACCGTCTGGACGACGAGGCCGTCTGGCATGTCCCGCTGGCGTTGGATGAGGTGCCGAGACCCTGATGGTGTGGTGTGTGGGGCCGGGCAGGAGCTCTGGGAACCTTGGCTCCAGGGCTCTCGTCTGCATGGCGCGGCCGGGGAGTCTCCCCTCCTTGCAGTCCGCGGAGCAGCAGTCCCTGACCGTGGCGGGGATCGACGATCTCTCTGTGGAGAAACCTGGTTGTCACCGTCACGCTGGAATCCCACTCCCCCGTCAACAAAGTCACCGTGGTCCGCGGACGCGAGGGACCGCCGTTGACCGCAGCCGTGGTCGGCCCCGGGGATACAGCTGTGGGACTCTCGCACCCTTGAAAACGTGCACACGCTGCGCATGGCCGCGCCCGTGACGGACCTCGCCTGTCTGCGGCATCCCAGCAAGGAGCAGCTGTGGATCAACGGCCGGTTGGCATGGCTTCCGGTAAACAACCGCGCGTTGGTATGACAACGGGCCGGTGCGGCCTGTCCCAAGCACAAGGCTTTCGGTCCATGCATGGCGCAGTCGCTCATCCGTGGCGGTGAGAGGTCTGGGCCTGGACGGTGTGCTGGGCCAGATGGGCAAGGATGGTGTGGTGGGCTTCCCAGCCGTCGAGATTCCTGGCGTCGGATCCGGGATGTACGGGGTCGTTGGAGGGGTGGGCGTCGAGGAGTTCGGCGATGCCTCTGCGGGCGACGACGATGCAGGCGTGCCGGTGGCGGGAGGTAAGGACGCACAGACGTCCGGCGTCCAGGTGGAAAGCGGAGGCGTTGCTGCGGCCGGAGAGGGGGTGCAGGACGATGGTGACTCTGCGTTCGCAGCCTTGGAGGCGGTTGGCGGTGTCGATGGCAAGGCCGTGGAGCCTGGGGTAGTGGCGGGCCAGGAGGGCTCGGAGGTGGTCGACCTGGATGCGGTGGGTGGTGCCGATGGCAATGTCCTGAGGGTGCAGGACGTGTCCCTCCGGGTCTTGCTCGCAGGTGGCGGTGGCGCCCCGGATCAGCAGCCGTTCAGCGATGGCGAGGGCGGCGTGGAGGGCTTCGCTGTCGAAGTGGCGGGTGATGCGCGCCGGTAATTCGAACAGTGCCCATCCGGTGCGGGCGGCGTGCTCGATGACCCGGTCGGCAGGAGTGCGCATGCCGGTGTTGGAGAACGTCAGGGTTCTGTCGGACTCGCTGCTTCCGGCCTGGAAGGAGATGCGGGGGTAGAAGGCCTTGCTGATCAGTGGGACGGCTGAGGGCGGCAGGCGCCAGGACACTGGCAGGGAGTGGACGGGCAGGTCGGGGTTGTTGGCGAGTACGACGGAGACTGCGCTGCTCATGGGGTCATGGGCCATGCCTTCGAGGCGGTCGGGTTTGACTGTGGAGAAGGGGTCGAGCTGGCCGGGGTCTCCGACGAAGAGGGTCTGTCCGAAGAGGCGAGCGGTTCTCAAGAGGGTGTCGGAGCGCATCTGGTAGGCCTCGTCGACGACTCCCCATGGCCACTGGCGGTTGGTGACCGTAGCCCATTTCATGGCCGTGCCTACGATGACGTCTGCGGTTCGCTCGAGGTCCTCGATGCGGGTGCCGACGCGGACGTCGGCGTGTGCTCGCAGGTCGTCCGGGGCCGTGTGGTCGACTCCGGTGAACCGGGCGGTTCGAAGGTGCGGGTGGTCGTCGGCGAATCGGCGCACGAGATAGTCGACTTGGCTGTTGGTCTGGGCGATGACGGGGCAGGGTCCGCTGGACTGGGCGAGCGCGGCGGCGGCTTGGGCGACCAGAGTGGTCTTTCCGGCGCCGGGTGGGGCTTGCACGACGAGTCCGCGGTGAGTGAGTGCGGTCAGTTGATCCAGGACTACGCCGGTGGCCCTGTCCGTCTGCCGCTGTCGTACGGACAGTCGGCGGGGCGGTGTCACGGCTCGTCCCCGCTCTCGTTCTCGTCGCGGTCGTGTGGATGGTCGGGGGGAGGACCGCCATGGGTCCAGGGGGTCTGGTCCCGTGCGGGGAATTCCGGCATCCGGTAGTGGTCCGGTGCGAGGGTGAAGACGAGGAGAGCACCGGGTTCGGGCAGGACGGCATGGTTGGGTCGGGTCACGGGGCCCATGCCCGCGGTGATCTCGAGCTCGACGAGGGTGTCGCCGTCTGTGGGGTTGATCGTGCAGATCTTGTAGCGGGCGTTGGGGTGGGTGTGGCAGGCCAGGGGTTGGCCGGGTTCCAGGAGCACGGGATCCGTGGTGGACACCGTGAACCGGGGGCGCCATTGTGCTCGTCCGGTGGGTCCCCGAAGAGTGTGTTCCGGGTCGATCGTGGTGACGGGGCCGCCGAAGGCTTCACCGGTGGTGCGCAGTTCTGCCCTTACGAAGGGGTCGTCGGCGGCGCGTTCGGCGGCGAAGGTGGTGGCGGCGTGTTCCATGCGGGCCAGGCGGACGGCGGTGGCGATGGCTTGTTCGCGGGCGGGCCGGGGGCGTCCGTCCTGGTCCAGGTAGGTGCATTCGTCGGTGAATGCGGTGCGTTCGTGGCCCCATCGGCGTGCTGTGTTCTTGGCTTCGGGGAGGGCTTGCAGGAGTGTGTAGGCGTGCCACATGAGGTCCCAGGTGGGTTGCATGTAGGTGGTCAGCAGGCTGTTGAGCTCTTCCAGGCTGGGGGCCTGGTCCTGGCCGCGGGTCTGGGCGTATGCGTGAAACAGGGGCGCGAGCTGGTCGTTGTCGAAGGCCGCGTCGGTGACTGGTCCCGCGGTTCGGTGAGCGGCCAGGGCTGCTGCCTTGTCGGCGGCGTCGCATCCCGAGGCTGTGTGGCGGGGCGGGTCGATCCATGCCAGCAGGGTGGCGAGGTCCTCGTCCTCCAGAGGGCTTTGGCCGGTGATCCAGTGCATGCCGAGGAAGCCGGTCAGAGGGATGAGGGCGGCCGAACCGGGGATGTCGTGTGCGCGGTCGGTGAGATAGGTGAGCCAGTGTCCCAAACGCTGGACGGATCGGGAGCCGGGCGTCTGATCGTCAACGCGGCGGAGTCTCAGGTCGTCCCCGAGCGCTTTGAGGTGTTCCACGGTCTGGGGGTTGGGCACGAGAATCTGGGGGGCGTCGGTGTATCGCCGGCGCGCTGGTCTGCCGGAGGCGGCAGGCAGGTTCTCGCTGCGCTGCCGGCATGCATCGATGTAGGTGGTGACGGTGTCAGCCAGGGCGGCGAGCATGGACGCGGTGCTTCCTGAGGGAGGCGCGACCAGAAGCTCCGGCCGGTACGGATCGGTGCCCAGCATGAGGGCCAGTGGTCGTGCTGCGGGACCGGTTCGCTTCAGTGCCATCAGCATCAGAGGCTGGTCACTGAGGTGGAAATGGCGCAGCTGACTGGCACGTTGGGCGTTGCCGGTGGATGCGGCGCGCACCCTCAGGTATGAGGCCAGAAGGCTCATGTGCTGCCTTTCTGGAGGTCGATGCAGATGCGCTGTGCGTGGCGCAGGGCCTGGACAGTGTCCTTTTGGTCGTGCGAGGGGCTGATGTGTCCGTCGGCAAGGGCCAGGACTGTGGCGATGGTGTCGATTCCTGCCAGGTCGTCGCGGACCGCGGGCCCCAGGAAGTCGGTCCTGCCCTGGTTGCGGGCCTCGGTGCGGCAGTGGGGGGCCAGTTCGCAGTGGTGACCACAGCGGGGCATGTAGTGCGGCCGCATGGTGGCGAGTGCGGCGACGAGTTCGCCGGGAGGGCGGGTCGCTCTGCCGTCGGAGCTGGGCGCCAGGTCGAACGTCGTGCCCTCAGGGAGGTCGTCCAGCAGTGCGGGCAGGCGCTCAAGTCTGCCGAGGTGGCGGCTGAGGTGCCTGATCTGCTTGGCGGCGTTGTAGGGCGTGGCGATGGGTTGGCGGGTGAAGTTGCGCGGGTTGACCAGGATCACGGTGTCGGAGACGCGGTCTGCTGGAAGGCCGTCACCGGTGAGGAGTTCGCGCAGGGCCAGGACGTAGGCGGCGGCCTGGGACAGTGCTGCGGCGGTCTTTATGGGGTCGGGCTGTCCGTGGATGACGGGGAAGGATTTGACCTCGACGACGTGGAAGACGCCTTCGTGGTGGAAGGCGATGACATCGGGCTCGAGGTATGTCTGGCGGCCGGCGACGGTCAGACTAAGCACGGGGTGGTCGAGCAGGGTGTAGGGCTTGGATCTGCGGTGGGCTGTGCTGAGGATGAGCGAGCTGGTGTGGGTGTGGCGCAGCCTCAGGGGGGATTTATCGTTGTCGCTGCCGACGCTGTTGACGTCCTTGTAAGTCGCCTCGGGCAGGGTCAGGCCCAGGGCTTGGCGGAGTAGCGGCACCAGGGCAGCTCCGGCCTGGTCGGTGACCTGGCGTTCGAAGGCGATGCCGTAGTCGAGGGCGAGCTGGGATTTCCTCAGCGGTCGGGAGAGACCCAGATGGGTGGCGAGGGCGTCTTTGTCGATGCCGGCCGCGTCCAGGACGGAGCGGCGGTCGCAGCTGGGATTGGCGGTCAGGGCGGCCAGGGTTCGTGCATTGTGCGGGAGGGGCGGGGCTGGTCCGCGTAAAGCGCCCAGCTGTGTGTCGAGCGAACTCACTGATTTCCTTGAGCGGGCAGGGCACAAGTCGTGCGTCGTAGGGGTGGTTTACGAGGCGCGGTGCTGGCGGTTGACGTCGCGCAGGGTGTTGCCGAAGTGCTGTTCCACGTCGCCGAGCTGCTGGCGGGCTCGTCGGGCCGCTTCGGTGCGGGTGTCGGCGTCGTCGTCTTGGTGGATCTGCAGTTCGGCTGCTGCGGCCTGGCGCAGTGCATCCAGGTCGAGCGGCCGGCGGCTGCTGTGGGTGTGGAGATTGCGGCTGTATGGCAGGAGGAGGAGCTGTACGGGTTGCGGCAGTTCTGCGTCGTCGGCGAGGTCTTTGGCTGCGTCCGCGAGCCGTATGGCCGAGGTGAGGAAGTGGACTCGCTGGGTGAGGGGTCCCACGATGCGCTGTTCGAGCGGCCAGGTGCTCAGGGCGAGCAGGGCTCGCGCCGGTGAGAGTAGGTCGGACGTCAGAGCGGAGCAGACGTAGTAGGGGCGCGCGTAGGGGGCGGAGCGGAAGGAACGTTCCTCGTCGCGGCGCAGGGTGGTCAGTCGTGCGGTGTTCAACGGGCTGGAGAAGAACGCCTGGTGGACCTGGCTGAGCAGTCTGGGCGAAGCGGGGACGGTGAGAAGGGTCAGCGCCTCGCGAACCTGGTCGCGAGCGGGCCGGCCCTCCCAGCTGTGTTCGGGGGCCGTCAGTGAGGCGGGCTCCGTCGGGGCATTGTCCGCGGCGTCATCCGGACCGCACAGCACGTCCCAGGCCTGCTGGGTTCGCTTCAACTCCGCGCGTAGAGCGCCTGCTTGGGCGGGGTCGTGTTGCGCGAGCGCCTGCCGGATCGCCTGCTGCAGTTGCTGCATGCGTTCTTCGAGTGCGACCAGGTGCTCGTGCATGGCCGCATGCTAGCAGCTACTCGGGTTGCCTCATTTTGCCCTGTGTTTTTGGTGTACAGTCCCGGGCTCATAAGGGCACCACCGGTGCCCTCCTACGCCTCGCTCCGAAAGGGCGCATGAAGGCATGAGCAGACTGCTCCACACCTCCGATTGGCATCTGGGCCATACCTTGCACGGGCATCCACGCAGCGAGGACTTCGACGCCGTCTTAGCCGAGATCGTGGCGATCGCCCAGGAAAGCCGGCCAGACTTGATCGTCCACAGTGGCGACCTGTTCCATTCCTCCCGTCCCACTCCCCGGGACCTGATGCGCGCCATGCGGATCCTGGCTGAACTCGCTGCTGTCGCCCCCACCGTGGTCGTGGCCGGCAACCATGACTCCCCCACGTGGTTCGAGTTCTTCGATCTCATGGCCGGCCCATCCGTGGGACGGGGCCTGTTCTTCGTCGGCCGATACCGCCCGGCGCACGAAGGAGGCGTCTTCACTTTCGATGCCTGCGGTGGCGAGGAGCGGATCCGCCTGGCTGCGCTGCCGTTCGTGCATCCGAACCGATTCTGGCAGCGGTCCGCGTCCGACACGTCGTACGGCGAGTACGCCGAGGGAATGCGTGAGCTGCAGGCGGGGCTGGTGGGGGCCATGCGGGAGGGGTACGACCCCGACCGGGACGTCCTCTTCTTCACGGCCCACGTGTACGTCACGGGCGCCACGCGCTCCAGGAGCGAACGGGCCATGGGCGAGTCCTTCGAGATCGCCGTCGAGGATCTTCCGGAGGTGTCGTACACCGCCCTCGGGCACATCCACCTCCCGCAAGCCGTACGGAGCTCCACACTCACCGCCCGCTACGCGGGCAGTCCGCTTGCCATGGACTTCAGCGAAGCCAACGATCCCAAGGGCGTCGTCATCGTCGACGCGGAGCCCGGGCGGCCGGTCCGGGTGCGGACCCGCCGACTCTCCAGCGGCCGGCGGCTGGCCAAATTTGAGGGAACTCTCGACCAACTGAGGGCCGAGGCCGCCGAGTACGACGGAACCTTCCTCAAGCCGTTGATCACCGGTGAGGAGCCCGACGTACCGCTCCGCCAGAAGATCGCCGAGATCGTGCCGCGCGCGCTCATCATCAAGCCGGCACTGGCCCGGGAAGCGGCCACCAACGCCGTCCTCGACTTCAATCCAGGTGACGAGCCGGATCTGCCCGACGCGTTCCACGCCTACCTGGCCCGTGAGGGCCTCAGCGGTGCCGCTGCGGAGTCTGCAGTCACCGCATTCAGCCAGCTGCTCAACGAAGCCGACGAGGAGACGCCGCCGCCGGTCCCAGCCGAGGAACTGCTGCGCGCTGCGCTGGAAGACACCTGGACGGAGGCATCATGAAGCTCCGGCAACTCACCCTCACGGGAGTGCGCAGTTACTCCGGCACCTGCACCATCGACTTCACCGGCAAGCGGCTGTTCGCCATCCTCGGCGAAACCGGCGTGGGCAAGTCCACCATCCTCGAGGCGATCATCTTCGTCCTGTATGGGACGTGCTCGTGGTCGAAGGCACCCCAGACCGCCTACGAACTGATCAGCCGGGGATCCCCCAGCATGCACGTGACGCTGGAGTTCGAGGCGAACGGCCGCACGTGGAGCGTGCGCCGCATCCTGTATGCGGACCGCTCGAAAAGGCCGAAGGCCGTGCTCGAGCCCCTGTCCGGGAACGCCCCCGACATGCGGGTCGACAACAAGGACGCGGTGACGAAAGCCGTCACCGAGATCGTCGGGATGGACCGGGATGGTTTTGTCCACACGATCATGCCGCGTCAGGGAGAGTTCGACACCCTCCTCAAAGCACCCGCAGCCATTCGTACCGGCATCCTGCGGCACGTCTTCGGCATCAGCGAGCTCGAACGGGTCCGCAAGAACGCCGGCGTACGGCTGAAGCACCTGGAAGAGCAGATCACCCAGGCCACCAGGGCCCGTCACCTTCTGGGCCCGGATCCCCGCGCTGCCGCAGCCCGTGGGGTCCTGGACGTGGAGCGCACCCGTGGCGTCGCGCTCCGTCGAGGCCACCGGCTGCAAGCCCTGCGCGCGGGCCAGAACCGGGCCGTCGAGCACCAGCACTGCAAGACCGATGTGGACAAGGCCGCACGGCTACTGCGGGAACGTGCTGTCCCGGATGCGGGTGTCATGCTGGCCGCGCTGGCACAAAAGGAGGAGGAACTCGATGCCGAGGCGGCAGCCCAGGCGGCAGTCGGGCGTGACCTGAGCCTGAAACTGCACACGGCGCAGGCGGCACTGGATGCGTGCGCGCAGGCTGGCGACACAGCCCAGTCCCTGCACGGCGCTTTCGCCGTCCTGTCTCACTTGCCCGACCGTGCGGCTGGCCTGGACGCTGTGCTGCAGCGGCTGAAGCACGACCAGCTTCAGTACGACGCGCACGAGCGGGAGCACGCGCAGGCACAGCAGGAACTGGCCGAACGTGAACAGGGCAAGACCGCTCTCATCGCAGCCGCCATCCGGGCCGAGCAGACCGTAGCCGAGGCGCGCGCGCAGACCGAGCAGGTACAGGAGGCCGTCCGGGCGGCGCTGCAGGAAGCCACTGCCGCAGCCTCGCATGTGCAGTCGCACCACACAGCGCTCAAGACGGTGGAGGAACACCGGGGCCGCAGCACCGGCCTGGAGGACATGCTGGAGGAGGCGAACGGCGCACTGGAAGCAGCCCAGGACACCCTCGTTGCACTGCAGCGCGAAGACGCGGCCCACACGGCAGGTTCCGGTCTGGTCTCTGGTGACGCCTGCACCGTCTGCAGCCAGCCCCTCCCGCACGACTTCACTCCCCCCTCACCGCGGGACGGCAAGGCGCGCGGCCAGGCCCAGCGCGAGGTCACCAAGCGCAAGAAGGCCGTCGAGAAGGCCATGGAGGCCAAAGCGGAGGCAACCGCTCAGTTGAAGGAGATGGAGCGGACGGCCGAGAAGCACCGCCGCGCGCACCTGGCTGCCGGCGAGCGTATGGAGGCGGCCTTGCTCCAGGTGCGGGAGCTGGTGGACGCGGCGCGGCTGGCCTGTTCTTCTGTCACGGCCACCGCGCTGGAAGCCCTGCCCGGGCAAGCGATCACACAGGCACGTGTCCTCGCCGAAGGTGAACCGGGAGGCCGGACGCAGATCACCCGTGCGGTCAAGTCGCTCGTCCAGCCGCTGCGCAACGCGGAAGGGCAAGCCCTCACGGCTCACACCAACGCGCAGGCGGGTCTGGCGGCGGCGCAGGCCGAATACGATGCCGCCCAGGCTGAGGCAAAGCGCCAGCGCGGCCGCCTGCAGCGTGAACGCAAACGGCTGGACAAGACCCGGGAGCAGTACGACACGGACCTGCAGGCATTGCTGACGGAGGTCTCCGCGCTCCCGGATTCGCTCCGCCCCGCCCAGTCCTGCCCGCAGCGGCTCCCCTTGCCGCAGGCCATCGTCTCCGCACAGAACGCGGCCGGCCGGCGGCTCGAGCAGCTGGAGCGGACGACACAGGACCGCGACGAGACCAGGCAGGCCCTCACCGAGCACACCGAGAGCCTGCATGCCCTGGACGCACTCCGGCGACGCAGCCTCGAAACACCCACACACAGCCTCATCAAGAAGCTGGAGCGCTGGGCAGACGCGGCCACCGATGCCGCGGGGCTTCTCGGCGACGGGACACCGGCCGAACTGCCGCCCACCCCGGACGGGACGGACCTGGCCGTCATCGACACCTACAGCCTGGCCCTCACCTCACTGGATCAACAGCTCACCGAAGCACTCAGGCAGAGCGCGCAGCAAGCCCTCGACGAGATCCGGGCGTTCAAGGCGGAACTCGCGCTCCAAGCCGGTGCCACCGGCGACGACACCGACGACAGTCCCGGGTTCTGGCTGCCGCCGAAGGGCGATCTCCTCACTCCTTCCGTTCTCGATCCGCTCAGCCGCAAGACAAGCCACGCCGAGGCCGCCCACGACAAAGCCAAGGCCGACCTGCGTACCGCGCAGTCCCAAATCCCGTACGCAGACGCCTTGACTGTCGCCCTCGAAGCCGGAGAGCGGCAGGCCGCAGTGTGGCGGAGCGTGATCGAACAGCTGACGGACGGGAAGTTCCTCACGTATCTGACCGAGCAGCGCACCCATTCACTGCTCAGCCACGGCAGCAGAATCCTCCAGCAGATCTCCGCGGGTGAGTACGTATTCACCGAGGAGTTCAAGATCATGGACTGCGCCACGAATCTTGCCCGTGACCCGGAGACCCTTTCCGGCGGCGAGACTTTCCAGGCGTCCCTCGCCCTGGCGCTAGCGCTCGTCGAGCTCCACAGCCGCAGTCGCGGCCACAGCAAGCTGGAGAGCCTGTTCCTGGATGAAGGGTTCGGATCGCTGGACTTCGACCGCCTGGAAGAGACTCTCTCCGCTCTGCGCGGGAGCGTGACCGGGGACAAGACGGTCGGAGTCATCAGCCACCTCTATCCGGTAGCCGATGCGGTCGACGATGTCCTGTACGTCGATAAGAACGCCCAGGGCTCTACGGCCATATGGCTCACGCCAGAGCAACGCACCAGCATCATCCACGACGGAATCCAGAGAATGCTGGAGCACACCTGAGCGGTGACAGGGCGCGGCCGTCAGCGTCACAAGGCGGCCCGCGCCCGGGCGCGGGAAGGGAACATCGGTCACTGCGGCGTTCCTTCCTGTGGACTTCTCATCCCGCGCTTCCTTCGCCATGCCTTGCGCGCCCACTTGGAGTATCTGCGACCTGGTGCTGACGAGCTGTTCCGGCGCGGTGCCGGTCGTAGGCCTTCCGCGCGCCGACACCGCGGCAGGGCATCGGCGGCCGAGCCTGCCTCGGCCCCGCGCTGCGCCCGACGGGACTTCTCCGCTGTCCGGCACCGCGTCGGCAGCACCCTCAGTGTTCTGGCACCGAACGCTTCAACAGACAGCCAGCCCATCCACGAGCCCCTTCCGCCAAGGGAGTTCCCTTGGGACTCGCGGGCCTGAACGGCTGAGTCCGGCCCGGGGCCCGGGTTCAGGCTTGATTCACGGCCATCACCGGCACAACGCCGTCCCGCCCTGGCGAGGGTCATAAAGCTGCCGTGCCGCCTCAGGCACCACTACTCCCCCCATTCTCCATGTCTGAAGGAAACAGAACTGTGAGTGATTCCCCGGACGGAACGCACGGTGCCGTCACACCGGTCTTCACCGCGAAAACGGGACGGCAGGCCGCGATGCCCCGGCTGATGGCACTGGACCAGCACGGCCTGCTGACCAGCGCGCACGTGCGGCTGGTCGCCACCAACGTGGGCCGCTCCGAGCGGACGGTGTGGAATTGGCTGGCCAAGGCGCGGGCCACCGGCCGCACCGACGCTGTGTCCCGGCCACGGTTCACCGTCACGGCCGAGATCCGGCGGCTTCTTGCCCTATGGGGAGGCAATGCCTCCGCCATGCACCGCGAGTTGAAACAACGGGCCCAGGCCGATCCGGACCTGCCCAAGGTCCCTTCGCTGGCGACGCTGCACCGGGCGCTGCGGCGGGACCTGACGGCCGGAGACCGGGCCGGACTCGCCCGAGGGGAGGCTGCCCGGCGGGCCTTCGACGTGTTCGGCCAACGCCCGCCCGGACACCGCAACGAAGCGTGGGAGGGCGACCACAAGTGCATGCCCGTCAAGGTGTGGGTCGAGGGCGAACTCGTCCAGCCGTGGCTGACCTGGTTCATCGACTGCGCCAGGAAAGTCATCATGGGCTGGGCCGTGACACCCCACGCACCCAGCAGGGACGCGGTGCTGGCGGCCCTGCGCACAGCACTGGACCGCAGCGAGCCGTTCGGCCCGGCCGGCGGACTGCCCGGCCTCATCCGTGTGGACCGCGGCAAGGAATTCCTGTGCGCCGCCGTGGCCTCGGCCGTAGGCGCCTTCGCCGTGCCGGTCGTCGACCTGCCCGGCTACAGCCCGTATCTGAAGGGCACCATCGAAGCGCTCAACGACTCGGTCGAGCAGATGCTGTTCGTGTCCATGCCGCACTACACCGGCCAGCAGAAACTCACCGGCGGGCGCACAGCGGATCCCGACGAGCCCGCCCTCACCTTTGAGGCGTTTGTGGAGCTGCTGCAGGAGTGGGTGCGGTGGTGGAACTACGAGCACAAGCCCCAGAAGCTGGGGGGCCTCACCCCGATGGAGGCCTGGCGGGCCGACCCCACTCCCCTGTACGACGTCCCCGCCCAGCAGCTGGCCCACTTCGGGCTCGAGGACGACGGAAGCACCCGCGTCATCACCACACGCGGTGTGCAGTGGCGCAGGCACAACTACATCGGCCCTTGGATGGTCGGCATGGGCGGCACCCGCATCGCGGTACGCCACCTGCCCCACCACGACGCGTCCATCGAAGTCTTCGGTCTTGACGGCACCTACCTGGGCAACGCTGTCCTGGCCGAGCAGGCCAGCCAGGAGCAGATCCGTGCCGTGCGCAATGCCCGCAAGGCCAAGGAACGGCGGCTTCGTGCGGATCTGAAGGCCGCCGCCCGGCTGCGGCGTGACCGGTTCAAGGCCGTCACCTCGGCCACCCCGCCCCAGCGCCTTGGTTCGCTGACCGAGGCGGAAGCCGAAGCAGAACTGTCCGGAGCAGACACCACGGCCCTGCGGCACGCCGATCCCGGCTACATCCCGCACACCGCGGTCCCCGACGGCTGGGCCCGGCCAATCCCCGCAGACACGCCCCCGCCCAGGGACAGCACCCTTACGGAGGACGAATGATCGACAGCCTGGACTACTACGGAACCCTCCCCTCGGAAAAAGAAGATCACTTCCACCGGCTGGACGCGCACCTGGTGGCCACCGACGCGCTCATGACGACCCTGGACGACGTCAAGGCGACGATCGAGGACAAAGGCATGATGGTCGCCTACGGAGCGGCCGGCTGCGGCAAAACGATGTCGGTGAACTCCGCCCTGCGACAGGTGGCCCCCGACATCACCTACCGTCTCGAACTGCGCTCGGGCCCCACCCCCCGTGACATCCGGCACGGTCTGTTCCACGCCCTGGGGCTGCCCGGTGAACCGCCCACCCGACCCATCGAGTTCGACACTCTCCTCAAAGACGCGCTGTCGCAGAAATTCCGGGTACTGGTGTGTGACGAGGCCCAGTGGATGGGGCGCAGTTCGTTCGAGTACTGGCGTCACCTGTGGGACGACCGGCGCACCGACATGGCATTGATCTTCGCCGGCGGGGACAACTGCTACAAGGTCCTCAAGCGTGAACCGATGCTGGCGTCGCGGATCTACATCTGGCAGAAGTTCACGCGCATGCCCGAGGACGAAGTCGTCGCCACGCTCCCGGCGTTCCACTCCCTGTGGGAGGGGGCCGACCGGAAAACAATCCTGGGCATCGACCGCGCAGCGGCTCATGGCAACTTCCGCAACTGGGCCACCATCACCAAGCACCTGGTGCGGGGCATGCGGCAGAAGGGACTGGCCGAGATCAACCAGGACCTCGTCAACTGGGTCTACAGCAAGCTCGGCGGCATGTAGTACCGGGCGGCTGCCGGTGCCGGTCCGCCGCATGTGGCGGACCGGCACCGGCAGCCATACGGGACGCTGCGCGTGGAGCGATGAGCGGCCTCGTGGCCGGCGGACGTGATGGCGTGATGGGCAGGGACGGGAGCAGGGTGATCGCAGCGGGCTACGGCGAGGTGACCGTGGTGGTGGACGAGCAGGACGACCCGTTCTACACGCAGGCGGCGCTCGAGGCGCACTGCCCCGGCGAGGGCCGCATCGCGGTGCATCCGACACCGGCCAGCGGCCATCCGGCCGCGCTGGCGCACGACGTGCTGTATGCGCTGGGCAAGCGGCTGGCCCCGGGGCCTTGCTCCCCCGATGTGTGGCTGGACTCGCTGGACGCGGCATGGCTGGCCGCGGCCTCGTGGGCGCAGGCAACCGGGGTGCGGCATGCGGTGATCGCGCGGGCCCATTTGCTGACGCCCCGGCGGATCGACCAGCTCCTTACCTGGCGCACGGTGACGGGGGTGCAGCTGACGCTGCTGTGGCAGACGGAGGCACGCGCGCTGCCACCGGTACTGGCCCAGGTGGAGCGCCGTCTCGGCGGCAAGGACAGCTTCGGGGCACTGCTTGCCGAACCGGGACCGATTCCCGCGCGCCCGTCCTTCCCTCCTGGGTCACCTCTACCGTCTGTGCCTGGCGCCGAGGCAGTGGCAGGGATTTCCCGGCAGTCATCCGCGGGGCCGCCGCGAGAGCCGGGGCCGACGTCGGCACGGCCAGGTCGGCAGGCTGTTGCCTGCACCGGCGCGATGGCAACGGCGCGCCTGGGGCCTGTCGCGCCTGCGGTCGGTGTCGCAGCGCAGAGCACGGCTGTTCTGTTGGCTCTCGCGCATCCGCTCGCCGCCGGGGCACTGAGCGTGCTGGCCTTCACCCGGGCCGGCCTCGGCAGTCTGCGCTGGACACGCGACCTTGACATCACCGGCGACGTGTCCGTCATCAAAGTCCACGGCGTCGCGCACCGGTCGTGTGTCCTGTACGCGGTTTCGGACTGGGCCCGGCCGCTGCTGGCTGCCGCCCGCGCCTACCACCGGCTGGGGTCCGGTCCCCTCCATGGCAGTGTGTTCGCTCCGGTGATGCGCTGTGAAGCGCGGCATCTGCGTGCGCATGCCGGACGGCACCCCTGCCTCAGCCTCTCCCTGCCTGCCTGCGCCCTTCTGCCTTGAAGCGGGATGTACAAGGCCGCCCGCCGTGCTCTCTGCGGACATGGCGACATTCCATGTCTGACATCGCCCGCCCGGTGCAACGTGCGACGGCTTCCCGGGCGGGCTGTGGCCCATGATCCGCGAAGAGGCCCCGTGGCGCACGCCGAGCGTGAGCCGGTGGAGAGCTGCTCTTCCGCCGCTTCTGGCGCCTTCTGCAAGGATGTATGCGGCTGGCTGGGATGGGGTGAGGTGCGGTGTTGCCGCACTCGCGGCCGGCGGACCCACGGGGACCCGTCTTTTCGGCCTGCGTCCCGGTGGAGGCGGCTGATGTGCGCGATGAGAAGCTGGTGGGCATGTCGCCTCTGCAGCCCTTTGCCTCTGACTGGAATCGCGCTGCTGTGCCTGAGTCTGAGCAGTGGAACTGGCTGGCGGTGGAGATCGCGGAGGTCCAGCGCTGTGCTGCGGTGGGTGATCAGGCGCACGACCGGCTCGCTCTCATCCTCCTCGATCACCTCGTGGAAGTGATCATCGGCCGTGAGGTGAACGTCCGGCTGACCCTCCAGATAGCCGACAAGGTCATCGAGGAGATGCGGGAGTTCCGTGAGGCCGGGGGCGAGCTGGAGGATTCGTTGAGCCTGCTTGTCGATAAGCATGTGGGCCCGGAACGCCGCAAGAAGCTGGACGACCATCTGCCGGAGCGGACCAAGTACCTCGTGCAGATGGGAGTGCTGTCGGCGGCGGAGCGAGACGTCCTCGACCGGCTGCATGAGTACCGGAACGCGGCCTACCACCGTGACACGCTGGAAGGCGACCTGATCAGTGATCTCGTTCTGGCCTACAGAGTTTTGGCCAACGAGCTGCTGGCTCGGCACAAGCCGCTGGCGTGGACCATGGCGGCATCCGGCGGGCAGAAGATCGTCACGCCGCAGCAGCTTCGCGGCAGGCTCGTCGAGGGTGTGGAGGTGGATCTCAGGGCGATGGCCGGCCGGTTCCACTCTCACATGGTCGAACGGGTGCAAGCGATCGCGAGTGCTGTCGGCGAAGCCGGAAACCTGCTGGGTGCCGGTGGTGACGAGGAACCGCAGGTGCCTGCGGCGGATGATGAGATGGGCCGCATGCTGACGGAGCTGCGGGCGGTGTCGAAGCAGCTGCCGTCCTGGACGAAACGAGCTGAGGGTCTGAGGTCGAAGGCGTCCTCGCTGGCGGGCCTGATGGCCCCTTTCATCAACCTGGACCGGGAGCTGCGTCGTATCGAACCGTCGGTCAAGCGCCTTGAGATGATCACCGATTACTGGGTGCAGCAGCAGATCGATGAGATCCGCGGCAAGTAGGAGCTGGCGGCGGATCTCATCGACCCGCCGCCGCAGTACTGCGGCCTCAGGAACCGGTGGCTTCGTCCTCCGCGCTCATTTCGTGCGGTGAGCAGTCCAGGTCGGCGTGGACGACGGCCCGGAAGTTCTGCCCGGGCGCCGGTCTGGTCGGGGCGGAACTGCTGAGCCACAGTTCCGAGATACGGGCCGCTGCCACTTCGGCTGTCCGCCGGTCTTCGGCGGTGATCTCAATCCTGATCAGCCCTGGCGGGTGCGGGTAAAGCTGTACATGACCCATCAACCGGTTGTACCGATCGCCAGTGGCTACCCCTTCAGGTCAAATCGTGGCTCGAAGCAGCATGTCGCGTGCCGGGCCGCTGCGACGACGATGCACTGGCCCACCCCTGTGCGTGGGCGGCGTCAGCCGGCGCTTGTCGGTCGGGAAGTCTCTTTGTGACGTGCTGCGCGCTGACGCGCGGCGTGGAGTGTGTGTCGCTCGGTGAAGGCGCCGTCTGCCTGCCGCGGCAACGGGGCGTACCGGTCGGTGGCGATCTGGTCGACCCGGGCGCTGTACCGGCTTGCCGCGGCTTTGAGTGCTTCAGCCGGCGGCAGAAGGTCTTCTGCGGTGCGCAGAGAACGCAGCACGTCTTGGGTCATTTGCATGAGCCGGGCCAGCTCGTCTTCGGCCGTGCTGCTGCCCACTTCCGCGTGGCCCTTCCGGGCAGCGGCGCTGCGGGCTTGCTCCTCCATGGCCAGGATCACTGCCTGGCGTCGGCGCTCGAGGGTGCGGAAGGTGTGGTGTGCCGGGTCGGCCGCTACCGATTCGGCGGCCTGGACAGCCTTGGACAGTTTCGTGGAGAAGCGGGTGGCGGCCAGCGCGGCAGCCTCCTGTTCCTTCCTCGCGGTTTCTCGGCGCTGCTGCTGCAGACCGGGCCATGCAGGGAACTCCTCCCTGCCGGAAAGCTGGGCTCTGGTCCGCGGGCTCGCCTTCTCGGCCTTCGTCAGGCGGCTGTCCCAGTCACCGTGCAGGGTGAAGCTATAGGCGCTGCATCCAACAGTCCCCCATCCGCCGTACCCATGGCGACCGTGCGACCAGCGGCCGTCGAAGCGGGTGATCGCCTCCCCGCAGTTACGGCACAGCTCGGATTCCTGACTCGCCAAAATCCACCCCCACGGTGTATCTACCGGCCGACACGGGCTTCGTACGAGGGCCGGGCCCTCCATCCTTGCATCGCGTACTGACAGCGGCGCATGGGTGGCCGGCGATCCGGCTTCGTGGGACTGTCCGGGGAAGGTGACGAATGATGTTGAACGCTCGGCCAGCACCTGCGTCTGGCCAACTCCTCGGGGCGGCTCTTCTCTGACTGAAGCCTTCTGTGTTGAGAGACGGATTGCGTGCCGGTCGGCTGTCCTGGGACCGCACGGCGGATCCGGTCCCGAGGCCAGGTTCACCAGCCGTGATCTACTCCGCGACGGCACGTCACTCAGGCCCACGGCGCCGTACGGTGGTACGGTCGATGACCGGTCTGCGAAGGACTGAACTGTGTGGCAGAGCTGGCCCGGACGCTCACCGTCACCAATAGAGGGTGTGGGGCACCCACTTCGCGCTTGGACGTCTTCCCTGACACGCACCGCGTGGTGATCCAGTCGGCCGGGCGACAACGAAGGACTCACCGTGCCCGCCTCTCTTCGCCGCCAGACCGCTCGTCTCCGTGCGTCCTACACCCGGGAAACTGCCTCACTCGCCGCTCCCGGAATCCCTCGCCGTGACAGCAATGCCCTTCCGCTGCACAGCGGTCTGGGGCTCGACGCCTGCTCGGCGCCACAGCGACGGCTGCGTGCGCTGCTGGCTCTCGGCATGTTCAACAACGGCCCCACCAGCTGGTGGCCACGCCTCGTCACGCTGGCCGATGTGACCCGCTACACCTTTGTCGTCTCCGCCCGACACGACGATCTGGTGATCACGGCCCGAGCGCCCTACAACGTGGCCTGCTGGCTGGTCGGCCGTGAGAGGCTTCCGCAGATCGGCCTGCCGGGGCTGCGCGTGGACAGCTCCTACGAAGACGGCTGGCGCCTGCGCCATCTGCCCACCGGTGCCACGATGTCCGTGACCGGTGACCGTCACGGCCGCCTGCGGGGTCCTCTGAAGCCCGACAGCAACTACGCCCGTCTGTGGACCACCGATGTTCTGGTCAGCGACGAGGAGCACGCCGTACTGAACAGGCTCCCCCGCCTCAGCGCCGACACGGAAACCATGCTCGCCGCTCTGACCGTAAGGCTGTGCGCCCACGCCCCGGACGGTAGCTGGGACATCGGCATGTGGTTCAACGACCTCACCGACCGGCCCGGCCGCGGGCACGCCCACCACCGCCGGCTGTCCGTCGAAGGCGACCGGTGCACCCTTCACTGGGACTCCGAGCCCTACCCGGAAGACCTCCGCGCCGCCCTCACCGGACCCGTCATCGGGCTTGCCGGCACCCGCATCCAACCGACCGGCGACGGATGGAATCTGCGCTACGGACGTGCCCGTCTCCTGCTCGTCCCGTGGCGTTCAGGTCCTGAAGATACGGATCCGGCACAGGGAGGGAACCGGCGTGTAGGGCAGCCCTTGGCTCTTGACTGCCCTGCAGGAGCCGCCCGCGGCCTCTGTAGCCGCTCCACAAGGCTGCGTACCGGACTCTTGGATCTTTCCCTTTCGTGATCCTTTCCGCAGTCTCGTCTTCTCCCTGGTGGCCGCCCGGAGAAGACCTCGGCGGAGGTCTTGCGCGCTCACTCTCCACCAGGGGAGGAGAGACGGCGAAGGCCGGCGGCAGCACCTCGGTGTCGGTGACTGTCGCTATGCTCACGCCACCGCTAAGGGAGGTCCCAATGTCGTACGGTCTGCTGACGCCGGACGTACCGCTCGGTCCGTTCGAGGGCGCTGTCGTCACTCTGTGGTCGACGCAGGCGAGGGATGCGAAGCTGCACTCCAAATCCTCTTGTTCTTACGTGCGTTCCGCTCGTGTCACCGAGCGGAAGGTGCAGCTGGACGCTTCAGCTCTCGGCCGGCTGTGCACCCAGTGCGCGTCGTACGCATCCTGGGCACGTCCCGGGACGGGGCTGGCCGTCTTCCTGAGCGCGCTCACAGGCATGGGCCTGTTGTATGAACTGGACCGCTGCTGCGATGCCGACGAAAACAGCTTCGATGACGTGGAGCTGGACGAGGCTGTCTCGCTGCTCTTGCCGGCCTCTGCGAACGGCAAGGAGAACGCGCAGACCGACGTCGAGGAAGATGACGACGATCGCTGGGAGGAGGTGCAGGAAGCCCGGCAGATGCGTGAATCCGTCGTGGCCGAGTGGTTCGACGCACTGGTCAGTCTGCACCGTGTCCACCGTGTCTTGGCTATGTTTCCCTGGATGCGGTCCTGGGCTGAGCCGCGGGTACAGCGGAAGCTGGACCGCCTTCAGGTTTTGCGCACTCGGGCCAGCCGGCTGATCACCCCGGATGCGCTGGCCTTGGCGGCAGCGGTGTCGGGCATGAAGGAACCGGACCTTCCTGTCGATGATCCCGCTTTCGCCGTGCTGGGTGCACGCAGCGAGGCGACAGACTCATTGAAGTCCCTGTGGCGGCAGTGGCGCAGCACGGTGGAGGACAGCTGGGATCATCCGCATGAGCAGGACTATCTCGCCTATCGGCTGACCCGTGGGATGAGCAGTCGGCGGAAGGGGCGGGATCAGGCACTGGAGAGGGCCCAGGCGCTGCTGGGGGCTTGGGCGGAGGAAGCTGCCGTGTCGGTCACGGCCGGCTGTGGAGAGCGGGTGCTGTCCGTAGGTCTTGGCGGCGGTCTGGTGGCATCCGGCCGGAGCACGTCTGCGTTCGACCGGCTCAGTCAGTGGGAACGGGGTGTGCTCGCCTCGTACACGGCCTCGGTGGACTGGGCGGGGGCTGAGCCGGTCATCTCGCTGCGGGTGCCGGAAGCGATCGCGGCCCGCCTGCTCTCGCAGGCTTCCCCACTCGTGTACGAATCCCGGGCCGAGCAGAAGCCTCCAGCCGGAGACAAGGCGTCGGCTCTAGAGGCGGGCCCTTGTCTTGGGCCCGGGGTGTTCGACGACACCCCGGTGCATGGCCGCCAACTGCTGCGGCAGGAGCACCTGCGGGCCTTGCGCAACACAACGGGCGGCGCGGAGCAGCTGTACGCAGTCCTGGGCGTGAACGCCGGTGTGGAAGTCGTGACGCTGGGCGCTCTGGAACAGCGCTGTGCGACCGGCTGGCAGGGTGTGATCCTCGCCGCCGCCAGTGACCTTCCTGACGCCCTGATCGATTCCGCCTTGCAGCTGTACGCCGGAGACCCGGCCGAGAACGACGACGTGTGGGTCCGTCCTGTGTACGACCCGGAGGAGGACGCGTTCGGCCGGAGTCTGAGCGCAGCGGAGGGCGAGCGAGTCGTGGTGCGGCTGTGCAGGGAGAAGCGGGATGCCCGTCAGGCTCTGAAATCTCTGGCCCTGGCGCGTTCGTTGCCGGATCTGCGGGACCTCGAGGCCGTCGCGGAAGACGAGCAGGGCTATCCGCTCAGGCCGTTCGCTGCGGCTGTGTGGAACGGACTGCTGGCGATGGAACAGCTGGACCTTGAACCCTTCGCATCCGAGGAAGACGAGTACTGGGCCGACGGCTCCGGGCTTCCGCTGGGAGTACTCGCCTGCGTGCAGGCGTACACCACGGATGCGTCAGGTCGCTTCCAGGGCCGGGCCCACTCCCCCGGCTGCTCGCACCGGCGCCCCTACGCCGGGGTCGACCGCCAGGACGAGAAGGTGACCATCGCGGTACTGCTGCACAACAAGAGCTTCGATCCGTGCAGCAAGTGCGGCGGGTACGCAGTACGCCGGCTCAGTGATACCCAGGTCGCCTACTACCGGGCAGCACACCGGCTGCACCACCTCATCCAGATCTCGGCTTCTGGCTCCGGTACGGCTGATGTGGAGAGGTACTTGAGTCGCCTCGACGAGCTCAGCAGCCTGGATGCTCAGACTGAGCGGGCGTGGTTTCCCGCACCGGGGCAGGCCCGCCGTTGGCGGCAGACCGTCGTCCGTCTGGGGGCCGAACTGCGGGCCCGCGCCTGCCGGTGAGTCAGGTGCCGTCGCGGTCCTGCCTCAGTGTTGCGCGGTGATCGCTGCGTGATGCGATGTTGCGGCGGCCCGGCCCACTGGGCCGGGCACGGGGTGCGGACGCCGGGACGCCGGCCCTGGTCCGGGGGACCTCATGAGCCAGAGCAGGACCCGCACCTACTCGGCAGGCCAGGACAGTGGCTGGTCTGCCGCGGCGAGCACTGCGGTCCTCCTTCCCTGGCTTGGATGTCCCTTCGCGGATAGTGAGGCGGCCGGACGAGGTCAGGCCCCGGTATCGGGGAGCCAGAAGGGGTCCCAGCAGTGCCGGAGCGGCCGGGTGATGCTATTCATGCGCAGGCCGCGAGGTCCTTTAATTCCGGCGTCCGGCAGGTCGATGAACCAGTCGAGGATGGTGTCGGGGAGACGGTCGGGGTTCTGGAGGTCGGCCAGGAAGACATCGGGGCCTTCCCGGTCGTAGGGGGCAGGCAGGGCCAGGTCTGCGGCGATGGCTTCGTCGAGGATGTGACGGCAGATGCTGTGCCAGCGTCCCTGCCCCCACCAGGAGTCTGTGTAGCCGGTGGATCCGCCGATGGTCATCAGGATCAGTGTGGTCTGAGGACCGAGCCGTTCATGGTCGAGTCGGCGCCAGCGGTCGAGTTCCGTGCAGACGGTGGCCGCCACTTCCGTCCATCCCTCACCGAACAGGGAACGGATGGGGGTGGCATCGGGAAGGGCCCACTCGGGGTCCATCAGCGCGTCCTTGATGCCGTCCCAGTCGATGCCTTCGACGGGGCAGATGCGCGGCCGAGTCAGGCGGGTGACGGCGATGCTGACGCGCGCCATTAGCACGTCCGTCTCCATATGGTGGTCTTCCACCGCGGTGTTGTTGCGCCAGCACCAGGCGGCCACGCCCCGTGCGGCCGCGTCCGGAACGATGTCGGGTGCGACATCCTGCCCGGTCATGCCGACCACCCAGTCCAGGTAGCTGCTCAGCCACTGGTCCTCGGTGACCTCACGCAGCACTTCGGCCAGCGGCAGCCGGCGGAACTCGGCGGCTGGCTGGAAGATGCGGCGGACTCTACGCAGAGCGAAGTCCTGCTTGGCTTCCGCGGGGGCCGATTCGGCGACGTATACGTGCGCGGCGTCCAGCAGCCCGGCCTGGCCCGCCGCGGCTTCGACGGCGGCAGCAGCCTGTCGGCCGGGCCCGGGCACCAGGATCTCCAGACTGTCCTCCAGCAAGGAGTAGGAGTAAAGCCACTCTCCTGTGACGTCCTCGAAGGGCTCCAGCACCACTTTGTCCTCGTGCGGGTGGTAGCTGACGTCCACACCGCCGTCACCGCGCCACAGCGTCTCGAAGAGCAGTGCGCCGTGGTGGCGGTCGAAATCAGCGTCCCAATCGTCCGGGAGGTCGAACCCCGCCCATTCCAGCGGAGCGAGCATCTCGTGCAACCGTGTCGCGTACTTGTTCCACTCCTGCGAAGAAGGCACGTCCGTCTCGGAGCGCCCTGCGCTCCTCGTCCCCGCCGGACCAGGCCTGGCCACCGGGGTGGACGGCGCGGCCGCCATGCCGGGTATGGTGCGCAGTTGCTCTGCTCGTTCGGCAATAACGCTTCGTTCCGTGGCCCGGCACCGAGCACACAGGTAGCGGTAGTCGTCACCGTAACGCCCTGAAAAACGGGTCAGCGCACGAGACTTGCCGCAGTCGCGGCAAGGGCCGCGCCCGTTCTTGGGCCACCACAGGTACCAGCGGCCCTCATAGTCGCTGCTCTTGGGCACCACTCCCCTGCCGACGAGCACCTCGGCCAGGCGGCGCAGACTGCTCTCACCGAGTGCGAAAGGCACCTGCTCGTACAGCAGAACATGAGCAGCCAGCAGCACCTCGCCGGAAAGCATCTGCCCTTCATCGGTACGGCGCAGCACTCCCAGGGCTGCAGCCAAGTGCGGCACACCATTGCTTTGAGCGTCTGCGGGCTGGCCGCTGCGTGAAGCACAGGCTATCGCTGCGTCGATGTCGGCGGGAGAGGGAGCTGGAATCGTCACACACGGAGCCAAGCCCCAGCCAGTGACACCAGGCCTCGGCACGCGTGCGCGAGGAGGGCGTGCTAAAGGCCCTCGCAGGTAAACGAGTTCGGCGGGAACAGCAGGGGGTTGCCGTAGGTCCATGAGGGCCCGGATGGAACGGGGGTGGGGTCTGCGGGCTCCGAGGACGTGTCCGGCACCGGGCCGTATACGGCTGGCGGCAGGAACTCTCACATGCGAACGGGAAGGGCGAGGAGTGCGCAGGACCCCAGGCATAGAATGGCGCATCACCCGTGGCTGCGACGGGGTGTTGCAATACAGTCGGCCGCCCTTTCGCAGTGGGAGGTGCTGGACGTGAGTTCCCGAGGCCGTAGACGCGGATGGCATGTTCTGCGGCCTGGTTCTTGCTCTACTGAGCCTCCGCCAACCTGAAAGTCCCAGGTCGGCAGGGCTGGTGTGACCGTATTCCGGGGTACTCGTGCCTGTCGTGGGCGACAGTCTGCGCCGTAGATCGTCCGTCACGGGGCGGCTTGCCGGTCTGACGCTCGCGGCAGGCGAGCGGCCTTCTACGATCCGGTGTATGGATCTGGCGGAGGCCCAGGCCGAGCGCGACGAACTCGCCGTTGCTGAGAAAGCCCTGGAGCGGATGAGCGAGCAGCTCGCCGAGGAGCGGGCCGCGTTCGCGTCGGCGCCTAGACAGGTGGGAGGTCCGGCAGTGACGATGACCCGCACCGCGAGCCGGACGTGGAGGAGACGGCCCTCCCGCTGGATTACCAGCGGATCCTGGCCGTCGTGCGGCAGGCCGCCGGTCCGGTCATGGCCCGGCAGGTTGGCGAGGTGCTGGGGGTGGACGTCGGCATAAGGAGCAAGCTGGAGCCGCTGCGCGGGAAACTGGTCAGATCGGTCGCTCGTGGCTGGCTCCGGAAGTAGCCCGACGGCCGGTTCGCCACCCGGCTGTGACCTGAAGCGCCGCTGAGCGATGGCGACAGCGTTCGCGATCGGGTTCTGTCATCGGTGAGCAGAGCCGTCTCGCCCGGTGAGCGCAAAGTCTAAATTACGGCTGGCCTGAATTCAGGCCAGCCGATAGGGTTTGCCTCATGGACATCAGGGCCGAACTCGACAATTTCCTCGGCGAGAAGCGCGCGCTGGTCGATGCGATTGCGTGGGAGTTCCGTGCCGGCACACCGGCCAAGGAGATCGCCCGCATGGTCGCACCGGCCTTCAGCCGGGACCAGGTGACCCAGTACTTGTCTGCCGTCGCCCTGGCGGACAAGGCCCGAAAGGCCCTGGAGGAGGCTGGGCTTACCTTCGCCGCCGATGTGTCGGTGAGCGGCATCGACGCGCCGCGCGAGGCGCGGCTGATTCCCGCAGCGGATCCCGACGAGACCCCCGACTACCCCTCCCTGCCGACACGGATCCGAGACGCGCTGCGCGACTTCCACATCACCCTGGGCCTGCTGCAGACCGGCGAGCACGACGAGGACACCAGCGACACCGAGATCGACGAGTTCTTCCTCGACGGCCAGCCCGTCCGCCTGATCAAACTGAAGCCGCGCACCTGACGGACCCGTATGCGGGAAACATCGACCGGCATGGTGCGGTTTTGGGGTCGGCTTCTGGATGCCGCCAGGCGTGAGCACGAGGCTGGAGCGTCACCTGTGGAGCGCGATTCCGCCCGACCGGCCGCCGTGTCTGAGTGGTCTTGGGCCTTGGTGAGCTCCAGGTTCCACCAGTCGGGCTGCGCCCACGGTGTGCGGGGCGGGCGCCGTTCTGGTGGCAGCCGGTCAGTGAGACGACGCTCATCACAGCACTGGTCTGAAGGTCGTGGTCTCACACATGCGGGGGCTTGAACGGCTACGGTCCGCCCGTCACGCGGCGGTCTCGGCTCCCGCCCCCTTCAAGTAGACGACGTTGCCGCTGGCGGAGTTGTCGGAAGGGCCCTGTGCGCTGGCGGCAGTGATCGCGTCAACAGCGGAGCGATGGGCCCTGACCCAGTGCAGGTTGTAGTCGTGTGCCCGGACTGCGGCGTGAAGCCAGGGCTCCAGGTCCGCGAGTTCGAGTACGTAGCAGGCTCTCAGGAACGCTGCGGTCTGGTGGGGGTCGACGGGAAGGGTGTCGCCCGCGATGATGCGGCGGGCGGTGCTGGTAGGCAGTGACCATGAGCCCGCGATTCGTTGCATCTCCCCGGGCGTGGGGTAGCCGGCCCAGATGTGTTGCCGGCGCAGGGCACGGCTCAGATCTGCCCGGGAGTAGATCAGGGTGGAGTCGGGGGCTTTGTGGACGTCGTACGGCGCGCGGGTTGCGCGGCGAGCCCGGATCCACAGTTCCAGGCCTTGGTGGAGGCCGGTGGTGAGTCCGCCGCCGAATTCCTCGTCCTGGGTGAGGGTCATCAGGACGAACTCCTCGACGGTTTCCCAGGAAGGGACCGTGTCACCGGAGGCGGCGCGCTTGAGCGTCGCCGCGGACGGGGCGCCCTTGGTCTGCGGCAGCCGCGCCATCTGCTCGTAGGTGAGCCCGGCGACGGTCTTACGGCTGCGCAGGAAGTCCGCGAGCTTCGCGCGTGCCGGAACAGCTCGGTTGACCGGCTTTTCGGGACGGCCCATGGCGGTCACCTCAGTTGCCCGAATTGAGGTAGGCGCGCACGAAGCGGCTGGCACGGCCGGCGCTTCGGGGCCTGCCGGCAACGACGACAGCGACGATCGCGGCGCCGATCCCGCCGGCTCCGCCGATGAGAAGCAGGACGTCCTGAACGATCATGCCGAGGCTGGCGAGGATCGCGGCCGTGACGATGCAGGCAATGATCACGAGTGCATGTGGCATGCCGAACCGGCCCGGGCTCCCCGCGAAAGCGACTGTGTCGCCGTCGGTCGTGCGTGCGTCTGAAGTGTTCGCTGGTGCGGTGTCCGTGCCGGACGCCGTCACCTTAGTGGCCGCGGCATTCACCGCGGCGGAGGACTTTCCGCCCATGAGAGATCCCCTGACTGCCGTCCGGCGACCGCAAGGTCGCCGGACGGTGCTGATTCGGCTCCAACCGATGTCGTGGCTCTTCCGGCGCTGTGCGGGGAGTTGGCGCTCCCAGCGTGCACGGAGGAACCTGCTGGCGCTCAGGATTCCAGCGTCTAGAGCACAAACGACAGTCCGCCAGAACGTTGGCTCATCAGCGTTCCAATGCACTCTCGATGTGCTTCGAGTCATGCGTGGGCGCGGGTATGAGACTCGCGCGGCTCGGCATCAGCCGTATTTGCACAGGTCGTAGGGGCGTGTGTGGCCCTAGCACGAACGGATGATGCTCCAGACCGGCGTTCTGGAGCAGCCGAGCTTCGCCCGATACCCAGAAGCGCAGGTCAGGCGCCTACAGGAAGCCAGCAGAGCCCAATCAGCCTGAGTGGGCGGCGCCTCGCCCTCTACCAACTTCGCGGAAACCTCAACGCCGCTGACCTGCATTGGCTCACTAGCGCACCGCTTCACCATTAACGATCTTGGAGTGACTAGCCGATGCTCGTAACCACGACGCGCGACCAGCACCCCCGGTTGTGCTCGCCCTGATTGCTCTGGCTCCAACCGGCACACAGGGAACCCGGCAGGTGTTGGCGCACCTGCCTCGTGAGGCCGATGGCCTGCCCTGACGGCAGGCCATCGGCCTCACCTGTATATGAGGCAAGGGCTCTTCGCCTCGAGGACCTCGTGGAGCGCCTCGGTGTGCTGGTCGGTGGCCAGTAGGCCGCGATCAGCACGGCCCCTGACCTCCAGTGGTCTCTGTCGGTCACCGGCAGTACCTGGCGGTTCGGGACCTCAAGGCTGCCCGGCGCCTGGTCTGTACGGATGCCCACTACGCAGGGCCGGCCCCACTGCCGCTCACGGCGCCGCCGCCTGCACCGGCGCCGTACCGGACCCGCATTGCCCCCCGCTGCCTCCGCGCTCTCCGCCACGGGTCGGGATCAGATGCGGGCTCAGCGATGTCGGCCGGGACGGCCCTTGCTCCGCGCAGGGGCCGTCCCGGCCTGCGGAGAATGCGATGACGTCAACTGACCGTCAATCAAACGCTGTTAGCGGTGTGAGAGGTAGATCCACAGTGCGGTTACCAGCAGTCCGCCAGCTGAGGACACAGCGCCCTTGGCTGCATGGACCGCGATGAAGGTGCAGACGCGCCGCAGGCGGCCCGGTGCCGGAGTGGCACCGGTAGGGGCCTCGTGCTGGCCAACGGTGTCGTCGGACGGGGGCACTTGCAGCGGGTCGGCTGTGGCCAGTGACGTCATTTCCCCGGTGCCGGCGCGGGGAGATGCGGGAGGGCTGGTGTCATGGGCAGCCTCAGCCTGAACGGGCAGGTGGACGTGCTTGCGGGCCATCGGTCGCTCCCTTGGTCGGGCCGGCTGTCGGACGATGCCGGTCGGCACCCTCATAAGGACGTGACCCGCCTGGAACCCACGCCAGGAAAAAACTTCGCGAGTTTTGGTGGAGGCCGTGGGGTAGGCCCGTGAGAAGCCCTAAGAAGGGGAGCGAGAACCGATCCATGCCACTGGCCTGCCGGGCAGAGGCGCCCTGTCCAACCGAAGTTCCTGAAGGGATCCGCCGATGTCCTGCAGCCGCGCATTCTCTCCGTCCCCGACGACCTTCGTCGTCACCGTCTCAGCCTGAATCCGCCGAGGTCACGACACGCTGAAGCCCCCCCGAGACTGGCAGCCCCATGCTGCCCCACACCGCGACCGGCCCGAGCGCCGAGCAGCCGACAGCAGTCCCTTCCACGTCCCAAGGCCAGCGACACGCTGATGACCTGGCCCTCGTCGAGTATCTGGAGCAGCTCGGATTCGAAGGACCCGAGTTCGACACCTTCGCCGGACGCATGATCGAACACGGTCTACGTGTCACTCATGCCTGGATGATCAGCCGCAAGATCTTCTCCGAGTGCGCGCGGCGCGGCATCAAGCTCGGGGATCCGCCCTTGGACTGGTCCGAGGACGAACGCCACGACATCGTCCAGGACACGGTCCTCAGGGCGTTCAACCGGTTCAAGCGAACGGCGCTGCACGCCCGTAAATGGAGACCCGAAGGAGGCGCCAGCCTACGGACCTACTTCATCGGGACGTGCCTGTACGCCTTCGCCGACGAGTACCGGGCCTGGTTGGACCGCCGCAACGCACGACGCATGGAGATCCGTAATCTGGCGCTCCAGCTGGGTGCGTCCGCACCCATTCCGACGCACCACCGGGTCGGAGCCCTCGCCTTGGACAGGGCCGCGGCACGGACGGCCCTCAAGGCCCTGCACGACCGCGATCCACGACTAGCCAAGATCATCGCCCTGGAAGCCGAAGGCTACTCCCATGACGAGATCGCCGCGCTCCTCGACGACGGGACAAGCCCTCGAGCTGTCGAAGGAGCCCTCTACCGCCACAGGTGCCGCATCGAGAAAGGATGAGCGTTGACCGGCCTGCGGTACGAAACCGAAGGGGCGAAGGAGCAGGACGTCTTCCGCGCATTGCTCGCCCGATCATCCCTCGGTGCGGTCGGCACGACACCTGGCCGACCGCAGCCGACTACAACTAATCGAACACCGCCGCAGCCCGCGCCTGCTGACGCCCGCGAAGTCGACGTCGCTCTGCTCAAGCGCCAGTTCGACATGATGGTGCACCGCTACCTGTACTCGCGCCTACCCGACAACAGCATCTGTGCGGACCTTGCCGAAGCCGTCTTCGCTTCGGCCGTGCGCCAGATCCGCCGTACCAGCACGGCAGAGGATGGGTGGGCCGAACTCCTCCTGCGCCTGTCACGAAGAGCAGCCAACCGTCACCAGCGACAGGCGACGCCAGCCGCGGCGGATGCCGCGCGCGAACAGCCCCGCTCCCCTGCCGTAGGTGCATCCAGCTGCGGGACGCCGGCACAGCCCACCTGTCCAGACCCGGAGCAGTCGCGGGCGGTCGTGGTCGGCGCCAGCAGCCGAGGCGCACCGCTGCCAGGCGTCGAAGCATCCGCCCTCGAGCTGGCGGAACAGTTCTCCCATCTGGGAGTACCCCACACCGTCGCTCTGACCGGAGACGAGGCCACACCGCAGGCGACGATCGCCGCCCTCAGGACAGCAGCCACCCAGGCCACCGACACGTTGATCTTCTACTTTGCCGGCCACGGAACCACCGACCACCGTGGCGACCTGTACCTGGGAGGCACTGGTGAGGCTGCAGGCTTGCACGAGGGGCTGCCCTACTCACGCATCAGCGACCTGCTGCGCCAGAGCTGTGCGAGCCGGACACTGGTGATCCTCGACGCATGCGCCAGCGGCAGCGCACTCCCCGACTTCACCGACGTACCGGATGCGGAGCAGACGCCTTCCCGAGGTCCGAAGGAGGAGTACATCCTGACGGCGACAGGCCCCGGCGGATGGGCGTTGGACCGCGATCTGGCCAACCCGGGCAGTCCCTACACGGCCTTCGCCACCGCGCTGCTCCACGTCCTGAACGACAGGGGCGATGACACATCCCTGTGCCTGGATGTTCCCACGCTGCACAGGTCACTTGCCCATCGCCTCGCGCAGGAAGCTCTGCCGAAACCACATCTGTTCGCACGCAACAGCAGTCCGCAGCCGTTCACCCTCGTCTTCCCGTGCAAGTCCACCGACCACTTCCCTTCCGACAATCCGGGGCTGGATCCGTGAACTGGCGACTCCGGCAGACTGGCGCCGCTCCCGGGCCAGGCTCCCCGCACGGGGGTTTCACGGCTGTCGCCAGTCCCCCAACATCCACCGGGTGGGGCCCGACGCCCTCCGGTTGAGGGTCCAAAGCTGTACAGGTGGGCGTGCGGGCCTTCTCGGTGCTGCCAAGCTCGGCGGCGATCCGCCGTCGGTGTGCTTCCGTCTCGGCGCATGTGATGCGTCGGTCTCGATGACGGTGTCCAGCGCGCCGATGATCCGCAGCGGTCGGCTGATCGGTGTCCTCAACCTCGCACAGGGCGGGCCACTACGCGGTGAATCTTGGCCGCCTGAGGCAGGTGCCGCCGACGTCAGCCGTTGAGCATCAACGGACACCCGCTCGACGTCACCGGTCGTTTCGGTCGCGGCCGAGCAGCACGGCCAGGACCATGCGGGCCTCCTTCCGGCGCTGGGCGGACGGATCGAGAACGGCGGTCAGTGCGATGGTGGTGACGGTCAGGCCGTGGGTGGCGATGACGGTGGTGGCGATGGGCTCATTGATCAGTTCGAGCAGGGTGAGCACGGTTCGTCTCCTCACGAGTTGACCCTGCCGTTCGCGGCGGGGTGTGGTGAGGTGATTCGGCCTCGTCCGGGGAGTTTCCGGCGACGTGTGCCCGCGCTGCCGGTGAGCGTCTACGCTGGTCAAGGTCCACATGACAGGTTTTCCGGCAGCGTGTGGGACCGGACGGGGTGGTGGTGGATGGAGGGGCGGACTGCGGCCCAGGAGCTCGCGGGCGTGCTTGGTGATCTCCGCCTGAAGGCGGGCAAGCCGACTCTCGATGCGCTGGTCCGCGCTGGGCGGCAGCGGGTTCCGGCTGTTCCGCTGAGCACATCTTCGCTGGGTGACTGGCTGAAGGGGGAGAGTGTTCCTTCGAACCGGGCAGCCGTGGGGTTCCTCTTCGGACATCTCACGGCACTGGCCCGCAGGAGAGGTGAGCCGGTTCTTGATGTCTCGTGGGTAAAGCTGTGGGAGGAGGCTCGCACGGAGAAGCGGGCTTTGCGCGGCGGTCGTCCGCCTCGCCCCCGTGTGGTGACAGCCGAGTCCCTGGCCGCCCCTGCGGGACGGGGAATGCTCGTCTCGGCACTTCAGGCTCCCGATGCCTGCACCGAGTGGGAAGTACATCCCTCGGCCGTGGCGGCCTCTGGCAACGAAGGAGCACTGCCGTTGTACGTGCGCAGGGCGCACGACGCCGCGGTACGGCAGGTGGTGGCGCAGGCTGGGGCCGGGGCGAGCGGGATGGTGGTTCTGGTCGGGGGTTCGTCGTCGGGCAAGACCCGGGCATGCTGGGAGGCGGTGCGGGAGCTTCCGGCAGGGTGGCGGTTGTGGCACCCGCTCGACCCGACTCCTGCCAAGGCGCTGGCCGGTGCCTTGGCAGAAGGCGTTGCGCCGCGCACCGCGATCTGGCTCAACGAGCTTCAGCGGTATGTCGGGGAAAGCGCCGGCGAGGAGGCGGAGCGGGTGGCAGCGGGGCTGCGCGCGCTGCTTCAGGATCCAGAGCGTGGTCCTGTCCTCATCCTGGCGACGGTCTGGCCGGAGTACTGGACCGCGATGGCCGACCGTCCCTCCTTGGGCGCTGACCGCTATCCGCAGGCGCGTGAGCTGCTTGCGGGCCGGGCCGTTCACGTGCCTTCCTCCTTCGACGAGGCCGTAAGTGACGACATGCGTGCGGTCGGTGCCCACGATCCGCGGCTGGCTGAGGCGATGGAGCGGGCGGCGGACGGCCAGATCACGCAGTATCTGGCCGGTGCTCCTGCTTTGGCCGACCGGTATCGCACGGCTCCGCCTGGCGCGGCCGCGCTGGTTCGGGCCGCCATGGACCTCTCCCGCCTCGGCGGGGTTCCCCGGATACCGCAGGACTTCCTGGAGGCCGCCGCGGACGGCTACCTGAGCGACAGCGCATACGAGGCCCTGGGCGAGGACTGGTTCGAGCAGGCCCTTGCCTACGTGGCGACGCCGTTTCGTGGCGTGCGGGGCATGCTCAGCCCGGTCCGCGCCCGACCGGGTGCCTCCGACGGCACGGCCCGGTTCCTGCTGGCCGACTACCTGGACCAGACGGGTCGCCAGGAACGCCGCTACACCGCTCCCCCGGCATCGTTCTGGCAGGCGGCGCGCCGGCACCTGGTCGATCCCCAGGCACTGACGTCGCTGGCCAGGGCCGCTCAGGCACGATGGCGTGACCAGGACGCGGCGCTGTTCTACCAGCAGGTCCTCGACAGCGGTGACACGCGTTCCGCTCTGAGCCTGGCGTGGCTGTGGCAAGAGCGCGCCAGACCCGAGGAAGCTACCCGCGTGCGCCGGCAGGCAGCTCTCGCAGGGCATGTGGAGGCTCTCGAGGAACATCTGCGGGAGCTGGTGGACGCAGCGGACCTGGCAGGTGCCGAGCAGGTGCTGCGAGAGGCAGCGAACAAGGGTATGCCGGCCGCTCGGCTCATTCTGGCCAGGGCGTTGGCGGAGGACGGGCAGCTTGATGAGGCTGCCCGCTGGTATGACGAGGTGGCCCGGTGCGGTGACGCCGAGGTGCTGCACGCGTATGCGAGTGACCTTCGGTCCAGCGGTGACCTTGACCGCGCCCGTCGCATCCTGCAGGCAGCCAGCGACGGCAAAGCAGCACGCGAACTTGCTTTTCTTGCCGCCGAGTCCGGTACAGCGGCGGAAGCCGAGAAGGCCGCTATGGAGGCATTCGCCTGCGGTGAGACGCGGCCGCTGCAGCTGCTTGCTCAGAAGGCGGCTGCCGAGGCACGTCCTGCGGACGGAGTCCGGTACTACCGTCATGCCGTCGCCGTGCTGGAACGCCGGCGCCGGCTCCGTTCCCCGCGGAGCGGCCTCATCGATCTCCTGGCCCGTTTGCAGGGCCTGACGGATCTCATCAGCCCCAGCAGGCTGCCGATGCCGGCGGGTGAGACATGGGCTCTGCGTGAACTGGTGGCTCTCCTGGACGAGATCGAGGGCGAGCAGGCGGGTGACAGCGAACTGCGCAGCGCCGCTGACAGCGGGAACCGGTGGGCCCTGGAAATGCTCATCCGCCGCCTACACAAGCGGGGAGCAGGAAGCGACGGTGAGGCGCTGGTCAGGGAAAAGGCGGCCGAGGGCGAGCTGTGGGCTCTGTGGACGCTGGCCCACCGCGCCCACCACGATGCGACCGCCGACAGGGCCCAGGCGCAGGCCCTGCTGAAGAACACGGCTGCCGCGGGCATCGCGCAGGCGTATGCGGCCATGGTTGAGGACGCGGAAAGCGCCGGCCTTACGGAGGAAGCCGACCAGTGGGCCCTGCGCGCCGCCGCCGGCGCCTACACACAGCCCCTGTGGAACTTGATCAGGGAGCGGGAGAAGACCGGCAGCTTCGACACGGCCGAACGGCTGGCCTGGCAGGCGGCCGCTTCCCTCGGGACCTCGGTCGTACGGCAGCTGGCAGAAAGACGTAGCGACGAGGTGGCACTGCCGCTGCTGTGGCGCGCCTACGAAGCGGGCATGCCCTGGGCTCCCGGGATGCTCGCCATGCGTCTGGAAGCCGCCGGAGAACACACGCAGGCCGAATCCCTCGCCCGGATCGCGGCTGACACAGGCGACAGAGAACCCCTTGAAGTTCTGGCCGGGAAACGGGCGTGTGACGATCCCGACGGCAACTGGAGGGTACTGCTGGCCAACGGCCTGACAGCGCAGGGGACAACCGCACCCCCGTGGTGAGATGAGAGGACCGGCAGCCGCGGGCTCGTGCACGCCGCCAGCCTGCCGCGCCTCGCTGTGGACCTTCCAGTTCGACCGACGGGACGGGCTGGTTCGAGTTCTGATGCCCGCAGGTCGAGGACGCATCGGCCGAGTGACAGGGAGCCGGGTCGGTGGGACGCGGCCCACAGGGCGACGTGGTCGTGCCACTGGGGCAGCGGCTCCTCCAGAGCGATGAAGTCCGTGATCTTCACGATGCAGGCCTTGACCGCCCCCGGGTGGGCGTGGTGACGCCATTCCCAGCACTGTTTCATGCAGGTCTGCCATCTATACGGCGGCGGTGTGCCTTGTCAGCCCCGCCCGCAGACATCACCCTACCCCTGTTCTCGTCACCATGACGAGAACAGGGGTAGGGTGATGTCTCCCAGATCCGATGATGAGGAAAGGAGCTGTCATGTCTGCGGACCACGCCCTGGCCACGACGTTTCCATTCGAGTCCTTTGATGAACTGGAGATGGCAACGGCTCATTGGAGCCCCACCGAGAGCCTCTTCCACTACACGAACGCGCAGGCTGCATCTGTCATTCTGGCCGGCGGCAAGCTGCGCCTTTCGCCCTATCCCAGGACCAACGATCTGTGGGAGGCGGAGCCATTGCCTCCGCCGCTCAGCGGCCCTGGTGGGGATGACGTCAGCGCAAGCTTCGCCCTGTGGGAGGAACTCGATCGGCACCTTCGCCTGAACGCCAAAGTCGGATGCTTGACAAGGGACTTCATCACCTCTGCGGACATCGGCAACCCTGACGCACGCCGCGGGTGGGCCCTTCTCGCGCTGTGGTCACACTACGGCGGCGGATACAAGGGCGTCTGCCTCAGATTGGACCACGGCAGGCTCGTCGAGTCCTTTCTGCGCCACGCAGGCCCGGCAGCCCTCGCCTTCCACGCCCCGGTCCAGTACCTGAACGGCCAAACCGGACCCTCCACCACCAGCGACATCGACCGCGGACAGGTTGCGGAGTTCGGTGCGGACGCCGTGGCGCTGGCCTACGCCGAGGCAAACAAGGGCCCGCTGTACTTCCGCAAGCACAGCGCCTGGTCCTACGAAGCCGAGTACCGCCTCATCCTGCTCAACCAGTCCGGCGATTACGACTTCGTCGACATCCGCGATGCCGTCACCGGCGTCATCCTGGGGCCCTGGTTCTCCGAGGAAGACATGCCGGCCCTCAAAGCGGCTCTTGAGAGCTACCCCGGGGCTGAAGTGCGGCAACTGCGCTACCACCACCGCAGACTCTTCCTCACCCCCTTCGAGGGTTTCCCTCCCGACTCCCGGCCGAGCCATGGCCAGATGCCTCCCGGCCGACGAGAAGGCTCACTGGCCGAGCGCTTCCTCGCCCTGCAAAAAGCAGAGAGTGAAGCTGCGGCACAGCACCGAGATGCCGAGGTACTCGCCCGCGCGCCGCTGGAGCAGCTCCAGGAAGGCCTCTCGGCGCTGGAAGCCGAGCTGAGACTGTGGCCCGGAACGCAGGCCGGCCCCGTCTGGCCGGGCGTCGCGGCCATTCCCGAGGACGAGCGAGCGCGCCGGCCCGGTGTACCGGGAGAGACCATCCACTACCAGCGCGGCTTCCACTGCGGGGTAAAGCCCCCTTCGCTGCACCGGCCCACCTTGACCGCGTCGGCAGCCGTCCAGGTCCTCGACGGTGAGCGCCTGCGTCTCTACGGCCTGGTCACCCTCGAGGACGATCACCCCTACGAAGTCTGGTGCGACCGGAAAGAGGTGGACGCCTCCGGTGCCTCTGCCGCGGTGGAGGCTCTCCTGGGTGCGCTGAGCGCTGCTACGCGCGACGCCCGCCCCTTGTTCGACCAGGCCCGGGACGGCAACACGGTGCAAGGACCTGGCGAGGACGCACATTGAGGCATGCCTCCCAGGACGGCATCTGGAAAGACCGACGTCACGTGGCTGCCGTGGGGACGGCCCATGGATCACCGTCGTGATCTCGGGTGCTGTCTCAGCCATGAAGCGTCCCGTCCGGGTCAGCCTGTCTTGCTGGCACGCCATTCGAGGGCTTGCGGGGTTTCGGTGAACTCCACCAGGTGCTCGCCCGCGAAGCGTTCCAGTGCGGTGCGTACCTCGATGGGGGTGACGTAGAAGAACTCTTTCCTGCTGTTGACGCGGTTGACGCGGCGGTCGGCGAACTCCTGGTGGAGGCGGGTTTCGAGGCCGACGGCGTCCTTGCTGAAGATCAGTGCGTGGACGTCGAAGCGGAAGGGGACTGCTGCTCCGCTGAGTTCGTAGACGCGATCGAGGGGTTCGAGGCGCCGGGTCATGCCGATCTTGACGATGCTGTCCCCGAAGGCGCCGATATTGGAGACGACGTAGACGTATCCGGTGCGGACGTTCGCGGCGCGTGCGTCGACGTCCTGGAGCGCCTGCTGGATCTCGGCGAGCTTGGCTTCCATGTCACGTACGGCTTCGTGATCGCCCTGGGCACGCATGCGTTCGAGGGCGGCTTCGTAGTGGTTGAGTTCCTTGTTCAGCTTCTCCCGTTCGCGATCCAGCTCGCGCTGGGCGGCTGCTTCCTCGCGCTCACGGGCTCGTGCCTCGCGCTGTGCTTCCTTCTCCTCATCCTTCTTCTGCAGGAAGTCGGCGGTCAGCTGCAGTTCGCGTACCCGGGCGTCGTGGTAGGCGTCGGAGATGCGGATGTGCATGGTGGCGCCGAGCCTGGCGATGGTCTCCCGGCTCTTGTAGAGGCGGTCGACGAGTGAGGTGAGGCGGTGGGGGCGCATGGCGCGTACGGCGTAGTCGGCTTCGGCGTTGTAGGCGCGGAGCATCAGTTTGGAGAAGTCCCGGATCATCTTGCGGCCTTCGCGGGCGGAGCCGTTGACGGTCCAGTCCGTGGCCGCCAGGACGGCCTGATTGTTGCGGGCGAAGTTCTTGATCTCCGCCTTGAGGGAGTCAAGGCGGCTGCGGTAGGCGACCGCGTCGTGGAGCTGGTGGTGGTAGGCGTAGATGCCGGCCTGCTGCAGCAGGACCGTCTCGTCGGTGGTGACGATCTGCGCACGCAGCTCGGTCAGGCGGCTCTCGGCCTGGTAGATCTCTGCGCGGTACTGCTCGACCTCCTTGCGGATCCGTTCGGTGTCCTTCGCGGCCTGCTTGGCGTCAGCCTTGATGTCCTTGGCGGTCTGGCGGGCCTGTGCCACGAAGGATTCGGCCTCGGCCTGTGCCTGCGCATGCAGCGCGGCTGCCTCCTGGCGTGTCCGCTGCATGAGGCCGGCGACCTGGGCGGCGTCGGCGCCTTGCGTATGCGCGATCCACTGCCTGAGTTCCTCCACCTCACTCGCCTCATCGCGCCGCCAACGGCCGAACAAGCCTCTCTTGCGCCCGGCGGGAACGCCGGGCGCAGGTGTGTACTGCTGGGGCACGGCGGCCGTCGACGGCGCGCCTTGGGGTGTGTCGGGCAGCCACATCTGCCAGCCGGGAGGGGGCGGCGGCCAGGACTGGTCGGGCTGCCAGCCCGCCGGAGGGACCCAGCCCTGGACCAGGGGCCAGTTCGGCGGCGGATTGAACCGGAACCCGTTCACACTCACCCGTGCACTCCCCTCCCCCGGCACCATCCGGTGCCCCGCCCTCGATTTCCCGCGCGATCATGCCGTGCAGGCTGCCGGGAGGAAGGCCGATCACGAGGATCGACGCAAAAGGCACCCTGGCTGCCACCGAAGGCCTGCGGGAGGGGCGTCGTCGCGCTCCGGCTTCGAAAGAGCCATACTCGGCGCGTGTTGCCGCCGGTTTGGGCGACGTTTGTCAGGCTCCCGCGGACGGGATGGCGTGACGCTGCCGCACCGAGCAGCCGTTCTGCGCGGCCCTGTGTCCCGGGCGGGACCGTGCCTGCCGAGAGGGCCGGCATTCCGCCCAGGGCCAGTCAGTGTGTCTCGGCCACGCGGGGGGATATCGCACATACCACTCGTGTGCTGCCCAAGACCCCTTACCCTGCACATCAGATGGCCGGTTTCTATGCCTCCGGTCCCCCCACTTCCAAGGAGTTGTTCGTGTCTGCTTCCCTTACGCCCGTCCAAAGCATCGACGCCACGACCGCGGCACTCCAGGAAGAGCTTCCTCGCCTGGAGCAGCTTCAGCAGGAACTCGAGAAGGAGCTGGCCGCGGTCTCGGAGCGCGTCCTGTCGGTCCGTACGGCGCTGACGGCCCTGCTGGCCCTGGCCGAGACCCCTGCTCCTCGGGCGGCGGTGCCGCCCATGCCTGAACCGGCTGTGGCAAAGGGCGAGACGGCGGTCGAGGCGGCGCCTATGCAGGAAGCGGGTCCGGTTCCCGCGCCCCGCAAGGCCGCCACCACACGCGCGGCCAGCGAGCGTAAGACGACGCCGGCCAAGGCCAACGGGCGGAAGGAACGTTCCTCTGCGAAGAAGCCTCGCGTCGCGACCGCGTCGCGGAAGGCCGCTCCTGCCGCGAAGGACCCTGCCGGCTTCACCGAGCAGGTGATCGGCATTCTCGCCCGTTCACCGGAGACTGCGATGCGCGCGCGGGACGTCGCCCAGGCACTCGGCCGTGATTCCTCGACGGGCGCCGTGAACTCCGTCCGCAGCACGCTCGACCGCCTCGTGGCCACCTCGCGGGCCGCTCGGGCCGGCCGAGGCCTCTACCAGGCCACTGCCACCAGCTAATCCAGCGCAGGGAATCGCCGTTGGCACCACAGCGCCGGGCCTGGCGGATGGCGGCAACTCGCGCTGTGGTCCGTGCCCTCACACTGATCCGCTGAGGCCCAGCTGCGCATCGTTGCGGGCCAATCCGACGAGGGCTGCGGCGTCGTGTGCGAGTTCGTCGGCTGCTCAGAGCCGCACCTCACCCAGGCCGCCGCAGCATCTCGTCGCCACCCGTTTCAACAGTCGGCACCACGATTGACCGCGCTCCCCCGCCTCTTTCCATAGGGCGCGCGAACTACCGGGACTGAAACCACCAGATGCCCCCAGTCACGGCAGCACTGCCGGCTGCGTACGCAGCGCCTCGGATCACGGCGAACCCTGCGGCCCGAAGCAGGTGCCGAGGTCCTTTGCGGAAACGGCTCGTCATTTCGTCTCTCCTCTGAGCTGGCTGCCGTGCGCACGTTGCGCGGCAGGCGTATGGCTCAGTAGGCCAACCCGTCCCCGAGTGAGGCCCTGCGTGAATCGCGGGGTTCTAACTAGACTCGCCCCGTGGCATGGAAGGAACCCAGCGAAGCCGAGCAGCGACTGCGTGAGCAGCTTGCGGCGCACGGGCTCTCAGTGAGCTGGGCGAAGATTCGTCGATGGCGCGAGTTCGGTGCTCTGCCGTGGAAGAAGCAGGAAGGCCTGGGGCGTGGGGCTGGGTCGAGCTCGGGGCTCCTACCGGAGACTTTCGCTGTTGCTGAAGCCCTGGCTCTGGCCACGGCGAAGAAGCGGCCCCTGGAGCAGGCCGTGCTCGAGGTGTTCACCACGGGCACTCGGCTCGATCAAGTCCTCGCGGCCGCGACGGTCCCGCTACCCGAACGCGCAGTTCGACGCGCTCTGGCCTGGTACATGGCGCGGGACCGCTCCCATCCCCTTGCCGCCATCGAGATGGCCGCCAGATCCGCAGGCGGCTGCCCCGATAAGGCCATGGACGCCGCTATGGAGGCGGCTCACCGCTATTTTCCCAAGCTGTACCGCCAGGCGAAACAGAAGGGACAACCGCCGGGTATGACGGTGCCCGACAGCCTCGCCGACGCCGACGCACTCGCGACCATCGCCGTGGCAACGGTGCTCGGCTTCGAGGACTTCGGAGCCGACGCCGTTGTGGAGGCAGTGAGCCAGTCGCTGCCCGAACTCGCTGACGAGTACGGCGACCAGGTCTTCGCCCAACTGCGCAGCGCTCTGCAAGGGGCGGAATGTGACGGTGCGAGCCCGTGGTCCCGCCGTACTCGCTGGCCCTCGCTTCAGGACCGGATCCAAAAAATGGAAGAGGTCGAATACGCACAGCTCTGCAGGATCCGCGATGCGCTGACCCTGCTCGTGGAAGCTTCCCCCACGCTGGCGCTGGCACGGAGAGCAGGGGTCGTAGATCCGGCTGTACGGCACATTGAGGCAGTTCGGGCGGTGAACCGGCGCACAGATGAGTACCTGCGACGGGCCGAGAACATCAGCAGCTACCCCACGGAACGAGCCTGGAAGGACTTCACCGGTCTTCTCCTGAACGTCTGCATTTCGCCGCGGCGCCTCAGTACATTCCAGGACGATGTCACTGTTCTGGATCCTGCCTTGAACGACGTCCCGGGTCTTGGCCGTCGGGTGCTCGCGAGCTGTATCGCCGCCTCGGCCGGCGAAGCATAGGGGTCTCGCTCACTGCAAGAACACCATGCACCGGATGCCAAGCCGAAGCGAAGCCGTTGCGGCTGAGTCTTCAACGGGGTGCAGGAGGTACCGATCCCTGGCACGCAGCGGGACAGGTCGGCATCAACCCTCTACGGCCTCATAGCGCCTAGGTGTGCCATCGTTTCAATGTGAGTTCTGAAGACACAGCTGCCTACGCGTCACTGATGGCAGGCATCGCTGCCCTGGTCATGGTCGCTTTCGGACTGCGCCAGTTACGCTTGCTACGGGAGCAGAACCGGAGCAGTCAAAGGGCGAGTGCTGCTGCTGTCGAAGCTGCAGATGCTGCTCGGGCTGCCGTCACTGAAACGGCTCGGACGCGCGCTGATACTTTCGCGCCAAGGATCACGGTGCTGCCTGAGAAGCCCCAGTGGCCTCCGCTCATCAGCCGGCACGCGTCCAGGGGAGATCGTCTGTTTTCCTCGGGCATCGTGCATGGCGCCGAGCAGCTGGGGCTGGAAGAGTTGATCTTCCCCGAGAGTGCGGGACACCTGATGTGGTTCGTCGTCCGTAGTGTTCTTACGAACGAGGGTGCCTCGACAGCGCGTGTCCGGATCATGGGAGACGGCGAGTTCATCGAAGGTGAAACACACCTGTTGCCTGCTGAGCGGCTGTCTGTCCCTCCGCGAAGTGCTGCAGGCTCCAGCTTTGGAGAGGACTACTTGTACCGGATGCACATCCTGCGTCCCGGACAGTCAGCCCTCATTCAGTGGGCCGCTCCCATGAAAGTTTCCGAGTGGACCGTCAACCATGATCTAGGAGCTCCACCAGAGGCGAGCGTGACAATCGAGGCCTTCGACCACGCTGCCCATGGTGTCATCGACCGCACCAAGGTGAGCGTCATCGCGCGGGTGCTTCGTCCGGTCCGCGGGCGTGATGCCCACTGGGCTCTGACCACCGCCGAACCCCCAGAAGTCCAAGTCGTCGTCTGGGATACCGAGCGCGAGTACCGCAGCGAGCAGCGCAACTGACATGCGACCGTAGCCGCAGAACGGCATCTGAGCCGATTGACGACATGTGTCCGTCGGAAGCCCGGGTAAGTTCCGAGCTACGGTGCCGAGCTAGTGATCTGAGTCGGAGATTCATCGTTGGTGAGTACGGGTCGTCCGGTCCCGGGGATTCCGCCGTTGTCGGTCACTAATGTCCAGCGGGCGGTGCGGGAGGACTGGTTGCATCGCCGGACGACGGCCCGGGCCTTGGCTCGGCGGTGGTGGATCGTGCTGAAATGCGCCGAGGGCCACTCGATCACGGAGGTGTCCCGCCGGCTGCGGATCACTTCGGGCACGGTCCGCACCTGCCGGGTTGGCGTCCCGGTCGACGGCTGCGAGCAGGACACCTTACGGGGTGCGGCCGGCATACACCAGGAGCGGCCTCACATTCTGGATCGTCCTTCGGCGGTACCCCTACGACGCCCCGGGGTATGTCCGAGGCTGGCCCTAGGCTAATCACGTCTTGACCCGATGAGGCTTCGTCCCGGTCGCTGTGCATGGGGATGGAAGCGGAAACAGAGGTCCCGTGTCGGAGACGTCTATCGGCCCGCAGGAACGCTCGTCGACAACGGCCGCCGGTGAAAGGTCCGTCGCGGCCGCCGGCAGTATCACCACAGCTGTGACCGGCGACGAGAACGTCGTCATAGCTGGCGACGTGAACGTCATCAACTGTTACATGATCTTCGGCAACACCAAAGACTCGGTAACTGGGTTGGCCGGGGTGGCGGCGGTGAATCAACCTCCGGCCACGAACAGGGAGAAGGTATTCGTTCCCGTACTTGCAGGCATCGTGAACTGGGTGGGGCAGGGCATCTCATTGCATCCTGGCCCACGCCTGGTGCGCGCTTATGTCGAACACGCCCTGCGCCAGGTAGGTACCGACGGGGTGGCCGCCTACGGCCAGGAGCTCGACAACGGCGACACACTGCTGTTGTTCACGGGTGCCGAGGATGTACGCGTGCTCGGCGCGCTCCTGCTGCGCGAGCTGGATCAGCTGATGGCGACAGACTGGCAGCGAGCCTCACGCAAGGAGGGCTACCTACTGCCGCAGGTACGACTGATGCTGCATGCCGGGTTCGGGGAGTTCGACGGCTCCAGCATCTCCAGTCCGTCACTTGTCGATGCTCTGCAGTCGCACTCCAGGACCACGGCGATGAACGACGCAGGTGCCGGGGACGCGGTCGGTGTGGTGGCATTGGTCGCGCGTGACGCCTTCGATGCCGAGGTCTACAGCTTGCACTGCAGCGGGGCCCAGCTCTGGCTTTCGTTCACACACACGGTGCCTGGTGCTGCCAGTCTGGACTTCTGGTTCCGCGGCGCGCTGGGCGTGGAACGTCGCGAGCCTCCTGCCGACACATGATGCGGTCGGATCCAGGATTCGCAACTAGGTTGTTTGGAAGCAGAGATGAGCAGGAGTGGTAATGCTGACGGGTTGGCGCAGGGGTGTGTTGTGGGCGGTGGCGACGGCTGCTGGTCTGGTCGTTGTGGGTTTGACACTGCTGCTGTGGCTGAAGGATCTCGGAACCGCGGGAACGGTAGCGGGTTTCGTCGCTGATACCGCCGCAGTCATCATGGTCGTCCTGGCCGTACGGGCTCTGTTGCTTCAGCCCGGTCAGCAGCCGAATCACACGACGGCCTCGGGCCCGGGGGCGGTCGCGGCCGGTCACAACATCGGCAGGGCCGTAACGGGCGACGGCAATCAGATGTCCGGGCCAGCCCCGGCCGTTACGGCGGGTGGTTCAGCGCCGGGTGGAGCGGTGGAGGCGTCAGGATCGAAGGCGGTCGCGGCGGGCGATTCGATCGGCGAAGCCGTGACAGGCGACAACAACAGATGAGAGGCCGGCCGGGTGAGCGTGGGGGGCGGTGTCAGCGCGTGAAGTCCTGGCTGAGCCTCTTCGGCAACGGACGGGAGAACAGGCAGCCCCGTGCCTCCCGGCAAGGTTCGGCTGAACCACGTGCGGTGTCGGCGTCGGGTGACGGAGCTGTCGCAGTGGGCGGAGATGCCTACGTTGTCGTGAATGGGCACGGCAACAACCTGTTCATGGATCCGGCGTACGGGGGGCCAAGAACACTAGATGACCTGGCTGCCGCAGGTCGGGCCCGTATGGTGCAGCGCTGGCATGCGGCCGGCGTTCCTCTAGATATGGCCTGCACGTTCGCCGATACCCCATATGTGAGATCTCTTCCTTCTGCGATGGCGCCCTCGTCCGAAGAGCGTGTAGTGGTCCTGGAGGGTGGCTTCGGGGTGGGTAAGTCGCTGGCGGCGGAGCGGCAGCACCAGCAGGACATCGCTGCGGTCCGCGGCGATGGGCGGGCCCCTATTCCTGTTTACCTCCATGCCAAGCACATTCAGGGTGATGTGGTCGACGCGGCGATCCGGTCGGCACGTCCCTTCGGTGATCCGGCAACCCGTGGTGTCGCTCTGGTGGTGGACGGACTGGATGAGCCCGGCCCGATCCGTGGCAAGGAATTGCTGGATCAAGGTCTCAGCTGGGTCGCGACTCCGGCAGGGCAGTGCTGGCGCATCCTGTTCACGGCCCGTGCCGGTCTGGGGATGGACGAGTCGGTTCGCCGAACCATGCCGGAGCTGGAGGAGGATGAGGCAGCGGCGTTGATCGACCGGCTCGGCGGGAAAGGATCTGCTGTGGGCGGTCAGCCGGGCATGGTGCGCCATGTGCTGCGCCGGCCGCTGTTCGCCATTATCGCAGCCGGGCTACAGCGCGATCAAAGTCCTCTGCCGCACAGCCCGGTGTCCTACCTGCAGGCGCTGGTGACCCCGGCACTGCGCGATGCGGAGGAGGTCAAAGAGGAACGCGCTGAGCGGTTGCTGCAGCGGCTGGCCACGGAATGTGTGAGCACTGGTGGTCTGGCAGCAGCCGCTGACGTGGGCAGTCCTGGCGACGTGCACGCGCTGCTGGATACCCGGCTGGTGGTACGTGTCGGCGAGCGGCATCTGGCGTTCGCTCTACCCGTGCTTGAGCAGTACTTCGCTGGCCAGGCTCTGCTGACCGGCGAAGTACCGGCCGAGGTGACGCAGAACGTGGAGCTGCTGGACCGCTGGCGCTACGGGCTGGCCATGGCGGTCGCCTCGGCAGGCTGGGAGGGAGCACGAACGGTGCTTGAACCTCTGCTGCGCACCCAGCCGGGCATCGCGGCTTGGGCCGTCCACGAGGCCATCCCTCGCACTGTGCCTGAGGGGGAAGGTCCGTGGCCGGATATGCCTGCCAGTCTGGTCAGCCAGCGCCTGCAGACGACACTCGAGGCCTGGCAGCAAGGTCTCAGCCCGGCAAGTGACCTGATCTCCCTCTACACAAGATGGTCTGGTCCCGTCACCGTCGATGCCCGCCTGGAGGGCAACAGACTGGGGCTGCACATCCTGCGCCGCGAAGCCGGCCACACTCCGGGGCTCGCTGTCCCCGTTCTCCATCGCTGGGCGGAGCCACGCGGAGTACGTCCCCTGGCGGTATCAGCCGGGCCGGTCGCCGCGGACTACGCCGCCTGGCCCTGGCACACGACCCTGGGTATCTTCACCTCACACCTGCACGCGCTTTGTGAGCACAGAGACTTCGACCTGACCGACTGCGACGCCTACACCAAAGAGCGGCTATGGCTGGCGAGCGCAGACCTACTGGGGCGCGCTCCTCAAAACTTCACACCGCTGCGGGCAGACGAAGCGCACAAGATCTTGCGCCAGAAGCTCTACTCCAAGGAAAGCCTGCCTGTCCGATCGAGCTACGGTCACCGGTTCAGCGGTCGGCAGGCGGAGCTGCTTCGGATAGACGAGCAACTCGGCAGTGGTCGATGGGCTGACTCCAGTGGCATGATCCACCACCCCTACGCTGTGCCCGACCAGGAACATACCTCCCCCATGCACGGGGACATCTACAGTCCCTCACAGCTCAGGCTGCGCACCGAACGGGTCCTCACCGCCGCCGTGGAGATCTACACCGCGCTTGTCGACACCTGGTTCCCTCATCTCAGGCAGGTTCTCGGCCTGGCAAGCGCCTGCCCCGCCGCATTGGTCGCCGACCTGTACGTAGCCCCGCCCCAGGACAATGACTCCTATGAACCGCCCCTCATGCGGCTCTCCCTCCGCCCCTCGACAGGCAGCTCGGCCAGCGTCCGTCTCGTGCCGTCAGAGGATGACCTCTACGTTCCGGTCCCGCCTCTCCCACCCGGAAACGAGCCGACGAGGTCCCCGTGGGCACGCCCGAGCACACCGGTCGTCAGCGAACCCGAAGTCTTCGACGACGCTCCCGCGATCGGCTATGCCTACACCTGGCTCCACGAAGACCTGCACCGCCTGCATCTCACCGCACACGGACCACGAAGAACAAACTCTGGCCTGCCATAGCGCTCTTACGCGCGGCGCACGGCAGAGCTGCCTGTTATGGCACGCGGCGCTCGGGTAGCAGGCCCAGTTCACGTGCAGCGGCCAGGTCCTCGTACGCCGTGGTCCGTCCCACATGCATGCCGGGGCAGACGAGGGTGTCGATCACCTGACGCGTGGAGAGATCGGCTGGTGCGTCCCAGATGATCTGCGCGGTCTTCTCGATACGCGGCAGGTAGGTGCCCCACCATCGTGGCCCCGTACGGCGCCGGAGCTCTTTCACGAGGGCGATCTGCGGATCAGGCATGACATCGCAGAGTCGCCTGATACGTGGTCCCCATCCGTCAGCGAGCCATTCCCAGCCCTCTTCGGTGGCTTTGAAGGGGCCGTAGGGAATCACGGACAGGGCCAGTGGCAGAGCGAGCTTCCGGGCGGCAGCGCGGATCCGGTCCTTCTCCTGGTCCGAAGGCACGCCGCCGATGGTGGTGGCGTTCACCTGCTCGACGAACCCTCCACGGTCGACCTCGAGCGCGATGCACATGTCCACGCCGGTGGCGTTGCAGCTCAGCCAGATACGGAAGCGGGGTGGGAAGAGATGGCCGGCCACCTGGGCCGGACGGTCCTTGAACCAGGCCTCGTCTCCGTCATGAAGACTGGAAGGCTCGACGATCAGACCCTCCGCCCAGTAACGGTTCACTCGGCTCCCTCTCCATGGGTGCTGCGGAGCGCACCGATCAGCAACAGACCGAGGGTTGTCGTCCCGCCGAACGCCACGGCGGCGTCCCGTATGGCCTTCGTGGCCGGTTCGGAGTCGGCCTGGGCAAGGATCACGGCTGCGGCAGCTGCGAGCAGCCCGACAAGGACAGCCACCAGTACGCGGTAGTTAGTAGGTCGCACCGCTCCACTCTCGGGGCAACGATCCCGGCAATCCAGCGTTCCTCGGTCCGCAGAACACGAGACGGAAAAGCGGACAACCTCTGACCTGCAAAGATGACCCTCCAACGTTGCACCTGCCCGGACGTCCGGGAGCTGCCGTACAGGCTGCGGGGCTCGTTGGGGGTCCAGCGGGGCGGCGTATGAGCCCGCCGCCCTTCCTCGGCTGGCGCCGGTGCCTGGGCATTCCCCGCGTGAGGCCTGGGCCTCCGGTTGACGGTCCGCCGCGTCCAGGTGGCGAGAAGGCCTTTTCGGTGCTGCCCAGCTCGGGGGTGATCTCGCTGTCGGTGTGCCTTCTCGCCTCGGCGCACGTGATGCGCCGGTCTCGGTGAAGACGTCGAGCACGCCGATGAACTACCAGCGGTCAACTGATCGGTGTCCTCAACCTCACAGGGGCGGATCACCACCGCTCGCGCCGCCGGTGAGCGTCTACGCTGGTCGGAGCCCGGATGACAGGTGACGGTCGACAGATTCTGTCAGGGCCTATGACGTCTCCCCCCGGCAGGGATTACCTGGTGTGGGAGGGCGTGGCGCGGCCGATGGGCAGCACTCCGATGATGATGAGGCGTGGGAGCTCGGTGGGGCTGCGGGCATGCAGGGTCGTCCATACGCGGTCTTTGACGTGGGAGGAGCCGCCGCTGTGTCTGCTGTGGTCGCCGACGAGCAGCAGGGCGAAGGGCACGCTGGTTGCGGTGTAGGTGGCGGTTTGAGCGAGATAGGCGGTCTGCACGTCGCTGTGTGTGAAGGGGGTGGTGCGGCGTTTGACTTCGATGGGGAAGCGCATGCCGGGCCGAGGTTCGTACTCCAGGTCGCTGCGTCCGCCGCCGCGGTCGGGCTGTTCGCGATGGATGGTGCCGTGGGGGAAGGCGGCGACGAGGTCGCGGTGGTAGTCGTCTTGCAGTGCTTTCTCGGGCCAGAATCGCGTGGGGTGGCCTGATGGGGGCGGTCCGAGGTAGGCGGTGCTGTCGCCGTAGAGGTTGGGCGTGGCATCGAAACGCAGGTAGAGGAACTTCAAGAAGTGCTCGACTAGAGCGTGTCCCTTTGATCAGTTGGTCAGTTGATCGGATGTGGCTGTCCGCTTAGTAATCACCGATGCGATGTGGGACCGGATCGAGCCGCTG
>NZ_JBEYCR010000018.1:0-90108 GCF_040632845.1 Streptomyces sp. NPDC016459
ATGTGCCAGCACCGCCCGATTGACCATGATCACCACAGCCGGATCATGCCACCAGCCAGGCACGCTGCCTCAACCACTATCACGCACCAACTCGTAAAGCGAAGATCACCGCCACGGACACCCACCCCTTCTGGGCAGTCAGCCTGAAGAAGTGGATCAACGCGGGCGACATCACGTCGGGGACGACGCTCCACGCGTCGGACGGCATGACCGTCGAGGTGACTGCGGTCCGGCACTACACGAAGCAACAGCGGACCTTTGACCTGACCGTCAACCGCATCCACACGTACTATGTGCTGGCGGGGGCTACCCCGGTCCTGGTACATAACACGGAACCTGGCTGCGGTGTGACGGCGGAGACCCTGGATCAGGCGTGGTCGTCATGGAATACGCCAGCGAATCTTGAACACGTGATTGACCCGGCCAAGCATGGGTTTGGGGATCTGGTGGCCAAGACCGGGGGGCGAGAGGGAGCCCTTCGTTCGATCATGGATAGTCTTCATGGCGCTACGGATTTGCCAGCTGCAGGAAGGTACGAGGTGAACCGAGAAATTTCAGGAGAGACGGTGACGATCCGAGGAGCCGTAGTGAATGGAGTCCCCCGGCTCGGCACGGCATTCATTCCTGGAAAATTCCCCGGCTAGGAAAATCTGTGCGAGGCGCTCTTTGGGCAGCCTCTAAATTCCAAGAACTCGCAGCGCTCGCCCCCGAGGGGGCGACTACCCGGAGGCATCCCGCCGTGCCCGTTGCAATCACTCCTCGCCCCATGAGCCCAGTTGAGAGGGCTGTAGTTGAGCTGATCCTCGCCAATGAATTCCCCGGCGCAGCTGAACTGCGAGCCCAAGTTGACTTCGTACAGGTGGTTGCAAAATGGGGAGTAGATTCAGCGAGCGTCGACCTGCTGGTGTCGGAAGAAGCTCCTCGGTCACCGGGAGTCACCGGCGTGATTCCGGTGGATGCAACAGTTGTGGACAAAACAGGTTCACTGTTCGGGGAGATTCTTCTCTGGGCTACCAATGGATGCCTCTCGGCGATCGAATACGCATGGTATGGGGATGAGCCGCCAAGCGCCCTCCCAGATATCGGAATGATCTCCATCGAGGTGCGACCTTAGTCTGGCGCTTTACATGCGTTCTATTACCTGGGCGAGTTGAACTGCATGTGCCGGATGGCGAATTAAATCAGGAAATCAGCCCTGCGTCAGAATGCCAAGAAGCCCCACCGGATAACACTCCGGTGGGGCTTCTTGGCGTTTGACGGCAGTAGTTGACGGCAACGTCAGCGGACGGTGGCTGCGCAAAGCGGTGGGGTGTCGCCATCGTCGGGCTGGCCGGTGATGGCGGCGGAGGTACGGAGGGAGTTACCAAGAAGATCGATAGCGTCGCGCTGGAGGCGGAGCCGGACGTGGGCGTAGACGGTGGCAGTGACGCCGATGTGGGCGTGGCCGAGGAGTTCCTTGATGACAACGAGTTCCACCCCCTGCTCCAGGAGGAGCGTCGCCGCCGAGTGGCGGAGGTCGTGGAACCGGATGCGGCGGAGCCTGGCACGGTGAAGCAGAGCGGTGAAGGACAGCGCGGAGAGCCAGCGCTGGCGCCTCGCCCCGGCCGAACCCGAACGCACCAGCGACCCCGTCCTGCGCTATGCACCCCTGAGCCACTGGAACGGCCGCCAGTCCTGGCGGTTGGCCCGCTCGACCGCGCTGCGACCGGCACCCGACGCGACGCCCTCCTTCAGCGACACGCTGCTAGTAGTGCTTCGTTAGGTTCTTCGTCTGGTTCTGTTGCGGGGTAGGGGTCGGCCGCAGGTGGTGCAGGTGCCGGTCCAGCACTGCAGTAGGTCCTGGAGGGTGTCGAGGACCTGGTAGAGGGTCAGGTCGGCGTGTGGGCTTGTGGGTCGAGCCGCCGCAGGGTGAGGAAGGCCTGGGCGGCGGTGACGAGGGTGACGTGGTGATGCCAGCCGCGCCAGGTGCCGCCTTCGAAGTGGTCCAGGCCCAGACCGTGCTTGAGCTCGCGGTAGTCGTGTTCGATGCGCCAGCGCATCTTCGCCCACCGCACCAGCTCGGCACGGGGAGTTTCCGGCGGCAGGTTCGATATCCAGAAGCCGGTCGGAATCTCCTGGTCAGCGGGCCACTCGACCAGCACGGTGGAAACGGGCAGGACACCGTCCCACCGGTTGCGTCCGCCGCCTGCCGCCTGGGCGGCGGCCAGGGACTGCTTGCCCGCCGCGCGCAGAGCCAGGACCGCGAACCGTGAGGTCATCGTGCCTTTGCTGCCCTGCCGCCAAGCCACCTCGGCAAAGCGGCCCGCGGCAGCGGCCTCGGCCGCGTGGACGGAAAGCGCTTGCGGTGCCGTCCGGTAACGGGGAAGCGTCGGCGGTCCAAGCCCTCCGTAACCCGGCTGATGGGGCTCGACATCCAGGGCGTGCGCCACTTCTTTCCCGGTCAGCGCCAGCACATAGGACACGCCCCGTTCCTCCAGGCCATGGCGGAAGGGGGCGCTGACGCCGTAACCCGCGTCGGCGACCACCACCGGCGGAGTCAGTCCCCACCCGGACACGTTGTCCAGCAGACCGAGTGCGAGCCGCCACTTCTCCTGATGGACGGTGCCGTCCGGGATGCCGGCCCGGCGGCAGCGGCCCGGTTCATCCGTCCACTCCCCAGGCAGGTACAACTCCCAGTCCAGCGGGCACGAAGCGGTGTCGGTGGTGGCATGGACACTGACCGCGACCTGGCAGTTCGCCCGCTTCCCGAGCGCTCCGCAGTACTGCCGTGCCGGATTGTGTCGAGTGCCTCCCGGGCGCCGATCCGGCCGTTCTCGTCGAGCGTGGCGGGAATGACGACGTGCGTAGCGGCCGTCAGTCCGGCGACGACCAGTTTGCCGCCGGCACGGGGCGGGAGGTCTATCACCGCCAGGTCGTCGTCCGTCACCACTCCGTCAAGGCCGTTCCGCAGGCGGAACTCTATGCCGGTAGACTGGTCCGTCTCGCGGTGGGCCAGCGCTCGCTCGGCGGCCAGCACATGAATGCCCGACCATGCCTCGGAGGCCTCCAGCAGGACATCGGCCGCCAGACCCTTTTCGCCCTTGGGATCGGCGGCCAGGAGGTCGTTGAGGCTGCACGGCAGCGCCTCGGGGTCGAGACCGAGTTCAGAGGTGAGGGTGCCTCGGGGGTCCAGGTCCGCCGCGTACACGGTCCCGATCTTGCCCGCGTGGGCGCGGCGGCGGGCGGTCGCTGCCAGCCCTGCGGCCAGCGCGCTTTTCCCCACCCCGCCCTTCTCGCTGTATGACGCTACGCGCTTGCCTGCCATGCCCGTCCTCTCCACTTTCCCGTGGTGATGGCCGCAGCGTAGCTTCCGGCCGCGCGCGGCCGGACACCGAATCTGGAGTGTCAGAATGTTCTGACACCCGGTTTTTGCCTGCACGAGCACGGCACCCCTGCCGGGCGGAACGGGGTCTGCGGTAAACGCGGACTGATCTCGGCGTCGCCTCCTGAGGGGGCGGCCCGGGGCCAGTTCGTAGCTGAAGATTCAGAGATCGGAGGGGAGTTGCTCTCCGGTCTCGGCGTCGTACGCCGCCCCGGTCGGGGACAGGCGCACGGTTCGGACGGGGGCCTGGTCCCCTTCCTTCCATGTCGCTCCGCCGACCGCTATCCGGACCGTGACGTCGGCCATCGGGTCCTTGACCGGCACCGCGACCTCAGGGGTCTTGGCGATCCAGGGATCTGTCCCCTTCGTGGCGCGGGCGCTCTCCCCCGCCGCGTCGAGCCGCAGATACCTGGCCTTCCTGTCGGCGTAGGTGCGCAGCTCGATGACGACGCGGTCGCGGTCACCGTTCCACCGGGCGACCAGCTCGGCACTGACGCCGTCCACACTCAGCTCGGCTCCCGACCTTCCCTTGTAGGCGGCGGCGGTGCGCGCACGCTCCTCGCGCTGCTGCCCGGCCTCCCGCTGCTCCCAGATGCCTGCGGCGGTGATGGCCAGGGCTGCGACCGCTGCGGCGTACGGCCAGGTGCGCCGGCGCTTTGCGGGTGGCTGCGTCGTGCCGTGCGGGGGCTCGGGGGTGAGCGGCTCGGGGACGCTGTGCCAGGCCGGTGCTGCGGTGTGGTCGGTCCACCACTCTGGATCTTTGCCCATGCGGGCGACGGTAGCGCGGAGCTGCGCGGCTTGGCCGGGCTTCCGGACAACTCCGCCACGTGGGCGCGGGTGATCAGCCACAGTGCCGCCTGGTCACTGTTGAAGCCGTACGCGGTGATGTCCTCGCGTTCACCGATCGCGGCGAGCTGCGCGGCCCCACTGAGCCGTCCTGCCCGCGCGGCCTGGACGACGTCATGGTGCCGGGCGTCGAAAGTGGTCGACGGCTCCTTGCGCTCCTCGCTGTCGTCGGCCGGGGCGGCCTCCTCGGCCGGTGCCGGACGGTCCTCGCTCGGGTCCTTCCTGCGGTCGTCCTCGCTGCGCTCCTCCACGGCGTCCGGGGTCTCGTGCCCGGCGTCCGGGGTCCCAAGAACGGCGGCCATGCTGTCGGCGTCACACCCCGTCACCAGAGGAAACGTCTCCGCGGGTAAGTGCGCGGTGCCCGGCGGACGGCGGACGGCGGACGGGTGTCGTCTCAGGCTGCGGCCGACGGGTGGGCCGTTTCGGCGGCGCGGCGGTATGCGGCGTTGATGCGCTGGGCTTCCTCGAGTGGGTCTTCGAGGACGAAGATGCGGCAGGCGGCCTCGATGGGGGTGCCCTGGTCGACGAGTTCGCGGGCCCGTGCGGCGATGCGCAGCTGGTAGCGGGAGTAGCGGCGGTGGCCGCCGACGGAGCGCAGCGGGGTGATCAGGCGGGCTTCGCCGATGGCGCGCAGGAAGGCGGGGGGGTGCCGAGCATCTCGGCGGCCGGCCCATCGTGTAGGCGGGATAGTCGTCGTCGAGATGCCCGCGTGTGTCGTCTGCTGTCATCTGCACCTCTCTCTGAAACGCGTGGAGGGGCCCTGGTGCCGTACGGCACCGGGGCCCCGAAGGAACTGCTACACCACCTGCCGGCCCTGATACCGCGCCGGCCTTCTGTGTCCGCAGACCCGACCTGACTGCTGCCGGGATTGCGGGGATCGCGGTTGCTTGACCGGAGACCACCTCACTAACGATGTCCTGCGGTACCCGGACTCAAGACTCTGTCCAGGCGATCCTGATGGTGCTTCGTTCCTCCGTTCTTCCCTCAGTGATCAACTACTTACTACGGGGTACTGCGTACTACTGGTACTGCTCTCTTGCGGGTACTGCTGGTGATGCGACCTGCTGAACGAACTGTGACAGCGTCGCTCTTCGGCAGCCAGCCCCGTTGCCCGTCCTGCGCCTGCTCTGGCTTGGAACCCCACTGCCGAACTTCCCGGTGCGCGCGTCCGCAGCCGACACCTTCACCGGGGGTACCGCTCACTGACTTCACTGCTGGGTACTGCGTACTGCACTCACGGGTACCGCACAACTGCCATGCCCGCAGTCCCGCTTGCGGCGGCCCCTGATCACTGCGGGCCACCCGGTCCGGCCGTCAGCCCCGTCGCCGTCCTGCAACCACCCTGGCTTCGAAACTCCACCGCCGCACCGTCCTGCGAACTGCAATCGCGTGTACTGCTGCCCGGCAGTTCGTCTCTGCCGGGCCCTGCGGTCCTTCTTGGCTACGGGAGAAACAATAGCCACACCGATGCCTAATATCTACTCCGGCCGACACAGATTTTCGCCCGTCCAGCGGTGAGCTAATCGACCTCGAACAGCGCACCACAAGACGCAGGGGCAGTCATCGCCGGGTTACCCCCTACACCCGGTGCACAAGTACCGGACGGGCCGCCCCAGGCGATGGCGATCCAGAGACCACGGTGCCCCTGATGGACACGATGAGCGTCAACGTCGCGACCGCCCGCTCCACGGCCGACGCCCGCGAGTGCACCCGGGCCTTCCTCGACCGCCTCGTACGCCCGATCGCAGTCGAAGTCGCCCACGTGATGGTCCTGGTCGTCTCGGAACTATGAAGGCGCCGCCCAGCAGGCGATCTCGTGGCTGGAGCCTTCTCTGGGCAGGAGGATCTCGTCGAGACAGAGAGCCCTGTCACCTCTGCCGCACGCCGCTGCTCCTGGACGGCTGCAGGTGCGCTCCGCCCAGTCCGACTTCCCCACCGCCGAGCGCGTCACCAGGCGTCGGTGCCCCGGAGGGCAGACGGTCCGGCCCGAATGGTGGACGGAGGTGATAGGGGATCGCTACGACGCATAACGTGCCGTGCGAATGCTGCACTGGGGACCAGCTTCGGGGTGCCTGTCGGACTGCCGACGCCAAGGTTCATGCTGTCACCCTCGCGAGTAGCACCTCGGCCATCGGCTGGCACCCGCTCGGCCTTCCTGCCAGGCCATGTCCACCACCAGCCGGGAGGAACTTCGCCTGCACACCTTCATCACCACCACCCCATGGTCATCCCCTACGGGACAACACCCGCAACACCGGCTGGGTCAACGTCGGGACCGACCACGACACGGGCGAATTTGCGGTGCAATCCATCCACCGATGGTGGCAGCAGCGCGGACGCACCGATCACCCCGATGCCCCCAGGCTGCTGATCACCGCCGACTGCGGAAGTTCCAACGACCTCCGCCGCTGGACATGGAAGAAGCACCTTGCCGCCTTCGCCCTGAAAACGGCCTCGAGATCACCGTCTGCCACTTCCCACCCGGAACATCGAAGTGGAACAGGACCGAACACCGCATGTTCTGCCGCATCATCGTTAACTGGGCGCGCCAGGCCCCTGACCAGCTACCAGACCGTCAACGAGACGTGATCGCCGGGCCGTACGGGGTGTTCTCGGTCTGGGCGCCGCTGCCGCACATCGCTTGCTGGTACAGCGTCTTCAGCGCGTCGTCGATGGGGTGGTGCTGCGCCATACCCGAGGAGTCCATCTCGTTCCACCTCTGAAGGTTGACCGCGACGGACATCTGGCGTGTGCCGTCGGCCGAGGTCAGGGACACCGTTCCGGCCCCCCAGACCGTGCCGTCGTGGCCCCAGAAGGTGCCGCAGCCCCCGTTTTCGACCTTGTGCAGACCGAGGCCGTACTGGATCGTCGTTCCGTCCAGTGCGATGACCGGGACGGTGCGCTGCATCTCCGCCAGCGACGATCGGTTGACGATCTTGCCGTCGAGCAACTTGCGGTAGAAACGGTTGAGATCCTCCATAGTCGAAACCAGAGCGGCCCCCGTCCCCGTCCAGGACATGTTGTAGACGCTGTAGTCCCGCGGGGGGTCGAGCAGGCCCCACAAGGCCTCGTACATCCGCGAGTGCGGCCCCGCGATCCGGGGCCCGGCCGGAAAGCCCGTGTGCCGGAGGCCCGCGCGTTCGATGACGTTGCGGGTGATGTACTCCTCGGCCGGGATACCGGTCACCTTCTCCAGCAGCTGGCCGAGGAGCAGGTAGTTGGTGTTGGAGTACACCCCCGGGGTGGCTCCGGGCTCGGCGGCGGGAGGCGCGTTGACGCCCATCTCGATCAGCTCGCCTGGGCGGAACTGCCTGAACCGGTTCTCGTCCAGGCTCTCGGACGACATGTCCTGCAGAGAAGGAAAGGCATAGCGGATGTAGTCGGGGAAACCGCTGGTGTTGTTGAGCAGCATGCGGACCGTGATCCTCCTGCCACGTTCTCCCGGTACCAGCTGCGGCAGATAGTCGCCGATCGGCGCATCGAGTCCAATCCGGCCCTGCTCGACCTGCTGCATGATCGCGGCGGCGGTGAAGGTCTTGGTGATGCTGCCGACGCGCTGCCGCATGTCGGGCTTGACGGGACGCCCGGTCCTGACATCGGCGACCCCGGAAGCCCCACGCCATATTCGGCTGGCGTCGCGCACCTCGGCGTACACCCCGGGGATCCCCGCACCGTGGACATCGTCCAGGGCGGTCTTGAGCTCCGCGGGATCGAAGCCGACCGACGGGCTCGCGTCGGCGGCCGGCACGGGCCTCGTCTCATCGGGCGCGGGAACCGCCCCCACCGTGCCCGCACAGACACTCAGCGCGGCCACACTTCCGCATACCGCCAGTCGGATCTTCAAGACGTCCGTCCTTTCATGATCGGTGAGTGCATCGGGGACTCTCTCCGAGCGGGTCGCCATCCACGACTCATTCGGCCAGCGCGCGGCGCAGAGCGGCGCCGAGTTCGACGTTCTGCCGCTGCGAGACATCGGCGGAGAGGATCGCCTGGGATCCGTGGAATGTGCCGGGCCACTGATGGAGTTCGACCGACACGCCCGCCTGCATCAGGCGCAGCGCGTAGGCGATGCCCTCGTCCCGGTTCGGACAGAACTCCGCTGTGGCGATGTAGGCCGGCGGCAGGCCGGACAGATCGGCCGCCCGCGCCGGGGCGGCGTACGGGGTGGCGGGCCGGGACCCCAGGTAGTGCCGCCACGCCGCGGCAAGCTTGTCGCGATCGAACCAGGGGGTGCTGGTGAAATTCCGCGCTGACCAGGACTCCTGCCGATCGTCCAGTCCCGGCTGGTTGAGCAGCTGGAAGCAGATCGCCGGCCCTTGCTCGTCTCGCGCCCGCAAGCACACCGCAGCCGCGAGGTTCGCACCTGCACTGTGCCCCCCGACCGCGATCCGCGCCGGGTCGATGCCGAGTTCGTCCGCGCGCTCATCCGTCCAGGCCAGTGCGGCGTAGGCGTCGTCGAGGGCGGCCGGGAACGGGTGCTCGGGCGCCAGGCGATAGCCCACCGAGATCACCACCGCCCCGGAGAGGTCCGCGATCCGGGCGGCCCACGGATGCTCGGTGTCCAGGTCACCGAAGACTCCGCCGCCGCCGTGCAGCCAGACGACGGCGCCTTGGGCCCAGTGCGGGCGGTAGACCCGCACCGCCACATCCGCACCGGCATCGGCGGACACCGTACGGTCCTCGATGTCCATGCGGGAGGTGTCTGGTGCCGGCGTCGCCGCCGCCCGTTCGGCGAAGTCCTTGCGCGCGGCGACCGGGTCGTTCATGTCCATGTACGGCAGGAAGGGGATGAACGCTTCGAGTTCGGGATCCATGGCGACCATCCTTGCGGCCGAGCCCCGAGGGGTCGTCCGACATCCGTCGCGCATCCCGCACCGATCACGCACCCATCGGCGCGTCCTCGTTCTTCTACCCTTCTGCCATGGAAGCACTGGCCGTACGGCTGTCGGGACTCGATCCGTACGTCGACGGAGCAATCCGCATCATCGCCTTCTACGACACGCTGATGCGCCGACGGGTAGATCTCTCGGCGCTCGCTCGGGCGTCGGCGGGCCTGGCCGAGTGCGTGACCGGTATCCGGCTCCACGACACGGGCCGGGCGACCCGCTTCACGGCCGACGGCAGGCACGCCTCCGCCCCGCCGTCGCCCGCGTCCACCACCGTGCCGATCATTCTCGACGAGGAGGAGATCGGCACGGTGTGGCTGGAGCGCCCCGGGCCTCCCAATCCTCTCGACGAGGTACTCCTCGACCGGCTCGCCATCGCCACCGCAGCAGCCGTCGAGCGGTACGGCCCGGCTCGCACGACCATGGCCGACCCCGCCCTCGTCGAGCTCGCCGTCGGCCCCGACGGCGACGAGGTGACCAGGGCGCGCGCGTTGCGGCTCCTCGGTTTCGCCGCCGAGCTGCCGGTCCACGTGGCCGCCGTGCGCTCACATCTCCCGCTCGACCAGATCGGCGGCCTGATCTGCCCGGCCCGCCCGGTTAAGGCAGCACCTCTCGCCGACGTGGGCGTCATCCTGGCCACCGCGATCGACCCCGCCCGGTTTCCGGCAGGCGTACGCGCGGGCATCGGCGCCGCCGGAAGTCCCGGCCGATCCTGGCGGGAAGCCCGCACCGCTCTCCGCTTCACGACCCCTCGCGCGCCTGTCGTCCACTACGCCGACCTGGGCGCGCTGGCTCTCCTGGCCGAGATATCTCCGGACGTCTCACGCGACAACACCGACGTGGCCGCCATCGCCCGCATCGCCGACAGCCCGGAACACATGGAAACCCTGGACGCATACTGCGCCACCGGCTCCATACGCCGGGCCGCCGAGCTCCTCCACCTGCACCACAGCAGCGTCGCCCGCCGACTCGAACGCATCGCCAAGACCCTGGACGTCGAACTCACCACATCCACTGGGCTGACACGGGTCAGACTCGCCCTCACCGCATGGCGGCTACTGCAGGAATGAGGGGATGCGCCTCCCCGAGCTTGCAAGGACGCGGTCGTGCCAGGCAGCGGGGATAGCCGGACTACGCCGGACACCGTCGACCCGGTCTTCTTCGACAGGCCCCCAGAACTGCAAAGGCTCGGATTTAACCGGCCCGCAGCGGGGGAATCCAAGCCTTTCTGCTTGAGACCTGCCGTCAGCGTCGGATGACTGGCTCTATTCGCGGGCCGTTCTCGCGTACAGAGCCATCCGCACGTGTCGCACCTCGGAACCGATGGCGGGGTGCTGTAGTCCCCTGCCCGATGATCTGCAGCGCAAGCCGGAGTGCGGAGGCCGGAAGCCGAGGTCAGACCCCTCGCAGCGGGAGGATGTGGCCGCCTCACCGGGGCAGGAACGCCAGTGAGCAAGCGCCAGTGAGCAAGCGCAACCTCTCCGAAACGCAGCGAGCAAGCCGGGGAGACATCCCCTCTTTGCGGACCGATCTGCTCAAGGTGGCCGACCCGATTCTTCGCCCACCCGGGCCGGCTCACCGGGCCTTCATACGCCCCCGCCGTCTGATCTTCACAGCACACACGGCGCCCAGAGAACCTGCATCATCCGATTGCCAGGTGCTGCGGTGCCGCCACGAGCCCCCGTGCAGCTCAGCGGGGGTCGCCGTACGAAGCCTCTTCCATGGCCGTCAGGAGCAACTGGAATTCGGCGTCGTCGAGCGCGTGGGTCACCGTGCCGAGCTGTACGGGGCACCGGCTCACGAGGGATGCGGCGAACTGCAGGACGGCCGCCTGGCTTCTGGAGGCTCCCTGGGACCACGTTGAGGTCTTCAGGAGGTGGCCGACGCCGTCCCAGTGGACCGCCGGATACCGGGCGGAAAGGCCGATCAGCGGCTGGTCGACCGCAGCCGCCAGTTCCTGGTCGTGGGTGAGACGTCGCAGCCAGTAACCGTCACTGTGAGCCCCCAGCAATTTCGTCGCGGCCCGCATCGGCTCATTCACCACCCCCTCCAGCAAACTCTCGGCGAGCTCCTCCCCCGTCGCGCTGTCACCGACCACAGTCACTGGCATCTCCCTTCGTCGTGAAGCAAAAGCCACCAAGACGGCGGCCCACGACTTCACTGTGCGCGGAGGCACCGGCCAGCCTGTGGCGAACACGCCGGACGATGCGAAGTCATGGACCGGTGGCACCAACCGCGTCTTTCCGGCCGTCGCCGAATCGACGTCCTGCCGTGCCCATCACCACGACGCCGAGCGCGAGTCCTGGACGCTGCGATCGTCCGGCTCTGCCTCGGCCACCGGATCGAGGTCAGCGGCGAGGGCAAGCTGGAGTGGGAGTACCGGGACAACCGCGTTCGGGTGGTGTACATCCCGACGTCATAGCGTCATCGGCACGACCATCTTGAGCGCCTATGGCGAGGTCGGCTGATGGGCACGCCTCGTTCCGGCTCGTAGACCGCTCCAAGGCCGGCGGCTCTAGGCTGGCGTGGGCGACTCAGGCTCATCGGAGGCGGCCTGACGGCCGCTGACATGGCCTCGACTCACGCTCGGCCTCTGTCACTCGTACGGATGCAGGTCGCCGTCGGGTGAAACCACCCTGCCCGGAACTGCAGTCGAAAGGGGCACGCAGATCCACGAGCAGCACATTGCCGAACCGGGCCCGGGCCTCCTGGACGTCACCGCTGCCGAACTGGAGACGGCCCGCGCGGTGCTGTGCTGGACGGGCCCCAGCAGCTGTCGGCGGCCTCCGGCATCACGCCGGTGGGCGCACGGGCTGATACACGAGGAGCTCTTCGACGAGCTGGCGCTCAAGGGCTCCGACGTCTCTGCGGGCCAGCTCGGCGAACACATCACCGCCCGTGGCGTGGACCTGCAGGACCACCCCACCGGGGCGTGATGGTCTCGCGGGCGGCGCAGACGAGGGCGACGTTGTCCGGGGCAGGTATGCCGTCGGGAAGGTGGAGCACGTCTTCCAGGCCGATTCGGGTGTCCAGGCCGCGGGAGGCCGCGAGGCGGAGGACGGGCCAGGCAGCGGTGTCTTCGCCGTGCAGGAGGATCGGCGTGGCGACTGATTCCAGTTCGCCCAGCAGGTCGGTGGCGGCATGGACCGCATCCTGCGGGGCCGTTTCGGTGATCTCGGCCAGGATGCGCAGGACTCGGCGGGATTCGGGCCAGTCCAGGAACCGCTGTGCCGCAGGAGTACCCGAGTAGATACCGGCTTCGATACCGACCCGCCGGTCCAGCAGGGCCGCGGCCACATCGGTGGCGCCGTCCTCATGCCAGTTGACAGAGGCGTGGTCAGGTAGCACGGTCCATGCCCGGACCTGCGCGGCGCGGGCCTTAGGGTCCGCTGTGGCCCACGCGCCGGTGGTGACCCCAACAGGGACGCCCGGGACTGCGGCCCGTACCGCGTTGACTGCGGCGGCGACGGCGGCGGCTTCCAGCGTGTCCCGGCCGTCGCGGTCCTTGGGGTGCAGATGGATGTCCTCGGCGCCGGCGGCGACAGCCTCGCGGGCCGCCACCGCCAGTTCGTCGGGGGTCATCGGGAGATGGGAACACTCGGCGCGGCTTCGAGCACCGTTGAGACAGACCTGCAGCATGACGTCATCGTCGCAGGTCGCGACCGGAAGGCCTCCTGGCAGGGTGACGGGACTCAGACCGAGATCGACTGGCACGGAGCGATTACGATTCACGCGCCCTACTAACTTGATCTTTAACGTCTGGGCCGTTGGGCAGCTGCTGAAGAGGGTCGAGGTGGCCTCAGGCTGCGTGGGACCATTTTCGGTATGCGCCTGGTAGCTGACGGAGCCACGCCGACCTCGCGGTTGGTGCTGGTGAAGGACCTCGAGACTGACGACGGATATGCCTTCGAGCTGGCGAGCCCGCTCTTCCTGGCCGTCGGTGATCGAGTCGTTTTCGAAGCCAGCGGGCTTGTCGTCGTGCGGGCCAGTGGAGTGCGGTTGTCGCCGGCCGGCGACTGGTCCACTCGTTGCGGCCCCGGGTCTCTGCGCCGCCGGTAGAAGCCGTTCCTCGAACGGTGCGTCGTACTTGATCACTCGGTTCGGTATCCGCCGTACACGGAAGCGGCCTTCGTCTGAACATGTGCTCCGACCAAGGAACACACACGTCCAGTACGAAGGCCGTGAGGATGAGTCTGCTGTATCACGATGCCCGGCGAGAGTCGTTGACGGAACTGTCATGCTTCCGGGGCGAGTTCTACTCCTGTCTCACCGCCCGTCCGGATGCCCTGTTCGAGCTTGCCGACGCGGTTTCGTGCGGAGACGAGCCGGTGAGGTCACTGGCCGAGCTGTCGCTGGTCGGCGAACACCGCCGTGGTCACGGAGGGCTCTACGCCGCCCTCGCTCAGGGCCAGGTCGACCCAGACCGGATGCGACGAGCCCTGGCCTCGGTGCCGCTGCCCCGGGCGGCCGACGACCGACTGGTCCTGGCCGTCGACGTCACCTGCTGGCTGCGGCCCGCCGCCCACACCTCACCGCAGCGGATCCTGTGTCACACCTACGGCCGGGGCAAGGACCAGCACATTCCCGTTCCCGGCTGGCCCTACTCGATCGTCTGCGCGCTGGAACCCGGCCGCAGCTCGTGGACCGCACCGCTGGACGCGTTGCGTCTGGCGCCTGGGGACGACACCGCTATCGTCACCGGCCGGCAGTTGCGGGACCTGGTCGAGCGGCTGATCGCCGCAGGTCAGTGGCAGACCGGGGACCCAGACGTGCTTGTCATCGCGGATGCCGGATACGACGCGCCCCGCCTCGCCTTCCTGCTGAAGGATCTGCCGGTGCAGGTGCTGGCCCGGATGCGCTCGGATCGCGTCCTGCGTCGGCCCGCCCCGCCGCGGGAGCCTCACACCAGGGGCCGGCCGCCCCGGCACGGCGGCGAGTTCGTCTTCGGACAGCCCGACACCTGGGGCACCCCGGACACCGAAACCGTCACCGACACACGCCTCTACGGCACCGCCCTCGCCCGCTCCTGGGACCGGCTGCACCCCAAGCTCACCCACCGTTCTTCCTGGGCCGCGGCCGACGGCACCCTTCCGATCGTCGAGGGAACGGTGATCCGCTTGGACATCGCCCATCTGCCCAGCGGAGCCACCCCGAAGCCGGTCTGGCTGTGGTGGTCGGGCACCGACGCAGACGCAGCGGACACCGACCGGCTCTGGCAGGCATACCTGCGTCGTTTCGACATCGAGCACACCTTCCGCCTGTTCAAGCAGACCCTCGGCTGGACCTGCTCGAAGATCCGAACCCCCGAAGCGGCCGACCGCTGGACCTGGCTGATCCTCGCCGCCTACACCCAACTGCGACTGGCCCGGCCACTGGCAGCCGACCGGCGCCACCCATGGGAGAAGCCCGTCTCCTCGGACAGGCTTACCCCGGCACGTGTCCGCCGCGACTTCCGGCACATCCGCCCCAAGACTGCCTGCCCGGCCCAGGCACCGAAACCCACCCGCCCCGGACCCGGACGGCCTCCCGGCCGGAAGAACACCCGGCCCACCCCACGCCACGACGTCCACACACCCCGCCAGACGGGCACCACCACGTCCCAGACCAAGAAGTCGACCAGGCCACGACCCCGCCGCACAGGTTAAAGATCAAGCTAGCTCCAACACTCGAGGAGAGAAGCCGGTGGTCTGGAACTCACGGACGAAGCTGCGGTCTGCGCCATGAAACGTAACGAAGATTTCGTCCATCAGCTGGCGGGTGGTCTGGTGGATGTGGTGGTCACGGACGAACCGGAAGCGCGGATCTGTGACCTCGTCGGAGACCTTGCGAACGCGCTCGGACAAGCTTTTTGGCATAGCGGCATATGTACACCAGACTGCCCAACGTTCTGCCGGCTTGAATGGGCGAGGTCTCCGGTGGCCCCGGCTCAGGCGTGCCCGGCCGCCGGCTCCCACAGCGGGCGGGCGAGCCCGGTTCCGTCGCGGTGGAAGCACCGGCCGCCTCCCGGCGTGCTGCGGGCACCGATGGTGCCGGCGGCGTGGCAGAGGAGCCGGGTGAGGCCCGCAGTGTGGGCCTCGTGGAGCGGGAGTTCCTGCCGTCTGCCGAGCGTGACCTCCAGCGCGACGCCGGGGGGTGTCTCGGCGTCCGGCAGGGCCGTTGCCCTGGGTTCACGTCATGGAGACGACGACCTTGCCGGCTTTTGCGCGGCCCTTTTCGACGTACTCCATGGCCTGAAGGGTCTCGTCGAAGGGGAAGACCCGGTCGACGACGGAGCGGATCTTCCCGGCGTCGATGAGGGGGGTGAGTTCACGCAGCTGGTCGCCACTGGCCTTCATGAACAGGAAGGAGTACGTGACACCGAGACGCTTGGCCTGGCGCCGGGTCTTGGCGCTGAGCGCGGCGATGCCCAGGCGGAGCACCAGGTTCGAGCCGAGTTCGCGGGCGCTTGCCGGGTCGGGCGGGCCCGCGACGGAGATGGCCAGGCCGCCGGGCTTGAGGATGCGCAGGGACTTGGCGAGGTTCTCGCCGCCGAGGGAGTCCAGGACGAGGTCGTAGCCGGTGAGGAGTTCGGAGAAGTCCTGGGTGCGGTAGTCGATGACCTCGTCCGCGCCGAGGTCCTTGACGAGGTCGATCTTGGCGGTGCTCGCGGTGGCGGCCACGTGCGCGCCCAGTGCCTTGGCCAGTTGGATGGTGATGGATCCCAGGCCGCCGGCGCCCGCGTGGATGAGGACCTTCTGGCCCGGCTGCACCTTGGCCCGCTCGACCAGGGCCTGCCAGGCGGTCAGGGCGACCAGGGGGAGGGAGGCGGCCTCGGTCATGGTGAGCGTGGCGGGCTTGGCCGCCAGGTCGTCCTGGTGGACGGCGAGGAGTTCGGCGAAGGTGCCGATGCGGTCCTTGTCGGGCCGCGCGTAGACCTCGTCGCCCACCGCGAAGCGGGTGACGGACGATCCGACGCGGACGACGGTCCCGGCGAGGTCGTTGCCCAGGACGAGCGGGAGACGGTAGGGCAGGATCTGCTTGAGGTCACCGTCGCGGATCTTCATGTCCAGCGGGTTGACACTCGCCGCGTCGATCCTGACCAGAACGTCGTCGGCGCCCACCTGGGGGGCGGTTATCTCGGCGGCACGCATGTTGGACGCGTCACCGTACTTCTCGACCATGAAGGCCTTCATCGTCATCTCCGTTCGTGTGGTCTCCCGTCCAAGCGGGAGGGGTGTCCGTGAGGGGTTGTCTCGTTACGAGACAGTTGTGGTGTTCTTCTGGTCCGCGCGCTCCGCGTCGGCACGACAGTGGCCAGTGCCTGCACGGAGAGCCCTGCGGCGGCCGTGTTTCCGGGCTCAGGCCACCGGCACGACCGAGGCGATGACGCTGCCCGCGTCGCCGCCCTGGAGGAGGCCCAGCGAGCCCGCGACGCCCTCGTGCGGTATGCCGAGCGGCATGACGCTGACCTTGTCGAGGCGCGCGTACTGCTCGTCGGTGAGCTGGACGTCGAGGGCTGCGAGGTAGCTGTCGGCGCTGTCGAGGAAGGTGCCGCCGGCCTCGGCGAACCCCTCGAAGATCCGGCGGGCCTCGTCGGGCTCGGCGCCGACGCCCCAGCCGGTGCCGAAGTTCACGGTGCCGAGCGCGTACTCGGAGACGCGTAGTCCGGTCTTGCGGCCGAAGGCCGTGTAACGCAGGAGAAGTTCTCGCGCAAGGGGGCCTGGAAGGCCGTCGTGCCGTGGTGGAGGGGGTGAGCGTCAGCCCGCATTCGGCTGGGGCGTCGCGGACAGGCTCTGCTTGACGTACCTGCTGGTCTCGTCGGCGAGGATCTCGGGCAGGCCGGTCTCGATGCCGTAAAGGGCCTGGGCCGCGACGTCGGCGGCGGCGACCTTCTGATCGGCGGGCACGCCAGCGGCCATGTCGGTGTCCATGTAGCCGACGTGCAGCGCCGAGACGGTGATCCCGCGGGGCGCCAGTTCCTCGCGGTTCGCGTCGCTCAGCGCCCAGGCGGCGGCCTTGGAGGCCGCGTAGGAGCCGAGGCCTGCCGGGTGGAACCAGGACAGGGCGGACAGGACGTTGAGTACGGCGCCGCCGCCGTTGCCCTCGATGACGGGGGCGAAGGCGCGGGTCGCGGCGAGCGGGCCGAAGAAGTTGGTCTCCATCTCGCGGCGCACCTCAGCCACGTCGCCTCGGATCAGCGTCACGCCGGTGGAGATGCCCGCGTTGTTGATCAGCAGTGTCGCATCGGACGCCACGCGGGCGGCCTCCTGTATCGACGCCTCGTCCGTGACGTCCAGCCGCACCGGAATGACGCCGGGCACGTCAACCGCCTCGGGGCGTCGGGCCGCGCCGTACACCTTCGCGCCACGCTCGACGAGCTGGGCTGCCAGGTGCCGCCCGAGCCCCCGGTTTGCGCCGGTGACGACCGCGACCGCGTTCTTGAGTTCCATGCCGGCTCCTGGTCCTGACGGGTGCCGACGGCACCCCCGAATTAGATTACGCAACCAATCTAAACATGGAGTTACGATAGATGCCAGTCGACATCCAACGGGAGGTGGCCATGGGCCGCGTATCGCAGGCGCAGGCGCAGGAGAATCGCAGGCGGGTGGTGGACACCGCCTCCCGGTTGTTCCGGGAGCAGGGCACGCAGGTCAGCGTCGCCGACCTGATGAAGGCGGCCGGTCTGACCCACGGCGCCTTCTACAAGCAGTTCGCCTCCAAGGAGGCGCTCGTCGACGAGGCCACCGCCCACGCCTTCGCCGAGCTCGCCCGGCGCTACGCCGAGGGACTTGAGCGGTATGAAGGGCGGCGCGACGCCGCCCAGCAGGTGCTGATCGACACCTACCTCTCCGTCGAGCACCGTGACGGCCCGGCGGACGGCTGTCCGGTCGCCGCGCTCGCCTCCGACATCGCGCGCGAAGGCGGGGGACGTGAGGCTCGTCGCGTCTACACCGAGGGGGTGGCCGACTTCGCCGACTTCCTCGCCACCGACGACCAGGACGGCATCGTCCGCCTCTGCACCCTGTTCGGAGCGCTGGTCCTGTCCCGGGCCACCAACGGCTCCCCGCTCTCCGAGGAGATCCTCGCCGCCGCGCGCGCAGCCTTGACCGAAGCAGGCTGATCAAGGGCGCGGCGCGGGTGCACATCGACGGCTCTGGGCGACGAGGCGTCCGTGACCGGGCGGAGGCGGTGGGAGAAGGCCGTCGACGCCTGGCGCACCGGCCTCACCGTGCGCCGGACAGCTGGTCACGCACAGCCTCCCGAAAAGCCGAGGCTGCGACCTCGCTGGCCGATTGGCGTAAGAGGTCGCGCGGATAGGCGGCGACAGGTCGGCCGACAGACAGGGCAGGCACAAGTTTCCCTGACCACGGGATTGTGACGCTCTGTGATCACCAAGAGATCGCGGGGCGATTCGCGCCGGAAAGTGAACCGGCGAACTCGGATGCGTGCGCTGCTCCCGCCTGCCATTCTCGGCGCCATGCGTACGTTCGAAGAGCTCGTAGAGGAAGGCGAGGCTGTCCGCTCCCGGCTGCACCAGCGGCACGATGACCAAGCACACTGAGCACATGCGATACGAGGAGAAGGCGAAGCTCACCGCGGCGAGGATTCTGGTTCCGGTGGCCATCCTCGTTGTCTCACCGGTGCTACTGATAGCCGGAGCGCCGGTCCGCCGACGGTACCTACGCTACGTATACCGGGACGATGCCCCACCGATCCTGGACAAAGAACAGGGCTGGATCAGCGTCCACGCGCTCGTGGTGAGCAGCTCTCTTCTCAACTGGCTCTGCCGGCCCACAGAGGCACTCGCCCGACACATCTCGCGCCGAAGTTGAACGGCAAAGGCTAGGCGCCAGAGCGCAGGAGCCGCGAAGCCCCGTGGCGGGCTTCGGCTACGCGTGCGAGCCGGGCCCGGTCCTCCGTCGTTCGTCGGGGACCGGGCCCGTGCCGTGTGCCGGCCCCGGTCGGCTGGTCTTCCCTGAAGTCCGCTCCCCTGGTGCTCCCGGAGCAGCAGAATCGGGGCGTTGACGCAGCCGCGGTACGGGAGGGCAAAGGCTCATGGGGATGCAGGACGTGTGGGTGCGGGCGCAGAGCACGGCCTACGGCAGCCGGACCGTGCGAGCGGACACGATCACGCAGGTCAAATGGGAGCGCCAGTCGTCCCAGTACCTCGCGCTCGTCGTCAAAGGCGGCGACGAGGTCCACCACTAGGTGCGCCCCTACAGATCGGGCGCCGAGCCGCTCAGCAAGAAGGACGGCACCGCGCTGACTGACGGGCTGCTGTCCGCCATGGCCAAGACCGCAGGTGTCCCGGGCAGTCACCTCCTGGTCCTTCACGGCACCGGACCGAGTGGTGCCGCACGGCGATGGGCGGAACCGAAGAGGGCTCCGCCCCCTGATGGTCGGCGGACCAGCTTCCCGCCCCGGAGGTCAGACGGCCGGTGCGGCGACCGCCTCCAGGCGGTCCAGTCGTTCGTAGAGGGCGCGGACGAGGCGGGCACGGTTCTGGACGCAGCGCGCGGTGCCCTCGATCGGCACGGACAGCCGGCCTTCTGCCTCGCGCAGGACGACGTCGGCGAGCGCCTTGGGTCCGCTGGCCTTGGGCAGCTGGTCGGCGCGGCGGCGGACGTCTGAGGCGACCGCGCGGGCGTGGCCGGTGAGCTGGAGGGCGATCTGCTCCAAGTCCCGGGTGCTGAGCGTGTCCCCGCCGGTCCACGCAAGGACGGCCGTGACGAGACACTCGTACGGTTCGCGGTCGAGCGGGAGCTCCGCCTCGATCAGCCCGTCAGGGTCGTACAGGACCGTGTGGCTGCTGGTGTACATGGCGGGCCTCGCTGCCTGGAACGTCTCGTACGGGTGGTCGGCGGTCACCGCGGGGCGCCGTCGCCGAGCTCGTCGTCCTGGTCCTCGGTCGACCGGGCGAGGAACCGGGCGAGTCCCCGGTCCGCGCGGGCGAGCAGGGCCGGGGAGGGTCGGCCGAAGTCAGGGCGTTGGAGGCCGGGACCGTCCGAGTCGGGGCCGACGGATGTGGGTGCGCTCATGGGGCACCGCCTCCGTTGCTGGGGTGTCGGTGTCGTTCGACGCTACGGAGGCCGCGGGTTGTTCCTCAACGAGATTGCGGGTAATTGCGGGAGGTTCACTCCAGGGCGTCCATCGCGGCCGCGATGAGGGCGCGTGCGGCGTCGCCGTGCACCGCCATCTCCGCGAGGCCGCCGAACGCCTTCAGGTAGTCGGCGATCTCGCGCGGCTGGGTCACCTTGATCTCCGCCGTGAGCGTCTCCACCACGGCCGTGGTGTCGTCGTGGACGTAGAACGCCTCCAGCGGCCACACGGTGCGCTGCGCGGTGAACGGGATGATCCCCAGCGAGAGGGACGCCAGCGGCATCACGGCCAGGAGGTGGCGCAGCTGCCCGCGCATGGCGCCGGGGTCGGCGGTGCGGAAGCGCAGGACCGACTCCTCCATGAGGACGACGTAGCGGTGCCCGCCCTCGTAGAGGAAGCGGGAGCGTGCGACGCGGGCGGCGACGGCTTCGGCGACGTCGTCGGGGGTGCCCTGGAAGCGCGTGATCTGCCCCGTGAGGGCGGTCGCGAACGCGGGGGTCTGGAGGAAGCCCGGCGGGACGTTGGAGAGGTAGACGCGGCAGATACGGGTCTGCTCGTGCAGGTCGTACAGGTTCTGTTGGACCTTGCGCATGCCACCCTGGTGCAGGCGGCGCCACTCCATGTACATCGAGTCGACCGCGCGGGCGGTGGCGATGAGGTCCTGCGCCTGGTCGTCGGCGTCGCACGCCGCGCACCAGGTGCGGATGTCGGTGTCGGAGGGCGCGGCGTCGCCCTTTTGCAGGCGGGTGGTCTTCGCGGGGTGCCAGCCGCACCGGGCGGAGAGTTCCTTCCCGGTGAGGCCGGCGTCCTTGCGCAGGTGCTGTAGGCGTGCCGCGAGCGCTACGCGGGCTCCTTGGGCGCTGGAGGAGGGAGAGGCGGGCATCGGCAGATCGAGTCCTAGACGGTGTATTTCTCGTGCGGGACGCCGCGTTCCCACACGGTCTCGAACGCCGTGGCGCACAGCGCGACGGCGGCCGGCTCCGTGGTGCGTTCCTTGCCGTCCGGTGCCCAGTCGCCGGTGCCGGTGAAGTGGTGGAACTGTACGAGCCTCCCGTCCAGGAGCCAGAAGTCGTTGCCGGGCAGCGCGATGTCGGAGGCGCGGCGGCGGGGCAGCCAGCGCACGTCCTCTCCGGCCTGGAGGTTGAGCGGGGTGATGGCGTGCTCGTAGCGGATGTAGTCGGTGACCGGCTCGGAGACGATCCGCGCGCGGCGCATCACCACGCCGCGGGCGACCGCGTCCTGGACGAGCGGCATCCACTGCGGCCAGAACGAGCGGCCCGCATCGAGGTTCGGGACGCCGGTGCGCTGGAAGCTCTCGAAGTCGTCGGCTTCGTCGCCCACCGCGTAGACGTCGCGCATCTCCAGGTGGACCGCCGTGCGGTGGGTGTCGGCGAGCAGCTCAGCGAACGTCGCGGTGTTCAGCTGCTGCGCGTTCAGCGGCATCGCACGCCTCCCTCAGAATCTTCGCCATGCGGACCGGAATCCGGATCACCCGCTCGTGCGCGGGGATCCCCGTCGTGTGGCCGGCCACCCACTCGGTGGAGCCGACCAGGGACTTGAGGAGTTCGTCGACTTCCTCGCCCTGGAGGACCAGGTCCGCGCTCTCCTCTTCCACCCACACCGTCGGTGATCCCTCGCCGCCGGTGTTCGGGTCGATCCCGACGAACCGTAACGTCATCGCGTGCTCCCGTGTCGAGTCGGTTGCGCATAGTTGCGCGATGACCGTCCCGCGCACTGGACCCCTCGGTCAAGAGCGCTGTCCCAACGGCTCGCCACCGCTCCCTGGCAGGCGCGGCGCGGGCCAGGCCGGCTCCCAGCGCCAGGACGCCCACAGGTCGGCGTCCGCGAACGGCCCCGCCCGTTCCTCGAGCATCGCCAGGACCTGGGCGCGGGCGTACTCCACCGCCTGGTGCTCGGTGTCAGTCACGATGCCCAGGCGCCTCACGTGGGCGTACTAGCCTTCGTCCTTCCACGTCCACGCGCTCAGATCGGGGTCGATGACGAGGTCGACGGTCAGGTCGAAGGTGTCGAACCCGGTCTCGGTGCGGCGAGTGGGGTGCTCGAAGTTGACGTACCAGTTCCGCAGTCCGGCCGCGGTGAAGAAGGCGTTGATGCTGAACCACGCGCCCGGCGGCTTCCACAGCAGCAGCTCCGTCTCCTGCCACACCCCGGGCGCGAGCTCCCACTCCCCCGTCGCCATCGCGTCGAACGCCTCCGTGCGCACCGATCGGTCGCCGTCGGCGCGGGCCTTGGCGTACAGGGCTGGCCACAGCGCTTGAGCACCGGGCGCGCATGCCGTCACCAGCGCCTCGCTGGTGTCGGTGAGGACGCGTAGTGCTTGCTCGCTCCACACGTGCCCGGAGCGGTGCACGTCGCGTCGAACGGCCGTCTCCCCCGTCGTGAAGGTTTTCACCGGTGCCTCCCTCGCGAGCCCGGCCGGGACGCCCAGCCGGGCGGGCACCACCTCAGCGCGCCGGGGATGGGGTGGGCAAGCCGCCGTTCGGGGCGGCTTGCCCAAGCTCCCCTTGGGCTTGCCCAGCCGCTCAGGCTTGCCCGGCCGCCGGCTCCCACAGCGGGCGGGCAAGCCCGGTCCCGTCGCAGTGGAAGCATCGGCCGCCCCCTGGTGTGCTGCGGGCGCCGATGGTTCCGGCGGCGTGTCGGAAGAGCCGGGTGAGGCCGGCGGCGTGCGCTGCGTGGATCGGGAGCTCCTGCCGTCTGCTGAGTGTGAGCTCCAGGGCGACGCCGGGGCCGGTGAAGTGGGCGTGGGGGAGGTTGCCGCTCATCGCGCGGAGCGTCTCGTGCACTTGGTGCATCGTCTCCGCGCCGGTCAGCTGCACCCGGGCCGCGAGGATGGTGTCGGCGGCCGCGGTGAAGGACAGCAGTCCGGCCGGGCGGGCGAGCGGCCCGACGCGGCCCACCGGGTCAGGATGGGTGTGCTGAAGTTCGGCCAGGGCGTGCCACAGGTCGCCCGGCAGGTCCGGCGCGGTCTCTTCTCTGCTGCGTCTCATGAGACCTGTCTAGGGCCTGGCACTGGCCTACAGCCGGGTTCGGCCTCTTCTTCCCGTACGGCGACGCCCCGACTTCACCGGCCGTCCCGCCGCCCAGGCTCCCCTTGGGCTTGCCCGGGTCAGGTCCGCCGGCAGAACCAGCCGCGGCCCCGGTCCGGCTCGGGGTCGTCCTCCGGCTCCGGCGGCGCGGCGGCCTGGAGGCGGGCGGCTTCGGCGGCGGCTTTCTCGCGGGCGGCGTCGTCGGCGCGGCAAGGGCCGCACACGGACTTGTCCCCGGCCCATACGGCGGTCCGGTGCACGGTGATCTCCTCCCAGCGTTCGTCCGTGAACTTCCGCCCGCACCGCGTGCACACCGGGCGCTCCGCCTCCCGCTGTGCGGCGCGGCGCTCCCTGTCCTCCGCGTCGGCGCGGGCCTCCTGGGCGCGGTAGAGGGCGTGGCCGTCGGGGTTGTCGAGCGCGTCCGTCAGCGTCTGCTCCTCGGTCCGTCCCAGCCGCCGCCACACCGCCGCACCGGCGCCGTGCTCCTGGAGTTGCTCCAGGGTGGTGAGAACGACGGGGACCCCCTGGCGGTAGTCCCGCGCGGTGACCGCCTTCGGGTAGAGGGAGTCGTACCGGCGCGGCGCCCAGTAGCGGCGGCCGGCTTCCTCCAGCGCGGCGACCGTGTTGTCGACCTTCGCGGTCGTGGTGTCCGCGAACACGAACGCGAGGGGGACCAGGCCCTCCCGGCCGGTCGGCGGGTAGACCCGCCGCCACAGCCGCAGCTCGTGGTCGACGTCCTCGATCGCGCCCGGCCGGGAGCGGACCAGGTCCACCGTGCGCTTGGCCGCGTCCTTCGGAAGCAGCCGGCCCCACTCCCCGTACCGGCGCAACTTCTGCACCAAATCGTGCGCGTCCTCGGAGCGGCGGTCGATCTCCAGCAGCATCACCGGCACCCCGGCCTCCGGCGCCCGCACCACCAGGTCCGCCCCCTGCACCTACCCGTCCGCGAGCCGGTGTGGAATCTCGGTGGCGAAGCCGAGCCGGTGACCGATCCCGGCACGGTGGAGTTCGGCGGCCGTCGAGGTGACCGCCGCCGCGTGGTCGTCGTAGCTGGCACCGAGCAGCTTCCCGGTGACCGGGGCGTACTTCTCCTCGCGCAGTGCCGAGACCCGTATGCCCTTCGGCGCCAGCAGCCGCTTCGCCTCGACGTGTCCTCGCTTCGTCAGCACCCACACCTGCCGCTGGTCCTCCCGTACCAACTCGATCCTCACCAGGTGGTGGTCCTGAAGATCCAGGAGGGGGCCCCGCGTGAGCTTGTATTGCTGGTTGTCCGGACGGGTCAGCTTCCACCACTGATCGGGCGTCGCCCTCTGGAAGATCCCCAGCGCTTGCAGGAGCTCCCGGCGTCGAGGCCCGGTCGAGTTCTTCCGGTGCTTGGGGCGTGTTGCCACACCTACATGAGGTTGTCGGACCTGCGACGACCCCCTTTTCGCCGTTCCTGACCTGCGGAAACGCCCGGCTGCTGAGCGCGGGGCGCGGAGGGGGTGATGGAGGGGTCCACGGAGGGGGTCTGTCCGGGCTGGTCGAGGTGCTGCTCGGGGTCGTCTGCGGACACAGGATGCTCCTGAAGGTGGGGCGGGCCTATCCCGCCATTCACCTTCTACTGGTGCGGAATTCGGGTTCCGTGTGACGCCAGCCTCGGAGAATCCCTCCACCGTGACCGCATCGTGATCAACCCGGATGTCCCGTCTCACCGAAGGTTGGTCAGTCTCACCGAACCTTGACCACTCGGCTGTTTGTCTCATCGAACTTTGACCGCCAGGCGGCGGTTGCCCAGGTCCACGTCGTCGAGCTGGAATTCACGCATTGCCTTCGGCCGGGCTGGCGTGGACGGCGGCAAGGGCCAGGGTGAGCCGTGCGGCCGGCGTGGTTGCCGCGTCGACGGCGGCACGGACCCCGTTGCCGACCCGCTGCGGCCTCACGGAGGGGATTTCGGGTTGGCTCCGACGGATTTCGTCACCACGCAGGCGATGCCATCCGCCCGCTCATGGAGTGCAGTCTCCGAGCCAGGTCAGGACCGGCCCGACCGAGTCAGCGGGAATCCGTTGCGTCGTCCTCGGACGGGCCGGGGGCTGCCGTGCTGTCGGCGGCCTGGCCGGCGGCTCGTTCCGCCCGGAGTTCTTCGGCGACCTCGTAGGCCCGGCCCGGGTCGTAGACGGTGACCGTAGTGGCGGGGCTGTACATCGCGGCTGCCCGGGGCGTGTACCCGTAGATTTCGACACCGCGTTGGGCGGCTATGCCGTCGACCTCGCCGACGGGTACCTGCCACAGCTCGGCGGTGTGGGACGGGGTCCACCACTCGTCCGGCCGCAGGAAGTTTCGCTTGACCACCGTCTGACGCTCCACCGCCACCTGGCTCCGGCCGAGTTGCTCGGTCAACCAGCTGGTTAGCGCCTGTGCGTCGACCCGAGCGAGCGGTGCGAACGCCGCCGGTTCGCACTCCACCGTCTCGCTGCGGGTGTGCAACACCACCTTGATCGACTGCCGCTGCCCCAGACTGAGTCGCTCGATGACGACGACTCGCTGCAGATCGGCCATCGCCATGGTCGACGAACGCAGAAAGCGGGCGATCACGACCTGGGCCGGATCTCCCAGGGGGCGGAACTCGACCCACCGCACCGTCATGGAGACCGTGACGTACATCATGGCCACGGTGAGCACGATCACTGCGACGACCGTGAGCGCCAGTAGGACCCAGAAACCGCCCCAGACGAGTGAGCTCCCCGAGATCACGGCGACCACCAGAGCGGCCAGCAGAAGTGGGCCTCCGACCACCGACGGGACCATGACGCTCCCGCCGAGCGCGACAGCCAGCTCGCGGACCCGGCTGGGCATGAACAGCAGCCGCCATCCCGCTGTCACGGGTGCCACAACTTCCGCCAGCGGGCCGGGCTGCTGAGTTGCCATGTCTCAAAGGTAGTCCCCAGCAGGGGCGTTCGTAAGGCCACAGCAAGCCGTACCTTCTCGAGGACGGGAACCGCAGGCGGCAGCGCGTCATCCGGACACGCAGCGCCAGCCTGGCCCGAAGGCCATCTGCCCTCAACCCGCGGCGGTCAAAGTTCGATGGGACAACAGCCGAGTGGTCAAGGTTCGGTGAGACTGACCAACCTTCGGTGAGACGGGACACCGGAGGGGGAGAGTTCTCCCCCGTCAGCGGCCGGACTCTGTCCACAGACCCGCAGTTCGAGGGTGTCCTCAAGGCCGCCGCGATCAGCGAGGTGGCCCGACGATGAGGAGCACCCGTGCCCGAGAACACCGTCACCGCGCCGCTCGCCCCGATGGAGCCGGACGACATCGCCGCCGCCTTCGCCTACATCCGGGCGTTGCAGGCCGACGACATCGAGGCCGCCTGCGCGGTCGTCGACGGCATGGGCACGGAGGTGCTCAAGATGCTCCTGGACGTCGCCGCGCGCGTCTTCATCCCGGTCACCGCCGTGGACGAGTACGACGGGGAGCCCTGCGAGCACTCCTTCCTGGCAGCGGCACTCGGCCGGCTCCTGCTGGAGCTTCTCTGTGATGGCGCGTGCCTGTCCGGTGCACCGGGGATCGCCGAGACCATCATCCGCTTCACCGAGAACATCCTCACCGAGGACCACGGCGATGTCGCCGACGTCCTGCGCCAGCTGGAGGCCGCCGGGATGAAACAGGCGATGGAAGCGCACCCGGTGCACCGGACCACTGCGTAGCCGCACCTCCGGGACGGCCGTGGTGCGCACCGCCGCACCGCCGCACCACTGTGGTGCGCACCGCCGCACCACCGCACGTACCGCCGGGCGCCAGGTGCCGGCGGTGCGGTCCCCCGGCGTCGTCGCGCCGCGTTGGGGTGCGTCACGGCCGGGCGGGCTCCTCTATCACACGCCCCCTTGACCGCGACCTGATCACGAGCCGAAACGGCCCATGCCAAGACATCTCAGGGGGCTATGAAGTCAAGCCGCCTGCTCGGTTGGGGGTGACAGGAGCGGTGCGAAGGCGTGCTCTTCGTCAAACTGCTGTCGGGTCTTGAGGCAGTGGTGGAGCTGGCCGAGGAAGCGGTTCAGCAAGTGCCTTTGTGCGGCGGCATGCCAGTCACCATGCTCGCGTCGGCGCCGATAGTGCGCGTTCGCTCCCGGTGAGGCGGTGAGGGCGGCGAAGGCCCAGAGGAAGCCGGCATTGATGAGTTGATTGTTCTTGACGAACCGACGGCCGACGAAACGCTTCTTGCCGGAAGCCCGGGTGATGGGCGCGGATCCGGCGTACGACTTCAGCGCCCGGGCGTCGGCGAACCGTGCCCGGTCGTCGCCCAACTCCGCAAGCACGCGGGCACCGAGCATGGGCCCCAGGCCGGGGAAGCTGAGCAGGATCTCGCTGTCGGCGTGCTGGTGAAAGGCTGCTGTGGCCGCCTCCGCGAGATCGTCTGCGGCCTGGCAGGTGGCGTCCAGCTGCTTGAGCAGGGCCAGGAGCTGGTGACCGAAGGCGTCCTCGACGCCGGGGAGCTGGTGGGCGTACTCGGCGCGGAAGACGTCCCGCAGCCGCTCGGCTTCCGCGTCGCAGCCGCGTAGGCGGCCACTGCGTTTGAGAGCAGCCCGCAGCTGGGCGAGGGTGAGCTTCGCGGCCTTGGCCGGAGTCGGCGCCAGAGTGAGGATGACGCGGGCGTCAGCCCTGGTCAGACCGCCTTGCTTGCTCTGGAAGGCCAGCAGAGCAGCAGGGTAATACTCGCGCAGGAGCGAGCGGACCTGGTTGGCGACCTGCTGCCGAGTCCAGACGGCGTCCTGCTGGGCTCGGGCCAGAACGGTGATGGTCTGGGCGAGTTCGGAGTCGGCCGGCAGGAGCCGGTGGGCGTGCATGTCGGTGCACAGGATGTTCGCGAGAACCAGGGCGTCGCCCGGGTCGGACTTCTTGCGGCTGACGCCGTGGCAGTCGCGGTAGCGGGCGGCGGCGAGCGGGTTGATCGCGAAGACCCGACAGCTGCCGGTGCGCAGGCTCGCGACCAGGAGGCCGTGGCTGGTCTCGATGGCCACCGGTATCGGATCGTCCGGGCTGTCGCCGTGCTCGGCCAGGAGGGCCAGAAGCTGGTGGTAGCCGGCCGCGTCGTCGGTGATACGGCTTTGGCGAGCAGGGTGCCGGTGTTGTCGACGAGGGCGATGTCGTGGTGTCGCTCCGCCCAGTCGATGCCGCAGAACACGGTCAAGCGGTCCTCCCCATCCGTCCGTTTATGCAGGTCACGAGCACATGCGGTCACGCGGCGCCCTAATCCAAGGACTCGTTGGTCCGCCATCTCAGTAGCCGTTCGCGACACCAGCGCACTCCAGGGGCTCGATCTTTCGGCAGAGCTCACGGGCTCGCGGATGAACAAGAGGTCGACCCTGGAGCGGGCTCGCGCCGTGACGATCAACGTCCGAGCAGTCCCCGCGAGTTTCGCGGTGACCACGGAGACGCCGGGCTGCGCCGCTCTTGACAGAGGCCTCAAGGGCCCGGGGAAACGGGGGCATCAGCCCGGCGCCCGCGTCATCACCGCGGACCCCGCAACGGACAGCGATGCCGCTCTGTGAGGAGGCCTTGACGGCCAGGGGGGATCCAGGCATTCGCTGTCCTACGCGAGCAGCTAGCCCGGGGCGTTGCATGGTCCCGGGCCGTCTGCTTACGCACTGGATTAGGAGAAACGCGGCAGGCGCGCACCGGGTGGATGCACGGCACCGTCCCCGGCGTCCACTCCCGCACGATGTCGTCCACTCCACCGAGTGGGGCTCCCTTCAGTGGAGCGGATGCCGCGCACGGTGGTCTCCACCCCGGTGCGGTGGACTCCACTCCACCGAGTGGAGTCCACCGCACCGTCGGTGCGCACCACCGCACCGGGCGCCCGGCATCGGGTCCACCCAGTGGGCTCCACTCGGTGAGCTCCACTCGGTGGACGTGTCCGGCATCGTCACTACCGCCAGGCGTCCCCGAACCCGAAGCAGACCTCTTCCTCCGGCTATCGCGGACAAAGAGTGTCGTTTTCCGAAGAGGGCTTGCCCACGGCATCTGACCTGCGCGAATGCAAGATCATCAGATTCGGGGGGTCCCACCTCCGGTCCCCCGCCTAGTGCAACCGTGTTCTCCATGGCCCTCCACCGGCGCGACGAGAAGGAGGTGAGCCTGCGCAACATCGCCAAGCGGCTCGTCATCATCACCGGTGCGAAGAAGGGGCAGCAAGGCGCCCTCGGCGTGCTTGCGAGGCGGTTGCAGGTGTCGCCCTGTTGGAACCGCCCCTCACCCGGTGAAGCCCGCCGACTGTCACGGTGCGTTCCGAATATGCGCACTATGGCTTGTGCTGCTCGTAGTACAGATACTACGTTTGGTCTAACAGGTCGGATCGAAAGGTAGAGGACCTATGGCAGGGGCAAGCGATCTGCAGGAGCTCAATCAGGCGGATGGATCACCTGACGGCCCGGCGGACGAACGAGTGATCGACATCCGCGGTCTGCGGATGCGGTACGGATCGAAGGACGTGCTGAACGGGGTGGACTTCAGCGTCCGCCGGGGCGAGGTCCTCGCTCTGCTGGGGCCGAACGGCGCGGGGAAGACCACGACCATCGAGATCATGGAGGGGTTCCGCACCCGCTCGGCGGGTGACGTCTCGGTGCTCGGCGTCGACCCCGCTAAGGGCGACGAGCAGTGGCGGGCCCGGCTGGGCATCGTGCTCCAGTCGTGGCGGGACCACGGGAAATGGAAGGTCAGCGAGTTGCTGACCCAGCTGGGCGACTTCTACCAGCCGTACTCCACCACCGAGCGGCCCCGTCCGCGCAACGTGGACGAGCTGATCGCGATGGTGAGTCTCGAGGAGCAGGCGGACCAGAAGATCGGGTCGCTCTCCGGCGGAGAGCGCCGCCGTCTCGACGTGGCGATCGGCATCGTCGGACGCCCGGAGGTGCTGTTCCTTGACGAACCCACCGTCGGGTTCGACCCCAAGGCGCGCCGGGACTTCCACGACGTGGTGCACCGACTGTCCGACCTGGAGGACACCACGATCCTGCTCACCACACACGACCTGGACGAGGCGGAGAAGCTCTCCGACCGCATCCTGATCCTCGCCGGTGGCCAGATCGTCGCAAACGGCAGTGCCGACCAGCTCGCCAGGCAGGCGTCGGGCAAGGCCGAGGTCCGCTGGAGCGTGAATGGCGAGCAGTTCGTCCACGCCACCTTTGACGCCAGCGCGTTCGTCCACAAGCTGTTCAAGCAGCACGGGGAGCGCGTCCGGGACCTGGAGGTGCGCAGGGCCAGCCTCGAGGACACGTACATGACCATGGTCCGGCAGTACGAGGCCGGCCGGTCCGAAGAGGCGGTCGCCGCGTTCCGGGAGGCAGGCCCGTGAGTCCGACCATCTACGCCGTACGGCTCGGTCTGCGCCGCGGCTGGATCGAGTTCCGCCAGAGCCTGACCACGCCCGGTGACGTCGTCTACTACCTGTTCCTCGGCGGGATCTTCCTCACGGTGCTGTTCTTCATGCGGAACTCCACTGTCCAGGGGACCGATCTCTCGCTGGCCACGCTCTCCATGCCCAGCATGATCGGCGGACTGCTGGCCTTCCAGACACTGGGCGGTGCGGCGTTCGCCCTCGCGGCCGAGCGGGAGGACGGCACGCTGCTGCGGGCCAAGACCGTGCCGCAGGGGCTGGCCGGCTACATCGCCGGCCGGGTTCTGGGCATCGCGCTGAGCACCCTGCTCACGTTGGCGATCATCCTGGTGCCGAGCGTCTTCCTCTTCGACGACCTGGTGACGGGGGAGGTCACGAAGTGGCTGAACCTGCTCTGGGTGCTGGTGCTCGGGCTGCTCGCCACGCTGCCGATCGGCCTGATCATCGGGGCCATGGTGAAGAACCCTCGCGGCGCGAACACCTGGGGCATCTTCCCGACAATGGGTCTGATGGCGATCTCGGGTATTTTCTATCCGGTCACCTCACTGGCGGGATGGCTCCAAGGCATCGCGCAGATCTTCCCGATGTACTGGGTAGGACTGGGCACCCGCGCCGCGCTGCTGCCCGAAGCGGCGGTCGCGGTCGAGCTCGGCGACTCCTGGCGCAGGCCCATGACCGCGGTCGTGCTGCTTGCCTGGGCCGTCGTCGCGCTGCTGATTGCCCCGAAGGTCCTGGGCCGTACGGCCAAGGGCGAGACGGGGTCCAAGGTCGAGGCACGGCAGCAGGAGGCATTGAAGCGCGTTGGGTGACAGGCATCCGACAGAAAGGGCGGTCAGATGCATCGCGGAACATCGGCGTCGAAGTCGGTGACGGAGCCGTCCGGTGCCGCGCCCGGCACCGGCACGGGCACGGGCACCGACAAGCCGGCCTCCGTCCGGAAGACGGCCGGCGAGCAGGGGCGGTCGCGTGGCGGCGCCGGGGCCGAGACGGTACACAACCGCATCGCCGTCCTGCGGGTGGAACGCGCCATCACCCGCAGGCAGCTCGCCGATGCGCTCGGGGTGCACTACCAGACGGTGGGCTATCTGGAGCGGGGCGAGTACAGCCCCAGCCTCTACCTGGCCCTGCGGATCGCGGAGTACTTCGAGGTCCCGGTCGAAGTGGTCTTTTCGATCACCCCGTTCCCCCGGATCGGGAGCGTCCCACCCGCCTCCGCATAGCACACCGCCGGCTCGGAGCCCACAGGCCCCCAAGACAGGGGTTGTCGGACACCGGGCGATCTCTCCTGTGACCAGGAAGGTTCACCGGGTTGTTCGTAGTGTTGCTTGGAGATGAGTTCTCCAAGCAACGTGAGGAGGCGGGAGGGCGAAACCGGTCCGAGTTCGCGGGCTGACGGACGCAGGAGGGCCGGAAACTCCAGCACATCGTCCGGCGGGGAAGCACGAGTTCGGTGCGGTTTCGGCAGGCGATGATGCTTCTGGCCGCGGCCGGCGGCAGCACGGTCCCCGTCATCGCCCGCCTGGTCCAGGCGGACGAGGCACCGTCCGCGATGTGATCCACAAGTTCAACGGGATCGGGCTCGCATGCCTGAACCCTCGCTGAGCGGGAGGCCGTCCCCGCCTTCGATCGTGACGACGAGGACTTCGTCGTCCAGACGGCCACCACCCGCCCGACCGTTCTTCGACGCCAAGCCGGCCCGGATCGAGCACGCGATCAACCAGCGGCCGGACCGCACCTTCGCGTTCGACGAGTTCGGACCCTTGGCAATCCGTTCCACCGCCGGCTCCTGCTGGGATGAGCAGACCCAGCGCCCGCCGGGACCCTGATCCAGTTCTCAGCGTCTCTTCACCCCGAGATCACCGGCGACCCACCTGATGGTCGCTCCCGCCCTCGACCGCTTTACGCTTTCGCCCCTGACCGAGCCTGCCAATGCGCGGGGGCCGCGGCCTCAGCGGGCCTGCCGGCCCACGGCCCCGCCCGTGGTGGGGAGCGGGGAACGGGCGCGCCCGGGGAAACGCGGGATACAACGGGGAGCGGATCCCCGAGCGCTGCGGTAGCCCCTCGGTGTCAGGAGAGGGACTCGATGTAACCCCAGCCGCCGCTGCCGATTTCCTCGGGCATCCCCCATGCGCCCACTACGGCGGGCTGGAAAAACAGGTCGCCGCCCTGCTGGGACTGCTGGTCGTACGACGTGGTGAACCAGAGATCGGCCCGGCCATTACCGTCGCCGTCTCCGAGCGCGGTGACCAGAGGGCGGTTGACCGCAGTCCAGGTGTCGCCGTTGAGCGGACTCGAACCTGCCAGCACGTGTGCGCCGTCGCTGCGGTATTCCCGCAGTTGGCCGGTGATCCGGTGGCGGGACCACACGTCGGCTCGTTCCAGGCCGTCGGGCTCTGTAGCGCTCTTGCCGGTATCGCCCGGGACGAGTACCTCGAGGTCTCCCCCGTAAGCCCATTCCCCGCCGCCCAACTGTACTGCGGCGTGCGGCAGCGAAGGGCCAGTGGCAGGGAACCCTCCCCGGTGCAGCCACAGCCCTGAGGGACCCTGGACGACGAGGTCGGGGCGGCCGTCACCGTCGATGTCGCCAGCAGCCCGGGGCGCGGTACCGCCCCAGCGGTTCTCCCGGTTGGGGAATGTTCGGGGAGATCCCAACGCTCCGTCACCGGAGTTCGGGTACACGTACAGTTCGGTGCCAATCCGGGCCAAGACGTCCTCGCGGCCGTCACCGGTCCAGTCACCACGATGGCTCACCACCGCGCCAAGGAAACCGGTCGTGGCGAGTGTCCGCGCGGAGCCGAACCGGCCGCCCTCCAGGCCTGGGTACAGGCGGAGCGAGCCGTCCTTTCGTACGGCGAGCAAGTCGGGACGGCCGTCCGCGGTGAGGTCACCGGGGACAGGCTTGCGCGGCACGGCGAACGCCCTCAGCAGAGCGTGATCCTTCACCGTCGCCTTGGCCAGCTGCGGGTCCTCGATCTCGGCGGAGAGGGAGTGGAAGTCCTCGGTGCTGAAGAACGCGTGGTCGAACTTCTTCGTGTATCCGGCCGGTACCTTCTTGGCATCCCATCCGGTGGTCGGTCTGTTGGCAGCTGCGTCGGCTTCGGCGAGCGGTCCGCTGGCGGGCACACCGGCGGCGAGAGCTGGGTTGATGTCGTCGGGCCTGTGGTTGAAGTCGCCCGCCACGATGACGGATGCACCACCGGCATGCGCCTGGATGTGACCGGTCAGCTCGTGCATGTCGCCTGCGGCCGTCGGCTGTGACAGGTGCACGCTGCAGGCAAGGGTGTGGCGGTCGGCTATCGGGCCCTTCGCGCAGACCGCGAGCCGGGAGCGCTCGTTCGGCACGGCCACCTCCACCGGAGCTCCGCTCACCTGGTCGGCCGTCGCTCCCCGGAAGATGACCGCCTGGCCGATGGTCGTGTCCGAACCCCATGCGCCGCAACCCTCGTACGTCTGCCGTCCGGCGAAGTACCCGGCATGGCCCGGCAGCTTCGGCAGCAGGGCATCGTACTGGCCCTTGCACAGCTCCTGGAGCATGATCACATCGGTGCCGGCGAGACCGGCCTTGGCCAACGCCTCTGCGGCCCAAGCATCGGCCCGTTGTCCCTGGGTCTTCTCTGGTCCCACAGCCAGATCGCTCCGGCACTCCTCCCAGCCACCGCACACGTTGTACGACACCAGGCTGACCTGTGATGCGGAGCCGACTTGCGCCGTGGCCGGAGCCGTGGTCGCCATGAAGAGCCCCGCGACCAGAACCAGCCCGGATATGACGCGCGTCAGGCGCGTTCTTCTCATCGTCCTACTTTCTGAAATGGTGGTCAGATCTGCGCCAACTCGTCACCCTGGAGACCGTGATCTCGCTGGTAGGGAAGGTCGGCTCGGACATCATCGCAGTCGGGCCGTCTCGTTCTGGATCTTGCCGGATGCCGGCTGTTCTGCCGTGAGAACCGACTTCGACCCGTGCCCCCGCCCCCGGCAGCGCGCGAGTACCTGCCGTGCCGCGCGGCCTGGGATGCCGACGCCGTGCGGGACGACGTCCGCGACTACGTCGTCGAGCACCTCCGCGACGAGGCCGCTGTGCTGGTCGTCGACGAGACCGGCGATGTGAAGAACGGCTCTCACAGCGTCGGCGTCCAGCGCCAGTACACCGGCACTGCCAAACGGATCGAGGACTCCCAGGTCGCCGTCTACCTGCTCTACGCCGGGCAGTGCGGACACGGGGTAGGGGACCGGGAGTTGAACATCCCGCGCTCGTGAACCAGTGATCCGGACCGCTGTCAGGCCGCCGGGCTCGACGACGAGCTCACCTTCCAGGCCAAGCCGGAACTGGCCACTGTGGTGATCGAACGATTCCGGCCAGCTCCGGACCGACGCGCTGGTCAAGGGGCTGCCCGGCAGCAGCTGTCCGCCAGCGAAGGCGCGAAGGGCCATGACTTCCACCACCGGGCCATCGTCGACCTGGCCGAGGACGCCCCCGGCCACCGCCAGCTATTGATCCGGCGCACCCGCAGCACCGGTGAACTCGCCTAATACCGCTGCCACTCGCCGCAGGCCGCCCCGCTGACCACCCTGGTCAGAGTCGCCGGATCGAGGTGGCGGGTGGAAGAGACCTTCCAGGCCTAGAAGGGCCTGGCCGGACTGGACGAGCACCAAGTCCGCCGCTACTCGTCCGGGACCCGTTGGGTCACTCTGGCCGTGATCGGCCACGCCTTCCTCACCGTCGTTCGGTCCGACGAACACGCCCAGCACGGCGCCCCTGGCGGGCTGATCCCGCCGCCCTGCGACGAGATTCAGCGACCTCTCATCAGCCTGGCCGTCCGGCCCGACCACACGGCGGCACACCGGCTCGACCGGTCCCGCCGGCGACGACGCCACCAAGCCCGAGCACGCGCCTGCCACTACCGATGACGGGCAGCCACCACATGAAGTTCACGATCTTGCTCGACGGAGTCTCCAAAGACGAGGGAAGCCGCGTGCGAAATGGACGAGACGGCGAGGGCGTTGCGACGATGGTTGCCCTGCAGGAGCCTTCGTTCCGACAGAGGAGGCGATCGCGCGATGATCCCCGGGTGGGATCACGCCTTCACGGATCAAGGAGTCTCGCTGATGGTCAGTGTGAGTATGGAGACTGCGGAACAGACGGAGCAGCGGCTACGCCGTGTGATCGCTCAGGCTGACCTCGTCGTGCACGACGGCGTCTGGCGTTTTGAAGAGTCTCCAGCCGACCAGCCGCCGGCACTCACCGCCGAGACGCTGGCAGTCGTTCGGGACCGGGAGAGCTGGAGCCGCCTGGTCCCGCTCACCCAGGAGGGCGACGGCGTCGAACGCTTCGGAATCTTCTCCTTCCATTTCGCCGATCACGTGGACAACAGCGGCTTCGTCGGTTGGCTGGCCACCCGCCTCAAGGTTGAGCTGGGGACCGGCGTATTCGTGGTCTGTGGCAGCAACCGCGCCCGCGGCGGCATCTATGACTACTGGGGCTGCCCCATCGACTTGCTGGATCAGGCCATCGCGGTCGTCAGGACGTTACGAGACAGCTGATCTGCATGCAGGCGACGATCCGTCCACGACGGTGAAGATCACGATCTACAGCTGGAGCATCAAGGCAGTGTTCGGGACGAGTCCCAGTTCGCGGTTAGCGATCGCGGAGCTATTGCGTGCGAAGCGCTCGCGTGTCGTGTCGCAGACCGGCGCGAACTACCAGGACGGACAATAACGGCCGAGGCAGGAAGGACTGAGTAGCAAACAGCTGGTCACGAGGCCGCGAGCGCGGTCATGCGGCAGGCAGACACCGGGTCGTGGGCACGCGCGCGTCGGCGGACCCCGGACTTTGTGGCTCATCGTCAGGGTTGCCAGCGGCGCCCGATACTCTGGGTGCGCCCATCCGGGTCGCTTGTGCGACTTCGGGATCGCCGGGTTTCGCGGACCGTCCGCCCGGCCTTTCTGAAGACACACGGCGGTCCTGATTGGGGGGCTCCCATGCCGGAGAGCGATAAGCCGACGTCTGACGGTCCGGAGGACGAAGGCCGACCACCCCCTTCCGCGCCCGCCCGGTAAGGTGTCTTCTCAGCCTGGACGCCGGTGGTCAGCCGGCTCACGCCCGGTCACGCGTGCCACTCACGTCCGCCATGCTCCGGCGAGATGAACGCGACCGGGCGCCGGCTGCGGTCGTATGGCGGATCGGAGAGTTCTTCCGCCAACCGCAAACGACTCGGCAGCCGTGGTGGCAGGCCGCCAGTGTTCGACTGCACCACCCACGGCTCGAGCGCGCCGCTTCGCGGTGGAGACAAGTGATGCCACCGGGAGGCCGGAAATAGCTCATCGGACGCCTCTGGCGAGGCTGGAATCCACTCTCAGCTGAGCGGGTGTCAGCTACATCGACCACCGATGAGTGATTCTGATCACGGTATTGGAGGTGCATCGCAGGGTTATTCGACAGATCCATGACGAGATGACGGATATGACCACCGCGCACCCCCGGGTTCGAAGTGGGCGGGTTCCGGACGTAGTTTGTGAGTTTCCTGTGAGCCCGGATTGACTGCCACCACTGATCCATTCTGTGGGGGCTATAACGGTGCGTATCACCCGTCCACTCGTCATATCCATGGCGATCACCATGACCGTGCTCGCGGGCACGGAACACGCAGCCCAGGCCGTCGGCCTGTGGTCTGCCGGCAGATCCGGCCCAGGTGCCGGCGAACTGCCCGAACAGGGCTGGGGGTCGGCCCGCGGCCGCGGCCACGCCGCCTCCGGTGACGCCACCGACGCGGCCGCGGCCGGCGGCCGCAGCGGTGCACTGAAGGCGCCCGGCGAACTCACCCCCGACTCCGGCACCACGCCGGTGAAGCTGGGCAACCCGCCCAAGACCCAGGTGCCCTCCTATCGCAAGGTCCCGTCACCGCGCCGGTCCGCGCCTAAGGGCTTCGACCCCAAGGCCAGTACGGAAGTGCCCAGCAAGCGTGCCGCCGATGCGCGGACGTTCGCCAACACGGACGGCACCTTCACGACCCGCTACTACAACGAGCAGGTCAACTTCCTCGGCAACGACGGCAAGTGGAAGGAGATCGACACCCGGCTGGCAAAGTCGTCCCCGCCAGTGCGGACCGAGAGCGCCCCGGGAACCGGCTGGCAGGCCACGTCGACCGAGGAGAAGGTCTACTTCTCCGAGTTCGCCGATGCGGAAACGTTTGTGCGCCTCGGTGTCGGCGACACCGCCGCGGTCGGCTACTCGATCGAGGGCGCGGCGCGCTCGCAGGGCCGTGTCAACGGCAGCGTGATCACGTATCCGGAGGTCCGCCGCTCTACTGACGTGGAGCTGATCGCCGGCAGTGACTCCGTGAAGGAGACGCTGATCCTCAAGGACAAGGGCGCGCCGACCGAGTGGCGCTTCCCGCTGGCCCTGAAGGGTCTGACGGCCAAGCTCGACGGACACGGCGGCGTCGTCTTCAACGACGCCGCGGGCCGTCAGCAGGGCTGGATGCCCGCCGGCTGGATGGAGGACTCGAAGCAGGCGCCGAACTCCGACGAGGGCGTCATCTCCTCCGGTGTCACCTACGACCTCGTGCGGGAAGGCTCTCGCCAGGTCCTGGTCGTCAAGCTGGACCAAAAGTGGCTGTCGGCCCCCGAGCGGGTGTTCCCCGTGAGGGTCGACCCCTCCGTGAACGGCACGGAGGCGGCCTCTGGCACGTACGTCGAGTCGCCGTACAACCAGAACTTCTCCGGCTCCAACGAGCTGAAGGTCGGAACGTACGACGGGGGCGGCCACAAGGCAGCCTCGTTCCTGAAGTTCAACGGCCTGGACACCACGCTCAAGAACGCATTTGTCATCAATGCGAACCTGAGCCTGTTCAACACCTTCTCGTACTCGTGCACGGCACGGCCGGTGACGGTCCACGAGATCACCTCGAACTGGTCCGAGGGCAGCACCAGCAGCTACCCCGGGCCGGCCACCGGTGGCGCCCTGGGCTCCAAGTCCTTTGCGCACGCTTGGCGCCCAGACGGTTCGAGCAGCTGGCCCTGTGGGGCCGCGGCGTGGGAGTCGATCCCGCTCGGCGAGTCGGGCCGCAAGCTGGTGGACGACTGGACGCACGGCCGGAAGGCCAATTACGGCCTAGCCGTGAAGGCGGCCACGGACGACTCCAGGACCTGGAAGAAGTTCGGATCCGACAACTACCCCAACGGCAAGCCCAGCCTCGACATCACGTGGTCGAAGTACGGCGCCGCGTACGGCCTGGGCGGGTTCGTCCAGCCGCCGACGGCCACGGCCGACGGGATCTTCAAGGTCACGGTCACCAACCAGGGTCGTGAGACCTGGGGCAAGACCAGCAACTACAAGTTGCGTTACGACCTCTTCGACGCCAACGGCAACAAGGTGGGCGGTGATTACTGGAGCAAGATCCGGTGGACGCCGATGCCCTACGACGTCGCGCCGGGCGGCTCGGTCACCCTCGACGCGCACATCGCCCCGCTGGCCCCCGGCACGTACACGATCCAGTGGACCATGGACGAGTACGGCGTGCGGAGCTTCGTCGACGACGGCGTCCCCGGCCCGACCGTGCGCTTCGACGCGGTCAACGCTCCGCCGTACCTGACCGCTGTGGCTCCGCCGAGTGGCACGGTCGCCGACACTCTGACCCCGACGCTGTGGGCGACGGCCACCGACCGGGACAAGTCCCCGGGCGCGCTGACATATCAGTTCGAGGTCTGTGAGGTCGAAGGCAAGGACACCCGGAAGAACTGCCGCGGCAACACGCACGCTGCTTCCGAGAGCTGGACGGTTCCGTCGGGCTGGCTCAGTTGGGCCAAGACGTATGCCTGGTACGCCTACGCGAACGATGGTAAGGACCAGTCTGAGCGCACGGCAGCGTCGATCCTGAGCACGCAGGTCCCCCAGCCGGTCATCACCTCCTACCTGGGCGGCGCGGACAGCGGGCGCACCTTCGGCGAGCGGGCAGGCAACTACGCCACCGCGGCCACGGACGCCGCCGTGCCGTCCGTGGGCCCGGACCTCGCGGTTACGCGTACGTACAACTCGCAGGACCCGCGCCAGGCGAACGCCTTCGGCGCCGGCTGGGCGACCCGCTGGGACATGCGGGCCGTCGCCGAGCCCGACGGCAGCGTCGTCATCACCCTGGACAGCGGCAGCCACGTCCGTTTCGGCCGCAACGCCGACGGTACGTACAGTGCGCCGTCCGGTTCGGTGGGCGTGCTCACCGAGGTCGCCGGTGGTGGCTGGACGCTGCGTGATGCGGCGGCCGCGGTTCACACGTTCGACGTGACGGGCCGCCTGACCAAGGTCAAGGACGGCCACGGGCGCGAGCAGCTGCTCACCTATACGGCCGGCAAGCTGACGAAGGCCACGGACGCGCTCTCGAAGCGCGCGCTGACCTTCACATGGGCGGGCGCGCACGTCGCCTCGGTGTCGACCGACGCCGTCGGTCCCGACGCCCCGGCGCTCACTTGGGCGTACACGTACGACGGTGACCGGTTGGTGAAGGTCTGCCCGCCGGAGTCGACGACCGCGTGCTCCACGTACGAGTACACCGCCGGTTCGCACTACCGCAGCATGGTGCAGGACGCCAACCCGGTCGCCTACTGGCGGCTGAACGAGACCGAGGGCTCGGTCGCGCAGAGCGAGGCGGTCTCCCGCACCGGTCTGAGCGCCGGCCGGTACCGCGACGTCACCCTCGGCGACGCCGGGGTCCTGGCGGGTACGGGCAACAAGGCCGTCTCCTTCAACGGCACCAGCTCCCACGTGGAGCTGCCGGAGTCGAGCCTGGCCTCCTCCACGGTGCTGTCGGTGGAGCTGTGGTTCAAGACGGACAAGCCGAACGGCGTTCTCGTCGGCTTCCAGGACGACCCGCTGGGCCCGACGCACCCCACCGTTTACAACCCCGTACTCGCCGTCGACTCGGCGGGCAAGCTGCGCGGTGCTTTCGAGAAGGCCAACGGCGGTCTCGTCCCGATGACGTCCACCGCCACCGTCACCGACAACGCCTGGCACCACGCCGTGCTCACCAGCACCGGCACCGGCCAGACGCTGTACCTCGACGGCCAGGCCGTCGGCACCCTCGCGGGTCCCGTCAGCCACTCCACCAAGACGTACGCGTACCTCGGCGGCGGCTTCACCGACCACACGTGGGACGGCGCCGGCACCTACGGCAATCGCTACTACAAGGGCCTCATGGACGAGGTCGCGGTCTACCACCGCGCCCTCGACGCCGGCTCGGTCCGCTCGCACTACGCGGCCCGCACCGAAACCTCGAAGCTGTCCAAGGCGACCCTGCCCTCGGGCCGGACCGGGGGCAAGGCCTTCTACGACAGCGACACCGGGCGCGCCACCGAGGTCACCGACGAGAACGGCGGTGTATGGCAGATCTCCGCGCCCCGTTACGCGTCGGGCTCCCAGGCCTACGCGGACGCCGTGCACGCCGCGGGCCCCGTCAACTACTGGCGCCTGGGCGACAGCAGCGGCGCGGCCGCGGCCGACGAGATATCCGCCGGCGGCAACGGCTCCTACCGTGACGGCGTCACCCTCAGCGGCGTCGGGGCGTTCCTCGACGGCGATGACGGTGCGGTGACCCTCGACGGCTCCAGGGGCCTGGTCTCCGTGCCCGCCGAGTCGATCAGCGATGCCACGTCCCTATCGGTGGAGCTGTGGTTCCGCACCGACAAGCCGAGCGGTGTGCTCCTCGGGCTCCAGAACGGTCGCGTCGAGGACGGCCACCCGTCCATGTTCAACCCGAGCCTCCTCATCGACGGTGAGGGCAAGCTCCGCGGCCACCTGTGGGACGGCACCCGCGACTGGCCCGTCATGGGCGGCAACAAGGTCACCGACAACAAGTGGCACCACGTCGTGATCACCGGCGGGCCCGCGGGCCAGTCGCTGTACCTCGACGGCACGAAGGTCGGCAGTCGTACCGGAGCGGTCGACCCCGAGACGCTGGCCCACGCCTACCTGGGCGGCGGCTTTGCTCACGAGACCTGGGACGGTCAGGCGGGCGCCACCCGCTACTTCAACGGCCAGCTCGACGAGGCCGCCTTCTACGCGAAGGAACTCGACGCGCAGACCGTCGCGGACCACTTCAAGGCCCGCACGCGACTCGTCACCGGCGGTGGCAGCCAGTACCAGGGCGCCGTCATGGCGGACGCCCCCGCGGCCTACTACAGGCTCGACGAGACCAGCGGCACCGGTGCGGCGAACAAGGTCGCCGTCACCGGAGGCAACGGCACCTACACCAAGGCGACCCTCGGCGGAGCCGGGGCGTTCGGTGCCGGCGACGGATCGGCCGCCGAGTTCTCGGGCGACGGCTACGCCGAACTCCCCGGCGCGCGGATATCCAGCACCGATCTGTCAGCGGAACTCTGGTTCAAGACCACCACACCCGGTGTGCTCCTGAGCGACCAGGAACACCGCATCCCCGATCACAACACCTACACGCCCGTGCTGTACGTCGGTGCGGACGGCAAACTCCACGGCCAGTACTTCACGCGGGGCATCGACGCCACCAACGTCTCGCCGACGACGGTGACGGACAACGAGTGGCACCATGCCGTGATCACGGCAAAGGGCGCAACCCAGACCCTGTACCTGGACGGAACCCAGGTCGCCCAGGCCACCAACGTGCCCGTCGATCACCAGGCCAACAAGTACACCTACATCGGGGCAGGCCACACCAACTACTGGCCCGCCTCGCCGGGCAACGGCGTCAGCTACTTCACCGGCTGGATCGACGAGGTCGCGGTCTACCCGCGCGCCCTCACCGCAGAGCAGGTCGCCAACCACTTCTACGCCCGCACCCGCGCCTCGGTCTCCGCCCTGGGCGCGACGGTGACGGTCACCGACCCCACCGGCGCGAAGACCAGCAGCACCTTCGACGCCGTCCGCGGGCAACGCCGGGTCGCCTCGACCAACGCCGACGGAGGTGTCACCACGTACGTGTACGACACCGGCGGCTTCCTGCACACGGTCACCAATCCCAACGGTCACTCGGTCATCACCGGTCACGACGAGCGCGGCAACACCGTCTCGACGACCACCTGCCGGGACGCCAATTCCTGCTGGACCTCCTTTGCGGAGTACTACGACAACCCCGCGGACAAGCTGGACCTGCGTAATGGCAAGCAGATCGCGCTGCGCGACGGCCGTTCCTCGGGACCTGCGGACAACCGCTACCGGACGACCACCTCGTACACGGCGCTCGGCCTGACCGAAACGGTCACGTCGGTAGACGGCCGTACGGCGACGACCACGTACACCACGGGCACCGAGCCTGCGGTGGGGGGCGGACTGACCCCTGCCGGCCTGGTTGCCACGAAGAAGAGCACCGGCGGCGTCACGGTCTCGTACGCGTACTTCGCGAGCGGTGACCTGGCCAAGTCCACGGCGCCCTCAGGCGTGGTAACGACCTACACCTACGACGGCATCGGCCGGATGGTCACCGAGACCCAGGTCTCCGACGCCACCCCGGCGGGCGTCACCACCTCGTACGCCTACAACGCCATGTCCCGTGTCTCTTCGGAGACCGGCCCGGGCGTCAAGAACGAGATCACCGGTGTCACCCACACCGCCAGGATCAGCCGTACGTACGACGCGGACGGCAACCTGCTCACCGAATCCACGGAGGACACCACCGGCGGCGACGCCACCCGCACTACGACCTACCGTTACAACACGCACGGCCTCGCCGACAGCGTGACGGACCCGGCCGGCAACGAGTCGACGTACCACCACGACGCCCTGGGCCGGGTGATCGGCGAGACGGACCCCGCAGGCACCGTCGTCACCCACACCTACACCAAGCGCGGCCAGCTGGCCGAGTCGGTCCTGAAGAACTGGACCGGCGACCCGTCCGGCCAGACCCGCGACCTGGTCCTCGGCTCCAAGGCGTACGACCCAGCTGGTCGCCTGGCCTCGACGACCGACGCGATGGGCGCCACGACCGCCTTCACGTACTACGACGACGGCCTTCAGGCTACGACGACGGCGAAGCAGGTCACCCAGTCCGACGGCTCCAAGAAGGACATCCTCCTCGGGTCGACGGTCTACGACGGCGCGGGCAACCCGGTCGCGACCACGGCGAGCGGCGGGGTCACGACCGTGAGCACGGTCGACGCCCTGGGTCGCACCACCCGCTCGGTGTTCGACCCCAACGGGCTGAACCGGGTCTCCACCTTTGCCTACGATGCGGAGGACCGGCTCACCGAGCAGACCCAGGCCATCGACGGCACCGGCAAGAAGGTGACCTCGACCACCGAGTACGACGCGGTGGGCAACCCGAAGAAAACGACCGTCACCGACGGCACCACGACCCGGGTCTCCTCCGCCACCTTCGACCAGCGGGGGCTCCCGCTGACCCAGACCAGCCCGCGCGGCATCACCAGCAGCGGGCGGTTCGACGCGCTGGGCCGCCTGGTCGAGCAGACAGCGCCGCAGGTGCAGGCCGAGGAGAGCGGCGGTGCGGCCGCGGTCGTCACCCCCAAGTCCCTCGTCGGCTACAACACTTTCGGCGAGGTCACCGAGTCGCGTGACACGCGCGGCCTGGTGACCCGTACCGAGACCGACAAGCTGGGCCGCCCCGTCGCGCTCACGCTGCCCGACTACACCCCGCCGGGTGCGACCGCGGCCATCACGGCCGTCTCGCGCACGACGTACGACCGGCTCGGAAACCCGGCGTCGACGACCGACCCGCTCGGCCGCGCCACGTACTACCGGTACGACCAGATGGGCCGGCTGGTCAGCAAGACGGACCCGGCAGTCGCCGGTGCGCAGGGCCTCCAGGCCCCGGGCACGGCGTCCTTCAACGGCACCTCCACCACGCTGTCCGGCGGCGGAGTCTCCACCTTCACCTGGACCCCGACCGGTCTGCCGCTCTCCGCGACGGACCCGACAGGAGCACGCACCGAGTCCACCTACGACGAACTAGGCCGCAAGCTCACCGCCACCACGGTCGAACGCAAGCCCAGCCTCCAGCACCTCGTCTCCCGCTTCACCTGGGACGACGCGGGCAACCAGGTCTCCTCGACCACGCCGGGCGGGCGGGTCACCCGCGCGACCTACGACAAGGCCGGGCAGACCCTGACGCTCACCGACCCGGCCGGTGGCGTCAGCAGCGCCGTCTACGACGGCCTGGGCCGCCCGATCGAGAACAAGGACGCGACCGGCCGCAGGACGGTCACCGCGTACGACCTTGCGGGCCAGCCGCTGTCCGTGACGGACTACGGCACGGGCACGACGGCCCTGCGCACGACCAGCACCGAGTACGACGCCGACGGAAACGTCACTGCATCCGTGTCGCCGACCGGTGCGCGCCGCACGTACACGTACGACGCGCTCGGCCAGCTCACCAAGCAGGTCGAACCGGTCACTACCACTGACTCGATCACGACGACCTTCGGCTACGACGCGGCGGGCAACCGCACGCGCCTGACCGACGGCCGCGGCAAGGCCACGTACTACACGTTCAACACGTGGGGCCTTCCCGAGTCCACGATCGAACCGGCCACCACCCAGCACTGGAACCCGGACGTGCGCACCTGGACGAACGTCTACGACGCGGGGGGTCAGCTCGTGACAGAGCTGCTCCCCGGCAACGTCAAGCGTCACAAGACGTACGACGCGCTGGGCCGGATGACTGGCGAGACCGGCTCCGGCACTGCCGTGGCCACCCGTCCCCGCTCGCTCTCATACGACCTCACCGGCCGCCTGACCGGCGTCGGCGGCGACGGAGTCCTCGCGGGCAACACGTACACCTACAACGACCGCGGCCAGCTCCTGTCCACGGACGGCCCGGGCGGCACCTCGTCGTACGCGTACGACGCGGACGGCCAGATGACCTCCCGCACGGACGCGGCGGGCGCGGCGGCGTTCACCTACGACCAGGCTGGCCGCCTCGACACGACGACCGACCCGCTCACCGGCACCCAGGTGCGCAGCGACTACGACGCGGCCGGGCGCCCGACCGCCGATGAGTACGCACGCCCCGCCGCCGGCGGCACGTGGACGGTCGCCGCGAAGCGCTCGTACACCTACGACACGCTCGGCCGCCTCGCGGACGACAGCATCAAGAAGACCGACAGCGGTGCCGCGGTCCAGGGCACTGCCTACGAGTACGACCTCGACAACCGCCTGGTCAAGAAGACCGCGACCGGCACGGCCGGGGCGGGCCTTGAGACGTACGCCTACGACCTCGCCGGCCGGATGACCTCCGAAACCAGCGGGGGCACCACCACCGGCTACGAGTGGGACAAGGCCGGCAACCTCACCAGGAAGGGAGACGTCACAGCCACCTACGACGCCCGCAACCGGGTCCAGACCTGGGGCACGCAGAGCTTCGACTACTCCGCACGTGGCACGGTCAAGGGCATCACCGACACCGCCGGACCCGCCCGCACCATCAATTCGGATGCCTTCGAGCGCACCGTGTCGAACGGCACGAGCACGTTCACCTACGACTCGCTCGACCGGGTCATGACCCACAACGGCACCGCCTTCGGCTACGACGGCGGCTCCAACAACCTGGTCAAGGACGGCACGAACACCTACAGTCGCACCCCCGACGGGGCGCTGCTCGCCAGCGCCACCGCCGGAACCGCGGGCACGGCGCGCCTGGCCGTCACCGACGGCCACACGGACCTGGTCGCCAGTCTGTCCCCGGACGGCACCACGGTCACCTCGTCGCGCGCGTACGACGCCTCCGGCAAGGTCACCGCGAGCAACGGCACCACCCCGTCGGTCGGCTACCAGTCCGGCTGGACCGACTCGTCCACCGGCGAGGTCAACATGGCCGCCCGCTGGTACCAGCCCGGCACCGGCGGCTTCACCAGCCGCGACACCTGGCAACTCGACCCGAACCCCTCGGTCCAGGCGAACCGCTACACCTACGCCAACGCGAGCCCGATGAACGGGATCGACCCGACGGGTCACCTCGTGTGGGACTGCGTGGACCCGAGGAAGAACGCCAAGAGCCTGTGGCTGAAGAGGGCAGCCGGCGGGCTGTTCGGGTGCGTCCTCTGGGAGAGCTGGATCGCCGGCAGCGACAGCGGCGGCAAGAGCGGCTCCGGCTGCACCTCCACCCCTGCCGAGATCGCGGCCTGCGCCGCAACCCGCAACTTCGGCAAGGCGTGCACCCACTGGATGTGCGGCAACGGTTCGCCCCCGCAGCGGATCGATCCGCCGTCGGGCGGCGGTTCCCCGGGAGGCGGGTCCGGAGGCAGCAAGTACTCGGGCGGTGGAGGCGGCAGCAAGTACTCGGGGGGCGGACGCGGTGGAGGCGGCAGCAACTATTCGGGAGGCGGACGCCGTGGAGGCACCTCCACGCTGACGCGCCCGAAGCGGCCGACCGCACCCCCGAAGCCGAAGATCCCGCAGAACCCCTACCGCGGCCCGAACCCCATTCCGGCCCCGAAGCACATCCCCAAGCCCGACTGGACCCCGGCGCAGGCCGTCTGGACGGCCACCCAGGCCGTCGACATGGTCGTCAGCGGCGCCAACCTCCTCGCGATGCTCGCGGGCGGCGCAGACACGGTCCTCACGCCCGACCAGGCCCCCGACATCCAGGACGCCCCTGGGACGGACCCGGGGTCAGGCGGCAATGACGACGGCGGGCAGGACTGCAAGCGTGGTGGCACGGGTTGGGTCGATCCCGGTCCTCTCGACAGCACCAACGGGAATCGAGCCACCGGTGTGGAGGCATGCCTCGACCTCTCCTATGTAACCGCCCATCCGGGCACCTCCACCGAGACTCGTGCCGGCATCAAGCCACCTGGGTATGACTGGGCTCGGTCCTACGTCGGATATCTGGGAGGTCGGCCCCGCGACGTCAACGCCTGCCATCTCCTCGGCGCCCAGCTGAGCGGATCGGGGACCGACCTGGCCAACCTTGCGACCTGCGGAACTGACGCGAACTCCTACGTCGGCAAACCCCAGTCGCCGATTCCTCCCATGGACAGCATGCTGAACTTCGAGGACACAGTCCGGTCCCTCATTGATTCAGGGCATGTTGTGCGATACAAGGTGACACCGGTCTACAAAGACGGCCGAACTGTGCCCTACGAATTCCGCATGTCCTACACGGCATGGGACAGCAAGGGACGCTACGCGGGCACTGATGCCACGGAAGTATCGAACCTGATTTACACCGCTGGCCGGGGTTGGAAGAATCTGGGCACCGCGATCGACAGCCGCACCGGTGGAGACGTGCCCCTACCGGGGCAGCCATGAGATGGCCCTCCATCACGACGCGAAGGAAAATTGATATGCCTCACTGCGCTGTCGCGCGCCTGCGTGAAGTTCTCCCGCCGCCCGTCTCCGGCGGCGACTCGATCGACTGGCAGGAAATTGAGCGGACGGCAGGTCTGACGTTTCCCGCCGACTATCGCGAGTTCGTGGAGTCGTACGGAGGTGGAGAGATCGACGAGTACCTGTCCATCAGTACGCCGCCCGTCCCCGGGTCGGCGTACGGGGACCTCCTGGACAGAAAGGATCCCGTCCTCTCGCACCAGGACCGTAAAGATCTCATTGCGCTCTTGCCGGGAAGTGCGCTGCCGTCACTGCTGCCCTTCGCGGACTCGGCGAGCAGCGATGTAGCGTTCTGGCTGTGCGAGGGCGCTCCCGACGACTGGCGCGTGGCCATCTTTCGGAGGCAGACGCCGTACGGGATGAACCGCTGGACTGTGTTCGATGGCGGAATGGCGTCGTTCTGCGTGGCGGCCCTGACTGGCGAGGTGAACCCGCTCAGCGAACCGCTTTCAGCGGGGGATCGGCACGAGTTCCTGACTTGGCGTCGGGTGTAAGGCCAGGTCAGATCCAAAGTCCCACGTCAAGGCTAGGTCGGACGGCCTTCCGCGCAAACCACCGTGACCGGTTCCATCCCTTCCCTGAGGGGCTGTGAGACATGATCAACTGAAGTAGTGGCGCGACAGAGCCCCTGGATGTCGGCGGTGATATTGCATTCCACACCACCGCCAGTCCGGGGGCTCTGTTGGTTCCGTCTCATTAAGAGGCCATCTCATTTGGGTGTCTCGGTATTCTGTGAGTCATGGTGGGGATCGTTGAGCGGTTGGTGCCGGACGAGTTGTGGGAGTTGTTCCAGCGGGTGGTGCCGGAGGCGCCGTCGCGGCCGCAGGGCGGTGGTCGGCGTCGGCACGGCGACCGGGAAGTGCTGGCCGCGATCGTCTTCGTGGCCACGTCGGGTTGTACCTGGCAGCAGCTGCCTTCGGCGTCGTTCGGCCCGTCCGGAGCGACCGCCCACCGGCGGTTCTCGGAGTGGTCGAAGGCCAGGGTGTGGGCCAAGCTCCACCGCCTGGTCCTCGACGAACTCGGTGTCCGCGGCGAGCTGGACTGGTCGCGGTGCGCGATCGACTCGGTGAACATGCGGGCCCTGAAAAGGGGGACCTGACGGGTCCGAATCCTGTCGACCGGGGCAAGTACGGCTCGAAGATTCACCTGATCACGGAACGGTCGGGTCTGCCCATATCCGTCGGCATTTCCGGGGCCAACCTGCACGACAGTCAGGCCCTGATCCCGCTTGTGAAGGGCATTCCGCCGATCCGCTCGCGCCGCGGCCGACGACGGCGCAAGCCCGGCAAACTCCACGCCGACAAGGGCTACGACTACGCCCACCTGCGGCGATGGTTACGCGAGCGCGGCATCACCCACCGCATCGCCCGCAAGGGAGTCGAGTCCTCGCAACGGCTGGGCCGCCACCGCTGGACCGTGGAACGCACCATGGCCTGGCTCGCCGGCTGCCGCCGCCTCCACCGACGCTACGAACGCAAGGCCGACCACTTCCTCGCCTTCACCAGCATCGCCTGCACCCTCATCTACCACCGCAGACTCGCCAAATGAGATGACGTCTAACGAGTTGGTGCGTGATAGTGGGTGAGGCGTGTTTGACCTGCTCATGGCCTGTTCTCAGGCGGTGGTGCAGCGGTCAGATATGAGGTTGGCGATGGCGCGGTAGGTGTCGGGCAGGCGGTCGCGGCGGTGGGTCCAGCGCGTCAGTTGCTTCCCGCTTTCTGGCTCCGCCTCGTGCAGCATGGCGTCGGCCCTCGAGTCCGGCCTGCCACGGCACGGCCAACTCCTCGACCAAGCAGCCGAGATGCTGCCGAGAGATCCCCGTGAACAGCCGATGTGCCAGCACCGCCCGATTGACCATGATCACCACAGCCGGATCATGCCACCAACCAGGCACGCTGCCTCAACCACTATCACGCACCAACTCGTAATGAGCCGCTGGCTCACCAGCGTCACTGGCCAAACGTCAGGCCGGACTGACCACGCGGAAGTTCAAACTGACCGACTGATCCAGAACGCAAAGAGGCCCCCTCCCCCGCGCATCGCGGGAAGGGGGCTCGTCTTCGTTTCGGCTGGCCGGTACCCCGTTCCACCCGCTTCGGCGGCAAGGGGGGCCAGCCCTTTTCCGCGTCGCGCCCCGGCCTGATGTGGCACGGCACGGGGTCAGCGGCCGTACATCCTCCGGCACAACTCCGGTGCACCCATAGGGTCCTGAATGCTCTGGGCTTGGCGGCAGAGCTCGCGCATCTGCGGGGCCTGCCCCGTCGTCGGCTGCCGACGCGGGGCGGTCTTCCTCGGGCTCTGGCGGGGCTTGGCGGCCCTCCTGGCAGGAACCTTCTTCGTGCTCTTCGTGCTCTTCGTGGTCGCGGGCCGCTTCGTCGTCGGTGCGGTCCGGCGGGCGGGCTTGGCGTCGCCGGGCCGTACGGCCGGGCGCGCGGCGGCCGGTGCGGCGGGGGCGGCGGGGGCGGGGGCGGCCTTCGGCGGGGTGGGACGGGGGTCGGTGGCTGCCAGGGATTCGCGGGGTGCGGCCGGGGTGGGGTCGGCCCCCGTCCGCGTCGGGAGTGGGGCCGGCGGGCGGTCGGCAGCGGGCGCGAGCGCGGCGGGCCGGGGCGGAGCGTCAGGGGCGGCAGCGTGAGGGACTGCCACGCATCCGGTGGTGAGAAGCGCGGCGAGGACGGCGAAGAGGATGTGGCGGGGGTGCATGGGTTCACGCTGCCGCAGCGCGGGGCACGGTCTGGGGACGTCGCGGCCGGGACCACCGTGACGAGTGACCCGCAGGCCGGCGCTCCGGACGGTAGCGGAACGGCGGTGGCGCCCGCCGGCGGTCCGGGCGGGCGCTACCGGGACTTGGTCTTGTCCGGGTGATCACGGGTCCCGTGGGAGGCGGATGTGGCCCGTGGTGGCGATGTTGGCGAGGGTGCTGTGGAGTCGGCGGACCGCGTCTTCGGCTTCCGTGTATTGCTCGAGGGTCGGCGGGACGGCGCCGAAGGTCGGGCCGTGTTCGGCGGGCAGGGCGCGCCAGTGCAGGACGGGTGTGAGGGCGGTGGCCGCTGCGCCGAGGAACCAGGCCAGGCGGCCGTGTACGTGGGCGAGGGCGATGGCCACCGCGGCGAGTGCCTCCCGCAGGTGTGCCAGCCGCTCGACCTCAGACAGCGCCTCCTGGGAGTCCAGGGTGCCCACGATGGCGTCCAGGTCGGAGGCGGCCTTCGCCGCCACGGAACGGTCGGCGGGTGTCAGGACCCACGTGTGGTCGCGGATCTGCCCTTCGGCTTCCTCTGCCAGCTCTTCGATGGCCCCTCGTATGTCCACACCCGTGATCCTATGTCCGTGCTCATCAGCGGAAGAGCGCAGGTGTCCTGCCGGTGATCCAGCCACCCCTTTGACGCCGAGCGGTCCGACACGACCGGCCGGACAAGTCCTAGTCGAGCTGCATGCAGACTGATGGCTTCAGGTAGCGCTCGGCCACCCATCCGGTGGTGCCGGCCTTGATGCCGGAGCGTGAGCGCTCGGAGAGCGTGACCCGGTACCAGCCGTTCGACTTCCGGTCGACGTCGATCAGGTCCCCACGGGTCAGGTGCCCGAGCGAGGCGTAGCGGGTCCCCGCGCCGGACCGCAGGTTCACGTTCGAGCCCGCGACGTCGTACCCGCACGAGTTGAGACCGGCCGTCGTTCGGGCCGGGGCGGTGTCGACCGTGGCGAGCGCGGGCACGGCGCCCGTCAGGAGGGCGGCGGCCACGGCCGCGCTGGAGATCATCATTCGCCTGCCCGGCCAACCCGGGCCCCGGAGCGATGTCACGGCCCTGTGGTCATGACCACCCCGATGAGGGGCGGGGCGGGCCCGGAGCTGCGCGGTGGCCCGTTCACGGTGTCGCGGTCCCTGGGAGCGGGGCAGGGGGAACTGGCGTCACCTCGTCGCACGGGCGTCACTCATCCGCGTGCCGGAACCCCTCGCCCGCCTGCGCAGCCCCCGCCGGCGCCGGCCTGGACGGCCTGGAGGTTGAGCAAGGCCAGGGCCTGGGAGGCGCGGGCCAGGATCGTCCGGGCACGGGGTGCGTTGTCGCCCCAGTCCTGCGCCGCGGCGATGCCCTCGGTGACGGAGCGGACAATGTCCTGGACGTCGGAGAGGGTGCGGCCCTCCATCGACAGAGGGTTCCAGGAGACAACCGCCTGGTCCGGGTCGGCCTTGGCAAGGTTGATCTCCCAGAGCCGGTCGGCGATCTCCGGGTGCGCGAGGTACGGCTTGGCCCGGGCCCAGCCCTCTCCATGCGGGTTGAGGAACCAGCAGCCGTAGCCGGAGTGCGCCATCGCGATGCACTGCACGAGGGCCTCTTCCGTCTTGCTGTGGCCGGCCTTGCCAAGCTGGAGGCCGAAGAGGAGGTCCTGCACGCGGGCGGCGGCGACCCGCTCGCGAAGCGGCGCTCGAACCGGCCGAACCTTGAGGCAGTTCTCCCCCGACGTCATCGACAGCGCCGCGATCAACCGGCGCATCCGCGCCGGGGCCAGCTGCGGATGGCCGGCCTCGGTACGCAGCAGGATCTGCACAGCAAATACCACCCCCGTGGCGGGTTGAAGCTTGCCGACGCCGTCGGGCAGGTCGGTCTGCCGCGGGATCCGCTCGGAGCGGTTGGAGGCGCCAGCGCCACCGGACCAGGCCGAAGTCATCGAGCCCCAGAAGCCGCCTCCCCCCCAGGCTGCCGGTCAGGCGCTCGCCGTACGCGGACGGGCCCCGACGGGCGGCCCGCGCCATCAGGCGGCGTCGGCAGCGGGCCAGGCGCCGTTCACCGACCGGCACCAGGTCGAAGACCACCTCCGCCTTCTCCCCGTCCGTGCGGCCGGACACCTCGCGCGCGCGGGATCACACCGCTGTCGCCCGATCCGGTTCGTCAAGGGGGGTGTTGACCCTCAGCCACCGGTAGCCGTACGGGTCCAGCGCGACATCGACGAGGCCGGCGGCCGCCGACTTGAGGGTGTCACCGGTGAAGACATCGGTGAGCAGCCGGCCGCCCCTCAGTCCCGGGACCTCGACGGAGGCGGTGACGGACCGCTCGGAGAAATTGTGCAGCACGAGCACCGCGCCGCCCTCCAGCGAACTGAGGTGGACCAGCACGCCCGGGTCGTCCGCGTCGATGACCCGGTAGTCGCCCCAGGCCAGCTCGGGGGTCTCCCGGTAGCGTTCGATCAGCGTCCGCATCCGGCCCAGCGGCGAAGCCGGGTCGTGCGCCTGGTCGTGCGCGTTGACCTTCGTCGGGCCGAACGCACCCGTCGCGACGGGATTGGGCAGCTCCACTCCCTCCCCCGCGGTGAAACCGCCACTCTTGTCGGGCGTCCACTGCATCGGGGTGCGGACGGCCTGACGGCCCTCGGCGGCAAGGTTCTCGCCCATGCCTATCTCCTCGCCGTAGAACAGCACCGGTGTGCCGGGCAGGGAGAAGAGCAGGCTGTAGGCCAGTTCCACGCGCCGCCGGTCGCCATCGACCATCGGCGGCAGGCGGCGGCGCAGGCCCCGGTCGTAGAGCTGCATGTCCTTGTCGGGGCCGAAGGCGGCGAACACCTCGGCGCGCTCGTCGTCGTCGAGTTTGTCGAGCGTGAGCTCGTCGTGGTTGCGGACGAACGTCGCCCAGTGCGCGTCGCGGGGCGCCGGGGGGCGCTCCCGGAGAGCCGCCGCCAGAGGGGCCGCCTCGCCCCGCGCCATCGACAGGTACATCTGCTGCATACCGATGAAGTCGAAGCACATGGTCAGCTCGTCACCGCGGGAGGACTCCGAGTCGCCGAAGAACTTCGCGGTGTCCGGGTAGGGCAGGTTCACCTCGCCCAGCAGCACTGCGTCACCGCTGCGACGTCCGAGGAAGGCCCGCAGGTCGGCGAGGTACTCGTGCGGGTCGGGCAGCTGGTCCGCGTCCTCCTGGCCGTCGGTCTCCAGCAGGAACGGCACCGCGTCGACCCGGAATCCCGACAGTCCGAGCTGCGTCCAGAAGCCCATGATGCGCGCTATCTCGTCACGGACCGCCGGGTTGGCGACGTTGAGGTCGGGCTGCTGCTTGTAGAACCGGTGCAGGTAGTACTGCTCGGTGGTCTCGTCGTACTCCCACACGCTCTTCTCGACGTCGGGGAAGACCACACCCTCGGGGCCGTCCTCCAGCGGGCTGTCGCACCAGACGTACCAGTCGCGGTACTTCGACGTGCGGCTGGAGCGGGCGTCCTGGAACCACGGATGGTGGTCGGAGGTGTGGTTGACGACCAGGTCGGCGATGACCCGGATGCCCCGGTCGCGGGCGGTGCGCACGAACTCGGTGAAGTCGCCCAGCGTGCCGAGCCGGGGATCGACGGCGTAGAAGTCGGTGATGTCGTAGCCGTCGTCGCGCTCCCGCGTCGGGTAGAACGGCATCAGCCACACGCAGGTAACGCCGAGGCGCACCAAGTGGTCGATGCGCTGTGTCAGGCCCGCGAAGTCGCCGGTGCCGTCGCCGTCGGAGTCCTGGTACGTCTCCACGTCCAGGCAGTAGACGACCGCGTTCTTCCACCACAGGTCGGAGGTGCGGGTCAGCCTCATCGGACACCGTCCGCGACGGCGGCCGGGGGCCGGGTGACATCCAGCTGCGGCAGCACCTTCGCGCCGAACGCGTCGATGAAGGCGCTCTGCTCTTTGCCGACGTGATGCAGCATGACGGCGCCGAAGCCGAGGTCGGCGTACTCCTGGAGCCAGGCCGCGTGCCGGCCGAGATCGTTGGAGATGTTGACGGACTCCGCGACCCTGTCCGGAGAGACGTGCTCGCTGACGTTGTCGAACAGCTCGGCAGAGTCGAGGTCCCAGCTCGCCGGCGGCCCGTGCACGTTGGTGCGCCACTGGTCGTGAGCGAGTTCCTGGGCGGTTTCCAGGTCGGGGGCCCAGCTGAGGTGCACCTGGAGGTGCAGCCGACCGACGCCGCCAGCCGAACGGTAGGCGTCCACGATCCGGCGCAGTGTCTCGTGTGGCGCGTTCACCGTGATCAGGCCGTCCGCCCACTCCGCGCACCACCGCGCGGTCGCCTCGCTGCACGCGGCCCCCACCAACGGTGGCACCGTCTCCGGACGGGTCCACAACCTGGCCCGGTCCACGGTCACCAGCCCGTCGTGGCTCACCTCCTCGCCGCGCAGCAGCGCCCGGATGATGTCGACGCACTCGCGCAGCCTCGCGTTCCGGATGTCCTTACGCGGCCAACGGTCGCCGGTTATGTGCTCGTTGGACGCCTCACCGCTTCCCAGCGCCGCCCAGAAGCGGCCTCGGTACATCGCGGCGAGGCTGCCGATCGCCTGCGCGACGATCGCCGGATGGTAGCGCTGGCCCGGGGCGTTCACCACTCCGAAGGGGATCCTGTCGGTGGCCTGGAGCGCCGCGCCGAGCCAGGACCAGGCGAAGCCGGACTCACCCTGCCGGACGCTCCATGGTGAGAAGTGGTCCGAGCACATCGCGGCGGTGAAGCCCGCGCCTTCCGCGCGCACGACGGCTGCCAGCAGGTCGGCGGGAGGTACTTGTTCGTGGGAGGCGTGGAATCCATAGACGGTCATGGGATCCGCGTACCCGGCACCGGAGGGATCAACGGTCGCCGTCCCCGCCCGCTCGGTTCAGTCGGTGCGCCGGTGCACCCGCGCCTCCCACGGGGCAAGCACCAGGCGGCCGGGCCGCGGAGGGACCGACGGGCCGTTGCCCATGACGAGTTCGGCGCCGTCCCATCCGGCGGGCATCACGGCGGAGGCCGTGTCGCCGGTGAAGTTCCCGACGACCAAGAGCACCGTGCGGCCGTACCGGCGGGTGAACGCGTAGATCCGCTCGTCGTCCGGCAGCAGCATCGTGAAGTCGCCGTGGACGACGACCGGTTCCTGGTGCCGGAGGGCGACCAGCCGACGGTAGTGGTGGTAGACGGAGTCGGGATCCGCGAGGGCCGCTTCGGCGTTGACCTCGGTGTGGTCCGGGTTGACGGGGATCCACGGGGTGCCTGTGGTGAACCCCGCATGCGGGGACGCGTCCCACTACATGGGTGTACGGGCGTTGTCGCGGCCCATCGCCCGTAGTCCCGGGAGGACGTCTTCGGGTTCCGCCCCCGCGCGCAACGCCTCCGTGTAGTGGTTCAGGGACTCGATGTCCCTGAAGTCCTCGATGGTGCGCAAGGGCGAGTTGGCCATGCCGAGTTCCTCGCCCTGGTAGACGTACGGTGTGCCCCGGTGCAGGTGGAGCACGGTCGCGAGCATCGTCGCGGACCGGGTGCGGTGGCTCGGTCCGTCATAACCGAACCGAGAGACCACCCGGGGCTGGTCGTGGTTGTTCCAGTACAGGCTGTTCCACCCGACGTCGGCGAGGCCGGACTGCCAGCGGCCGAGCGAGGCCTTGAGGTCGGTGAGCCGCAGTGGGCGGGGATCGAACTTGCCCCGCCCGTGGTCGAGCCCTACGTGCTCGAACTGGAAGACCATGTCGAGCTCGGCACGCGCCGGGTCGGTGAACAGGCGGGCCTGCTCGACCGTCACCCCGGGCATCTCCCCGACGGTCAGCAGCCGGCCCGGGTACCGGGCGATCACCTCGCGGTGCATCTCCTGGAGGTAGTCGTGTATGCGGGGTCCGCAGACGAAGTAGGGCGAGCCGTCACCGTACGGCCCCTGTTCGTGCACCTCGCCGTCGGGGAGGGCGGGGTCCTTGGAGATGAGGTTGACGACGTCCATCCGGAAGCCGTCCACGCCCCGGTCCAGCCACCAGCGCATCATCGCGTACACGGCCCGACGCATCCGGGGGTTCTCCCAGTTGAGGTCTGGCTGCTTCGGCGAGAAGAGGTGGAGGTAGTACGCGTCGCTCGCCGCGTCCAGCTCCCAGGCGGAACCGGAGAAGAAGGAGCCCCAGTTGTGCGGATCCAGTATCAGCGTGCCCACCACTCAGGGGGCGGTCCCACGTTCTTGTCGGGGGAAGGCTTGCGCGGGGTTGGCTCGGAGGTCGGGGCACCCGTGCCCGGTCGAGGGTGGGCACAGGACGTAGCGAGAGGCGTGCGGGCTATGAGCGTCAAGTTGAAGATGTCCGGTGCGGTAGCAGTCGTGACGGTGGGGATCTGTGCCGGTCTACTCACCGGTTCGTCGGTCCATGCCGAGGAATCGACATACACCACGTTCACCAACTACGGGGACAAATGGAAAGGGCTCCTTACGGGGAATTGACACCCTGCCCGTCACTCATGCCGGGTCGTGTCGTTTTGATCGTGTTGGCTGACACGCTGCCAGGACGGGATGGTGACTGCGTTGGAGCAGACTGCGCATGGGCGGCGCGGGTGGTTGGCCGTCGGCTACGAGCGTTGCATCCGGGTCGCGTCGTGACGTCGAGCCAGCCAGTTCTTCGTATCCGGGATGTATGCAAGAGCTATCGCAGGGGCCCGGTCCTGCGTGGGGTGTCGCTGGATCTGCTCCCGGGGCAGCTGGTGGGCATCGTGGGCGAGAACGGCGCGGGCAAGAGCACGCTGCTGCGCATCCTGATGGGCGACCTGGCTCCGGACGCCGGTGTGGTGGAGTGCCACGGAGTGGTGGGCAGTTGCCCTCAGGACGCTGTGCTGAACGGCGCGTATTCGGTCGAGCAGCATCTGCGGTTCTTCCAGGAGGCCTATGGCCTGGACAGTCTGGACCGGGCCTTCGAGTTGCTTGAACAGCTGAACTGCACGGGCTGTCGGGGCGAGCGCCTTGAGGTGCTCAGCGGCGGCACCCGGCAGAAGCTCAACCTGGTCCTGGCGTTGATGCATGATCCGCGGGTGTTGCTCCTGGACGAGCCGTACCAGGGTTTCGACTGGGAGACCTATCTGCGGTTCTGGGATCTGGCGGGGACGCTGCGGGACCGGGGCTGCGCGGTGCTGGTGGTCTCCCATCTCGCTTACGATGCGGCTCGGCTGGACACGTTGTACCGCCTCGACGCGGGGGTTCTGAGCGAGATGGACCGGGCCGGAACGGGCGGGGTGTCGGTGTGAGGCGCTGGTGGTCGTGTTTCGGTACGGCGATGCGGTTCTCGATCGTCGAACAGGCCCGCAACAGGCTGGCGTTGCTCATCGTGCTCCTGTTCGTACCGCTGTGGATGACGCTGACCTTCGAGGTCGTGGCCAGGGAACCGTTGCGGTTCTACGTCCGTCCGGTCGGCGCCTACCTGGTCATGGACGGCAACCTACTGACCCAGGTGACCGGGGCGCTGCAGACCCTCGCGCTGGTGGTGGCGTTCATGATGTTCGTGGCCACGGCCCGCTCGGCGCTCTTCGACCGGCGTCTGGTGCAGGCCGGTTACCCGCGATCGTGCCTCGCGCTGGCGAAGTGCGCCTCGCTCGTCCTGGTGGCCGTCGTCGTCGCGGTGTACGCCACGGCGTGGGTGCATGTGTTCTGGCGGCCGGAGCAGCCCGTGGTGTTCGCCGCAGGATTGTTCACCGGCTCTCTGATCTACGGTGGTATCGGCATCGTCCTGGCGGCTGTGCTGCGCAGTGAGCTGGCGGGGATGTTCCTGGCGATCCTGATCAGCGCCATCGACCTGCTGCTGCAGAATCCCCTGATCAACCCGAACGCGGACAGCGTCCTCGTGCGATACCTGCCGGCTTACGGCGCGGTGCAGAGCTCGGTCGCGGCAGCGGAGCTGCATGTGGTGCCCTGGAGCTGTCTGCTACTGGGTGCCGGATGGGCTTTGGGGATGGCGGCCCTGGGCATGGCCGCCTTCGCTGTACGTACTCGCACTTTTTCTCCGGCTGCCGAGGCGGACCGGAAGGCGGCGACCGGCGTCGCGGAGACCTCCCCGTCACGGTGAAGGAAGCCGGTCGCCCTTCTCACGTGCCGGTCACGCCCGTACTCCTCGCTGAAGGGCATCAGAGCTGCCCACCGGTGGATCATTGGCGTGTTCGATGGCCTGAAGCGCGGTCCGCCACAGGTCGGGGAGCAGCGGGCCGACGGGGGTCCCGGAGTGGTGGACGACGCTGAGTCTGGCTGTGTTCTGGTAGGTGACCAGGCAGGTGTAGCACTGGTCGGGCCCGAGGGTGTCGGTGACGCCGTAGGCGGCGCGGGCGGCGTTGCCACGGTAGGTCAGAGGCCCGCCGAGCACGACATTGCTGGCGGTCAGGGGGTTTCCGAGTCGTCCGAACAGGCGCTTCGTGGCGCCGCCCGGGGTGAGCGCGGACAGCACCCGCAGGGCGTCGCGCTGGCGCAGGCGCTTGTGGCGGGCGGTCTGTGCCGCCACCAAGTGCAGGGCCTGGAGCGGTGACGGTTCGTCGCACGGCAGCACGATCCGCGTCAGGGCCATGTGGTTGCCGAGCGCTCCTTCCTGGCCGGGCCCTCGGAAGGACACGGGCATGCCGGTGATCACCGGTGGATGCGCCTTGTCGGACTGCTCGCCCTGCCAGAGGTGTACGGCGTGCGCGAGCGCCGCGAGGTAGATGTCGTTGACGCTCACACGATGCGCGTGGGCCAGATCTCGCAGATACGTCAGGGCGACGTCGGCGTACCGCACCTTGCGGGTGGGCCCTTGGGGCGAGCTGAAGGCAGGAGTCGGCCGTGAGGCGCGTAGGAGGGCGATCTGCTGTGCCAGCGCACTGATGAGCCCGGCCGCCGGGGGCCGCCTGGGCAGAGGCAGGGGCGGAGCGGCTGTCGGGTTGTCGTCGAGCAGAGCGAGCACAAGGGCGGCGACGCCGCCGTCGTAGAGGCCGTGGTCGCCGTGGAAGGCCAGGCTGTATTCGCCGGGACGGGGGATCAGCACGATGTTCCACGGCGGGCGGTCCTTGTCGGCTGGCGGTCCTTGGTTGAGGAGGAGTTCGGCCCCGACGTGGCTTGACTCGCCGCCCGCGGCCAGCACCCGGACGTGCCGGTCGGTGTCGAGCCGGTCGCTCCATTCCGCGGTTCTTCCACCGTCGCCGATGCGGTAGCGGAGGGCGGGCAGGTGTTCGGCGCGCTCGGCGACGCGGGCGCGCAGCCCCTCTACGGAGGGGGCGGGGCCGTCGAAGTCGAACAGCGCCACGATGGGAACCGGCCGACCGGCCGGCCCGGCGAGCAGCGCCTGGTCCGCCGCTCCCAGACGCACCGTGCGGGACGGGTGGTCATCGCCTGCTGATGTGAGCCATGTCGGCATGTGGTCTCCGCTCGTACGTCTTCGATGATGGCTTGAGGGCCCTGACGGCGTTTGGCGAGTCGGCCGTTGGTTTGGTCCACAGCCCGCAGGGCGGTTGGTGGCGGGTCAGCCGGTCGTGATCGGCTCGCCTGCACCGTTGGGCCGGTGCTCCTGGCGTCGCTCCTCAAAGCGCCCGGCCCGTACCCGCAGTCGCTCAAGGTGCTCGGCCAGTGCTTCGCGGTGCGCCTCGCCCGCCGAGCTGAGGTCCGTGCGGTCCATGACCCGCAACGCCCGCATGATCGGTGCGAGCACGGAGTCGAGGAACATCTGGGGGCCGTACCAGCCGGCCATGGCCAGACTCAGTGACATGGCGGCGAATCCTGGGATCGGCTGGCCGGGCATCCGGTAGTCGCACACCGCCCAGCGCAGCCCTTTCATCGCCTCGTCGGGGATCAGGTCGAAGATCTGCTCGTAGAGGTCGCGGTAGAAGACCATGTGCAGGTTCTCGTCCGCGGCGATCCGGCCGAACAGCTGCGCGCACACCGGTTCGGCGGTGTTGAGACCCGTGCTGCGGTGAGCGACCCGTGTTGCCAGTTCCTGGACCAGGACGTAGGCGATACCGCGCACTCCGCGTGGGAAGAAGCCAGGCATCGGCGTCGACATGTGCGTCATCCGTGCGCGTTCCAGGGCGACGGGGTCCACCGCCCGGGTCGCGTGGATGTAGGAGCGCAGCGCGATCGAGTGCCGGTCCTCCTCCGCTGTCCAGCGGTGCAGCCAGTTTCCCCAGGCGCCGTCGCGGCCCACGATGCTTGCCAGCTCGTGGTGGTAGGTGGGCAGGTTGTCCTCCGTCAGCAGGCTCAGCACCAGTGCCGAGCGTGCCAGGGGATCGAGTGCCGAGTGAGCGTCCTGCCACGGTGTCCCGTCCAGCGGTCCGTCGAAGTCGGTGCCCGCCCGCCAGGGGACGTACTGGTGGGGGAACCATTCCTTGGCGACCGTGAGGTGACGGTCCAACAGTCCGCCTACTACCGGCTCCATTTCCTCGATCCAGTTGAGGCCGCCTGGCGTCGCGCTGTGCAGGGAAATGTTCATGGACGTCACTGGCTGCCTCGGCTGCCTTCGGGGTGGTCGGTGAGGTGGACCTGGGGTGCGCCGCGGCGGGCTCTGCTGCCGCGGGGGACGGTGACCGGTCGGGCCAGTCGCAGGCCGGGGAAGCGGTGGGCGAGTGCGGGCAGGACGGTGGCGAGTTCCTGGCGGGCGACCTGGGCGCCGATGCAGTAGTGCGCGCCCGCGCCGAAGACTGCGTGGTGGGAGGCCGCGGGGGGTGGCGTGGTGGCGAAGCGGGTGCTGCGGGTGTGGTGGTCGTTGTCGGGGGTGAGGAGGAGGTAGACGCTCTCGCCGGCCTGGATGGTGTGCGAGGCCAGTGTGGTCCGCTGGAAGGTGCCGCGCTGGGTCCAGCTGACGGGCGGGTGCGCGCACAGCAGGTTCTCGACGGCCGCGGCCGCGCGATCGGGGTTCTCGCGCAGTACCGCGGCCTGGTCGGGGTATTCAGCGAGGGCGGCGCCGGCGTAGGCGAGGGCAACGGCGGTCGTCTCGTGCGCGGCGAAGAACAACAGCGCGAGGGTCGCGGCGAGGGTCTCGTTGTCGGGGAGGTCGGCGGTGAGCCTGGGGTCAGTGAGCCAGGTGGAGATGCGGTCGTCGCCCGGGCGGGTGCGCAGGCGGTCGATGTGGGCGTGCCAGTAGGCGCGGATGTCGCTGGTGACACGGTCGGCGTCGTCGAGTTCGGCGTCGCTGGCGACGTTGTGCGCGGCGGCGAAGCGCTCGCTGAAGTTAGCCAGGAGCGGTGCGTCGTCCTCGGGCAGGCCGGCCCAGGCGCACATGACCTGTGAGGGCATGAGTCCGGCGACCAGGGTGGTGAAGTCGGCCTCGCCGCGGGCGTGGATGTCGTGTTCCAGCGCGTCCAGGCGTTCGCGGGTGATCCGCTCGATGTGCGGGGCAAGGGCGTTGACGGAGCGGGCGCCGAAGAGGCCGTTGAGGGAGCGGCGCAGGTGGGTGTGGAGGGGCGGGTTGAGCAGCATCACCGAGCGGCACAGGAAGACGAGGCTTTCGTGGCGGCGCCAGCCGGGGGTGTGGGCGTCGCGCCATGCGGTGTCGCGCAGGTGGAAGACGGGGTCGGCCAGAACCTCGCGGACCAGCGCGGGGTCGGCGACCAGGACTCCTCCCCACAGCGTGGGCAGGACGGGGCCCAGGCGGCGCAGGGCCTCGTGGTGGGGGGCGGCGTCGACGGCGCGGTGCATGCGCATGAGGTGCCCGGTGGCGCGCATGGCGAGCGCCGTCGCGGGCGCGGTGGCGGTGTCGGTCACGTCAGGAGGCCGGCGTTCCTGCCGAGGCGTACAGCTCGGCGGCCTGGGCCAGGGTGGTGTCCTGGTCTGTGAGGGTGATGATGCGGCCGGTGGCGTTTTCGATCATGACGGCGAGTTCGGCGAGGGAGAGGGAGTCCATGTCGAGTTCGCGGAACGTCGTGTCGGGGTGGATCTTGGCGGGGTCCTGCTGGAGGTCCTCGATCAGCATGCGCGTCAGGGTCTCGTACACGGGGGCTCCTCGGTTCGTCTGTCGGATGTGTTGTGGCCGGTGCCGGGAAGGCAGCGGGTGAGGTCAGCGGCCGGATGCCGTCGCGGCGGGGATGGGTTGTGCGGCTGCGGTGAGGCGGAGGTTGTGGTGGAGGGCGTCGAGGATCACGGCGAGGGTGAGGGGATGCGGCAGGTAGCGGTCGAGGTCCGAGGGGTAGGGCGGCTGCTGGGGGGCCTGGAGGGAGAGCTGCGCGAGGCGGCCCATGCCGGTGAAACGGGTACGGGTGCTGGTGGGGTCGGCGAGGATCGGGTCTCCGGCGGGCAGCCCCACTTCGGCGAGGAACTCGGTGCAGACCCTGGCGAGTTCGCCGGCGGTCAGCCGGGCCGGGCCGGCCATCGCCCAGTGCAGCCCCGTCGCGTCGTCCTCGCCGTTCAGCAGGGCGTCGGTCAGGGCGGACAGGTAGGCGACGAGTGTCTCCAGCGGGATGACATCGCACCAGTGGTCGGGCGAGACGGGCAGGTTGCGGCCCTGGCCGCGCAGCAGGGCGCGGAACCAGATGTGCGGGAACTGGTGGGCGGGCGTGTCGATGCTGTTGCGGGGCGCGAACAGCGTGGGACAGCGGACGATGGCGACTGGGTGGGTGCTGGCGGCGGCTTCCTCGGCACGGCGCTTGGACTGGGCGTAGGCGCGCAGACTGCGGGCGGTGAGGTCGTCGCCTTCGACTTCCATCACGGCGGCCATGGAGGACAGCAGGAGCACTGGCGCCCCGGCAGCTCGGGCGAGCTCCATGATGCGGCGGGTGCCGTCCGCGTTGACCTCGTCGAAGGTGTCCAGGGTGTGCTGGGCGAAGTCGGTCTGGCCCCCGCAGTGCACGATCACATCGGTGTTGTGCGCCAGTTCGCGGTACTGGCCGGTGTCCAGGCCCAGTCGGTCGGCCGTCAGGTCCCCCGTCACGCAGGTGTGGGTGCCTTCTGACTGGCGGCGGTGGATCAGTGCGATGACGTGGTGGCGGTCGGTAAGGGCGGTGATCAGGCGTGAGCCGATTACACCGGTGGCGCCGGTGAGCAGGACAGTGGAGCGGGTATAGGGCACGGTGGTCTCTCTCGGGGCGGCGGTCAGGGCCTGGCGGCGGCGAGTTCGGCGACCGCGTTCTCCCACAGGCCGGCCAATTCGAGGACATGGCAGTCCTGTGCCCGGGCGGTGAAGCAGACAGTCGTCCGCGTCCCGTGGACGCACAGCACGCTGGTGAACACGTGGTCGCCGTGCAGCGGGGGCAGTCCGGTGACGGCGGTGACCGGATCGCCGTCGAACACCAAAGGACGGCGAAACCGGATGGAGGTCGCTGTGCCGAGGGAGTCGTCGGCGTCGGAGAATGCTGAGAACTCCTCCAGCAGCATGCGGTCGGGCATACGGTCCTGGACCCGGCGGGTGCGCTTCCGGGCCGAGCGCCCCTTCCAGGCGGCGGTTCTCTCGGCGACCAGGGCAAGCCTCCGGCCGGCCGAGGGTTCGTCGACCGGCAGCAGAATCCGGGTATGTCCCGCATGGTTCCCCCGGTCCCGGCGATCGGAGGGCATCCGCACGCTGAACGGCATGCGCACCGCCACGGGCCGGTCACATCCGCCTGCCCCGAGCCACACGCGCAAGGCGCCCGCGAGAGAAGCGAGATACACGTCGTGGTCGCTGCAGCCCGCCTCTCGGGCGATCTCACGCAGCGCCGCCGCCGGAACATCCGCGACGGCCATCACGCGGTTGGCAACGACCGCCTCTGCGGCCCCCGGGCCGCACGACGGCGGGATCACGGTCCCGGCAGGCTCGGCCGCCCCGAACAACCACTCCAGCGTGTGGACCATCGCCAGGCCGTCCTGGGCCGCGTGATGGACGCGGTAAACGAGAGAGTATCCGTCCTCGCCGTCGCTGCCGGGCAGCAGCCACAGGCCCCAACGCGGCCGGTCCGCGGGGACTGGCAGGTTCACCGCCCACTCCCCGGCGGACAGCGCCCCCGGGCCGTCGGCGACGTGGACGTGCGAGGCGACGTCGAAGCTGCCGAAGGGGGTCCACCGCTCCCGGCGCACCGGCCCGTCCAGGTGCTCGGCGAGAGCGGGCACCAGCGGAACCCGGGCTGCGGCCCAGGCCAGCAGACGCTCCCGTGTGGGCCTGCGGCCCCGCAACCGCAGCAGCGCCCCGATGACGTATCCGTCGCGAGGGTGACGGCGTTCCCATTCGAGCATCACACGGTCCATGCCCGGCGCCAGCCCGCCCGCACCGTCCACGGCACCCGCCTCTGGCAGAACAGGCACCGTGGACGGGGACCTGGATACCGTGTGCGGCTCCGTCATGGTGGCCGGGCCGCCTCCGTCGACACCATTCGTTCCCACTGCCGCTCCGCTCGCCGTCCGTTTGTGAACGCCCCCACGGCCGCTCATGCGTCACTCTGAGCAACGAGCCACAGGATGTTTGGTAATCGGCGGGTTGGGAGACATCCGGCGCCACCGGGCACGTCATGGTCTGCAGAAGGCCAGGACCACGTTGTGTCCCCCGAACCCGAAGGAGTTGCTCAGTGCAACGCCGATGGGCTGTTGTCGGACGGTCTTACCGACCAGGTTGAGGTCGAGGGCAGGGTCAGGGCTGTCGAGGTTGGCGGTGGGCGGGACGATGGAGTGCTGCACGCTCAGCACAGTCAGCACGGCCTCGACAGCACCGGCGGCCCCCAAGGAGTGGCCCAGGACTCCCTTGGCGGAGGTCACCAGAGGCCGGTGGGGCAGAACCTGGTTGATCACCCGGGACTCGACAACGTCGTTGAGGGGCGTAGCGGTGCCATGGGCGTTGACATGCTCCACATCCCGCGGCGCGAGTCCTGCGTCGTCCAGCGCCGCGCGCATCGCCCGGACCGCCCCGAGTCCCTCGGGATGGGGGGACGTCGGATGGTGGGCATCGGTCGTCATCCCGCTACCCGCCAGCAGCGCGCGGGGCCGGTGCCCGCGTGCAGCGGCGTCATCCACGCGTTCCAGGACCAGGACACCGGCGGCCTCGGCCATCACGAAACCGTCGCGGTCGACGTCGAAGGGCCGGGACGCTGTGGTGGGGTCCTGGGCTTGGGACAGGGCACCCAGGTTCGCGAAACCGGTCGTCGTCAACGGGGTGTTCGGTGCCTCGGTCCCGCCGGCGATCACGATGTCGCAGCGGTTGGCCAGCAGGAGGTCGCGGGCGGTGGCGATGGCCGTCGCACCCGAAGCGCATGCGGTCGACGTCACCAGGCTGGGACCACGCGCACCGTGGGCCAGGGCGATCTCCCCCGCCACCATGTTCGGGATCAGCATCGGAATGAACAGCGGCGAGACGGTGCTCGCGCCGTGCTCCCGCAGCCGGGCATGCTGCTTCTCCCACGTGCCCACGCCGCCGATGCCGCACCCGATGACCACACCGACCCGGGCCCCGTCCCACGTCCCGGTGTCCAGCCCGGCGTCGTCCACGGCTTCGCGCGCGGCCAGCAACGCGAGCTGGGTGAACCGGTCCAGCCGGAGGACGTTGCGACGCCCCAACCTGCCTACATCCAACTCGGGAACCGCGCAACAGAATTCAACCGGGAGCCCGGCCAACTCGGGACTGACGGCCGCGGCAGTTGAAGCCCCTTCGCAGACCCTGTGCCAGGTCTCGTTCACGTCCGCCCCGGCGGGGGTGATCATCCCCACGCCGGTGACGGCGATCTGCGCGGCGCTCACAGCAAGCCCCCGGCCGGAGGAATTGTCTCCGGCGCCCCACCGAACTTCTCCATGGGAACGCTGGTCAGCCAGTCCTCGATGGTGCTCACACACGCCTCTCAGTAAAGGTTGCGCCTCGCCACGACCCTTTAGAGTCAGCCCCGGCTTCCACGAAATGGCGCATCAACCAGACAACGGGCACCCCGCCACACGGGCACGGGTACTCACCCGAACGAGCAACACCAGGCCATTCGGCCGCTCGGCCGTTCAGGATCCGGTCCCGTGCTGGGGTGCGAAGCCGTCTGTATAAGGCGGTCGTGCATCGGTTCGACGACACCGGCCTGACTGACCAGTGCAGTGGCTCGCCGACCACGGTTGCAACGGCGTCGAGACAGTAACGGCCGTCACCGAGCCCACCACCTTCTCACTCCCACACCAGCTCCGCCGTAGCCTGCGGTAACACCAACACGATCAGCTGCCGAGTCGGATAGCCGCACCGAAACCGGAGACGGACCGGCCAGCACTCGGTCCGGCCGCGCGCCAACCTCCCCGCTCAGGGACACCTCCGCCCCGGACCCGGTGGCTCCCGAACTACGTCGGCTGCTGGAGGCCGGGCAGGACGAGGAACTGCGGGCACTCACTGACGAGGTGCTGCGGCAGCCGGCGGATGCGCGGGTCCGCAGTGTCCGGTATGTGTGGGCCAACAACAACCAAGCCCCCATCTTCGGCGACGGAACGTGTCTAAGAAGTGGAGATCGACGTCGACCTGGGGGTCGTCCTGGATCACGACGGGCTCGCCGGTGGCGCTCAGAACCATGCTGCTCTCCAAGGGCAGAACGGTGACATCCGCCCAGGATCGCAGCCAACCGCAATGAACTGCTGGGGCCGGAGCACCGACCGCGCCCGCGCACGTTAGGCCCCGGGACCCTGCGGCCCGCCGCCCCGTCCACGTGGCGCAGACTCAACGTGCCGACGTGCTCGGGCGCGACCTGCTCGGCCAGGATTAGGCCCAGGTCGGTTACCTAGGTGATGGCCTGTTCGTCAGGCATGGGTTGTCCCCTCTTCTGGCCGGCTCGCTGCCGACGCGTGTGGATCTTCCCATGAGGGGGCGTCAGCATGCCGTCTCTTGACAGATCGTGGGTGCACCCGTAGCCCCGCAACCCCCTACGGACCGCACCGGAATCCGGTCAGCCGACTGCGGCGTCCGACTCCTTCCCGAACCGGGGAACATCCTCAACACCCACGTCCAGGCGCAGCCGCCGGAAACGGAGCGGGTGGCGCCACACGCCGCCCTGGTCGATCGAGCAGTCGGCGCTGATCTCGGCCACTAGGTCGGGGCGGACCAGGCGCACGTCCAGGACGTCACGGCTCCCCCAGGTCGCGGCGAACGTGACGCCCTGCCAGGGGTGTCCGGGGTCGGCGGCGGCCAAATGCTCGGCGACCAGGGTCAGCTGTCGTGGGCCAGGATCAAATCGGCCATGTAATGCGGGCAGGCACGGTCATGCCACGTCACTGTTAAGACGTCTTTTCTTATGGTGTGATCATACGTTGAACCGTGCATGGTGGATCTGGTCGAACGGTTGGTGCCGGACGAGTTGTGGGTGCTGTTCCGACGGGTGGTGCCACCGACTGAGGTGATACGTCCGCAGGGCGGTGGCCGACGTCGGGCGGGTGACCGCGAGGCTTTGGCCGCGATCATCTTCGTGGCGACGTCGGGCTGCACGCGGCGGCAGCTGCCGCCGGTGTTCGGCCCGGCCTGGCCCACGGTCTACCGCCGCTTCGCCCAGTGGAGCCGGGAACGGGTCTTGGCCCGGCTCTACCGCGTGATCCTCGACGAACTTGGGGCGCGGGGCGAGCTGGACTGGTCGCGGTGCGCGATCGACTCGGTCAGTCTGCGGGCGGCAATAGGGGGCCTTTGACGGGACCGATCCGACCGATCGCGGCAAACTCGGATCGAAGATCCACCTGATCTGTGACCGGAACGGACTGCCGCTGTCCCTGGGGATCTCCGGCGCGAACATGCACGACAGCCAGGGCCTTGAGCCGCTCGTGCGAGGCATCCCGCCCATCCGCTCGCCGATGGCTCCGCGAGCGCAGCATCCGCCACCGCATCGCCCGCAAGGGCATTGAGTCCTCACAACGGCTGGGCCGGCACCGGTGGGTCGTGGAGAGAACCGTGTCCTGGCTGGCCGGCTGCCGACGGCTCCACCGCCGCTACGAGCGCAAGGCCGAACACTTCCTCGCCTTCGGCGGCATAGCAGCGACCTTGATCGGCTACCGCCGCCTGAACACCCTGCTCATGGCCTGAGCCGGTCCTGCTGCACGTCGAAGCAGACCAGTCCCATGGCCTCCGCGACGGCCGCCGCATAGGCCGACGTCTCTTCAGCCATGCTGAATCGCATGGGGAAGTGGATCAATGGTCCGCTGGCTTCGCCGATCAGCGGGCCGGTCGACCAGGGCGAGGTGTCCTCTTCGTCTTCGGCGAGGTCGCACCACCGCTCAAGCAGCACGGCGACGTACGTCGCGATGCGTTGCGACGGAAGCTCTTTCACCTCGCTGTCGATGTAGCGGTCGTACAGGTCGCTTAAGACCTGGCCGGCGGTCTTGTCATCCGCCGGCCTCTCGCCCTCCCAGACAGCAAGGTCGTAGCTCATGACCGGAGACTCTCATGTCGCTCTGACAGCCATCAGAAACGACGTCTAAGGCCGCCGTTCACTCCGTGTGGACGGCGGCCTTCTCGTTTGCCTGGATCGTCCCGGCCGACGAGGACTCGACGAGACTCAGATCCATCACCCCCGGCTCCGTGTACCTCCCGAAACGACCGTGACAGGTACCGCGGGAACCAGACCAGGGAGATGAGATCCAGGCTGACCACAGCAGCTGGGCAGGCTCCCGTCGGGGGGCGGGGGCCTGCCCGTTCCACATGCGGCCCCGAGATCGCAGGGCGTCCCGCCCCTGCTGGACCTGCTGCCCCTTGTCGGCCTGCAGGTTCCGGGACGGCAGACGCCCCGGGGCTGCACCCGGCTTACGCCCTGTGGGCTTGTTTCCAGGCGTCGGTGATGGCGGCAGGGATTCTGCCTCGGTCGTTGACCTCGTAGCCGTGTGCGCGGGCCCAGGTGCGGATCTCGTCAGTATCGACAGACGTGCTGGAGGGCTGGCTCTGGTGCGGCTGCGGGCGGCCGTGCGCGGCGGGCGAGGTGGTGAAGGAAATTCCGTGGTCGAGGAGGTCGCGGGGGAAGAGGGGTACTTGTTCGCGGCCGGTGAGGACGGCGAGGAGGAAGTCGGCGACACCTCCCTTGTGGGTGTACCAGCGCGGTCCGCGGGCTTCGTTGACGGCGATGTTCCACTGGTCGGACCCGTGTTCGGGGTCCTGGATCCAGAAGAGGTACTCGCCGTTGTCCGTCACTCCCATCGCGAACAGTTTCTGTGGGTCGTACGGAACGGCGTGCGTTCCAGTCTCGTGGTCGTGCTGGAGCTGCCGGCGGATCGTAGCCGGCATGGGGCCGGTCAGGCTGACCCACTCGGTCGGTGCGAGCGGGTGGTAGAGGTGGAGGAACCCGCAGAAGGAACCAGGGCCGTAGGCGCCGGCGAGTTGCTTGTAGTCGGCGGGAAGCGGCATGCCGAGGGACTGCTCGACGGCCGGCCAGTCGACGACCGGCGCGCCGGGGGGTGGTGGGCAGAGTCGGAGAAGGTCGTCGGTCGTGGTCATGGGAGGAGTCCTTGGCGACGTCGCTGCTGCTGGTTCCAGGCGGGATTGCCGAGCATCGTATCGACGATCACCTTGCCGTGGCGGTCGTAGGCCTCGAGCTGGATGTACTTGGGGACGGAGTCCTTCTTGTCGTCGCTGTACTCGAGATAGACGTTGTAGGTGGCGTGGCCGTGGTCCTTGACCGAGTTGTAGATGGCCTGTTCCCAGTCCCGCATATCTGGGCTGTTCGTCGGGTTTTGCGTGATGGTGAAGAGGTTGTCGAGGGTGTCGCCGGAGCCGCCGAGCATGCGGGCGAGCAGGTGGCCTCGGGCCTGGTTGTAGTCGCCGCCGAGGAAGCCCGGAGGGCGAAGTGAACTGCGTGCCTCGGTGCCTTCGTCGAGCATGTCGCGGGTGACGGTCGCGGACATCTCGTAGGGGCGGCCGTGCTCGTCGCGGGTGCAGGTGACCCTGCCGCCCCAGGTGGGGTCGGCTTCGCAGCCGGCGAGGCCGAGTGGGTCGGAGAGGGTGAAGGGGTTGGGGACGTAGGTGTACTGGTTGATGGCGGGTGCGAGGCCGAGGGGGTCGGGGCTGAGGTAGCGGCCGAGGTCAGGGTCGTAGTAGCGGTTGACGTTGTAGTGCAGCCCGGTTTCGGGGTCGAAGTACTGTCCGGGCTGGCGTAGCGGGGTGTAGGCGGCGGCGTTGCGGTTCCACTGGGTGGCGCCCCAGGCGGTGGAGCGGGCCTGCCAGGCGATGTCGCCTTGAGGGGTTATCAGTTCGCTGGGGCTGCAGGTGAGGTCTGCGATGATCGCGAAGAACCTGCGGTCGGTTTCGTCTTGGGTGGCTCCGCGTGCTTCTCGTTGGGCGAGGGGCTGCAAGCCGAGGTAGTCCCAGGTGAGGGTGGTCGTGCCGTCGTACTGTTCAGCGATCTGCCCGCCGTCCCAGGTGTAGGTGATGAAAGCTGTGGTGCGGCCGTCCGCGGTGGTCTGCTGTTTGCCGATGCGGCGGCCGAAGGCGTCGTAGAGGTAGTCCCGCAGGTCGCCGGTGGGGGTGAAGACGCGGGTAAGGCGGTCTTCGGCGTTCCAGGTGAAGTGCCACGTCAGGGTCTTTACGCTGAGAGTGCGGGTCTGACGTTGGATGGTTCGGCCCCGGCCGTCGTAGGTGAATGCGGTGCATCCGGCGTGGGTGAGGCGGCTTCCGGTGTAGGTGTGGTCGCCTGTGCTTTCCTGGCCGGGGGCGGGGGGCGGGGGGCGGTATGCGTCAGGTCGCCTGCGGCGTTGTAGGCGTACTGTTCGCGCCAGCCGTCCGCGTCGACGGCGGTGATCCGGCTGGCAGTTCGAGGGTGTAGGTCCGGTGCCGGTGCGGCTGTCGTGAAGTTGTGCGGGGGTTCCGTCGGCCTGGTAGGTGGCGGTTCGGTTCAGGAGCTGGGTGAGGTCGTGTTCTGCGGTCTGGTTGGTGATGCGGCCGACCGGGTCCCAGGAGTGCTGGAGGGTGAGGGGTCCCAGGGTTCGTGTGGTTTCCCTGCCGAGCGTGTCACGCGTGAAGTGGAAGGTGTGGTCGCCGGCCTGGTACTGGGCGAGTCCCCCGGCGGTGTACTCGATGAGGGACTCGGCTCCGGAGGGGGTGCGGCGGTAGGTGGGGCGGCCCATGGCGTCGTAGGCGTGGGTGAGGGTGCGCCCGTTGACGGTTTCGGACACGGTCCGGCCCACTGCGTCCCGTTCGAAGGTGATGTCGGCGTGCTGGTTGGTGGCGCGGACCAGGTAGCCAGCGGCGTCGTATGTGAAGAAGGTTGCGGTGCCGTCGTCGTGGGCGAGACGGGTGACGCGGCCGAGGTGGTCGCGCTCGTAGGTCAGGTGCTGGCCGGCGGCGTTGGTGCGGCGGGTGACTCGGCCCAATGGGTCGCGCTCGTAGGTCAGGGTGCGGCCGTCGAAGTCGGTCTCGGCGATGAGCCGGCCGGCTGCGTCGTAGGTGTAGTGCCACTCGAGGCCTTGCGCGTTGGTGACCTTGGCGAGGCGTAGTTCGGTGTCGTGGGTGAAGTGGTGGCCGGCTCCGTCTGCGGTGCGGGTGGCGGAGCGTAGGTCGAAGTGGGTGGCTGAGTGGGTGGTGGTGCGGCCCATGCGGTCGGTGTGGGTGGTGCTACCGGCTCTCCGCTGCCCTGCGGCAGGCCTGGATAGACGAGGAGGGAGCCGTCCTGCCGTGCCCAGACCGGGGTGATGCCAGGTGGCGTTCGATGCGCTCGTCCAGTGTGGAGGCCCAGCTGTGGCCGTACCACTGTCCGAAGCGGTATCCGGACAGATGGGTTCGGCGCAGGACGAGTGGCAGGACCCCGGGCAGGGACAGGTCTGTGTGCGTGAGGATCATCTCGCCCGTCGCCACATCGACCGGGTCGTTCTTGCATCGCTTCTTCGCTTCGGGGATCGCGTGACGGCGCGGGTCGTCCTTTGCGCCGTTCAGCCCCTCGCGGGGCTTCCTGCCGTTGCCCTCTCCCCCGCGATCGCGTCGGGAACTGCCGCCTTTGCGGTCACCGCTGTTGCTGTCGTGGTCGCCCTCTCGCTGGCGGGCGAAGCGGTCGCGCAAGTCGTCGTCGTTGTTCTTGTGGTCGACGGATATCTGCTTCACGACCTTCGGCAGCGTCTTGCCGACATGGTCGCCCATCGTGTTGGCGGACTTCACCAGGGCGCTCATGGCCTTCTCGATGACCGGGTCCAGGGCGTCGGCGATGTCGTCCCGGCCCTTGTTGCGTCCCTGGGCCGTCTTTGCCTTCGCCAGTTTTCCAGCGGTCTTACCGTGGATCCCGGCGCTCACACCGTTCAGCTTCGTGCCGGCGTTGTCGTGCTCGTCGTGCTCGATGTGGAAGCCGCCCCCGGGGCGACCGCCACCACCGCTGCCGGCGGAGGCGAGGTTCAGACCGTCTTTCGCACCCTGGACACCCTCGTCGAAGCCTCCGTGCCGGCCTGCCTCGTCTGCCCGAGGTCCACCCCGTTCTGGACCCCTAGGGCGTCCATACTGATCTGGACCACCAGGTCCGCGGCCATGTTCTCCAGCGCCGCCACGGCGGGTTCGGTCAGCACCCCGACGATGTGACCGACCGCCTCCTCCATCGCGCCCGTGATGAGCTTCAGCAGCTGCTTCTTCGTGTAGGCGATCGCACCGGCACCCAGCAATGCCGACAGACCACCGGTCACCGGGATCAGCGCCATGGCCAGACCAGTCTGGGCCGCGAGAATCCCGAGCTCCGCGACTGCCTTCCATTTCATGGCCTCGATCGCGCCGGCCGCCGTGTCGAGTGCGCCCGCGATGGTCCGGGCCGCGGACACGATGTCCTTGAGGTACTTGCCTTTGACCTTGTTCCAGTGCGCGTTGAGCGCGTCCATCGCCTCGCCGTGCCCGGACGACAGCAGGCGCTCCATGTGGTTGTTGGCGAGCTGCCCGTCGTCGGCGAGGTCGTCCGCGAACTCCCGCAGCGCGTCCGCCATTTGCCGGTAGGCGTCCTCGTCCACGTTGGGCCAGTTGACCCCCACAAGGTCCAGCAGCGTGTCCGCCCAGTCCGGCACCGTGACAGCCATGACGTGCAATCCCCGGTCAGATGATGATCAGCCAGTCGAACAGGGCTACCACGGCGCCTGGGTGACGGGTAATCCGCTCCAGCAACCTCTCTGGATACGCGGGACTGCTGCCTAATCGGGTGAACCAGAACGACCCGTAAGGGGGGCGGCGATACCCATGTCGCCCGAGCCACCCGGGAGCCGCAGCCTACGAACAGCGTTCTGAAACGATCAGTTGGCAGGGGACTGCATCCCGCGCCAACCATGGCTGAAGCGGGACCAGCGCGTCGCAAGGCGGCGCCACGGTAGGCGGCTCCTTGCCAAATCATCCAGACACATGTCATCGACGGACCCGGTACAGCGTTCCGAGCTCGACTGGTGGCAATTCAAGGTTGGCCACAGCCCGCGGCTGCGTTGGACGGCCCGGTCCCGACGTCTGGACAGCTGCCTGGGCAGGATGAGTACGAAGACCTGCCGGCCCTGAGTACGCCCGCGCAAGCGAACCGGCTCCGAAGCCAGTTAGCTGTACCCATGCACGAGACGACTCCCTTCCTGACCACCGACCGCGCCGCCGCGATCCCTGTTGCCGACGTGGTGTTGCGGTGGGTCACGGCCTTGGCGGTCGCCCTGATTCCGCTGGCGTTTCTCTTCGGGGCCTTCGCCGGGATGGCTGCGGAGGCTCATCCTCAGACCGTGGCGGTCGTCACGGTCTGCTGGTTTGGGTCCTGGACGGCTACTCCACTGTTCGTGGTGGCCTTCTGGCTATACCGGGACCACCCCGCCCTGGCCAAGGCGGGCCGCTGGGCGGGGTGGGTCGCGCCGGTCCCGCCGACGGTCACGATCCTGCTGGCCCTTGGCCTGTAAACGGCGGCCTTGCTGCGGGCGCGCGTTGCCGCCCGCCGGTTCGTCAATCAGGGCCGTGAGCACGGCAGTGGCGCCGAGACCGCCGACTGTCGTGCTGAGTACTAGGCCCTGTCCGATGGGTCGGGTGACTCGTCTGCAGGTGGATCATTTCGAGTCTTATGGGGCGGGGCGATCTTTCGGATAACGAGTGGGCTTCGCTGGAACCACACCTGCCAAAGAACCACGGAGGTCAGCGTCGCCCGCCTTCTCAGCCCTGACGATAAGCCCGGAGTGGGCGCCTACCACGTGGCTGATGCCATCCAGAGCCACCTCGTACCGTGTCGTCCTCAGCCGTCCCCGAGGCGGTCCCCCTAGTGACCTGAGTCAGAGATTCGGTGGCAGTAGGCGGCGATTTTGTCGAGGATCTCGTCGGCTGTCTTCGTCCAGGCGAAGGGCTTGGCTGGTCGTTCCAGTCGGCCGGCCAGGCCCGGATGTCACGTTCGAGGGCCTGGACGGAGCGGTGGACTCCGCGCTTGAACTTCTTCTGGGTGAGCTCGGCGAACCACCGCTCCACCAGGTTCAGCCAGGACGCACTCGTGGGCGTGAAATGCAGGTGGAATCGCGGATGCGCCAGCAGCCACCGCTTGATGTCCGGCGTCTTGTGGGTCGCATAGTTGTCGAGGATCAGATGGACCGGGAGATCCGCCGGCACTTCCCTGTCGACCTTGGCCAGGAACTTCTTGAACTCGGCGGCCCGGTGCCGGCGGTGAAGTGAGCCGATGACCCTGCCGGTCGCGACTTCGAGGGCGGCGAAGAGGGTGGTGATGCCGGCCCGGATGTAATCGTGACTGCGGCGTTCGGGAACGCCCGGCAGCATCGGCAGGACCGGCTGGGACCGGTCCAGGGCCCGGCTCTGCGACTTCTCGTCCACGCAGAGGACCAGAGCCTTCTCCGGCGGATCCAGATAGAGACCGACGACGTCACGGACCTTGTCGATGAAGAACGGGTCCGTTGAGAGTTTGAACGTCTGCGAACGGTGCGGCGCCAGCGCGAACGCCCGCCAGATCCTTGAAATCGTCGACTGCGACATACCGGTGGCCGCGGCCATCGACCTCGTCGACCAGTGCGTGGCGTTCTTCGGTGTCTCTTCCAGCGTTTTGACGATCACCCGCTCGACATCGGCGTCGGTGATCCTGCGGGGGACGCCGGGCCGCGGCTCGTCGCCCAGACCGTGCTCCAGGAAACGCCGCCGCCAGGTGCGGACCGTGTCCGGCGCGATCCGCAACCGGCGCGACACCTCCATCACCGAATGCCCTTCCGCGCACTCCAGCACGATCCGCGACCGCTGAGCCAACGCCTGGGCCGTCGAACGACGACGTAACCAGCCCTCCAGCACAGCACGCTGGGCATCGGTCACCGACAACGGCGGAATCTTCGGACCCGGACGACTCATACCGAACCAACGACAAACCTAAGACTCAGGTCACCAGCACTCCGTGGGCTTCCGGCGCACTCGGGTGCGTGGCGGTCCGTCGGTCCGGCCGCAGGTCAGGCACCCACCCGAAACCCCTACCCGATGTATGGCCTGTGTAAGGATGCTGGCACACTGCACGCCATGAAGATCATCACACGGGGCGGGGGCGCCTTGATCGCGGGCGCCGTCGTGCTCTTCGCGACGCTGTTCGGGGCCATCCCGGGAAGAAACCCGGATATGCCGATCTGATCTACTGGACACCAAGCAAGGTTTACATCTGGGAGATGAAACACAAGGGCGGCGACGCCGAAAAGGATGGAGCTCCCCAGCTTCAGAACTACATCCGATATCTGACCAGGCAGCTCAGAGCCAAGGGTGATAACCGACCCGTCGTGCCAGGGTTCAAGTTTTCGAGTTCGCAATCCATGATCAACCTGGACAACCCTCGTGAGCTGATTACCGTGGAATCGTCCCAGGCGGACGCAGGCGTCGAGGTGTACACGTGGAAAAAGCTAGAGACGAGCGCACCCAAGCCCCAGCCGCAGCCTGCGCCGGTTGCCCAGCCCGTGCCGCAACCACCCCCTCAGGTAGCTCCGACCCCGGCGCACCCGCATACGTCGCCAACGAATGTGTCGCCAGGCGCGGGCACCCCCGGTGTCGAGTGGAACTGGGACCGGCTGGACGCCGGAAAGACAGCCGCCGTCGTGGGCACAGGTGCATTGCTGGTCGTGGGTGGCATCTTCCACGCTGCCACAGGCTGCGCCACCTGCTGAGATAGGTATGCTCGACTCGGCCTCGACAGGGGCCGGGTCGAGCCCGCTTAGTGGGAGGAATTTTGTGAGAAATGCTGGCGGCTTTGCGCCCAATACGAGCGTCCATGCCGAGTTGGACTATGTCGTTCCGGAGAGCAGAGCAGGCTACCGAAGTCTGGTTGAGGAGTGGTTCGTCAATGCCGCCCGGCATCTGAGCGGGGCCACGTTGAATCCGTTCACAAATAACCTGAACCTGTCGGGCCGCGGAGCGGTGCTAAAAAAGTCGGGAGTACCGTACGGTGAGCCCGGCGAGTTGTGGGGAAGTCTGTGGACCGCGGGAATGACCCGCGGCAGACGCACGCGTGTCGGCCGGGCCTGGTCGCCGAAGGAGTGGGAGTCGTTCTTTGACGGCCTCGAGAAAGACCCCTTCGAAGTGACACTCAGGCTGGCGCGGCTCGGCGCGGACGGATACCCCGCGGGCCCGTGGCTCACGGTTACCGCCGAGCGGGACATCGAGGCCCCCGAGTGGGTGCGGCTCATGGCAGATCGGTCGTCGGAGGAGTTCTTCGCTCCGGATCGCTCTTCCGATGTCCAGCGGCAGTGGACCGAGTTCCTCCTTCGGCGGTTGGAGGGAGGAGGACGGACGTGTCTTTTCGGATGCGTGGCAGACGATGTCGATACGACAACGCGCCGAACGGCGCTGGAAGCCTCCTTGGGATTGTTCCAGGACGAGACTGTCGTGGAGCTCGACACCACGATGCGTGGCTACTCGTGGACCACAGTGTGTTCCCCTGGTGTTGTGGCCCGCCTCGGCGGCCCCGACGTACTACGCGCTTCAGGAGCGTTCGCGACGATCACGGCGCTAGCCGACGGCGGCTTGGTGCTGCAGGCCACCGATGACATGCGCGACTACACACCCGACCGGATCGCCATGGTCTTCCAGCAGCTACGACTGGCTCTGCCATCGGGCGAACCCGTAGGCGGACTCTCCGATATGACTCCCCGGCTGGTCTTCGAAGCTGCTGACGCGGGGTAATCGATCGGAGATCGGCACGATTTTGAGCGGGTTCGGTCTGGCAGGCAACGCCTCTGGTGAAACCACATGGTTGGACAACCCAAGATCAACACGTCCCTGCGGCTGACTGGCCTGCAGGCTGCCCCGCCCTTGCGCTGTCCCGCAGCGTAAGGGCGGGGTTCGTCGGTGCGTCGGCGCCCAGAAATCACTACAGACCGGCGATGGCCGGCGGAGATGACGGCCTCGTCTGCCCCAGAATTCCGGTCAATCGCGGGCTATGGCCAGCCCGCCTTCACGAGATGGCCAGCGGTGCGCGCCACGCTCTTGGAGAGCCAGAAGCTGGTGGCGTCCCTGGCGGCTCCAGGTACGCCGCGCTCGGCGGCCTAGGTTCGCTGGACGGAGACATCCGACGCAGTACGGGACCGCTGGCAAACCCTGCTTATGGCCAGGCGTTCCCACCTACAGCAGCGGTAGAGACTCTGGCGTGTGCCCGAGCAGGGCGTCCACACTGATCCGTGTCCACCGTCGTGAATGGACGAGCCGGGAGCACCGACATGCCTACCCCTTACGACAAAGTGCGGTCCGTGCGCCTGACCGGTGGCCGGCTCGACGGCGAGCACCAGCGTGGCGCCCGCGCCCCTGTAGTGGTGTCCTCGTTGCGTTGCCCGGAATGTGGATCGGCGCTCGTCCGGCTCGGTTCCAGGGGCGATCAGTGCGAAGGATGCCGCAGGATCAAGAAACGCGATGCCCAGCAACGCCGTAAGAAAGACGCCCAGGTCAAGGGCGTCACGGCAACGCTGCGTGGCTCCAGTGTTCAGGGGCTGATCAAGTTTCGGGTGCAGCAGGCCACTGCGCTTGCAGACAGCCACCGCAAACTCAGCCTCCCTGACTCACATGCCCACTTGGCTCTACGCGACAAGCACCTGGTGGCCATCGCTCTACGCGAGGGCCGTATCGCGGCGGTCGACGCGCAGCTGGCCGACCGCTTCATCGCTGGGACGCACCCTCAGACACATCAGCCCGAAGCCGCAGCCGCCGAGACCAAGGCGCGACGCTGTCTTCTGGCCGACCTGGCGGCAGGACGCCGCGCCATACTCGCCGTCCTCAGCGACCCCGATCCCCTCCTGCTGCGTACACACGCCGTCGCGCTACTCAGCGCTGTCCACGGCTGGGACAATCTCACCGAGGCCATGCACGAGCACAGCATCAGCATCTCGGCCGGCTGCGTTCCCGACCTCGTCGACCGCATCCGTGCCGCTCACCACACGCTGGAAGGCCGAGCCGTTCCGGCGGTGAGCACGTCGAAATCGCAGTCTCCAGAAGAGAAGACGGCGGCGGGCGAGAAGCGCCATGCCCTCATTCAACGGCTCCGTGACGGCAGCACCACCTTCCCCCAAGCGCTCGAATCCCCTGTTGACCGGCCGGTTCTGCTGTCCGTGCGGGTGCAGTCACTCGCGAAGGCCTTCTTCCCCGACCGGGCGACACGGGACGCATTCATCAAGAAGTTCGGCGGCGCACGGTCCCTGCGCCTCGACGCGCTGGACACGGGGAGGCTCGAAGCTCTCGTACGAGCCCTCGCTCACACGGCAGCACCACCTGGACGCTGACTCCTCGGGCCGGCGGTTGTTCAGGCTTTGGCTGAAGGCCGGCGGAGCAGCTCGGCAACCCGCCTTCCTGGAAGAATCGAGCCATGTTCCGTCTCACCTTCGACCCCTGCGTCTGCACCAGGCCGAACCACACGTCGCGTTGCCTCGTCTTGCGTGAAGGACGCCGCGCCGAGTACCAGGCTGAGAAGGAATACCGTGCCAAGTTGGGCCCTGCCCAGCAGATAGGGCTGGAGGGCCGTCAATGGCGCAGAGACAGCCTCGAGAATGAGCCTTGGGTCGCTCCGCACCTTGCCGACGCCGACCGCGCCGAGGCTGCGCGCCAACAGGCCGCGCGGTTGGCGAAGGGGAAGTGGCGAGCGACTACCTTCGCCATCCTCATCGCAGTGATCATCTGGCGGTTCGTCATACCGATCCTGCAGGAGCTGGCGGAGACCAACTAGCACACGGACACACACCTGGACGAACTCTCCTTTTCCTCCGAAGCCGGCGGCACGAAGCCCTTCGCCTCCGTCCACCTGGGCCTTCCGCAGCCCCGCCACTAGTCTTCTGAGTCAGGAATTCTGTTTAGATATGAGGCGAGGCGTTCGAGGATCTCGTCCGCGGTTTTCGTCCAGACGTAGGGCCTGGGGTCGGTGTTCCATACGGCGATCCAGTCGCGGATGTCCTGCTCCAGGGCCTGGACGGTCTTGTGGACGCCTCGCCGTATCCGTTTGTTCGTCAGCTCGGCGAACCACCGCTCCACCAGGTTGAGCCAGGACGACCCGGTCGGGGTGAAGTGCAGGTGGAACCGGGGATGGGCCAGCAGCCAGGTCTTGATGGCCGGTGTCTTGTGGGTGGCGTAGTTGTCCAGCACCAGGTGCACGGCGAGTCCGTCCGGGACTTCCCGGTCAAGCTTGATGAGGAACTTCTTGAACTCCTCGGCCCGGTGGCGCCGGTGCAGCGAGCCGATGACCTTGCCGGTGGCGACCTCAAGGGCGGCGAACAAAGTGGTGGTGCCGGCCCGGACGTAGTCGTGCGTGACGCGTTGCGGCACTCCGGGCATCATCGGCAGCACCGGCTGCGAGCGGTCCAGGGCCTGGATCTGCGATTTCTCGTCGACGCAGAAGACCAGGGCCCGCTCCGGCGGGTCCAGGTAGAGGCCGACGACATCGTGGACTTTGTCGACGAAGTACGGATCCGTCGACAGCTTGAACGTCTCGGAGCGGTGCGGCTGCAGTCCGAACGCCCGCCAGACCCGGGACACGGTCGACTGTGACAGGCCCAGTTCCTTTGCCATCGAGCGCGTCGACCAGTGGGTCGCGTTCTTCGGCGCGGACTGCAGCGTCCTGGTGACCAGCGCGGCCACCTGCTCGTCGGTCACGGTCCGCGGGCCGCCCGGGCGGGGCATGTCTCCCAGGCCGGCGATCCGGTGCTCGACAAACCTCGCCCGCCACCGGCCCACCGCATGCGCGGTCGAACCGAGCCGGGCCGCGACGTCCTTGTTCGAAGCGCCTTCGGCGCAGGCCAGGATGATCCGGCATCTCAGAGCCCACGCCTGCGGCGTGGAACGACGCCGCACCCACCCCTCGAGCGCGGCCCGTTCCTCACCGGACAGGATCAACTCGGCCTTCGGCCGCCCAGTACGCGCCACAGGCCAAGCCTATACATCTGAACAGAATTCCTGACTCGGAAGACTAGGCCGTGTATCGAAAGTGGATCTTGCGCATATGGTGTCGGCATGTCGCTGAGCCACATAGCCCTCTCGTCCGGACGTTCGATCGATCTCACCGAGCTGCGAATGTCTTCGACCTACGGAGGGATGCTGGAGGGCTACCCCTGCAAGCCCATCAATGACATGAAGGTCAGGGGCCTCCAGCGGCAGGCTGAACGCGCGTTTCCCTCCACGCCGGTCCATCTGGTGCCACCCTCCTGCGAGTACCCGGACCAGACTGCTGGCGCCTTCGGCCCCGTTGAGGTGCTGCCTTCCGTGGCCTGCATCGGGGCCTTCCGCTCGACGGCGGTCGCCTCTGAGCTCGACTCGGTGCTGCACCGTTCCGCTCTCACCGTGGTCTGGTTCCAGGCCGGCTTGGATGTCCCGTCGGGAGAGGACGCCGACCTTGGGCTGCGCAGCATTCGCTGGGAGGAGCTGGCCCAGGACTACGAGCTCTAGCGACGGGGTGCCGATCACAGCCACTCGTTGATGGCCGCGATGAGCCGGGCTCTATCGTCACAGCGGGTCAAAGACGGCCTTCAGTGCGGCGGGCCAGGGGTAGGCGGACCGGTCGCCCTGGCCCGGCTCGTTCGGCACGAACCCGCCCTCGCCGTACACCACGCGCACGCCGGCGCCGCGAAGGGTCTCGATCGACCGCTCGAACTGCGGGTGCGCGGTGTACGCGCTGTTGACGCACGGCATCATCGCGATCGGGATGCCCTTGCCGGTGCCTTCGGCGACCACGCCGACGAGCCATTTGTCTGTGATGCCGAGCGCCCAGGAGTTCACGGTGTTGAAGGTGGTGGGGGCGACAAGGATGGCGTCCGGCTTCGGCCACACGTCCGGGTCCCCGGGGAGACGGTAGTCCCACCGCACGGGTCGGCCCGTGAGCGCTGCCAGACCGTCCAGGGACTCGTGGAGCCAGCGGGCCGCCGTCGGGGTGAGTCCCAGGCAGACGTCCCAGCCGTCTGCCTGGGCGTCCTCGATGACCCGGGCGATGTCGAAGACCGGAGGCGCCGCGCTGCTGAACAGGTACAAGGTCCGCGTCATGGGCTCTATCCGATCACACGGACTCGCCTCAGGCGCAAGGGAGTCGGGGGCGAACCCATCTCGCGCCAGGCTGGGCGCGAGTAGCGTTCCGGATGAGGAGTCAGGAACGGAGCGCCAGTATGCCGACACCGGAGAACGGTCACACCGGAAAGCGGATCGCACAGCAGCGTAAGCTCGCGAGATTGACTCAGCGTGAGCTCGCTGACCGGATCCCGTACTCGTACAGCTGGCTGACCCAGGTGGAGTGCGGGGCGAGACCGGCGTCCGTCGACTTCATCGCCGCCGTCGCCCGCGCGCTGAGGGTCGACGTCACCGTGCTGACAGGGCAGCCCTACGTGACCCAGCTTCAGGAGGACCGGCTCGCGGAGCTCATCCGCCCGATCCGGGAGTCCCTCGACCTGTACGACCTCGGCGACGACCCGGAGGTCACCACCCGTCCCGCTTCCGAGCTGACCGCCGCCACCGAAGCGCTGTGCGCGCAGGTCCGGGCGACGCACCTGCACACGGCTGCGACTGCCCTCCCGGACGTCATCACCGAGCTGACCGCGCTGTGCTGGCGCGCGCCGACGACGGACTTGTGGCGGGCGCTGGCCTCGGCCTACCGGACCGCTCATGACGTCACGGTCAAGCTCGGGTACTTCGACCTCGCGAGCGTCGCCCTGGACCGCCTGGGGTGGGCGGCGGAGCGGGCCTCGGACAGCCGGCTTGCCGCCATACGGCAGTACTTCCGCGGCCTGGTGTACTTCCGGGAGGGCGAGTACACGATCGGTCTGCGCCTGATCCGCTCCGGCCACGCCTTCCTCGATGCGGCTGATGCCTCCAGGGAGGCCCTCACCGTGGCGGGCCAGCTCCATCTCGGCGGCTCCGTCCTTGCCGCGCGAGCCGAGGACGCGAGCGCGGCCGCCGCCCACATCTCGAGCGCGCGCGAGTACGCGGGGCGGGTCGGGGACGCCAGCAGGGTGCACTGGCTGAACTTCGGGCCTGTCAACGTCGCCCTGCACGAGATGAGCGTCGCCATGGAGATGCGGCACTACGACGAGGCGCTGCGGCAGGCGAAGGCGATCAAGCTGCCGGCCGGCATCGCCACGTCCCGGCGCGCGCACTACTTCATCGATCGCGCGCGCATGGAGATGGAGCTCGGTTACACCGAGGCGTCCTTGAAGTCCCTGTGGACAGCACACCGAACGGCTCCGGAGCAGACCCGCTACCACCCCGGCGCCAGGGAAACGGTGCGCGGTCTTGTCCATCTGTCCCGGCGGACGCCGCAGATGCTGGGTGTCGGCGTACACGTGAACGTGGCTCTGGCAAGATTTTCGTAGCCGAAGATCACCCCGGTCGAGGGTTGAAAGCTGACTTCGCTGAGTCACAGTGACCACCAGCAGTACAGGCCCATGCGGCTCGCCCGAGCACGTGAGGCCAGGCCGGCCAGGGCTTCCAGAACACCGGCCGCGGTCTCGGCATCGACATGGCTCTGCCGCAGTTCGTCCGTCCTGGACCATGGCTCGGCGAACCGCGCGAGGTCATCCGGTGTCGCGGTGACGAGTGCCTCGATCAGCGAGTCCGACAGGCTGAACACGAAGGGGCCGTCGGCTTCCGGTGGGGACAGCAACTGTCCGGATCGCGGCCGCTGGCTGGCTTCCTCGTAGCTGCAGCCGGTCACGATCCCTTCCAGTTGGGCAATGGCGACCACCGGGTCGATGCCCTTCAGGGAGACCGCGTCAAGTGCGGCCTGAGCCGGGCCACCAGGCATTTGAGCAACGGCGGCGGCAGCCTGGTCGTCAGCGGCGGCGAAGTAGTCACACAGAGTCATGCCGCCGATTCTGACATCCACGGCTGACAGCCCCAGCCAAGGCGACGAAGCGTTCGTGACGTCCAGACCATGGCGTCATATTTCAGGGAACGGTGCTGAGCCTGGGAGGGTGGTCTGTCAGTCCGCGTATCGGCGGCGGAGGTGGGCGATCAGGACGACGCGGTGGCGGAGGAGAGAGACGCCGGCGCGTCCGGCCATGAGGCGTTTCTGCAGCTTGACGTCGGTGATACGGCCTTCGTTGACCCCGGAGTTGTGTGGGGTGGTGATTCCCTGGGAAACGGCATGCCGGTCTTCGCGTAGGGCCCTGGCGAGGCCTGCAAGAGGGGCGAGTCCGCTGTTGCCTAGGTCCTTCAGCCAGCCTGCCAAGGGTGTGGCGTCACGGTTGTCGAGCATGGTGGCGAACCGGCGGACCAGGTCGTGGGTGTGCCTCAGTTCAGGGCAATGGTCGAGGAGCCGGGGCAGGCGGTCGTTGAGGTGTGGACTGCGGCGGCCTGGATGGGTGGTGATCCAGCGGGCGGCTTCCCGCGGGGAGGGCGGGCGCTCGTGAGGCTCGTCCAGGGGCAGGCCCCGCCTGAGGGGTGCGACGGCCATCTTCACGCGCTGGTAATGGCCGAGGTAGCCCTTGGTCTGGAGCTCCTCGTGCAAGATCTTCGCGCTGTGCTGTCCTTCGTCCCAACGTTGCTGCAGGTAGTCGAGGTAGGGGTCCAGGGGGGAGGGCTTGCGGGGCGGGCGGCGCATCACCTCCTGCCAGGTGCCGGCCCGGGCGTATTTGCCGACCGTGCGGCGGTCCAGGCCGAGCTCGCGGGCCACGGAGCTGTGACTCCGGCCGGTGCGGGTCAGGGCCTGAACGGCCTCGAACAGTCTGCGGGCGTGGCGTGCGGCCCGACTGTCCTCCGCGGACTTCCCGGCGGTCTGCTCGGCCGGTGCGGGACCGCTCTCGCCGGCCGGGGGCAGGGCTGCGGGCAGGCAGCCGCGGTGGGCGGAGGCGATGTCCTGGACACGACGGGAGAGGCCCTGCCAGAGGTGGAAGCGGTCGCTGACCTGCACCGCATCGGGCGCGCCGCCTGCGATGCCCTGCCGGTAGGTGAGGGAACCGTCGCGGCAGGCGATCTCGACACCGGGGTGCTCGCGGAGCCACCGGCCGAGCTGGTCGGCGTCGCGCCCTTCCCAGAGGGTGAGCGGGAGGCGAGTGGTGGCGTCGACCAGGAGGGTTCCGTAGGTGTCGCCGTAGAGCGCGAAGTCGTCCACACCCAACACCCGGGGCGTCACCAGCGGCGGAAGAGGTACCCGCATCAGCTGGGACAGGACGGTGCACCGCGAGAGCCTGATGTTCAAGATCCGCAGCATCCGGGCACCGCCCCGGCCCGCCAGCACCACACCGACGTCCTGCACCAGGCGCTGCAACTGCGGTGTCCGCCGCTGGTAGCGCACGGTCAGTCCCGCTACCTGTTCGGCGAAGGTCACCTTCGGGCACGCTGCGCTCTCGCAGTACAGACGGCGTACGGACAAGTCGATGCGCACAGGCCGGCCCCCGAGGGTGACGTCGGCGAGGCGCCGTACATAGCGGCTATGGCACCACTCGCTGAGCCGGCCGCACCCCGTACATGCCGCGGGAACACCGGACCTCGTACAGGCGCGAACCACCACACCAGTATCAGAGACATCAACCGACACGACCAGCACATCAGCTAACTGAGGTAGCAGTGAAGCCAGTTCAACAGAGCACAGCCACAGGCTGCCCGCGTTGCGGCCCGGCTGACCGTGTCACCGAGATGATCTCCGGCTACGAAAATCTTGCCAGAGCCAGAAAAGCCCGTACGCCGACAGGTGTACCTGCGGCAGCTGACCAGCTACCTATCGGGCGGCGTCTGCGCCGGCAGCACGCGCACGACCGCATGGCGGTCGACGAGCTGCCGGCGCAGGTGACTGTTCTCTGCCTTGGCCTGGTGAAGGGCGCCCACCAAAGCCTCGACGTCGGTTTTGAGCTGGGCGATCTCTCGGGCGTCTGCCGTCCGGAGTTCCTTGAGCTTGCGGACCTGCTGGCGCAGACGGCGCTCGCTGTCCGGCGTGGCGCCCCGGGCCCGGACCTTGTCGTAGAACTCCGCCTTCAGGTCTGTGTGTCGCTGGGTGAGCGCGTTGCGCGGGACGCCGGCCTCCACGGCGAGGGCGACGATCGTCAGCGCTCCGTTCGAGCGCTGCGGTGTGCCGCCCAGGATGCGGTCCATCGCGGCACTGATCCGCTCGCGCTCGTCCGGGGCTGGGGTCATGACGGCGGCTCCTGAAGGGCGATGCAGTCGTGTTCGTGCCGGTCGGCCAAGCCCAGAAGGTGTTCGGCGCGGCGGGCGAGCCGGTCGGCGAGCGGATCGGGCAGGGCCTCGGAGGCGGCCTGCTTCTCCAGCGCCTGCGCGTGCTGGCGGAGCTGGTCGGCGTGCTGGTCGGTGCGGGCAATGTTCGCGCAAGACGGCTGGCAGCGGTCGAGCCGCGGGGCATCGGTGATGTCGAGGCGGTGGCACAGGGCCCGGTCGCGGTTGTAGACGCACATCAGGAAGGCGCGCGGGTTGTCGTAGACGGTCAGGGCGGGGTTGCCCAGAATGTCGCGGGCTTGGCGGTGGGTGCGGATCGACCCGGTGAACGTCGGCGCCTGGGCGGCGGCGTGGATCGCGCGCCGGGCGGCCGGCCCGGAGATGCCCACCCCCTGGGTGAGGTCGTCGTGGAGGGTGGTGAGGGTGTCGGCGGTGGCCCGGGCGGTCTCGATGTCGAGCAGTTCGTGGATGCCGTCGCGGCCGCGGGCGGCGTACCCGGCGCTCATCGTGGTGCGCAGGTGCCCGTACTGGACGGCCAGGGCGACCAGGCCGCCGGGGCGGCGGGCGATGTGCCAGGCCAGGGTGCGTCGGAACCGGGCGGTGCCGATCGCTCCGTGCGGGTCGGCACAGACCGTCTCTTGGGGGCGGTCCAGGCGGAGGGCGAGCTCGGAGGCGAAGGCGGTGAAGTCCTCGATGCGGTGGCGCATCGCCTCGAAGCCGATGGTCCGACCGGTCGCCGCGCGGCCGCGCGGGATGGCGTGGGCGGCGGTGTCGAAGAGCAGGCCGTCGGGGGCGATGCGTTCCAGTACGCGGATCGCAGTGACGACCGGGGTGATGGCGACCCATGGCACTTCGCGTGGCTGGCCGGCGGAGAGGTGGTTGCCGTCCTGGTCGAGGACGCCCTTGAAGACCCGGCCGTAGATCAGGTGCCGCCCGGGTGGGTTGGGTTCGGGACAGCAGCCGTTCTCCAGGGCCATCACCTCGCCGGGCCTCATGCCCGTCAGGTAGGCGACGACGATGAAGCAGGCTGTGCTGAGGTGCCGCATGAGCTGCGGGATCTCAGTGAAGTCGAGGGCCGCGGCCCATGGCCGGCCGTCGACCGTGCCGGTGACTGGGGTGGGGAGCGGGCACGGTCCGGGATGGCGGCGAACGTAGTCACGGAAGCCCTCGCGGCGCTCACTACGCAGGTGGTTGCTGACCTGCCGCAGAGCGCAGCCGGCCTGGGCGGCGATGTAGGTGGCGCTGACCTGGTACTCGCCCTTCAGCCGCCGGGCGGGTACCGGCGCGCCGCGTTCGACGAGCTGGTCCAGATACCGGGCCAGCCGCGCCATCGACTCCCTGGTGCCGGCCGTATGCTCGGCCCTTTCGGTCAGGCGCCGGGCGTCCTGCTGTGCGGTGAGGATGTCGCCGGCGAAGTCGTCGACCATGCGCAGGGCCCAGATCAGCAGCGGGCCCATCGTGGCTTCCGGGATCGCTTCGCGGCTGTTCTCCCCGCCGCCGACGGCGGGCGCGGCCGGCAGGTAGTCGTCGATGCCGTACTGCTGCCAGGGCGGCATCGGCACCCCGGCCGGGGCGGCGCTCGCGGCGTCGAACGCCCACAGCCGGGTCAGCGCCACCAGCTCCCTGGAGGCGTCGTCGCGGACGACCTCCGGGCGGCGCGCCCGGTGTGCGGCGTAGGCGGTGAAGGTGTCGGCCGTGCACGCGGCAAGAGTGGACAGTCCCTGACCGGTCAACCAGTGGGCGAACCTGTTCCACCGGCGCACGGTGTCGTAGATGCCGTTCGGGCCCAGACGCGGGTGCCAGGCGGGGTGGCCGACCAGGACGCTCGCTGGCAGCGCTGTGTTGATCATCATCCAGGCGGCCAGCCGCATCTCCTCCCGGAAGCTGTCAGGAAAGTGCGACCAGTCGATGCAGACCCGCTTCGCGCCGGGGTTGGCGATCAGCGGCGTGAGGGACCAGTCGTCGTCGGCGTAGACCGGCATGAAGGGGCGGCCCGGGGCTACGACCAAGGAAGGTGCGATCACTGGCGTCGTCCAGTCAGGCAGCGCGGGCAGCTCGGCCGGCAGAGCGGTCACAGGTCGAAGTCCCCTTGCAGGAGGTGGGTGATCATCGCGCGGTCCTCGCCGGTGACGGCTCCCAGCGCCGTGGCCCAGACCGTCTCCCCCAGTCGAGCGCGTAGATCGTCGAGCCGGGCGTGGGAGTCGGCCCAGTCCGCCTCCCACACCGCGGCGCCCAGGACGCCGCGCAGAGCGGTCAGCGCCTGGTGCAAGTACGCCAGACGCGGATGATGGGCCGGGGTAACCCGCGCGTTCGGGCAGGCCGTGCACAGCAGGAACGACGCGGTGCAGCCGCGCCCCGGTGGCCCGAACGGGCCGTGCTCGAAGTCGGCGCAGTGCGTCGTCGCCGTCGGCCGGTCCCCCTCCTGGGGCTGGTCGGCGAGACGGGCGGCGAAGACGGTGCGGCGCGCGGAGGCCACCGCGTCCAGCGCTCCAGCGGTGATCACCGGCACGGCCGCCTCGCGGATCTGCGGCTCGGGCAGCACGTAGACCTGGTCGTGCGTGTCCTGGGTGTTCTGCCCGGGCTCGCGCCGGTGGAGCACGTTCACTGTCCGACGCAGCCGCCGCAGCGGCGAGCCGGGCAGCCCGACCGACCGCGCCCAGTCCCGTCCGGCGCGCTCGTCCACACCGAACCCGAACGGGCCCACACGTACCGGCTTGAGGTACGCCTGCCGCTCGTGCCCCGTCGTCTGGTGCCACACCAGCAGCCGGTTGGGAGCCTCGCCGGTCAGTGCCACAACGGCGCGTGCGGCCGCGGTCGCCTCCAGCGCCTCGGTGATGACCCGCCCCGAGGATCCGGCACCGGAGTCGGTGAGGTTGCGGCTCTCGAAGCGGCCCCGATGACCGGCCCGGCGCCGCTTCTCCAGCCGCAGCCGATACACCGGCACCCCCGCCTCCCCCGTGCCCGGCAGCGCCTCCGGCACGGGCAGTTCCGAGACCGTGGTGGCGTTCAGGCCGAGCTCCATCACGATCAGCACCGCCAGCGCGGTCGCCTCCTTGCGGCTGAGGAACAACCGCATCCACGTGCACGTCGCCGCGCTCCCGCCCAGCGCCTCACGGTGGGTACGACGCATGGCCCGCCGGAACTCGTACAGCGGCACGTCCCCGGTACGCGCCAGCACGTCCAAGGCCTCTCCCACAAGCCACTCCCGGCTGCCGACCGGGATCTCACCGGCACGCCAGGACTGAAGCCGACCGGTGTTCTCCCGGATCCGCAGCAGGGCTGCCCGAAAGGTGCGCCGGGCCGCCGCGCGGATGTCCTGGAACTCCTCCGGGCGGTAGGCCTGCTCGCGCCCCGACTCCCAGGCGAACCGCTGGGCCATCGCCTCCCGTACCGGCTGCGGCAGGCGCGCGTCGGACTGGAGCAGCCCCGCAATGGTCGCGTACTTGTTGTAGCCACTGGTCCGCGGCGGCAGACTCATCCGCCACGCCGCCCAGTGCGCCGCCGTCAGCCGGTCCACGTCCTGCGGCACGTCCTCCAGACCGGCGAGGAACTCCGCGAAGGCCCGCACCAGATACCAATACCCCTCGCTCGTCTTGACGCTGTCCCAGCCCCCGCCCGGGGAACACCGGGCCGCGTACAGGACGGCCAGCGACCGCTGGAACGCCGGCGGGATCGGCAGCACGGCGAAGTCGTAGGAACGCCTCCGGCCCTGCGGGTCCCGGTGCTCCACCGCCAGGCCGCCCTCCTCGAGTACTGCCGGGCGCCGATGCGGCTGCTCGGGCAGGGCCGCCGTACGGCCGCGCCGGCTCACCGGGCAGCTACCAGCTGCTCGTCCAGGTCCTGGATGCCCTCGCTCTCCCGGGCCAGCCGGGCGAACAGCGCCACCAGCTCCTGCTCCGACACCGGCCCGTCAGCGGACACGAAGTCGGCCAGCAGCGACCGCAGCCGCAACTCCGCCACCGGCGCCAGGTACACCCACCTCGTCGTCTCCAGCTGGGCGTGCCCGAGCAGGTCCTCCATGACGGTCTCGAAGGCTGGCGCGTCACCCGCCTGGCCTCCGGTGACGCGGAGGACCAGAGGCCGTGCACGGCTGTCGCTGGCGAGGTGAACT
>NZ_JBEYCR010000019.1:0-79351 GCF_040632845.1 Streptomyces sp. NPDC016459
GCCGGCCGGGAGGCCCTGGAGGGCGAGGGCGGCCTTGGTGGTCATGACGCCCTGGGTGGGCCCGGACTCCAGGAGTCCGGGCCCCGCCGTCGTGCCCCGATCCGTTTCCGAACACTCCCTCACACAGAGCCTGAAGTGCGCGGATCACTCCCACGCCGTCCCTGGCCGTGGATGATCAAGTCAAGTACGCTTCGGACGCGCCGGGGTGCGTTTGGGGATCACCCGGGTCGACGCCTGGGAGTTCCCATGTTCAACGCCGCGATGCTCGATCTTCCGTTTCCGCCGCGCAGCAATCCGCACCAGGGGTCCGTGGCGCCCCTCCACCGGGACTGGCTGCTCCGCCACGAGGGGCTGGTCGGAGTCGTCGACCGTACGGCCTACGCCCGTTGGGACGTGCCCCGGCTCGCCGCGTTCACCAGCCCCGACTGCGCCACCGACGACCTCGCCCTCGCCGCGGACCTGCTCAGTTTCTACTTCTTCTTCGACGACCGGTTCGACTCCGACCTCGGCCGGGCCCCCGCGCGCGTGGCGGAGGTCTGCGCGCGCCTGACGGCCCTCATGTACGGCGAAGGTCCCGCGCCGGATGCCCGTACCCCGGTCGAGCAGGCCTTCGCCGACCTGTGGGAGCGCAGCCTGCGCGGCATGTCCGCGCGATGGCGGGCCCGGTCCGCGTACAACTGGGAGTGGTACTTCGCCTGCCACCCCGCCGAGGCAGCCGGCCGGATCTCCGGCCGGCTGCCGGACCGGGAGGGCTATCTGGCGCTGCGCCGGGGCACGGCCGCCATGGAGACCCTCTTCGACATGGTCGAGCGGCTCAACCGGTTCGAGCTGCCGCAGGAGGTGCTGCACCACCCGGCCTTCCGCCGGATGCGTCAACTGGCGGCCGACATACCGTCGTTCACCAACGACGTGCACTCCTACGCCCAGGAACTCGCCCGCGGCGATGTCGCCAACCTCGTGATGATCGTCCGTGAGGAGCGGGGCGGCACCCCCGAGGAGGCGGCCGTGCAGGTGATGCGCGAGGCGCAGAAGATGGTCGACCGCTTCGTGGAGCTGTCGACCGAGGTGCCCGAGGTATGCGACCTCCTCGGCCTCGCCCCGACCGCCCGCGAGGCCGCCCACCGGTACGTCGACGGCCTCGCCGCCTGGATCGCCGGCTACCACCGCTGGGAGGTAGCCACCGGTCGCTACGGCCACTGAGCCGGCGGCGGCCGGCGCGTACGCGCCGCGGAGGGACGCACCGGTCGGCTCGTCGCCCGGATCCCCTCCCCGCGCCGTCGCGCGGACCCCGCGACATCCCGCAGGACCCTGGACCTGCCGATGCCCGCGACGCCTTCGAGACGTGCGATCCCGCCCTCCCCGAGGGCGAGCGCGTCCAGCTGCGTCGCGGCGAACACGAGTGCCGCCTCCCTTGCCGCGGACCGGCGTCGTCAGGGTGGCGGGGGTCCTCGGGGAGGAACCCGTCCTCGACCGTTTCCCGCTCGTTCCGCCCGCCGGGGCCGCACGGGACGGCAGTTCCGTCACGCGGGCGGTGCGGCGGAACAGTATGAGCCGTGGAGCGTCGGCCGGGCCGGGAGCCGGCCTCGGCCGACGGCGACCCGGCCCGGCCCGAAGGACGGACGGTGGGGCGTCACTTCGCCAGGAAGGCGAGGAGCGCGGTGTTGACCTCCTCCGCGTGGGTCCACAGCAGGCCGTGCGGGGCACCCTCGATCTCGACGTAGTCGGCGGCCGGGAGGGCCTTGCGGAAGGGACGGGCGGTGCCTTCGGCCGGCAGGATGCGGTCGGCGGTGCCGTGCAGGATCAGGGCGGGCACGTCGATGGCGGGGATGTCGGCGCGGAAGTCGGTGTACCAGGTCGCCGGTGCGGCGGAGGCGGCGAAGGAGCCGCCGGCCGCGGCGGTGTTCCAGCTGTTGCGGACGGCCTCCTCGCTGATGCGGCTGCCCAGGTTCTCGTCGAGGTTGTAGAAGTCGGCGAAGAAGTCGGTGTAGTAGGCGTAGCGGTCGGCCTTGACCGCGGCGACCACGCCGTCGAAGAACTCCTTCGGCGCGACCCCGTCCGGGTTGTCGTCGGACTTGAGCAGGCAGGGCTCGAGGGACGCCAGGAAGGCGACCTTGGCGACGCGGCCGGAGCCGTACGTGGAGACGTACCGGGCGACCTCCCCGGTGCCCATGGAGAACCCGACGAGGACGGCGTCGCGCAGGTCGAGGGTCTCCATCACGGTGTTCAGGTCGCCCGCGAAGGTGTCGTAGTCGTAGCCGGTCGTCGGCTGCGAGGACCGGCCGAAGCCGCGGCGGTCGTAAGTGATCACCCGGTGACCGGCGTCGAGCAGCGCGGCGCTCTGGCGCTCCCAGGAGTGGCCGTCGAGAGGGAAGCCGTGGATGAGGACGACCGGCCGGCCGGTGCCGTGGTCCTCGTAGTACAGCTCGATGGCGGTGGAGTTCTCCTGGCCCACGGTGATGTACGGCATGGGGTCGTCTCCTCGTTTCGGGTCGGCTGCTCCGCGCGTCCGCGCGGCACTTGACGTCCTCACCCTACGGTCGGCGCGGGTGTCGCCTCTTGTCGCGCCGTGACCGGACCCTGCCCGGGAACGCAGGTTGACGGGCGTGGCGGTGTGACGTGCCGGGCGCCGGGGACGCGTCCGCCGGATTCCGTCTCGGCATCGGCCTCCGCCAGGACGAGCCGGGTCGACTGGACCCCAGTTGACCGCGAGCTTGCGGACGACCGAGGCAAGGTGGGTGCCGACCGGGTCGGGCTGCGACCCGCCGACCGGTGCGGGGGCGGGCCGCGACCCGCCGACCGGTGCGGGGGCGCCGGTCCGACCACGACGCACGAAGGCCCCCGACCCCGGCGGGCCGGGGGCGGGGGCGGGGGCGGGGGCCGACAGGTCCCCGGGTCGGGTCGCGGGCCAGGACCCGGAACGTCGCGGTTACGGGCGCCAGAACCCGGAGGGTCGCGGTACGGGCGCCAGGACCCGGAGGGTCGCCGTACGGGCGCCAGAGGCCGGAAGGTCGCCTGTGCGGTCGGGCGACGAGGGCCGGAAGGTCGCGCCGGTGCGGGTGCCGGGACGGTGCGGGTCAGGCGACCGTCAGGACGATCTTGCCGGTCGTGCGGCCCAGCTCGCCGATCTCGTGCGCCTTCGCCGCGTCGGCGAGCGGCAGCACGGTGTCGACCACCGGCCTCAGCTCCCCGCGCTCCACCAGGGCCGCGATCTCGCGCAGGCCGAGGTGGTCGGGCTCGACCAGGACCCAGACCGCCCGCACACCGTCCTTGGCGGCCGGGACCTGGTCCGGGCCCGGCAGGGTGACCAGTCGGCCCCCGGCACCGAGCAGCTTCATGGAGCGCTCGGCGGTCTCCCCGCCGAGGCCGTCGAGCACGACGTCGACGACGGAGACGACGTCCTCGAAGCGGGCCGCACGGTAGTCGACCACCTCGTCCGCGCCGAGTTCGCGCACCAGGTCGTGCTTGGGTCCGCTCGCCGTGCCGATGACGTACGCGCCCCTGGCCTTGGCGATCTGCACGGCGAGGTGTCCCACACCTCCGGCGGCCGCGTGCACGAGGACACGCTCCCCGGGACGGACGTCCGCCGTGTCGACGAGGGCCTGCCAGGCGGTGAGGGCGGCGAGCGGCAGCGCCGCCGCCTCGACGTGCGTCAGGGAGGCCGGCTTCGGCGCGAGGTGGCGGGCCGGTGCCACCACGTACTCGGCGTAGGCGCCCGCCTGGCGCGGGAACAGCGGCATGCCGAAGACCTCGTCACCGGGCCTGAGGTTCCCCACGCCGGGGCCGACGGCCTCCACCGTGCCGGACACGTCCCAGCCGACGACGGGAACGGCGTCCCAGCCGATGAGGGCACCGCTCGCGCGGGTCTTCCAGTCCACGGGGTTCACGCCGGCCGCGTGGACCCGCACCAGGACCTCGTTCAGGCCGGGCTCGGGGCGCTCCATCTCACGCTCGACCATGTTTCCGGGTCCGCCCCACTGCTCCACGACCATCGCACGCATACCGTCAGCCTCTTTCGTCTCTCAGTGGCGTGCCGCCGGATCCCTGCCGACGGCGACCACTTCACGATCGGGCATGCCGTCCCGTCCCGGCATTGGCCGCCAGGCCACTATGTGACAGGATCTGGCCATGAGTACTTCCTGTGGGACGGCCGTACGGGACGAGCGCGCGGGACGCCCGGAGAGGCCCCACCGCGTCGCCGTGCTGGCCCTCCCCGGCGTGCCCCCCTTCGAGCTCGGCATCCCCTCCCGTGTCTTCGGCAGCGTCACGGACGCCGAGGGCCGCGCCCTGTACGAGATCACCGTCTGCACCGCCGACGGCGGCCCCGTCCTCAGCGACGCCGGGTTCACCGTGCAGCCCGTCGCCGGACCCGAGGCGCTCGCCGAGGCCGACACGGTGGTGCTCCCGCCGACGCACGCCATGCCCGAGCTCGGCCGGGGCGGCCCCCTGCCGCCGGAGGTCGGCGCCGCCATCGCCGGTATCCGGCCCGGCACCCGGCTGGTGTCGATCTGCTCCGGGTCGTACGTGCTGGCCGCCGCCGGGCTCCTCGACGGTCGGCCCGCCACCACGCACTGGAACCTGGCGCCTGAGTTCCGCCGGGCCTACCCCCGGGTCAAGGTCGACGAGGAGGTGCTCTTCGTCGACGACGGCGACGTCCTGACCTCCGCGGGCGTGGCCGCGGGTGTCGACCTGTGTCTCCACATCATCCGCCGCGACCACGGTGCCGCGGCCGCGAACCGTGCCGCCCGCGTCTGCGTCGTCCCCCCGTGGCGGGACGGCGGTCAGGCCCAGTTCATCGACCGCCCGGTCCCCGAGCCGTCCCTGGCGAGTACCACCGCCACCCGCGCCTGGGCCCTCGAACACCTCGCGGAACCCCTCACCCTCGCCCGCCTCGCCGAACACGCCCGGATGAGCCTGCGGTCCTTCACCCGCCGGTTCCGCGACGAGGTCGGCATGACGCCCGTGCAGTGGCTCACGGCGCAGCGGCTCGAACTCGCCAAGCAGCTCCTGGAGACCACCGATCTGTCGATCGACCTGGTCGCGCACCGCGCCGGGCTGGGCTCGGGGAACTCGCTGCGCGCCCACATGCGGACGGCGTTCGGCGTCTCGCCCGCCGCCTACCGGCGCGCCTTCGGCACGGGCGCCCCGGCGGCACGGGCGGATGCCGCCCGCGCGTAGGACCGGCCCCCGCGGGTAACCGCGACGACATGGCCGATCGGAGCGCCCCCCATGACCGCCGTACGGAGCCCGACGCGCAACACCGTACCGAGCCCGACGCGCAACACCGTTCGGAGCCCGCCGCCACCCGCCGTACGGACGCCACCTCCGCCCATGACGGACCTTCGGCGGTGCCGGAACCACAGGACGTCGGGCCCGGCCCGGAGGTCGAGGAGCGCGCCCCCGACTCGCCGACCGAGCTGTCGCGACGCTCCTGGCTCCTGGTCCTCAAGGGCTCGATGCGCGAGTTCGTGGCCGACGAGCTGACCGACCGCGCCGCCGCCCTCACGTACTACGGCGTGCTCGCCCTCTTCCCCGGGTTGCTCGTCCTCGTCTCGATGCTCGGCGTCAGCGGACCGTCGACGACGGACAAGGTCCTCGACACCCTGCGCGAGCTCACGCCCGGCCCGGCCCGGGACGTGCTCGGCCGTGCCGTGGAGAACGTGCAGGGCGGCACGGGCACCGGAGCCGCCATGGCGGTGGTCGGCCTCGCACTCGCCCTGTGGTCGGCCTCCGGGTACGTCGGGGCGTTCATGCGCGCCGCGAACCGGATCTACGAGATGCCCGAGGGCCGCCCGGTCTGGAAGGTCCTGCCGATCCGGCTCGGAATGACCGCGGCGCTCATGGTGATGGCCGCGGCGAGCGCCCTGATCGTCGTGTTCACCGGCGACGTGGCGCGCCGGGCGGGGGACGTGCTCGGACTCGGCGACACCGCGCTGGCCGTGTGGTCGATCGCGAAGTGGCCGGTGCTGGTCTTCCTCGTGACGATGATGATCGCGCTCCTGTACTGGGCGGCGCCGAACGCCAGGGGCGGGGGCTGGCGGTGGATCACCCCGGGCAGCGCCCTCGCCCTGCTGATCTGGATGGCCGCGTCCGCGGGATTCGCCCTGTACGTGGCGGAGTTCGCGTCGTACAACAAGACCTACGGCACCATGGCCGGTGTCATCGTCTTCCTGGTCTGGCTGTGGATCAGCAACCTGGCCGTGCTCCTGGGTCTGGAGTTCGACGCCGAGGCACTGCGTCAGCGGGCGGTCGCCGGTGGCATGCCGCCGGACACGGAGCCGTACGTGGAGCCCCGCGACACCCGTTCGTGGAGCGAGAAGGACGTCCGGTCACTGCGCGACCGGTGAGAGGGCCCTCACGGCCTTCCCGGCGAGCGCACCGGGACGTATGTACGGCGGCGGCGGACCATCAGGTCCGCCGCCGCCGTACATGCGGGCGCCGTCGCTCACCCGGACCGGGGCGGCCGTACGGGCCTCCGGGCCAGGTGGTCCGCTCAGGTCACGGGCTCCGGTCCGGGTCCCGGCGGGGGCAGCGGGCCGGGCTGCGGGAACGGCTCCGGCGGCGGGCCGGGCGAGGGCGGATCCGGCTCGGGCTGGGGCGGCGCGGGCGGAACGGGGTCCGGGCCGCCAGGCTCGGGAACCGGCCCCGGGAGCGGCCCCGGAGCGGGGCCGGGCCCTGGTCCTGGCGGAGGCGTGGGGCTCGGCGGGACGGGATCGTTCGGGGGCGTGCTCATGGAACCTCCTGACGGGTCTCCGTGGTCTCGCTGTCGCAGCGACGCCTACCCGCGTACGTCACGGGCACTCGCGTCCGTGATCCGCCCGTGGGTCTACGCGCCGAGGCCGCCCGGGTGCCACTCGGTGAGCAGGATGGTGGCGTCGTCGCGGAGCCTGTGGTCCTGGTGCTGACGCAGGCCCTGGACCAGGCGCCGCAGGGCCTCGGGCGCGGGGTCGCCCGCGGCGATGGCACGGATGACGTTGTCGGCCAGCCGCTCCTCGCCGTACAGGTCTCCCCCGGGTGAGCGGGCCTCGGTGACGCCGTCGCTGTAGAGCAGGATCCGGTCACCGGGCTGGAGCCGCTCGGAGTGCTCGGTCGGCGGTGTGTCGGCGAGGAAGCCCCACCCGAGCGGCAGGTCGGGCTCCCGGGCGAGCACCTGCGGGAGGACCCTGCCGTCGCGGATCAGCAGGGGCGGCGGGTGCCCGCAGTTGATCCAGGTCAGGCGTCCGTCCGAGGTGTCGAGATGGGCGACGACGGCGGTCATGAGCCGGTCGGTGAACCAGGCGTCGAGGATCCGGTCGATCGAGGTGACGATGTCGGTCAGGGAACCGCCGGAACGGCGGGTGGCGCGGCAGGCGGCGAGCCCCGCGGCGCTGGCTCCGCCCGAGGCGAGGTCGTGGCCCATGGAGTCGATGACGGTGAGGTGCAGGCCGCTGTCGTCCAGGGTGTGGTCGAAGGTGTCACCGCCGATGTCGTACGCCGGCTCCAGCACCGCCGAGGAGGTGACGTCCGCCGTGCCGATGGTCCGCGGCGGCAGGAAGGCCCACAGCAGCTCGGCCTGCACCGTCATCGCCCGCGAGCGCTCGGCCTCGACGAGCAGGTCGCTGTGGGAGGACTTCGACACGACGAGGAGGGCGGCCACGTCGGCGAGCCCCACGGCCCGCCCGAGCACGGCGCCGTCGAGAGCGGGCGCCGTCACCATCAGGACCCCGAGGCGCTCGACTCCGTCGATCACCGGCAGCCAGGCGGTGCTGCCGTCCCTCGACCGCTGCACCCGCTGCGTGCGGTAGGCCAGGCCCGCCAGCGACGTGTCGACGTCGAGCACCGGCTGTGCCACGGCGTCGAGCTGGGGCAGGGCGACCAGCCGGATCTGCTGGAGGTCCGCCACGTACAGGGCCGTCCCCCGCAGGCCCATGCGCCGGCCCGCGTCCTGGACGAGGCCCGCGAGTTCCCGCCCCGACAGCAGATGGGAGCGGGCCAGCAGCCCGGCCAGGACATCCTCGTACGTCGTCACACGACCTCCGCGGCTCTCCTCGAAGGCGTCGCGCGACGCGACGGCTCGGCGCGGCGCCCCTCGGGGGGTGGCATTCAGGCTACGCAGCCTCGCCGGGGATCGCCTCCCCACGCCCCGCGCGTCACCGGACGAGAGGGCTCACCGGGCGTGGGGTGCCCGGCGCATCATCCGTCGGACCGCCCGTCGCGCGCCCCACATCGCCACGCCCAGGAGCACGCGGCGGACGAGGACGGGGGGCGTCCAGCGGACGAGGGACCGGCTGCGCCTGAAGGCGGACATCACGGGCACCTCCTGATGCCGGAAGCGGGCTCAGGCGGCCTGCCGCCTGCGTCGGCGCGGAGGCGAGGGCTTGCCGACATCGGGTGTGTCCTCATCGGGCGTATCCCCATCAGGCTCGTCCTCGTCGGGCTCGTCCTCCTCTTCCACATCTTCCTCCTCGTCAGGCTCTTCGTCCTCGTCAGGCTCCTCCGCTCCGGTGGACCGGACGCGCGGACCGAGCGGGCCGCCCCGCGGTCAGGCGTCCACGGGAGCGCGCCGGTAGCGGGGCCTCAGTCGGCGCTCGCGGCGCTCGCGGGTGTGACGGTCGAGTTCCTCCATGAGCCGGCGGCCCCGGTGCTCGGGGTCCAGTTCGTCGAGGACGCGGTCGATCTCGGTGAGCAGGGCGCCGTAGAGCTGCCAGCGTTCGGGCTCCTTCAGGGCGAGGGCGAGCAGCAGGTCCGCGGCCCCGCCGCGGCAGGCGCGGGCCGCTCGCAGTTCGCCCGCGAGACGGGTCTCGGCGGCCTCGGCCGCCTCGCTGCCGGGAGCCGTGACGAGCACGGCGAAGCTGACGAAGGCGTCGGCGGTGTGCTGCGCCGTCTCCTGGAGGGCGAGAGCGGTCGGCCGGGGCAGCAGCGTTTCGCCGTCCCGTTCCTTCGCGAGGTCGGTGAGGGTACGGGTGAGGACGCGCAGGACGACGGCGCAGATCTCCAGGGTGTCGAGCCCGGTGCGCAGCACGATGCGGTGCAGCAGGCCTTCCTTGACGCGCGGGTTGAGGCGCAGGCTGTCCTCGGCCGTGCGCAGTGCGCCGTCCACGTCCGCCACGTCGTTGTCGAGCCGTCGTGCCTCGTGCAGCCGGGCCGCCGCCCGCTCGACGTGGGGCGCCCCCGCGAACTCCTCGGCCACGTCGAGCAGCAGCCGCCGCATCCGCCGGGCGAGGTCCTCGATCGACTCCCCCGCCGTGTCCACCCATACGGGCGGGGCGAGCACCAGGTTGAAGAGCATCCCGACGACGGCGCCGATCAAGGTCTCGAGGACGCGGTCCCATGCCGTGTGGGCGACCTGGGTGACGCCGAGCACCAGCATGGCGCTGATGGCGACCTCGGGGACGAACTCCTCCACTTTCACGAGCCGCCCCACGAGGAGCGAGGCGAGGATGATCAGGGCGAGGCTCCACCAGGTGAGTCCGACGAGGACGCTGAACCCGATGGCGATGAGGACGCCGACGACGACGGAGTTGACCCGGCGCAGACTCGTGGTGAGGGTCGAGTAGAGCGTGACCTGTACGACGAGGAGCGCGGTGAGCGGTGCGGTCAGGGGTGCCGCCTCGCTGCTGAGCCAGAGCGCGACGACGTACGACAGGGTCGCCGCCGCCGTGGACCGTACCGTCTGTACGACGAACGGGTCCCGCCTCAACCGTCGCCCGAGCAGGGCGTACCGGGCGCTCCGCTTGCTGCGTTGCGTCACGTGCTACCTCGCTTCGCTCACGGTGTCCCGCTCCACCCGAGCGTGCCACCCCTCCCCCCGCCGCCGGGCCCCGGCACACCGTGCTCCGCCCACGGGCCTTCGTACGGGGGCTTACCGGACTGCGCCTGCCCAGGCGTACGGAAGCCACGCCATGATCTTGGTCCGCCACCCGGGTCGCCGGGGCGGGCGCGTCACAGCGCGGACGCCACCGCCTGACGCGGCCACGACCACGGGTTCCCCACCGGCGCCGGGAGCGCATTAAGTATGTTGACATAGCTATCGAGACATACGTAAGGTACCGGCGTGCCCGAGAACAGTGCGTCCGACGAGGAGATCCGCCGCGTGGCCTCCGGGCTCGTGGCGTGCCTCCCGGCGCTCTCCCGGGCCGTCGAGCGGCGCGTGGACCTGGACGACACGTACCCCAAGCCCGCCAAGCCGTCCGAGGCGCAACTCGCGCTGCTGCGGCATGTCGGGTCGTGCGACGGCATCACCGTCCGTGATGCCGCCGAGGCCCTCCTCATGAAGCCGAACAACGTCAGCGCGCTGGTCAGGCAGCTGACCGAGCAGGGGCTGCTCGAACGACGGCAGGACCCGGCCGACAAGCGCGTCGCGCACCTGCACCTGACCGCGACCGCCCGGCGAGAGATCGCCCAGGTAGAGCACGTCATGGGCACCCATGTGGCACGGGCGCTGCGCGCCCTGAGCGACGGGGAGCTGGACGCCCTCGGCTCCGCGCTCGGTGCCCTCGGCTCACTCAACCGCCGGCTTCACCGCCCGGCGCGCTGATCGGATACGCCGGGCCCTGACGGCCCGGCATCCTCGCGCTCTCCCGGGCACCGCTGCGACGGCGTCGCACCGCCGACCGCTGCCGCCGCTGCTACCGCAGCTCCGGTCACCCCGAGACATCCCTGACCCACCCCTCACCTACGTAAGGAATGGCTCCGCCATGCCCTCCGCACCCTCAGCCGCTCCGCCGACGCACGCCCCGACCCGGGCCGCGACCCCGGCCGGCGGCCCTCGCTCCAACCCGTGGTTCACCCTGGTCGCCGTCGCGTTCGGCCTGTTCATGGTCGGCCTCGACGGCTCCGTCGTCGCCATCGCCAACCCGGAGATCGGCCGTGACCTCGGCGCGTCCACGGCCGACCTGCAGTGGGTCACCAACTCCTATCTGCTGGCGCTCGCCGCCGCGCTGATCCTCGGCGGCAAGCTGGGAGACCGGTTCGGCCGCCGCACCTTCTACCTCATCGGCGTCGCCGGGTTCACCCTCGCCTCCGTCGCCATCGGTTTGGCCGGGTCCATCGAGGGCGTCATCGCCTTCCGCGCCGTCCAGGGCTTCTTCGGAGCCCTGCTCATGCCGAACACCCTCGGACTGCTCCGGGCCGTCTTCCCTCCGAAGAAGTTCGGCATGGCCGTCGGGATCTGGGCCATGGTCTCCTCCGTGTCCACCGCGCTCGGGCCGATCGTCGGCGGTCTGCTCGTCGAGCACGTGACCTGGGAATCCGTCTTCTACATCAACGCCCCCATCGGCGTGATGGCGCTTCTCTTCAGCATGGCCGTCCTGCCGCAGAGCCGGAACGCCTCCGCCACGCGGGAGAAGTTCGACCTGGCCGGTGTCGTCCTCCTCGCCGCGGGTCTGCTCGCCGTCGTGTTCGGCGTCGTCAAGGGCGAGAGCTGGGGCTGGACTTCGGCCGGCACCCTCGGCTCCATCATCTTCGGCGCGGCGGTCCTGGCGGTCTTCGCCCGGCACGAGACGCGGGTCGCCTCCCCGCTGCTGCCCATGCGACTGTTCCGCAACCGCGCGCTCGCCATCGGCACGGTCATCACGGGCCTCAACTTCTTCGTCCTGCTCGGCGTGATCTTCTTCGTCATGATCTACCTGCAGAACGTCCGCGGCCTCTCCCCCGTGGAGGCGGGCGTGCGGACGCTGCCGCTGAGCCTGGCGTCCGTCGTCGCGTCCCCGCTGGGCGCGGTGCTCACCGAGCGCTTCGGCCCCCGCCTCACCATGCCGCTCGGCATGGTCCTGCAGGCGGCCGCCTGCTTCGCGATGCTCGGCTGGAGCCCGGAGTCCTCCCCCGCCGTGATGTGGCCGCCGTTCATCGCGCTCGGTCTCGGCGTCGGCATGGTGATGGCGTCCTCCTCCGACGCCATCGTGGGAAACGCGCCCGTCAAGGACGGCGGCGTCGCCGGCGGCCTCCAGGCCACCGCCCTCCAGATCGGTGGAGCGCTCGGCACCTCCGTACTCGTCTCCCTGATCGGCAGCCGCGTCGGCACGACGCTGTCCGGCGAACTCGGCTCCGCCGGGGTCCCCTCGCCGGTGGCCGCGGGCCTGCAGGAGGCCAAGGACGCCGTCGCCATGGGCGTCGCCCCCGTGACCGCCGACATGCCCGACGCCCTCAGGGCCGCCGTCACCGAGGGCAGCCACCAGGCCTTCATGAACGGCGTGCACACCTCGGTACTCGTCGCGGGCACCCTGTGCGCCCTCGGCGCCCTGCTCGCCGTCATCGGGGTACGCCGCCGTGCCCCCGAGGCCGCCGATCTGGGGTGACCCCAGGTGAGCGACGGGGCGCGCGAGCATGGGTGCTGCGGACGCTCGTCGTTCGTCACGGCTCGCGAACCTGCCGTTCCCCTGGGCGGGGGTCGACCCCACGTGGACAGGCCGCGAAGGAGTCGGTCCTGGACCGTCAGACCGTGCCGGGCCAGGGCCTGGTCCGAGACACCGACCCTGCCCTCCTGGACGTCCCCCGCCAGGTCTTCCAGGAGTCGAGGCGCTGCCGGCCCGCGATGAGCGCCAGACAGGCACGCTCGAACCCTGCAGACGCGGCCTCGCCCGGCGGTGCAAGCAGGGTCATGGACAGCATCAGCGCGGGCAGCGAGTACTGCTCGACCTCGGCCTCCGAGCCGAACCGCTCCCAGGCCACCTCGTGGACGGCTCCGTCGAGGAACGCCCCTACGCGCTCACGCAGCGCGGGGTGGCGACGGATGTCCACGCGAGGGCCTGGAGCACCGGGTGGGAGGACCCGCCGGTGGTCAGGGCCTCGTCCACGAGCATGTGCCAGTGCTGCAAGGCCTCTTCACGCGCCTGCCGGTCGCCGCGGTCGATCCGGTCGTCGGTCTCGTGCATGAAGGCGACCAGGACGACGACGTCGGGCTGGAGCGGCGCCGGCAGCAGCAGCCGTGCCGCCATGTACTCGGCGGGTGCGAACCGGCGTACCGCCCGCCGTTGTGCCGTGTATCCCCGGCGGACCTCCGGCTCACCGATGCCCGCCCGGTCGAGAACGCGCCCCCACACGGTCGATCCTCTCAGCCGGAGATGAGCACGCGCGCGGCCCGAACGAGGAGCCGGACGTCGGTCAGTGCCTTCGGCGGCAGCTGCATGTTCACGACTCCCATGTACCGCTCGTTCACGACGGGATCGAGAACGGAGGCTTCGGTGAGCTTGTCGGCGACCCACTTCTGCACGCGGTAGCCGCGGGGGTACGGGCCGGTGACATGGGGCTGCGCGAGGTCGGCTGCCGTGGAGAGCTGCCAGGCTCCGTCCACGACGGCTTCGGCGAGGCGGAAGTAGTCCCACGCCGGCCCCTGCGGGGAAGGAGCGGATCGGAGGTGGGCCCCGAGGGCGTTGGCCGTCAATGCCGAAAGCGTCAGGCCCTGGCCGTAGACCGGGTTGACGCTGGCCAGAGCATCTCCGACGACGACGAGGCCGCCGGGGAAGCGGCTCAGGCGGGAGTGCACCCGGCGGCGACTTTCGACGAAGCGGTACGTCCTGACGTCGCCGATCATCTCGGACGTGTCCGCCACCGTCCTGATCGGGGCGACGCAGCGGCGCATCCGCCGGAGGAACTCCTCGCGGTCGGGTCCCGGGCGGTGGTCGGCGTAGCCGGCCAGGACGACCGACCAGCGGCCGCCCTCCACGGCGGCAAGGGCACCGGGCTCCGTCAGCGTGGGCTGGTAGCCGCTCGCGGGCCCCGGGCTGGAGTGGGCGATGACGGTGCTGCCCAGCTCATCCCCGCGGTGGAACGCGGCGGTGGCGTATCCGAGGTCGACCCGCATGCTGTCGACGGGTGCCTTGTCCCAGCCGTGCCGGACGAGCCAGTCCTCCAGGGGGCTGTTGCGTCCCATCGCGTCGACCACGAGGTCGGCGTCGAACGTCTCGCCGGCGCCACCGCCGCTCTCGGGGGCGGCCGTGGCCACGCCGACCGCGCGGCCGTCCCGGAGCACGAGGTCGGTGACCTGCGCCTGGCTGAACCGCACGTTCTCACAGGTCTGCGACCCGGCGGCGCAGGTGGCTCTCCAGGAACGGCCGGGTGGCCCCGAGCATGCGCGCCCTCGCCACCGGGGCCTTCAGGCGACCGTCCAGGTAGAACTGCACGTCATCGCCCTCGCCGAGGCGAGCGCCGCCCGCCACCAGGTCGTCGGTGATCCCGGGGAACCAGCGCTCCAACTGCGTGTGCCCCATGGACAGCAGAGCGTGGAGCTGGTGCCGCTGGGGAGTGCGCCGGCCGAACCCGTCGTCCCCCATGACGTCGGGCTCCACCACCACGACGTCCTCGGCGTAGTCGCTCAGCACCCGGGCGGCGAACAGCCCCGCGTAGCTCCCACCCATGACGATCGCCCGCCTCATATGAACCCCCCACCTCGGCGCAACGGCCGAGTGCTCGACTGCGGTTGGCGACGCCGTCTCCACGTCGGCCGATCAGGACATTACTGATGCGCGCCGACGATGGCGGAGTCCGCAGAGACGTCCTGGTCAAGTCGGTCACCACGCAGGCTGCTGACCCGACCCGCGAGAACGCCCGCAACTGTTCCCCACCGGCTTCGCTGGGAGCACACGTCAACGCCTCGCGCACCGAGCAGTCAGTCGATCGACCGGACAGGCCTAGCCGGCGATGTCGAGGGCCGTGCCGTACAGACGGTCCACCTTCAGTCGGATGACCACGCGCCGCTCGGCCGTCTGCCCAGCCAGCCAGCTCTCCTCGTCCTCGGGCCTCGCCGCCTCGGGGATCATCCCGAGGAGTTCCCGGCCGACCGCGTCGCCGGGTGCCGTCGTCGGCCCGGACACCTCCGCCTCGCCCTCGGCGACGGCGAACGACCAGACGTCGTCGCCGCGCACATGCAGCGCCGCATGCGGGTCGCGCCGCAGGTGAGTGACCTTGACGCGGTCCGCGGTCGTCGAGAACCGTGCGACGCGGGCCTCGGGGTCCCAGCTGTACAGCATCGTGGTCAGATGGGGGTGACCGCTCCGCTTGACGGTGGCGAGCGTGCCGAACTGCTGCCTGCCGAGGAGGTCGGAGAGAGCTTCGTCGGACAGGGGGCGCGGCGCGGGTCCTTGAGTCATACCGACGCCAACTCCCTTGTCCCCGGGAACATTCCGCGCCGCTCACGCCGCCTTCGCGGTCAGGGGGACGGGGGAACGGACACGGGCGCCGTACACCGGCCGCGGAGGCTCGGAGTCCGCATGCGGTCGCGCAGGAGGCCGGCGTTGTCGACGAGGGGGTCGAGCCGGGCGAAGGCGTCCAGGGCGGTGGCCTTCTCCGTGGTGGCGGGCGCGATGGTCCAGTTGCACGGCGGCATCGCGATCACGTGGGAGCACGTCGCCCGCCGCTACTTCACGCGCACGCACGGCTCGTCCCCGCTCTTCGGGCCGCCGGCCTGGCACCGCGCCCGTCTGGCGGCCGGCCTGGGCCCGCGCCCGTCTGGCGGCCGGCCTGGGCCCGCATCCGGAATGACAGGCCGCGACTCCTACGGGTTCCCCTGAGGAGCGTCCTGCCGCGCCGCGTCGCGCAGCGCCGTCACGACGGCCGTGGTCGTGGGATTCGCGCTCTCGGTGCGGCGGGTCGCGGCGAACAGGAGACGCCGGACCGGGCCGTCCTCGATGGGCGTCGTGCGGATTCCTGGTGTGCTCGGGTCGATGGCCGTCCGGGGGACGAGCGCGGCGGCCAGGCCGGCCCGTGCCAGGGCGAGCTGGCCCACCGCCACGGAGAGGCCGGACGCGCCCTCTCAGCCGCGCAGGGCCACGGCGTCAGTCTCAGCAGTCACAGCAGCAGTTGCAGGGATTGCAGCAACCGTCACGCGAGCCACCGCCTGAACCACCCGACCCACCGGAACCACCGGAACCACCGGAGCCGCCTGAGCCGCGGCCGCCTCCGCCCGAACCGCCCGAGTAGCCGCCCGAGTTGCCACCGCCCTGACCGCCCCCGTTGCCGCCGCCCTGGCCGCCGAACCAGCCGTCGCCGCCGGAACCCCCCTGGTTCGAGCCGCCGCCGGGCGGCAGCGGCTCGCCGTCCATGCCGGCGTCACAGGTGCAGCAGTTGTAGCACCACCGGCAGCCGCGGCACAGCGGACGGTACTGGTCACACCGTCCGCACCGCCCCTCGGACGGGCGGCCCGAAGCCGTCGGGGCGGCGCCCGGAGCCGCGAGCGCTCCGACGCCGCACGCCGGGCCCGTCTCCGTGCCCTCCTCCAGGGGTGTGTCCTTCGCCGTACGGCGGCCCAGCCAGGGCAGCATGCGCGGGCCGGGGGCTTGGGGGCGGTGCCGGTGGTGGCCCGGGCGGGGGACGAAGGCCCGGTCGACGGCGTGCTCCAACTCCCCACCCAGAAGCGCCCTCACCAGCCGACCGTCGACGAACTCGACCTCGACCAGCGCGAGTCGTATCCCGTGGACTGCGTCGTCGCAGAGCCGGCGCACCTCGGCGCGGTCCGCGCCGGTCACGGCGATCGGGTTCCACGCGCCGGACGCCGCGTCCGCGTCCTGGTCCTCCACCGCGTCCAGCAGATGCGCCAGCCGGCCGAACAGACGGCCCGCCTCCGCCAGCGGTTCGGCGTTGCCCGGGCGGCCCGCGAGCACGGCGGTGTGCGCGAAGGCGGCGGCGGTCGCGGTCTCCGTCGGCTCCGTCACCGTCAGCAGCGAGCCGCGGGGGCCGGTCGCCCGCTCGATGTCCTGCTGGCGTTCGACCGCGTCCATCAGTACCGCGGTGTCGAAACCGAGCCGGTCGCCGCCCGCGGCTCCCGCACGGTCCCAGCCCTGGGCGATCCGGCGGGCCGCGAGGGTCATCGGGCGGCGTCCCCACAGGCCGTCGCCGTCGGCCGCATGGTCACGTATCTTCGCCGCGGCGAGCACCAGCGACACCGTCGCCGCCAGCCGCGCGCCCTCGCCCCGCGCCACGTCCGCCGACCGCATCCCGCGCAGGGGGCACGGGCCGGCGCCACGCCGCCACTCACCGGTGCGCTCCGACTGCGCCTCGGTCAGCACCGAGACGACGAGCCCGTCGTAATTGGTGGCCACCCGCGCGAACTGCCCGTACTCGCCACGCAACGCGAGGCACAGCCCGCACAGATGCGCCATCCACTCGGTACGCATGGTCCCGCCCAGGCGGTGGCGGCATGGCCTGATGATTCCGAACACCGAAGTTCTCCCCCGTAGACACAGTGAACGCGCGAAGCGTCAACCCCAGGTGACGACGTGCGGCCGACATCCTAGGGGGTCGTCCGGGGGACTCGGTCGGCCCTCCCGCGAAGGACCGCACCGAGTATGTGGTCGTGCTCCCGGAGCGTCGGTCCCCAGCAGGTCCGCATCGTTCCCGTCGACGGGGGGCACGCGCGAGAGCCACCCCGATGATCAAATATGCGCGCCAACCACGCTTACCAAGCAATTTTTTAGCAGACCATGTGAGCGGGGTGTCACGAGCGGAGGCCATTTCGTCCAGAACCCGGCGGCTCCGGTCGGGGCCGCGCGCGATGCGCCCCAGCTGCGCGGTGCGCGATCCCCGGCGTTACGATCAGCTCCGCGCAGGTCTCTCGAGGGACCGGTCGGCCGGTCACCAGGCGGTCCTCACCCCCTCGGCCCGCGACATCGGAGTTCCGGGGCACGAGGGGAAGCGGCACATGTCCAAGCAGGAACGATGGAGCAGGCTGCTGGAGCTGCTCGCGGTCGACGGCAGGCTCGAGGTCGAGGCCGCGGCCGCCACGATGACGGTGTCACCGGCGACGATCCGGCGCGACCTCGACGAACTGGCCGAACAGCAGCTGCTCGTCCGTACGCGCGGCGGAGCCATCGCGCACGGCGTCTCGTACGAACTCCCGCTGCGGTACAAGTCCTCACGGCAGGTCTCGGAGAAGCAGCGCATCGCGAGCGCCGTGGCGGATCTGCTGACCCCCGGGGATGTCGTGGGGCTCAACGGCGGCACCACCACCACGGAGGTGGCGCGGGCCCTGACGCTCCGGGCGGGCGGCCCGACGGAGCGCGGGGAGCACTCCGCACCGCCGAGGTTCACGGTCGTCACGAACGCGTTGAACATCGCGAGCGAACTGGCGGTCCGACCGCAGTTCAAGATCGTGGTGACCGGCGGCGTGGCACGGCCCCAGACCTACGAGCTGGTGGGCCCGCTGACGCAGGGAGTCCTGAACCAGGTGGTGCTCGACGTCGCCGTCCTCGGCGTCGACGGCGTGGACCCGCACCTCGGCGTGATGACGCACCACGAGGACGAGGCCGGCATCAGCAGGCTCCTGGCGCAGCGTGCCCGTCAGGTGATCCTCGCGACGGACTCGTCCAAGATGGGCAAGCGCGCCTTCGCCAGGATCTGCGGTCTCGACCGGATCGACGTGCTCGTCACCGACTCCGGCCTCGCTCCCGACATGGCGGCGCGGCTCACCGACGCGGGCATCGAGGTCATCACCGTCTGACCGAGGACGTCAGCGCCCAAGGGCGTCCCCGTTCGGCGCGCCGCCCCTTCTCTGGTGCCCCGACGGCACGGCCCTTGACGACGCGCGCCGTGGCCCCTGCCCCCGTCCTCCCCACCCTCGGCACAAGCGCCTCTTCAGCCTCTCCCCGCCGTGAGCAGCCCCGAGACCTCCCCGAAGGCGGCCTCGATGCGCCGCCAGGCGGTGACGTCCCTTCGCACCGCGGGCAGTTCCCTGCCGCGCCCGGCGCCCCACCGGTTCGCCACCGCGACCGGGTCGTCGCCCCAGGCGGCGCCCGCCGCGAGTGCGGCGGCTCCCACGGCGACCAGTTCCTCGCCGACCGGGATCACGACGGGACGTCCGGAGAGTCTGCGGACGGTCTCGATCCACGCGGTCCCTTTCGCGCCGCCCCCGATCAGCCGGAGGGGCCGTTCGCGCACGTCGGACGACTCGGGGTCGTGACCCGTGGCCGCGAACAGGTCGTCCAGGACCCGCAGCAGCGTGAACACCGCGCCTTCGTACGCCGCTCCGAGGATCTGCCGGGAGCCGGTCGCGTGCCGGAGGCCCGTGAGCAGACCGGAGGCGTGCGGCAGATCGGGGGAGCGCTCTCCGTCGAGATACGGGAGCACGACCACGTCCCCTCCGGGCTCGGCGTCCTCCCGTCCGAGGCCCAGGAGGTTCGCGATCTTGTCGATCGCCTGGGTGCAGTTGAGGGTGCATCCGAGCGGCAGGTACACCCCGTCCGTGGACGCGAATCCGGCGAGCCCGGCGGCGGTCGGCCGGGTGCGGGTGGCGGTGAAGACGGTGCCGGACGTCCCCAGGCTGACCACGGGGTGGTCGAGCAGCCCCGCTCCTCCGAGGCCGAGTCCGACCGCCGCCGCCATGTTGTCGCCGGTCCCGGCGGCGACGGGGATGCCGGGACGCAGACCCAGGAAGGCCGCGGCGGCCTTCGTCAGGGAGCCCGCACGTTCGCCGCCGCCCGTGGCGACCACCGGCAACAGCGCGGGGTCGAGCCCGACGAGTTCCATCAGCGCCGGGTCGTAGGAGTTCGTGCGGGTGTCGTACCAGCAGGTGCCCGAGGCGTCGCCGGGATCGGTGACCGCCACCCCGCAGAGGCGCTCCGTGAGGAAGTCGTGCGGCAGGCGCACCCCGGCGGTCTTCTCGGCCACGGCCGGCTCGTGCTCGCGCAGCCACTGCCATGTGGTGGCGGTCATGGAGGCGACGGGTACGGAACCGGTGCGGTCCAGCCAGGCGTCGGGGCCGCCCAGGGCCCGTGTCAGGGCCGCGGCCTGGGGCGCCGACCGCGTGTCGTTCCAGAGGAGCGCGGGGCGCAGCGGGCGGCCCGCGGCGTCGAGCACGACCAGGCCGTGCTGCTGCCCGGCGACCGCGAGGCCGGCCACGGCCGCCGGGGAGACGCCGGAGGTGTCGAGGGCCGCGGCCAGGGAGGAGCGGAGCGCCGCCCACCAGATCTCCGGGTCCGTCTCGCGGGCTCCCGACTCGCCCGTGACGGTGTGGGGGGCGCGGCCGACACCCAGGATCCCGCCGCTCCCGGCGTCGATGACGACGGTCTTCGTGGACTGCGTGGAGCTGTCCACGCCGATGACGACGGGGGCTGTCAGCACGGCGCACCTCGTACGGGAAGACGAATTTTGGAAAACCGATGAACAAATTAGAGGTCGCCCCGTACCCGCACGTCAAGCGGCAGAACGGGACGATCGAGAAGAGGCGAGCAGGAAGGGAGGCTTGCTCCGGGACCCCGCGTGGGCTATTAGTTTTGAGGTCAAACAAATTGGTTCCTGTTGCAGCCCAGAGGAGCGACCCCATGTCCGAGCGTTTCTCCCCCACCCCCGGCGACCGCTTCACCTTCGGTCTGTGGACCGTCGGCTGGCAGGGCCGTGACCCCTTCGGGGAGGCCACCCGCCCCGCTCTCGACCCGGTGGAGGCGGTCGAGCGGCTCGCGGCGCTCGGCGCGTACGGCGTCACGTTCCACGACGACGACCTCATCCCCTTCGGCGCCGCCGAGGCCGAGCGCGACGCGGCCGTGAAGCGGTTCAGGACCGCCCTCGACCGCACGGGCCTCACGGTGCCGATGGCGACCACGAACCTCTTCACCCACCCGGTCTTCAAGGACGGCGGCTTCACCGCCAACGACCGGGACGTCCGCCGCTTCGCCCTCCGCAAGACCCTCCGCAACATCGACCTCGCCGTCGAACTCGGCGCCACCGTGTACGTCGCCTGGGGGGGCCGGGAGGGCGCCGAGTCCGGGGCGGCGAAGGACGTGCGGGTCGCGCTCGACCGCATGAAGGAGGCCTTCGACCTGCTCGGCCAGTACGTCACCGAGCAGGGCTACGACCTCCGGTTCGCGATCGAGCCCAAGCCGAACGAGCCGCGCGGCGACATCCTGCTGCCCACCATCGGGCACGCCCTGGCCTTCATCGAGCGCCTGGAGCGCCCGGAGCTGGTCGGCGTGAACCCGGAGACGGGCCACGAGCAGATGGCCGGTCTCAACTTCCCGCACGGCATCGCCCAGGCGCTGTGGGCGGGCAAGCTGTTCCACATCGACCTCAACGGACAGTCGGGCATCAAGTACGACCAGGACTTCCGCTTCGGCGCGGGCGATCTGCGTCAGGCCTTCTGGCTGGTGGACCTGCTGGAGACGGCCGGGTACGACGGCCCGCGCCACTTCGACTTCAAGCCGGTACGGACGGACGGCGCCGACGGCGTCTGGGAGTCCGCCAAGAACTGCATGCGCAACTACCTGATCCTGAAGGAGCGCGCGGCGGCGTTCCGTGCCGACCCCGACGTCGTCGCGGCCCTCGCCGCCTCCCGGCTCCCCGAGCTGGCCGTCCCCACGGCCGCGGACGGCCTCGCCGGACTGCTCGCCGACCCCACGGCGTACGAGAGCTTCGACCCGGACGCCGCAGCGGCGAGGTCCATGGCCTTCGAGCACCTCGACCAGCTGGCCCTGGAGCACCTGCTCGGGGTGCGCTGACCGGTCGGGGTCGTCCGGGCCGCGGCCGGTCGACAGGGCATGATCGGCCGCAGTGACGAGTCCGTTTCCGCAGCCAGGGAGTCTCCACGTGTCCTCAAGTGCCGACAGGCCGACCCGCGCCCAGGGGAGTCCGATGGACCAGGTGTCGGTGCGGCGTGCCAACCTCGCCCTGGTCCTGGCCGAGGTCCGCTCCTCCGGTCCGGCGTCCCGGGCGACCGTGGCCAGGAGCACCGGTCTCACCCGGGCGACCGTCTCCAGCCTGGTGGGCGAGCTGATCGAGCACGGGCTCGTACGGGAGGCGGACTTCCAGCAGGACGGCTCGGTCGGCCGCCCGGGGCGGCACCTGGAGCTCGACGGACGTACGGTGGGCGCCCTGGGCCTGGAGATCAACTCCCGCTACCTCGCCGCCTGCTCGGTGGATCTGGCCGGGCGGACCCTCCAGGAGCGTCGCCTCGTGCACGACGCGACGACGCGGGGCGCCGAGGAGACGATCCGCGCCCTCGCCTCACTCGCCGGGGAACTGGTCGAGCACGCCGGACGCGCGGGCGTCCGGGTGGCGGGCGTGGGGGTGGCCGTGCCGGGGCCCGTGGCCGTGGCCACCGGCCGGGTCCGCTCCGCGCCCAACCTCCACTGGGACGACGTCCCGGTCGCCGAGCTGCTGCGGACCATGGCGGCGCTGCCCGACGACCTGGACGTCGTCGTCGACAACGAGGCCAACCTGGCCGCGCTCGCCGAGTGGGACCACTCCCACGCCGGTGTCACGGACCTCGTGTACGTCACGGGCGAGGCGGGCATGGGCGCGGGCATCGTCTCCGGCGGACGGCTGCTGCGCGGCGCCTCCGGCTTCAGCGGCGAACTCGGGCACGTACAGATCGACCCGGCGGGGGCGCGGTGCGCCTGCGGGCGTACCGGCTGTCTCGAGACGAAGGTGGCGCTTCCCGCGGCGCTCCGTACCGCCGCGCCCGATCTGACCCTCGCGGCGGGCGAGGCGGGCGGGGCGGCGTGGGATCCCCAGGAGCAGGCGGCGGAGCTGATGCGGCGGGCCGCTTCCGGCGACCCGCGGACGCTGGCGGGCCTGGACGAGATCGGCCGCTGGCTCGGCACGGGTCTTGCGATCCCGGTGAACCTCCTCAACCCCGAAGTGATCGTCCTGGGCGGTTACTTCGCCTCGGTCGCTCCCTACCTCCTGCCCGCGGCCATGAGGGAGCTGCGGGCGCAGGTGGTGGCCGGTGACGCGGCGCTCTGCCGCGTCACCGGGTCCGCGTTCGGCTTCGCGGCCGCGGTCCGGGGCGCCGCGGGCGTCATCGTCGAGGAGGTCTTCGCCGATCCGGGTCGTGTCGGCCGCTGACGTACGCCTCGCCGGCGCCGCCCCCGGTTCAGCCCGGGTAGGGGAGGTCCGCCTCCGGGGTGTCGGCGGGCCGGGAGTGGAGGACGCCGTCGGGGCCGCCGACCCGGAGGTGCCAGGGGTGCCGGCTGTCGGTGCTCACCCGGAGGCGGTCTCCCTGACGGCGCAGGCGGAAGCGGGCCGCCTCGTCGGGGCCGTCGGTGTCCGGGATCACGAGGGTCCGCTCGGCGCCGTCGGCGAAGGCGTGCACGCGCAGTTCGACTCCGTCCGGCCAGTTCGAGACGGGGTGCTGGTCGTCGGCGCCGAGCGGGATGACGGAGTCGGGGCGGGCCAGGAGCGGCAGGGTGTGGAAGTCGTGCCGCTCGCGGACCCAGCGGGGGCCGGTGGTCACGGCGCCGGTGAGGACGTTCGTCCACGGTCCTTCGGGCACGTAGTACTCGACCGTGCCGTCGTCGGTGAAGACCGGGGCGACGAGCAGGTCGTCGCCGAGCATGTACTGCCGGTCGAGCGTCGCGGCGGCCGGATCGTCGGGGAACTCCAGGACCATGGCCCGCATGACGGGGGTGCCGCTGGTGTGCGCCTGTCGGGCGGCGCGCTGGAGGTAGGGGGCGAGGCGGTGTTTGAGCAGGGTGAACGCGCGGGTGACCTCGACGGCCTCCTCCCCGTAGTCCCACGGGACGCGGTAGGACGTGCTGCCGTGCAGGCGGCTGTGCGAGGAGAGGAGGCCGAACTGCACCCAGCGTTTGAAGACGGTGGGGGTCGGGGTGCCCTCGAAGCCGCCGATGTCGTGGCTCCAGAAGCCGAAGCCGGACAGGCCGAGGGAGAGTCCGCCGCGCAGTGACTCCGCCATCGCGTTGAAGTGCGACTCGCAGTCGCCGCCCCAGTGCACCGGGTACTGCTGGCCGCCGGCGGTGGCGGAGCGGGCGAAGAGGAGGGCCTCGCCCTCCCCGCGTACCTCGCGCAGCAGCTCGAAGACGGTCCGGTTGTACAGCTGGGTGTAGTAGTTGTGCATCCGCTCCGGGTCGGAGCCGTCGTGCCAGACGACGTCGGTGGGGATCCGTTCGCCGAAGTCGGTCTTGAAGCAGTCCACGCCCTGGTCGAGCAGGGTGCGCAGCTTGCCGGCGTACCAGTCGCGGGCGGCGGGGTCGGTGAAGTCCACCAGGGCCATGCCGGGCTGCCACAGGTCCCACTGCCATACGCTGCCGTCCGGGCGGCGCACGAGGTGTCCTTCCCGCATGCCCTCCTCGAACAGAGCCGACTTCTGCGCGATGTACGGGTTGATCCAGGCGCTGATCCGCAGTCCCCGTTCCTTGAGCCGGGCCAGCATGCCGACCGGGTCGGGGAACGTGTCGGCGTCCCAGGTGAAGTCGCACCACTGGTGGGCGCGCATCCAGAAGCAGTCGAGGTGGAAGACGCTCAGGGGGATGCCTCGCTCGGCCATGCCGCCGACGAAGCGGTTGACGGTGGCCTCGTCGTAGTCGGTGGTGAAGGAGGTGGTCAGCCAGAGTCCGAGCGCCCAGGCCGGGGGCAGGGCGGGGCGTCCGGTGAGGGCCGTGTACCGCTCCAGGACGCGTTTCGGGGTCGGGCCGTGGACGACGAAGTACTCGAGGGACTGGTCCTCGACGCTGAACTGCACCTGGCCCACCGCTTCGGAGCCGACTTCGTAGCTGACCTTGCCGGGGTGGTTGACGAAGACGCCGTAGCCCCGGTTGGTCAGGTGGAAGGGGACGTTCTTGTACGCCTGTTCGCTGCTGGTGCCGCCGTCGGCCTGCCAGATGTCCACCGTCTGCCCGTTCCGGACCAACGGGGTGAACCGCTCCCCCAGCCCGTAGACCGACTCGCCCACGCCGAGGGAGAGCTGCCCGAGCATGAAGTGCCGGCCGTCGCCGTCGGTGACGAAGCCGGTGCCGCGCGCCCCCGCGGAGGTCAGCACCCGTCCGTCGGCGGTGAAGTCGAGGCGCCACGGTTCGGCGGTGTCCACCCGCAACGCCAGCTCACCGGAGCGGAGTTCGACGACCTCGCCGTCCCTGCGGACCGTGCCGGCGCCCTGCTCCGCCCCGGGCAGCGCGAACTCCGGCCCGCGCCGTGGTGAACCCGCGTGGTGGGTGGTGCGCACCCCGATCACGCCCTCGGCCGGCGACCAGCACTCGACGGTGAGCAGCGGACTGTTGAGGGTGTCGCCGCGGCCGCGCACCCGTTTCACCGGCGCGTAGAGCGTCAACCGGTGCTCCTCGGCCGTGACGTCCGCGACCTCGGCGGCGTAGCGGGCGGTGTGGCCGGGGCGCGTCAGCCAGTACCCGTCGGTGAACTTCATCGGGTGCCTGCCGGGGCGTCGAAGCGGAAGGCGGCGACGCGGAAGGCGCCGTGCAGGGTCAGTCGCAGGTCGTGGACACCGTCCGGCGGAGCGGTGAGCGGCGCCGTGCCGGTCGTCCAGGTGTGGCGGTCGCCCGTGACCGGCACCGTGATCTCCGCCAGGAGCTGTTCACCGGCGTGGAGTTCGAGGCGCGCCTCCCCCTGCCCCTCGTCCTCGCGGGCGGTCTCGACCTCCACGCGTACGGCTCCGGTGAGGTCGACGTCGCGGAAGAGGAGGGTCGCGGGCCGCGTCGGGTCGGCCGGTGTGACGGCGTCGCCGCTGGTGCGGGTGGCGTCGACGAGGACGGTGTGGGCGTGGTCGTCGAAGTCGACGGCCCGGAGCCGGCGGCCGACGGCCGCGCGGGGCCCGGGGGCGGGCCCGGTCACGGTGAGCGGTGCGGTGAGGACGGGGTGCCCGGCGGAGCGGGCGACGACGATCTCGTATCCGCCGGGGTCGACGGTGAAGGCCCCGGTGGAGACGTCCCAGTGGGCGAGCCGTTCGGCGGGCAGCCGGTACGTCACCTCCCGGCTCTCCCCGGGTTCGAGGCGGACCTTGCGGAAGTCGACGAGGCGCAGCCGGGGGGCGTCGTAGCGGGCGTCCAGGGCCCGGACGTAGAGCTGGACCACGTCGCTGCCGGGCCGCGGGCCGGTGTCGGTGACGGTGACCGCGACGTCGACCGTGCCGTCCTGGGTGATCGAGGGACGCGAAAGGCGCAGGTCGGAGTAGGAGAAGTCGGTGTAGGACAGCCCGTGGCCGAAGGGGTAGAGGGGGGCGGCCCGGTGGTACTGGTAGGTCCAGCCGCTCTTGATGACGTCGTAGTCGAGCGGGTCCGGCAGCGGGTCGTCCCCCCGGAACCAGGTCTGCGGCAGGCGGCCCCCGGGCTCGGCCCGGCCGAGCAGCACCGCCGCCAGCGCGTGGCCGGTCTCCTGCCCGCCGTGGGACGTCCACACCACCGCGGGCAGGTGCCGGTCGGCCCAGTCGACGGCGTACGGGTAGCTGCTCATCACGAGCAGGGCCGTCTCCGGGCGGACGGCCGCGACCGTGCGCAGCAGTTCCTGTTGTGTCTCCGGCAGGTCGATGCCCGCCCGGTCCTCGGTCTCCCGGCCGTTGATCAGCGGATGGTTGCCGAGGACGACGATCGCCGCGTCGGCCGCTTCGGCGGCCGTCCGCGCCTCGGCCGCGCCGTCGCGGAGCAGTTCCCGTCGCCAGGGTTCGGCTGCGTCCGGGGTCTCGGCGGTGACGGTCACCCGGCCGTCCGCCGGGTCCACGGTGGCGTAGCGGCCGGTGAGGACGGAGCGCAGCCGGAGGTCGCCGTCGTCCGCCGGTTCCAGACGGAAGGTCTCGTGGATCTCCCAGCTCTTGAGCCGTTCCTGGTCGGCCGCGAGGGAGGCGTCGTCCTTGAGGGTCAGGTGGCGGCCGGTGTCGGCCGCGCGCAGCGTCAGTACGCCGTGGCCCCAGTCGACGACGTCGAAGGGGGTCTTGCACAGGAGTTCGCCGGTGGTGCGGGAACGCAGGGCGATCCGGTCCGAGCCGTCCGCACGGATGACCTCGCCGCCGTGGGCGTCGAGGGCCGCGGCGAGTCCGGTGGCGATGCCGACCTGGTACGGCATGGTGCCGCTGTACCAGTCCTCGCAGAGCGTGTCGGCGAGCGGGCCGACGACGGCGATCCGCGGTGTCCGTGCCGGGTCGAGCGGCAGCAGCCCGTCGTTCTTGAGCAGGACGACCGTTTCGGTGGCGGCGCGCCGCGCCAGGGCGCGGTGCGCGGAGCAGTCGATCACCTCGGGCCCGATGCCGGCGTAGGGGTCGAGGTCCGGGTCGAACTCGCCGAGTCGGAAGCGGAGTTCGAGCTGCCGCCGGACCGCGCGGTCGATGTCCGTCTCGTCGATCAGGCCGCGTTCCCGCGCCTCGCGCAGTCGGCTCACCGGTGTGGCGCTGTCCTCGCCGTGGTCGGTGAAGCTGTCGATGCCGGCCTTGAGCGCCGCCGCGTGGGACTCGACGTGGTCGTCGTAGTAGTGCTCGGGGTCGACGAGGTTGGACGGGGCCTCGGCGTCGCTGACCACGAACAGTTCGTGGCCGGTGGGCAGCGCCCAGCGGCGGAGTTCGTCCTCGATGAGCGGACTGACATGGCAGGGGCGGCCGTTGACCAGGTTGTACGCGGCCATGGCGCCGGTCGCGACGCCGGCGGCAACGACGGGGCGGAAGGCGGCGAGGTCGTACTCGTGCAGCACGCGCGGACGCAGCCCCGAGGAAGTGGTGCAGCGTTCGTCCTCGTTGTTGTAGGCGAGGAAGTGCTTGAGCACCGGGGCCGCGCGGAGGTAGGTCGGGTGGTCGCCGGACAGGCCCCGGCAGTAGGCCTCGCCGAGACGGGCGGTGTGCGTCGGGTCCTCGGAGTAGCCCTCCTCGTTGCGCCCCCAGCGCGGGTCGCGCAGCAGGTTGAGGACGGGGGCCCAGGCCTGGAGGCTGGTGGGGGCGCGGTCGGGGGCGGTCACCGGAGGGCGGTGGCGGTGGAAGGCGCGCAGTTCGACCGAGACCGCCTCGGCGACCCGGTGCACCAGGCCCTCGTCCCAGCCGGCGCCGAGGCCGACGGCCTGCGGGAAGACCGTCGCCTCTCCCAGCCAGGCGACGCCGTGGAGCGCCTCGCTGCCGGTACGGAAGGAGGCGACGCCGAGGCGCGGGACGGCCGGCGCGTACTGGTGGAGCATCGCGAGCCGTTCGTCGGGGGTGAGCCGTGCGAGCAGGTCGTCGACGCGTCGGCGCAGCGGCAGCGCGGGATCGCGGAAGGGCGGCGGATCGGCCGCGGACGCGGACAGGGAACTCACGTGGGCAACCCCTCGGCAGGCTGGGTGGAACGACTCTTCGTCGAAGCGCTTCGACGCTGACAGGATCCGGTGGCACTGTCAACCACTGCTGCTCCAGGGCTTTTTGGTTGTGCCGGGACTCTTGTCGAACGGGAAGGGCGTCACTAGCCTCGCCCCGGCGTCCAAGCGCTTCGACGCATCGATGTCGACGACTCCAGAGGGATGTGGCTCCTATGACGACGCGCCGCCTGACCGACCGGCTCGAGGGTCTCGCCTTCGGCGGGGACTACAACCCGGAGCAGTGGGACGCGGAGGTGTGGAAGGAGGACGACGAGCTGATGCGCCGGGCCCGGGTCAACCTGACCACCGTGGGCGTCTTCTCCTGGGCCCTGCTCGAACCCGAGGAGGGCCGCTACGACTTCGGCTGGCTCGACTCCCACCTCGACCGGCTGCACGCGGCCGGTGTCGCCGTCGACCTCGCCACCCCGACCGCCTCCCCGCCGCCCTGGTTCACCCTCGCCCACCCCGACGCCCTGCCGGTCTCCCCCGACGGCACCCGGCTCACCCACGGCAGCCGGGACACGTACTGCCTCGCCGCGCCCGCCTACCGCCGGGCCGCGCTCCGCGTGGCGCGCGCGCTCGCCGGACGCTACGGCGACCATCCCGCGCTCGCCCTGTGGCACGTCCACAACGAGTACGCGACGCTCTGCTGGTGCGGGCACACCGCGGCCGCGTTCCGGGTCTGGCTGCGGGCCCGGCACGGCTCCCTCGACGCCCTCAACGAGGCCTGGGGGACGGCGTTCTGGAGCCAGCGGTACACCGCGTGGGAACAGGTCCTGCCGCCCCGCGCCACCCAGTGGCACAAGAACCCCGGTCAGGCCCTGGACTTCCGCCGCTTCTGGTCGGACGAGGCCCTCACCGCGTACCGCGAGCAGCGTGACGCGATCCGGGCCCACAGCGACCGGCCGGTGACGACCAACCTCATGCTGCCCGCCTACCAGAACCTGGACCTGTGGGCCTTCGGCCGCGAGGTCGACCTGGTGGCCGTCGACCACTACCCGGCGGCGCCCGGGATCGACGCCGCCGCCGACACCGCCTTCGGCGCCGACCGGGCCCGCTCGTTCGGCGGCGGCGCGCCCTGGCTGCTGATGGAGCAGGGCACGAACACCGTGTACGGGGGCGACCGCGTCCTCGGCAAGGAGCCGGGCGACATCCGCCGCCACACCCTCGGCCACATCGCCCGCGGCTCGGAGGGCGCGATGTTCTTCCAGTGGCGCCAGTCCCGGGCGGGCTCCGAGCAGTGGCACTCCGCGATGGTCCCGCACGCGGGGCCGGACAGCCGCCTCTTCCGCGAGGTCTCGGCCGTCGGCGAGGAGGTGGGCCGCCTCGGCGAGCTCGCCGGTTCCACGGTCCGCGCCGAGGTCGCCGTCCTGCACGACTCCGACGCGTGGTGGGCCCTCGACGTCGACGGGCTGCCGTCGGCCGAACTCGACTACCACGGCACGCTGCGCCGCGCCCACCGGGCGCTGTGGGACGCCGGGGTGACGGTGGACTTCGCCCACCCCGAGCACGACCTGAGCCGCTATCGGCTCGTCCTCGCCCCGGCCCTGTTCCTGCTCGGTGACGCGGGCGCCGCGAACCTGCGCCGCCATGTCGCCGACGGGGGGACGCTGCTCGTCCAGCATTACGGCGGCGCCGTCGACGAGCGCCTCCACGCCCGCCTCGGCGGCTACCCGGCCGCGCCGCTCCGTGAGGCGCTGGGCATCCGGATCGAGGAGTACCGCCCGCTGCGGCGGGGCGAGGAGATCGTCCTCTCCGACGGCTCGCACGGCACCGCCTGGAGCGAGTCCCTGCGTACGGAGGGCGCCGAGGCCCTCGCCACGTACACCGGGGGCATGCTCGCCGGCGGCCCGGCCCTCACCCGCCACGGGTTCGGGGCCGGAGCCGGCTGGTACCTCTCCACCCGTCTCGACGACACCGGCTACGCGGCCCTGGTCTCCCGGCTGCTCGACGAAGCCGGGGTGGCCGCGGAGCTGCCGGGCCTGCCGTCCGGTGTCGAGGCCGTCACCCGTCACGCGGATGACGGCCGCCGCTGGCACGTCCTCGTGAACCACCGTGCCGACACCGTGCAGCTGCCGGACCCGGCCCACGACCTGCTGACGGGCGGCCCCGCACACCTGCTCCCGCCCGGCGGCTGCGCGGTGCTGCGCGCCCGCTGAACCCGGCGGCTCCCCCCTCGACAGGACGAGCGGATACGGCCAAGGACAGGGGCGCGCTCCGACCGCGCGGCCGGCCGTCCCCGCTCGCCTCCCCCTATCCCCATCTGCCGGGCGCGCCGGAGGGCACCGGGTTCTCCGCGTACCAGGCGACGGCGGGCATCCGCACCTTCCACGTCTCCACCGCCGACGGTGTCAGCTGGCTGACCAGGGCCAACCAGTTCGGCGAGCCCGACGAGTGGGGCCCGGCCTTCGAGGGCGCCTACGCGATGGTCCGGCCGAAGCGCCACGAGGCCGGCCGGACGTACCGGGAGACGTTCACCCCGGGCGTCTTCGGCCCGCTGCTCGGCGAGGACATGGGCGTCTTCCGCACCGCGCCCGACCCCGTCACCGGCGAGCAGCGACTCGTCGGCTCCCTTCCGTTGTTCGCCGACGGGGCGGGGCACGCGGGTCTCACACCGCACACCTCGGCCACCACGACGCTGTACCGCGACGGCGTCAAGGTCGCCGAGAACGACGACCCGCTGACCGGCGCGCGGCCCTTCCCGGTCGACGCCGCCGACGCCGAGTACCGGCTGACGACGTCCGTGGAGCGCTCGGCGGACATCGCCGCCGCCTCCACCCGTGTCGACGCCGGCTTCACGTTCCGTTCGAAGCAGGTCACGGCCACCACGGCGCTGCCCGTGTCCACGGTCCGCTTCGCGCGCCCCGTCGACCTGGCCTCGCGCGCCCCGGCGGGCCTGTCCGTCCTGGTCCCGGTGACCGAGCAGGGCGCGGCGGCCGGGCGGAACCGCGGGTCGCTGGCCGTGTCCGTCTCCGTGAGCTACGACGACGGGAGGACCTGGCGGCCCGTGACGGTCACGAACGGCAGGATCTCCGTGAAGAGCCCGGCGAAGGACCGGGGCATCTCGCTCTCCGCCCAGGTCACGGACAAGCAGGACAACACGTCGACGCTGACGATCCACAACGGGTGGTACGGCAGGTGACGGTGCTCCGCTGACCGCTCGCGTCCGACGCGGCGCCACCACGTGGGGTGGTGGCGCCGCACGGTCGTCTTCCGGAAACCTGCACATGGTGTGCGTGACGCGGGCACAGCCTCCTCCCGGGCTCCCCGGAACGGCCGGACGGCCGCGCCTTCTTGCCCCTGTTCCGCCCGCTTCGTCCCGCCCGCGTCCCGCATCGCGCGAATCTGTTACCCGGTCCTGCGGAGAATTTGTCGGCGTTCGGTGAAACAAGCTGCACGCCCGCCTCCCGGGCGTCACATCCGGATCCGAAAGGGCGTCAACCGAGTTAGCTCGGCCACCCGTTCGCGTGCTTTGATCGGGCACGCCGCAGCGAAGCGGAGGAATGGCTTCCCCCACCTGTCCGCCACCCTCCGGGCAGCCGCGGCAATGGATTCCCCCCATGGACACGAAAGGTGCGCCCCATGCGTAACGACATCGAGACCCGCGAGATCGACGACACCGAGCTCGACGCCGTCTCCGGCGGTCTCGTCAGCGTCAACGGCGGTCTCGCCGGCGCCGCGACCGGCGACGTCACCAACCTGCTCGGCACCGTCGGCAACCTGCAGACCGTGCAGGGCGTCGAGGGCCTCGTCGGCGGCGTCCCCGGCCTGGCCCAGGGCATCACCGGCGTGTCGGTGAACACCGGCGCCGTCACCGGTCTCGCCGGTCTCTGAGTGAGCCCTCCGCCGTGAATCCCGGAATCTTCATCCCGTTCCGGGATTCACGGCGGAATCGCCCATGCGGTGCGCGCACGCGGTGAAACGAATGCAGGCGAAGGAACAGTCAGCAGCCCATGCAATTCCGCCAGAAGGCCCTTTCCAAGCTGCAGTCACCCGAGGAACTCGAACTGCCCGTGCGCTTCGCGCGCCCGCAGGGACGGCTCGTCCTGGCGGTCACCGCACTCGTCGTGGCCGCCGCGTGCTTCTGGGCCTTCACCGGCACCGTCACCGACCGGCTTTCCGCCCCCGGCGTCCTCACCCACGCCCAGGGCAGGTACCTGCTGCAGAGCCCCGTCGCCGGGCAGGTGACCCAGGTCCTCGTCACCGAGGGCGCGCGGGTCGCCGCCGGCGCACCGCTCGTCGTCGTCCGCACGGCACAGGGCGACCGGCCCGTGCGCGCGGTCGCCGCGGGCCGTCTGACGGCGCTCCTCGCCCGCACCGGCGCGGTCGTGACGACGGGCGCCGACATCGCCACCGTCGAACGGGTCACGGACCCGCACGATCCGCTCATGGCCGTCCTCTACGTCCAGGGCGGCGACACCGCCTCCCTCCGCGTCGGCGCCCCCGTGGACGTCGGCGTCCGCTCGGCGGCGCGGAGCACGAACGGCACCCTGCGCGGCCGCATCGCCTCCGTGGGCGGCGCACCCCAGACCCCGGCGCAGATCGCCGCCTTCCTCGGAGACGACCGGCTCGCCGCCGAGTTCACCCGCGAGGGCGCCCCGGTGGCCGTCCTCGTCTCCCTGGAACGCCCGTCCGCCACCGACGGCCCCCCGGGCGCCGCCGCCTCGGGTACGCCGGTCACCGGCGCCGTCCACCTCTCCGCACACCGCCCCGTCGACTGGCTGCTCCCGTGAACCGCGCCGCTCCGCACGACCGCCGTACCCGGCCCGTCACCCGTACCCGCGCCGCCGCGCGGACCCCGGCGCACGCCCCGCGGAACCGCCGCCGCGCGGCCGCGCCCCGGGGCAGAACCCCGCGCCCCGTCCGTACCCCCACCGTCCTCCAGATGGAGGCCGTGGAGTGCGGAGCGGCCGCCCTCGCCATGGTGCTCGCCCACTACGGCCGGTTCGTGCCGCTGGAGGAGCTCCGCATCGCCTGCGGCGTCTCGCGCGACGGCTCGCGGGCGAGCAACCTGCTGAAGGCGGCACGGAGTTACGGCCTCCGGGCCAAGGGCATGCAGATGGACCTCGCCGCCCTCGCGGGCGTCGCCGCTCCGGCCGTGCTGTTCTGGGAGTTCAACCACTACGTCGTCTACGACGGCATGACCCGTCGCCCCGGCCGCCGGGGCGTGCACGTCAACGACCCCGGCAAGGGCCGCCGGTTCGTACCCATGGAGGAGTTCGACACCGCCTTCACCGGCATCGTCCTCGTCCTCGAACCCGGCCCCGACTTCCGGCGCGGGGGCCGCAGGCCCGGGCTCCTCGGCGCCGTGCCGGGCCGGCTGCGCGGCATGTCCGGCACCATGGCCGCCGCCGTCCTCGCCAGCCTCCTCCTGGTCGTCGTCGGCGCGTGGGTCCCCGCCCTGAGCCGTACGTACATCGACATGTTCCTCATCGGCGGGCGGTCCTCCCTCGTGGGCGTGCTGCTCGCCGGCATGGCCGTCGCGCTGGTGCTCACCGCCACGCTCACCGCCCTCCAGCAGGCCAACCTCCTGCGCGGGCGGATCGTCTCCTCGACCCTGACCGGCGCCCGCTTCCTGCGGCACCTGCTCCGCCTACCCGTCTCCTTCTACGCCCAGCGCGGCCCGGCCGACCTGGTCCAGCGGCTGCGGTCCAACGACACCGTCGCCGAGACCCTCGCCCGCGACCTGTCGGCGGCCGGCGTCGACGCCCTCGTCGTCCTGCTGTACGCCGTCCTGCTGTGGACGTACGACCCCCAGCTCACGGTCGTCGGCGTCGGCGTGGCCCTCCTGAACATGGTGGCGATGCGGATCACGGTCCTCGTGCGGGCCACGGGCGCCGGGAAGCTGCGCGCCGAGAGCGCCCGCCTCGCGAACACCTCGTACGGCGGGCTCCAGCTCATCGAGACCATCAAGGCGACGGGCGGCGAGGACGGCTTCTTCCGCCGCTGGGCGGGCCAGCACGCCGTCACCCTCGACGTACAGCAGCGCCTCGGCGTGCCCACCGCCTTCCTCGCGGTCGTCGCGCCGACGCTCGCCGCCGCCAACAGCGCCCTGATCCTGATGATCGGCGGACTGCGGGCCGTCGAGGGTCATCTGACGGTCGGTCTGCTCGTCGCCTTCCAGGCCCTGGTGACGGCCTTCACCGCGCCGATCGCCCGTCTGGGCGGCGTCGTCGGCCGCGCGCAGGACTTCGCCGTCGACGTCGCCCGCCTCAGGGACGTCGAGAGCTTCCCGGTCGATCCGGTCCACACCCGCCGCGAGCCCCCCGGTCCAGCCCGCCGCCTCGTCGGTCACGTCCGGCTCGACCACGTCACCTTCGGCTACAGCCCCCTGGACGCGCCCCTGCTCAAGGACTTCTCGATGACGGTCGGACCCGGGCAGCAGGTCGCGCTCGTCGGCGGCTCCGGCAGCGGCAAGTCCACCGTCTCCCGACTCATCGCGGGCCTGTACGCCCCCTGGGAAGGCACCCTGCGCATCGACGGGATGCCGCTCGCGGACATCCCGCGCGGCGCCCTCGCCGCCTCGGTCTCCTTCGTCGACCAGGACGTCTTCCTCTTCGAGGGAACCGTCCGCGACAACGTCGCCCTGTGGGACCCGTCCGTCCCCGACGAGGCCGTCGTCGCGGCGCTCGCCGACGCCGCCGTCCTCGACGTCGTGTCCCGGCGGCCCGGCGGCATCCACAGCCGGGTCGAGCAGGACGGCCGGAACTTCTCCGGCGGCCAGCGTCAGCGCCTGGAACTCGCCCGGGCCCTCGTCCGCGACCCCGCCGTCCTCGTCCTCGACGAGGTGACCAGCGCCCTCGACGCGGACACCGAGCGGGCCGTCATCGACAATCTGCGGCGCCGGGGCTGCGCGTGCGTGGTGATCGCCCACCGGCTCAGCACGGTCCGCGACAGTGACGAGATCCTCGTACTCGACCGGGGCACGGTGGTGGAGCGCGGGCCGCACGCGTATCTGCTCACCGCGGGCGGCCGGTACGCGGACCTGGTGAAGGAGGCTTGAGGTGACGTCCCCCCGCCCCGCCACCACGACCGCCTCCGCTGCCGACGCGGACCCGGTGGTCACCGCCCTGGGCGCGCTCGGCAGGCCCGTCGACGGCACGGGCCTGCGCAGCCTGCCCCTGGAGGGGCCGTGGGTGCTGTGGCTCGTCGTCCACGGCCGTCTGGACCTCTTCGCCGTCGACGTGGCGGGGCTCGGTCCCTGGCACTTCCTGGGCCGCCTCGACGCGGGCGCGCTGCTCCTCGGCCCGGCCGAGGGCCCCGGCCACACCCTCGTCGGCCGCCCGTCCCAGGAGTGCCTGCTGCGCCGGATCGAACTGCGCGAGGCGGCCACCCCTCCGTACCCGGACGAACGGCAGCCCGGCGGCTGGTACGACGGACAGGAGCACGGATACGGGGGCGGGGACGGCCGCACGTACGGATACGGGCACGGGCACCCGTACGGCCACGGGTACGGGGGCGGTGCCGTCGGGACGCCGGTCCTGAGCCCGCTGAAGGAGGCCTTCGCCCGTGGCATCGGCCGTGGCCTGCGCGTCCTGTACGAGGCTCCGCTCGACGGCCGCGCCGACCCCGGGCAGGGCGCGGAGGACGACGAGATCGTGTGGATGCCGGTCGCCCCGGGGAGCGTCGGCTACGGCTCCGCCTCCGCGTCGCACCCGGCCGGCACACTCCTCGTCGACGCGGCGATGTGGCAGGGCATGGTGGATCAGCAGCACCGGCTCCTGTACGCCCTCGACGACCGGATCGAGCAGCGCCGGCGCGACCACGAGGACCGTGCGGCCGCCGGTCTCGCGGCGGGCCGGGCGGCGGACAGCGAGGGGGACCGCGCGCTCCTGGCCGCCCTCGGCCGCTCCGGCCGCGGCGCCCGGCGCGGCGGCTCATCGGACGCGACCCGGGCCGTTTGCCGTCTGGTCTTCGCGGACGCCCGCATCACGCTCGCCGACCCGTCCGGCACGGGAGGGGCGTCGGAATCGACGACGGACCCCGGGCGGAACGACCCGGTCGAACGCCTCGCCCGCGCCTCCCGGGTCCGCACCCGCACCGTCGGGCTGCGCGGCCGCTGGTGGCGGGAGAACTGCGGCCCCCTGCTCGGCCGGCGCGAGCCGGACGGCACGCCCGTCGCCCTGCTGTGGCGGCGCGGCGGCTACATTGCGGCCGACCCCGGTGGCAGGCGGGAGCGGATCGGCGCGGACAACGAAGCCGGATTCGAGCGACGGGCCGTCATGTTCTACCGCCCCCTGCCCGAGGGACGGCCGGGTCTGCCGCGACTCCTTCGCTTCAGCCTGGGCGGCAGCCGCCAGGATCTGCGCGGCCTCCTCCTGGCCGGGCTCGTCTCCGTCGTCCTCGGCGCGACGGTGCCGGTGGCCACCGGCCGGATCCTCGGGCAGTACGTACCACAGGGGCGCGGCGACCTCGTCGTCGTCACGGCGATCGCCCTGCTCGCGGCCACGGCCGTCGGGGCCGCGTCGCTGCTGGCGCAGAACATCGCCCTGCTGCGGATGGAGGGCCGGATCGAGGCCACCCTCCAGCCCGCCGTCTGGGACCGGCTGCTGCGGCTGCCGGCCACCTTCTTCACCGGCCGCTCGACGGGCGAGCTGGCCAACGCGGCCATGGGTATCAGCGCCGTACGCCGCATGCTGTCCGGCATCGCCCCCGTCTGCCTGCAGGCCGGCACCGTCGGCACGGTGAACCTGGTCCTGCTCCTCGTCCACAGCGTGGAACTGGCGCTTGTGGCCCTCGCGCTCGTCCTCGTGGTCGCCGCGGTCCTCCTCACCCTGGGGCTGTGGCAGCTGCGTCATCAGCGGCGCCTGACCGAGCTCGGCAACCGGCTCGACAACCAGACCTTCCAGACCCTGCGGGGCCTGCCCAAGCTGCGCGTCGCGGCGGCCGAGAGCTTCGCCTACGCCGCGTGGGCGCGGGAGTTCGCCCGTACCCGGGTGCTCCAGCAGCGCGTCGGCCGGATCCAGAACGCCCTCACGGTCCTGGGTGCCGTGTGCCTGCCGCTCTGCACCCTGGTGATGTTCGCGCTGCTCGCCGGGCCCGCGCGCGGCACGATGTCCGCCGCCGCGTTCCTCACGTTCTCCACCGCCCTGACGCTGCTGCTCTCCTCGGTCACGCAGGCGACCGGCGCGCTCCTCTCGGTCGCCGCCGTCCTGCCCGTCTTCGAACAGGTCGTGCCGATCCTGAAGGCCGCGCCCGAGGTACGCGCCGGAGCCGCCCTCCCCGGCACGCTCACCGGCGCCGTCGAGGCGCGCGGCCTCTCGTACCGCTACAGCCCCGACGGCCCCCTCGTCCTCGACGGCGTCGACCTCCGGGTCCGGCCCGGCGAGTTCGTCGCGATCGTCGGCCCCAGCGGCTGCGGCAAGTCGACCCTCCTGCGTCTGCTCATCGGCTTCGACCGGCCCACCGAGGGCAGCGTCCTGTACGACGGCCAGGACCTCGCCGCACTCGACCTGGCAGCCGTACGGCGCCAGTGCGGGGTCGTCCTGCAGAACGCCCAGCCCCTGACCGGCTCCCTCCTCGAATGCGTCCGGGGCGCCGAGGACCACACCCTGGAGGAGGTTGAGCGGGCCGTCACGCTCGCGGGGCTCGCCGACGACGTCCGGGCCATGCCGATGGGCCTGCACACCATGCTGTCCGACGGCGGCGCCACCCTCTCCGGGGGCCAGCGCCAGCGCCTCATGATCGCCCAGGCCCTCGTCCGCTCGCCCAGGATCCTGTACCTCGACGAGGCGACCAGTGCCCTCGACAACGAGACCCAGCGCCAGGTGATCGACGCCACCCGTGCCCTGCGCACCACCCGCGTGGTCATCGCCCACCGCCTGTCCACGATCATGGGCGCCGACCGCGTGCTCGTCATGGCGGACGGCCGCGTCGTCCAGCAGGGCGCCCCCGCCGACCTGCTCGCCGACCCCACCGGCCTCTTCCACATGCTGGTCCGCCGCCAACTGGGCTGACGCCCCTCCGACGTGCCGTGCGGCGCGGACGGGAGCATCCTGGAGAGCAGCAGCGGCCCACAGGACCCGATACCCGTGCCCATGCCCCATCGCCATCGGCGGGAGGTGTCCCATGCGTCTGCGCCTGTCGGCCCGGCCCGGGTGGACGTGCTCACGGCGCGCTCCGACACCGCGCGGGGCGGAACCCTCGTCGTGACGGGCCGCCGCGACGGCCCGGCGGGCTGGGACCAGGACACCGCCTTCGCCCGCGCCGTCCTGAGCCAGGACGGCATCGCCGTCGCCGAACTCGACATGGACCTGCGGGTCGTCCGCGCCAACGCCGCTTACGACGCCCTGCGCCACGCCGGCGGTCCCATCGTCCTGCGCCTGATCCGCGACCGCGTCCTGGTCTGCGAGGTGTCCGACCCCAGCAACACCCAGCCCCGACTGCGCCGCGCGCTGAACACCGAGGAGGAGGGCCGTGGCCTCTTCCTCGTCGCCCAGCTGTCGACCCGCTGGGGCTGCCGCTACGGGCCGCGCGGCAAGACGATCTGGACGGAGCAGGCCCTCGCCCCGTCACTCCCGCCCCGCCCCGGCCCCTGACCCCCCGGAGCCGCCCCCGTCATGACTCCGTGCGGACGACCACCACGAGCGTGCGCGGGCCGTGAACGCCCTCCACCCGCTCCAGTTCGATGTCCGACGTCGCGGACGGCCCGCTGATCAGGGTCGTCGGCCGTTCGGGGACCAGCCGGGCCAGGGCCTCGGGGACCCCGACGGCGACGGAGGAGAGGTCGACCACGCACACGTGGACGTCGGGGACGAGGGACAGCGCCCGGCGCCCCTGGTCGGCCGAGCCGTCGAGGAAGATCGTCCCGGTCTCGGCGCAGCTCACCGCCGAGGACGTCACCACCGCGTCGAGCATGGCCAGGTCCGGCGCGGGCACGTCGGCGCCGTCCTCCTCCACGACGCCGTCCCAGTCCGCGAGCCAGGACCGGTCGAGGCCCGCGGGCACGCCGACGCGCCGGGCGCCGAGACCGGCGAGGACGTCCGCGAGGGCCGCCGCGGTCTCCGCCGCCTTACAGGTCCTCACTCGCGCCCTGTAGTCGACGAGCCGGTCCGTGAACAGCGCGAGCCGCTCGGCGTCCGGGAGGTCACGGCCCCGCCGGTAGGCACGATCCACCGTGGCCACAGGCTGCGGGGCGAGCGCCAGCGCGTCACGCACGCGGCCTAGCACGGTCTCGCGGGCGGTCATCGGTCCTCCTGGGAATTGCCGCCGCGGCGCCTCGGGGCGGAGTCGGTACTGGGGGCGTGGCCGGTACTCGGAGCGGGGTCGATACTCGGGGCGGCGTCCGCACTGGGGGCGGAGTCGGCGCCGGGGGCGGGGGCGGGGGCTGGGGCGGCGCCGGGGATTGCGTCCGTACGCGTACTCGGGTCCGTACGCGTACTCGGGTCCGTACGCGTACTCGGGTCCGCGCCGGTACTCGGGGCCGCGTCGGCGAGGGCGCGCCGGCCTTCCTCGGAGGCGTACCACTCGCGGAAGGTCTGCCGGGGCGGGGCCGGGGTGTCGCGGCTGTCGCTCCAGCCCCGCAGGGGTGGCGGAAGGTGCGAGATCGTGCCGTCCCGTCCGGCGGCGATCCGGCCGAGCCGCGCGGCCTTCTGCGCGGCCGTGTACAGCTTCGGGCGGCCCATGACGGCGGCTGCGGCCCGCATGGCGAGCCGCTCGGCGCTCCGGCCGGTCTGCTCGGTGTCCTGGTGGCGCAGCTCCACGAGGAGCGACGGGATGTCGATCTTCACGGGGCAGGCGTCGTAGCAGGCGCCGCAGAGCGTGGAGGCGTAGGGCAGCGAGGAGTTGGGATCGTTCTTCGCGGCGTGCATGCCGGCGAGCTGCGGAGTGAGCACGGCGCCGATCGGGCCGGGGTAGGTCGACCCGTAGGCGTGGCCGCCGACCCGCTCGTACACCGGGCAGACGTTCAGGCAGGCGGAGCAGCGGATGCAGTTCAGGGCCTGTCGGCCGACGGCGTCGGCGAGTGCGGCGGTGCGTCCGTTGTCGAGCAGGACCAGGTGGAACTCCTGCGGGCCGTCGCCCGGTGTGACGCCCGTCCACAGCGAGGTGTAGGGGTTCATGCGTTCCCCGGTGGAGGAGCGCGGCAGCAGTTGGAGGAAGACCTCCAGGTCGGCGTAGCGCGGCAGGACCTTCTCGATGCCCATGACGGTGATCAGGATGCGCGGCAGGGTCAGGCACATCCGGCCGTTGCCCTCGGACTCGACGACGCAGAGCGTGCCCGTCTCGGCGATCCCGAAGTTGGCGCCGGAGACGGCGACGGGGACGGTCAGGAACTTCTCGCGGAGGTAGGCGCGGGCGGCGGCGGCCAGTTCCGCGGGCACGGAGCTCAGATCCGGGTCGACGCCCGGGATCTTCGTGAGGAAGATCCGGCGGATCTCCTCGCGGTTGCGGTGGATCGCGGGCACCAGGATGTGCGAGGGCCGGTCGTCGGCGAGCTGCACGATCAACTCGGCGAGGTCGGTCTCGTGGGCGGTGACGCCGTGGCTCTCCAGGTGTTCGTTGAGGCCGATCTCCTGCGTCGCCATCGACTTGACCTTGATGACCTCGCGGTTTCCGGTGGCGGTGACGAGCCGGGTGACGATCTCGTTCGCCTCCGCCGCGTCCCGGGCCCAGTGCACCGTGCCGCCGGCCTCGGTGACCTTCGCCTCCAGCTGTTCGAGCAGTTCGGGCAGCCGGTTCATGGTGTCGGTCTTGATCGCCGCGCCGGCGGAGCGCAGCTCCTCCCAGTCGGGCACCTCCGCGGTGACGGCCAGGCGCTTGGCGCGGATGGTGTGCGTCGCCTTGTGGAGGTTGGAGCGCAGCTGAGCGTTGCCCAGTTCGGCGGCGGCCGCCTTCGGGAACGCCAGATCGCCCCTCAGGTTGCCTTCGCCGTACGGGGATCGGGGCGGGACGGCGGGCATGCCCAGGAACGTGCTGCTCATCGGGCGGCCTCCGTCAGGGGGAGCGGTGAGGTGCGGGTGGCGGCCAGGATCTGGGCCAGGTGCAGCGTGCGGGTCCCGGACCGGATGCGGGACAGACCGCCGCCGATGTGCATCAGGCACGAGGAGTCCCCGGCGGTGCAGACGGCGGCGCCGGTGGAGGCCACGTTGCCGAGCTTGTCGGCGAGCATGGCGGAGGAGGTCGCGGCGTTCTTGACGGCGAAGGTCCCGCCGAAGCCGCAGCAGGCGTCCGCCTCGGGCAGTTCGACCAGGTCGATGCCCTCGACGGCCCGCAGGAGGCGCAGCGGTTTGTCGTCCACGCGGAGCATCCGCAGCGAGTGGCAGGTCGGGTGGTAGGTGACGCGGTGCGGGAAGTGGGCGCCGACGTCCACGGTGCCGGTGACGTCGACCAGGAACTCGGACAGTTCGTACGTCTTGTCCTTCACCGCTGCGACACCGGCGCGCAGGGCGGGGTCGCCGTACCGAGCCGCGACGGTCGCGTGCTGGTGGCGCACGCTTCCGGCGCACGAACCGGAGGGCATGACGACGGCTTCGACGTGAGGGTCGCCGAACTGCTCGGCGAAGGCGCGGACCAGGGGGACCGGTTCGCGCTGGTAGCCGGTGTTGATGTGCATCTGGCCGCAGCAGGTCTGGCCGGGCGGGAACACCAGCTCGTGGCCGAGTCGGGTGAGCAGCAGGGCCGTCGCCCGCACCGCGTCGGGGAAGAGCGTGTCTCCCAGACAGGTGGCGAAGAGTCCGATGCGCATGGGGGGACCTCCACGGTCGAAGTATGGTCCGACCTTACTCGGGACGTCGCTACCCCTCAACCTCTGCCCACCATATGGTCAGACCTTAGAAGGTGATGCGGACGGAAGGACGTCCGCCGGTCATTCGCCGGGCGTCACGGGCTTCCGCCCACCGACGACCGCGCCGTGGAACCCGCGGATGTGCCGCTCCACCAGGTCGGCCGCCGCGGCGCCCTCGCCGGCCCGGACGAGGCGGAGCAGCTCGACGTGCTCGTCATGGAGCCGGTCCGCGGTCGCGGCCCAGTCCTCGGCCGCCTCCTCCGCCTCCAGGATCAGCGCGCGCACGGACTCCCGTACGGCGGAGGTCAGGGTCGAGACGAGGGGGTTGCCCGAACTGCGGGCGATCAGCACGTGGAAGGCGGTGTCCAGGTCGTTGTACGTGACGACGTCCGCACCGGCGTCCCGCATCCGGGTGAGCAACGCCTCCGCCTCGGCCAGGTCAGCGTCGGACGCCGACCGGGAGGCCGCCTCGAAACTGGAGCGCTCCAGCACGACACGCGCTTCGAGCACGTCGTCGACGCCGTAGCTGCCGAGGGCGAGGTGGAGTCGCAGCACCCGGCCGAGGGCGTCGTCCGGGTTGCGTACGATCCGCGCGCCCGCGTCGGGCCCGCGTCCCACGTTCGCGACCAGCGCGCCGATGGTCTCCAGGACCCGCAGCGCCTCCCGCAGTGCGGACCGGCTCACGCCCAGCTCCAGGGCCAGTTCCCGCTCGGGCGGCAGGCGGTCGCCCGCCTTGAGCTCACCGGCGAGCACCTGCCGCTCGATGCTCTCCAGCACGAGTTCGTGCGTCCGCGACTGCCGCACGGGTCGCCACTGGGCCGTCACGGGTACCTCCCCTGTCGATGAACGGGCACGGCGCGGAGGGACCGCGCCCCGATCAGGCCATCCTAACTTTGGTCCGACCACAGCCCGGGGGCCGGCGACCCGGCTCCGCCGACCGTCAGGGCGACGGAGCGTCAGCGCGTCAGCGCGTCCAGGATCAGGTCCACCGCCTCGTCGACGGTCCGTCCACGCGGCAGCGTCGGTGGGGCTCCGCAGACGGCGCGTTCCGCGAAGCCCGATTCCACATGGGGCAACCGGATGTCCAGGACGGCCGTGCCCGCGCGCCGCCGTTCACGGCGGACCGAGGTCAGCCACGTCGCGAGGGCGGCCTTCGAAGCGGCGTAGTCCGCCATGCCGGCCGGCGCGGCGTCCACGACGACGCCGGTCACCGCGGCGAGCACACCGCCCGCCGGGACGGCGCCGAGGGCCGCGCGGAGGACGGCCATGGGAGCCAGCGCGTTGACCGTCAGGAGGTGCTCGGCGACCGCGTCGCCGACCGCCTCGGCCGGACCGAATCCCGCGACCCCGACGCAGACCACGACCGCGTCCAGGCCCCCGAGTTCGCCGACCGCCCAGGGGACCGTCCGGGCGCATCCGTCCAGGTCGTAGGCGTCGAGGCGGCGGACCGGCGCGTCGCCGCAGGCGGCGGAGACCCGGGCCAGGGAGTCGGGGTCGCGGCCCGCCACGGCGACCCGGGCCCCGAGTCCGTGCAGCCGCACGGCCAGGGCGGACCCGATGGCACCGGTGCCGCCGGGCACGAGGACACGCGCGCCGTTCACGTCCACGACGCGCCTCCCGTCCCGTCGCGCGGGACGCCGGTGCCGCGCCGCAGGTCGCGCAGCACCTCGCGGGCCGCCCGCGCGCCGGAGGCGAGCGCGCCCTGGACGGAGCCGGTGGCGCGGTGGTCGCCGCACACGTACCGGCCGGGCGCCACTCGCGTGGTGCGGGTCAGCGGCTGCGGCGGCGGCATGGCGGGGAGGGCGTCCTCGACGGTACGGACGGTCAGCAGGTCCCAGCCGCCGGTACCGGTTCCGTACGCCTCGCCGAGCGCGGCCCGCACCTCCCGCTCACGGCCCTGCGTGTCCCGGCCGAGGACCGAGGTCGCGACGAGGGCGTGGCCGGGCGGGGCGTAGGAGGGCACGACGTCGCTGAGGACACAGGTGTTGAGGAAGCGGCGCCGGGTGTCGACGAGCAGCGTCGGCTCATCGAGGGGAGAGCGCGGGGCGACGTGGTAGTACGTCGTCACGATCCGGTATCCGGGCAGGTCGACGCCGGGAAGCAGGGTCATGACGGGCCCGGGGCCGGTGGCGACGACGACGGCGCGTGCGGGGATCTCCCGGCCCCCGGCCGTCAGCGCGCCCTCGTCCGTGAGCCCCGCCACAGGACTCTCCAGGGAGACGGCGCCGTGGGGCAGGGCGGCGGCGAGCGCCCGCGGGACCGCTCCGACACCTGAGGTGGGCAGGCACAGGGTGCCGCGCAGCATGCTCCGCCACACCAGGTGGAACACACGGGCGGAGGTCTCCAGGTCCTCTTCGAGGAAGACCCCCGACAGGAAGGGGCGGAAGAACCTCTCGACGAACGCGTCGGAGATCCCCGCGTCCGCGAGCGCGGTGCGGGTGGTGGTGTCCGCGCGCCGCTTGCGGCGACCGGGAGGCGCCAGCATGTCCCGGGCGGACAGCACGGCGAGGGCGGCCAGGTCGCGGGTCCCGGCGAGGCGGCCCGGCAGCAGGTCGGGCAGCGTGCGCGGGCGGCGGGTCGGGTCGCTGAAGCGGAGTCGGCCCGCCGGGCCGTGGATGAGGACACCGGGGGTGAAGGGCCGCAGTCGCAGGTCCCTGAGGGCCAGGCGGCGCCTGACCTGGGGGTAGGACGTGTTGAAGACCTGGAACCCCCGGTCCACCACGAAGCCCTCGACCCGGTCCGAGCGCATGCGGCCGCCGACCTCGTCACCGGCTTCCACCACGCGTACGTCGAGACCGGCGGCCAGCAGGTCCCGGGCGCAGGCGAGTCCCGCGACACCGGCCCCGACCACCAGCACGTCCGTCACGCCCTGGGCTGCGGACACATGACCACCTCTCCCGTCCGTCGGTACGGCTCGCCGCTCGTTCCCGTGTTCTCCGCGTCGCCCGGCCCCGGATGCGGCACCGCCCGCCCCGTGGAGCGCCGCCCGTCCCCCTGGGCACCGCGTGCGGCGTCGGGCCTCAGCGTCCCGCCCACGCGGCCGCCTTCCGCAGGACGGCGGCACGGCCCCGGTCCGGCACCGTCCACAGGGTCTGTCCGCGTACGCCCCACCGTTCCAGGAGCGCGTTCGCGGCCAGGAAGCCGGTCGTGGCCGCCCGTTCCATCAGTGCGACCGGCAGGTCGGTGCGCACGACGTCACCCGCCACCACCAGGCCGGGGTCCGGGGTGCGTACGGTGGGCCGGTCGGCATACCCGCCCACGGGGAACAGCGGGCAGTCCTCCCGCCACTCGTGGCGGACGTCGACGACCGTGGCCGTACGGGTCTCCGGGTAGACGCGGTGGAGCTGTTCGACGAGGCGCCGCTGTTCCGTGGCGTGGTCCGCGCGCGGGTCGACGGCGTAGGCGTGGAGTTCGACGACGGATCCTCCGGTGCGCGCCGCCCAGCGGGCCGCCTCGTCCTCCCAGCGGTCCAGGACGCTGATGTTGTCGAGGCCGCCGAAGCCGCTGGTGCCGAGGAAGCCGGGGCGGTCGGAGGTGACCGGCCGGTCCAGCCACAGCCGGGTGACCAGGAAGGGCGGTGCCGTGCGCAGGCGCGCGACGCGCTCCCGCCAGCCCGGGTCTCCCAGCCGCTCCGAGCGGGAGACGAGGGACCGCAGGCCTGCCGCGTCCAGGGCGAGGACCACCGCGTCGTACCGGCGCTCGCCGTGATCCCCGGCGATCTCGAACCCACCGTCCCGTGCGGGGGCGACGTGCTCGACGGGGCTCTCGGTGCGCACCTCGGCGGAGTGCTCCCGCAGGTACCCGACGAGGGGGTCCCACAGGGCCGTCGGGAAGGGGGAGCGGGGCACGTCGAACAGCAGGCCCTCGGCGGAGCCGAGGAAGTAGATGTGGAACATCAGCGCCATCTCGGCCGCCGAAAGCTGCCGCGGGTCGGCGAAGAAGCTCCGGGAGAAGACCTCGAAGGCCAGGTGTCGGGCGCGTTCCGGGAAGCGGACGGCTTCCAGGAAGTCGTAGGCGCTGAGGGAGTCGAGGCGGTGGTACACCTCGGGCACGCGGACGTCGAGCAGCGGCAGAGCCGCGACCGGGTCCATGGCGCGCAGGTCCCGTACCCCGAAGGAGGGGCTGAGCGCGACGAAGCCCAGCGCGCTCCACGGCGGGGTGCGCGGCACGTGCCGGAAGCTGTCGCGCAGCCCGTCGGCGTGCAGCAGCGGGTAGTCGGGCAGTCCCCGGAGACGGGCCAGGGCGGGGTCGGTTCGGCGCAGCAGACCCCGCAGGTTGTAGTACTGCCGGAAGAACGCGTGGAAGCCGCGGCTCATGGTCACGGCGCTGCCGTCACGCAGCCGGGTGCCCCAGCCGCCCACCCGGCCGCCGACGTAGGGCTCCCGCTCGTACACCGTCACCGTCACGCCCCGCTCGGCCAGCGCGGTGGCGGCGGCGAGTCCGGCGATCCCGGCGCCGACCACGGCTGCCGAGGGCCGGCCGTGGGCACGGACCGCGCCCGGCCGCGCAGGCAGGACACGGGCGCGGCGGTCCCGGCCGCGGCGCGCGGCGGGCACGGGGTGCGCGGGGACGGTCATCGGTGGTCCTCCCCGCGCGCGGCCACGAACGTGTGGGTGATGCCCGTCTGCCAGCCCGGCAGGGGCAGGGTCCTGACCCGGTCGAAGCCCGCCTGGCGGAGCCGGCCCGCGAACCGGTCGGCCGTGTCGAAGTCGACGACGCTGCGCCACAGGTGGCGGTAGAGCGGCCCGTCGCCCAGAAGGGTGGCGGCGGGCTGAACGACGCCTCGGCACACCATCGTCCACACGGCCCGGTCGGCGCGGCGACCGCCGAGGCTGTACTCGTGCACGCCGAGGCGTCCGCCCGGTCGCAGTACGGCGCGGACCGTGCCGAGGACGGCGTCGGGATCGGAGACGTTACGGAACAGGTAGGCGGCGAACACCGCGTCGAACGGCTCGTCGACCCCCACGTCCGCCAGGCGCTCGGCCGGCGCGTGGACGAACCGCACGCCGTCCGCCCACGGCTTGGCGGCGGCCCGCCCCAGCATGCCCGCCGAGGCGTCGACGGCGGTGACGGCGGCGGCCGGGAGGACGGACCGGATCGCGGCCGTCGACGCTCCGGTGCCGCAGCCGAGGTCCAGCACGCGCAGGCCCTCTCCCCTTCCGGGCAGGCCGAGGCGGCGCACCGAGCGTCGCAGGTGCGCGTGGTAGCCGGGATTCGCGGCGACCAGCGTGTCGTAACTGCGGGACGCGTGGTCGAAGGCGGCGGCGAGGTCCTCGTCGCGCAGCAGGGTCATACGGTCTCCAGAGCGGGTGGGAACGGGCGGGGTGGCCGAGGGAAGTGCGGGAACGGCGGGTCAGCCGAAGGGGCGTCGTGGCAGTCCGGGCAGCTCGACGACGGTGCGCAGCATGGGGCCGACCGGGGTGTGCCGGCCGACGGAGAGGTCCTCGAAGAGGTTCGTGCGCCCGTCGAGGAAGCGCAGCAGCCGACCCGTCGGGACGCGGGCGAACAGCCGGGTGAACAGGGCGGGGCCGTCGACGCGGCCGCTGTCGAGGGCGCGCAGGAGTACGGCGTCCATGGCGCGGGCCCGCGGGGAGTGGGCGGCCGGCGGCACCGGTACGCGCCCTTGCCGCAGCGCGGTGGCGACTGACCGGGTCTGGCGCTGGAGTGCGGCGAAGGCGTATCCGGTGGACGGGCGGGTCGCACCGCCCGCGGCGCCGATCCTGAACACCGAGGCGCCGACCCGTCGCGGCATCGGGGCGTCCGTCATGGGGATCACGCCGGTCTCCGTCGCGACGGTCTCCAGGTCACCGAGGCCCAGGACGTCGTCGGCGTAGTGCCGTACCGCCGCCTCGTAGCCGATCGCCGTCAGGAGGCGCGGGGAGAACTCCGTGTACTCCACGAGGGCTTCGCGCGGGCCGGTGGGCAGGACGTAGCCGAAGGAGAGCCCGTCGGCGGGCTGGGGGGTGCGGAAGTCCATCAGTTCCGCGGTCCCGGCGTCGAAGACGGGTCGCTCGGTGCGCACGAACCAGCCGTGGAAGTGCTGGAGCAGGGTGGTGCGGGCGGCCGGGAGGCTGCCGAGGGGCCGCGAGTCGAACACCCAGCGGGCCTCCAGGGCGTGGGGACGGCCGTCGGGCCGGGTCATCAGCACACGGGCCCCGGAGGGAAACTCCTCCACGGTGTCCACGGTCGCCTCCAGGCGACGGACGTTGGGGCCGCGAGCGAGGTCCCGGGCGACCAGGGACTCGAAGTCGTCGGAGCGGATCATCTTGTACCGCAGGGGCGCGATGTCCCCCTCGATCGGCCGGCCGACCGGCGGCCGCACCCGCAGGCGGTGCCATTCCGCTCGCACCGCGGCGTCGAAGCGGCCGTGTCCCGTCTCCCAGAAGCACCAGGTGCGCGGGGGCGGCCGCAGCGGGCCGGGCGGGGCGTCGACGAGGACCACCGACGGAGTCCTGGCTCCGGGCAGGTGTCCGTTCAGCCGGTGGGCCAGGGACAACCCGGCGGCTCCCGCTCCGATGACCGCCACGTCCACCACATCAGCCTTCAGCACGCGGCTTCCTCCCTCCCGGATCTGCTGTCCACCACCCGTAGGGGTTCCCCCGTCGGCGTGGATCCGGATGCGGTCAGGGAAGGCCGCCACTCGGACAGGTGCGTCCACATGAGGGCATTACCGCTCATTTCGGGTACCCGATCCGCACCGCATCCGTATCACGGGAAGGGACGGAAGACGCGCAAAGAACGATCGATGCCACGACGAGAGGAACCGGGATGCGCCCGACCCAGGCGAAGGACCACCCCGCGGCCACGCCGTCGCCCCTCCCCCGCCTGGTGGCCCCGTCGGGGTCCTCGCCGCGGCGAAGGCGTCCGGGCCGTGCGGTCGCCGGCGGGGCCCACAGCACGGATCCCCCGCACGGCGTCGCCGTCCAGGAGGTCGAACCCGCCGCCGTCGACGCGGACGTGGCCGCGGCGGTCGGGCACGTCCTCGATCAGGTGCTCGCCGACCGGCTCACCCGGGCCGGCGCCCTGGACACCCTCTTCGCGCGGGACCTGGCCGAGCGGGTCACCCGCTTCACCCAGGACGGCGGCAAGCGCACCCGGTCGCAGCTCGTCTGGTGGTCGATGCGCGCCTGCGGCGGAGTCGACGGGCCGAAGGCCACGGCGGCCCTGCGCGTCGGGGCGGCGCTCGAACTGCTCCAGACCTGCGCCCTCGTCCACGACGACGTGATGGACGGCTCGACGCTGCGTCGCGGACGTCCGGCGCTGCACACGGACGTGCGCGACCGCTACGACGGTGCCGCGTCGCCCGCCCGCGTCGCCCGCTTCGGGGAGGCGGCCGCGATCCTGGCCGGGGATCTGGCGCTCGTATGGGCGGACGACGTGGTGGCCGAGACGCCGCTCGACCGGTGGACGGCGACCGTGGTGCGCCGACTGTGGAGCGACATGCGCACGGAGATGGTGGCGGGTCAGTTCCTCGACCTCCACGGCCAGCTGACCGGGTCGCGCTCCCAGCCGCGTGCCCTGCGCGCCGCGTGCCTCAAGAGCGCGCTGTACTCGGTCGAGCGCCCCCTCGCGCTCGGCGCGGCGGTGGCGGGCGCGGACGGCCGCACCATACGGGCACTGTGCGCGGCGGGACGCCGGGTGGGCATGGCCTTCCAACTGCGCGACGACCTCGACGACGTCTTCGGCGACCCCCGGCGCACCGGCAAGAGCTGCGGCGGGGACATCCGCGAGGGAAAGCCGACGTACCTGGTCGCCCTTGCGGTGGCACGCGCCGAGGCCACGGGCGACCGGCCCGCCCTGACGGTGCTCGAACGGGCGCTCGGCGACGAGGGCCTGACTCCGGCCGGGCTCGACGAGGTACGGGACGTCCTGGCGCGTACGGGCGCCAGGGCGGCGGTCGAGTCGAAGATCGACCGCCTGTCGGCGCAGGGACTGCGCCACTTCGACGGCACCGCCCTCGACCCGGAGGCCAGGGGCCGGCTGCGCGGACTGCTGACCGAGGCGACCGCGCCCCGCGCCGCGGACGGCCCGTTTGGAGCGACCGCCTCCCGCACCACGCACGGCCCGCCCGGAGCAACGGCCTCCCGCACCACGGACGGCCCGCCCGAGGCGACCACCTTCCAGACTGCGGACGGCCCGCCCGAAGCGACCGCGTCCCGCGCCGCGGACGGCCCGCTTGAAGCGACCGTCGGTTCCGGCGCGTCCGTGCCCCTGGCCGCCCGAGCGACGGAGGTCCGTCGATGACGCGCACGCTGTCCGGCCGTACGGACCATGTGGTGGTCGTCGGAGCGGGTCTCGCCGGTCTGTCGGCGGCCCTCCATCTGCTGGGATCGGGGCGTCGGGTCACGGTCGTCGAGCGGGACGCCCTGCCCGGCGGCCGGGCGGGACGGCTGCAGCTGGGCGGGTACCTGATCGACACCGGCCCGACCGTGCTGACGATGCCCGACATCGCCGACGAGGCCTTCGCGGCCGTCGGCGACAGTCTGTACAAGCGGGTCGACCTGATCCCGCTGCACCCGGCCTACCGGGCGTCGTTCGCGGACGGCAGCACCTTGGACGTGCACACCGAGGGCGAGGCGATGGCCGCGGAGGTGGAGCGGTTCGCCGGGGCCCGTGAGGCGGCGGGCTACCGGCGGCTGCGGGCCTGGCTGGAGCAGCTCTACCGGGCCCAGATGAACCGCTTCATCGACGCGAACTTCGACTCCCCCCTCGACCTGCTGACCGGAGACCTGGCCCGCCTCGCGGCGCTCGGCGGCTTCGGACGCCTCGACCGCCGCATCCGCGCCTTCTTGAAGGACGAGCGCCTGCAACGGGTCTTCTCCTTCCAGGCCCTGTACGCGGGTGTGCCGCCGGCCCGCGCGCTCGCCGCCTACGCGGTCATCGCGTACATGGACACGGTCGCCGGGGTGTACTTCCCGCGCGGCGGCATGCACGCCCTGCCGCAGGCCATGGCCGACGCCGCCGAGGACGCGGGCGCGGAGCTGCGGTTCGGCGAGCGGGTGACCCGGCTGGAACGGTCGGGCGGGCGCGTCACCGCCGTCGTCACCGCGCGCGACCGCATCCCCTGCGACGCGGTCGTCCTCACGCCGGACCTGCCCGTCACCTACCGGCTCCTCGGCCGCACCCCCCGCCGGCCGGTCAGGCTGCGGCACTCCCCCTCCGCCGTCGTGCTGCACGCCGGCACGGACCGCACCTGGCCGCAGCTGGCCCATCACACGATCTCGTTCGGCGCCGCCTGGCGGACCACGTTCGACGAACTCACCCGCCAGGGGCGGCTGATGAGCGACCCGTCCCTGCTCATCACCCGGCCCACCGCGACCGACCCCGGCCTCGCCCCACCGGGCCGTCATCTGCACTACATCCTCGCTCCCTGCCCCAACACCGACATCGGACCGGGCGCCTCCGCCTGGGGCGAGCTCGGCCCGCGCTACCGGGCGGAGCTGTTGCGCGAGTTGGAGCGGCGCGGTCTCGACGGCATCGAGGCGGCCATCGAGGACGAGTCCCTCGTCACCCCGGCCGATTGGCTGGGCCAGGGTCACGCGGCGGGCACCCCCTTCTCGGTGGCCCACACCTTTCCGCAGACGGGTCCGTTCCGGCCCCGCAACCTCGTACGGGGCACGGAGAACGCCGTCCTTGCCGGCTGCGGCACCACCCCCGGCGTGGGCGTCCCGACCGCGCTGGTGTCGGGGAAGCTGGCGGCGGCCCGGATCACCGGCGGCGCCCGGCGGCTCTCCGCCCGCACCGGGGGGGCGGCACGATGACCGCACGCGAACTCGACGCCGCGGGCATCACCGACCCGGTGCTGCGGGCGGCGTACCGCCGGTGCCGTGAGCTGAACGCGGCGCACGGGAAGACGTACTTCCTGGCCACCCGTCTGCTGCCGGCCGACCGCAGGCCCGCCGTGCACGCCCTGTACGGGTTCGCCCGGTGGGCCGACGACATCGTCGACACGCCGGAACCGGGCACGGACGACGGCCTGCGCGGTGCGCGGCTCGCGGCGCTCCAGCGGCGCCTCGACGACGGGCTGCGGCAGGAGAGTGGTGACGAACCGGTGGTGCTGGCCCTGGCCGACACCGCGCGCCGCTACGCCATCGAGCACGCCCACTTCCAGGACTTCATGACAGCGATGAGGTCCGACCTGGACGTCACGGACTACCCCACCTACGCGGACCTGCGCGCCTACATGCACGGCTCGGCCGCCGTGATCGGTCTGCAGATGCTGCCGGTCCTCGGCACGGTGGTGCCGCGCGAGGAGGCCGAGCCGCACGCGGCGGACCTCGGGGTGGCGTTCCAGCTGACCAACTTCCTGCGGGACGTCGGCGAGGACCTCGACCGGGGGCGGATCTACCTGCCCGCCGACCTGCTGGCCGGGCACGGTGTCGACAGGGAGGTGTTGCGCCGGTGCCGTGACACGGGCCGCGAGGACCGGCGCGTCCTGGCCGCGCTGCGGGAGTTCGAGGCACTGACCCGCCGTGTCTACCGCGAGGCGGAACCCGGACTCGCCATGCTCGATCCCGTGTCCCGCCCCTGCGTCCGCACCGCGTTCATCCTGTACGGGCGCATCCTCGACGCCGTCGCGAGGGACGGCTACGCCGTGCTGCACCGCCGCGCCGTGGTGCCCCGCCGGGAGCGTGCGGCGGTCGCGGCGGACGGCCTCGTCCGGGTGCTCGCGGCCAGACTGCGCCACCGGAGCCGGTCCGCCCCGCCAGGGACGCCCACCCGCCCGACGCCCCCCGAACCGGCGACGGTAGGTACGCCCACCCGCCCAACGCCCCCCGAATCCACGGCGGTACGTACGTCCACACGCCCGACACCGCCCGAACCGGCGACGGTACGTACACCTGCGCGGCCCACACCGCCCGAACCCGCGCCGGTTCGGCCTCCGGCCCGCCCCGCATCGCCCGCCACACCGGCCCGGCCGGTCTCCGAGGAGGTCGTGTGAAGCGCGAACCGTCCGCACGACGACGCCCCCGCCTTCCCCTGTCGCTGCGCCGCGGGCCCGTCCCGTGGGACCGGCAGCGCCCCACCTGGCGGGACGCCAGGCCGGGCCTCATCGCGGAGGCGCTGAAGCGTGCGCAGGCCAGGCCGTCCGGAAACTGGTACGTCGTGGGGGCCTCGGCCGCCCTGCGCGGCGACCGGCCCCTGGCCCGGACGGTCGCGGGCCGCGAGGTGGTGGTCTGGCGCGGCGCCGACGGACGGCTGCTCGCCGGGCCGGGGGTCTGCCCCCACCTCGGGGCGCCGTTGGCGGACAGCCCGGTCCGCTGCGGGACGCTGGTGTGCCACTGGCACGGACTGGCTCTCGACGGGGCCTCGTTCGCGGGCTGGGACCCCCTGCCCGCCCACGACGACGGTGTCCTCGTCTGGGTGCGGCTCGACGAGGTCGGCGGGGAGGAGCCCCTGGACGCCCCGGTCGTACCGGTCCGTCCGACGCCCGCGCGCGGGGTGACGGCCGTGTACGAGGGGACCGGCGTCTGCGAACCCGAGGACGTCGTGGCCAATCGTCTGGACCCGTGGCACGGGGCGTGGTTCCACCCGTACTCGTTCGTGGACCTGACGGTGGTCGGCTCACCGGACGACCACGACACCGACGACCGCTTCACCGTCGACGTCTCCTTCAAGGTGGTGGGGCGGTTCGTGGTGCCCGTCCGGGCCGAGTTCACCGCCCCCGAGCCGCGCACGGTCGTCATGCGCATCACCGAGGGGGAGGGCGTGGGCTCGGTGGTGGAGACCCATGCGACCCCCCTCGGGCCTGACGACCGGGGCCGTCCGCGCACGGCGGTGACCGAGGCCGTGGTGGCCGCGTCCGACCGCCCCGGTTTCGGGTTCGTACGCCGGGCCGCCCCGCTCCTGCGCCCGGTGATGCGTACGGCGGCGGCCCGGCTGTGGCGGGACGACCTGGCGTATGCCGAACGGCGCTGGCAGCTGCGTTCGGCGGGCCGGTTCCCGGGGTGAGCCCGGCGGGCCGGCGGCGGCACGACCGGCCGGCCGACGGAAGCGAGGGGGCGGACGGCCGATCGGCTCCACCCGCCGGGCGCGGCGACGACCGTCGCACGCATGGAAGCGACCTTTTCGGACAGGATGGGCCGAGTGATCCTCTCCGACACCGTCTACCTCGCTGTGGGCCTGGGAGCGCTCGGCGCGGCCGTCGTGCCGAGGCTCGTGTTCAAGCGGCCCTTCTCCACGCCGATGGTCTTCCTCGCCGCCGGCGTCCTCGTGGCGGCGCTGCCCCTGCCCGTGCCCACGGTGGACCCGGTGCGCGACCGGCTCTGGGTCGAGCACGTGACCGAACTGTGCGTGATCGTGTCGCTGATGGGAGCCGGCCTCGCTCTCAACCGGCCTTTCGGGCTCCGCGCGTGGGGCGGACCCTGGCGCCTGCTCGGCCTCAGCCTGCCGCTGACCATCGCCGGGACGGCGCTTCTCGCCGCACTCCTGCTGGACTGGCCGCCCGCGCTCGCCCTGCTCGTCGCCGCGGTGCTCGCGCCGACGGATCCCGTGCTGGCGGCGGAGGTGCGCGTGGGAGAGCCCACGGACGCGGAGAACGACGAGGACGAGGTCCGCTTCACCCTCACCGCGGAAGCCGGGCTGAACGACGGACTGGCCTTCCCGTTCGTCCTGGCCGCCCTCGCGCTCGCGACGGCGGCCGGCGACGGATGGTCGGCGGACTGGATCGGACGATGGCTGCTCGTCGACGTCCTGGGCAAGATCGCGGTCGGCGTGGCGATGGGGCTCGTGGCCGGACGTCTGCTGGGCATGATGTTCTTCCGCGCGCAGTCGAACGCGCTGCGTCTATCGGAACACATGGAGGGGTTCGTCGCCCTGGGCGCGACGTTCGTGGCGTACGGAGCGGCCGAGCTTCTCCACGGCTACGGCTTCCTCGCCGTGTTCGTGACGGCCTGCACCATCCGCGCGGCCGAACGGAGCCACGGCTACCACCGGGTGCTGCACGAGTTCACCGAACAGATCGAGCGGCTCCTGACCGTGTGTCTGCTCTTCCTCCTCGGGGGCTACCTCGTCGCCTCCGGCCTGCAGGCCCTGACCTGGCAGGGAGCCCTCGTCGGCGTCCTGCTCGTCCTCGTCGTCAGGCCGGCCGCGGGGTGGCTCGGCCTGATCGGTTTCGCGGCGGGGCCGAGGGAGAAGGCGGTCACCGCCTTCTTCGGCATCCGTGGCATCGGCTCGCTGTTCTACCTCGCGTACGCCCTCGGGCACACCGAGGCCTTCGAGGCGCACGCGCGGCAGCTCTGGTCCGTGGTGGCCTTCACCGTACTGCTGTCCGTGGTCGTCCACGGGGCCGCCGCGACGCCGATCATCCGACGACTCGACCGGCTGCGCCGCTCCTCGCCCTCCCCACCCTGAGGCCCTGGACGGGGCCGAAGCCGGGTCCCGGGCCGGGTGGGTTCCGCATGCCCTGCGTGCCCTCCGTGTGCTCACTTCGGCATGAGCACCGTGTCGATGACGTGCACAGTCGCGTTGGAGGTGTGCACGTCACCGCAGACGATGGCGGCGGAGTCGTTCACCTTGTACGCGTCCCCGGACCCGGCAGTCGTCAGCGTCCCGCCCTGAAGGGTCTTGAAGGACCCGTCCGCGAGGTCCGCCTTGTCCACCGGCTGGTCGACCACGTGGTAGGTGAGGATCTTGGTGAGCATCTCCTTGTCGGCGAGGACCTTGTCCAGGTCCGCCTTCGGGATCTTCGCAAAGGCCTCGTTCGTCGGCGCGAAGACGGTGATGTCCTTCGCGTTGTTCAGGGTGTCCACAAGACCGGCCTTCTCGACGGCGGTGACCAGGGTGGACAGCGCCGGGTTGTTCGAGGCGGCCGTGGCGACCGGGTCGTCCGCCATGCCGGAGAGCGAGCCCTCGCCCTCCTTCGGCACGGAGGCGCACCCGGGGCCGAACGGGCTACCGCCCTCGTCGGCCGACGCCTGCGGGGCGAGCGCTCCGAGCGAGACCGCGAGGGCCGCCGCGGCCAGGGCGGCCGGGACACGACGTGGGGTCAGCGTGGTGTTCATGACGTGCTCCTTGCATCGGCCGGATGCCCGACGCCCGACGTCGAGCGGCTGCGGCCGTGGTTCGGTTGTCCTCTCATGGAGTCATTCCGTGTCGGACGGGTCCGCGGATGGGATCCGCGGCACATTTCTTCACGACCCGGGGATACGCGGGGAGCCGCATCCGCCGGACGCCCGACCACGGAAGTCCAGAGGGCGCGGCCACAGGCCCCGCGGGAACGCAACGGATCGAGACCGGTATGACAGGCACGCACTGGCTCTTCGGCGACCAGCTGGGCCCGGGCTTCCTCGTGGCGGGCGACGGTGTCTCCCGCGACGCCCCCGTGGTGATGATCGAATCGCGGGCCGTCTTCCGCCGTCGGCGCTTCCACCGGGCGAAGGCCCATCTGGTGCTCTCCGCGATGCGGCACCGCGCGGCGGAACTCGGTGACCGGGTGACGTACGTGAAGGCCGACACCTACCGTGAGGGGCTCGCGCGGGCCGTGGGCGACGGACCGGTGACGGTGCACCACCCCACGTCCCGGGCGGCGCTGGCCCTCGTACGGTCCCTTGCGAACGTCACCGTCCTGCCGCCGCGCGGGTTCCTGGTCCGGCACGAGGACTTCGCCGCATGGGCGCGGGGGCAGCGCGGGCTCCGGATGGAGGGCTTCTACCGGGCCGTGCGGCGCGACCACGATCTCCTGATGGAGGGCGGGAGTCCGGCGGGCGGCACCTGGAACCTCGACCACGAGAACAGGGAGCCGCCTCCTCGTGGGGCCCGGACCCTGGGCGCTCCGGCGCCCTACCGGCCCCGGGAGGACGCCGTCGACGAGGAGGTCCGCCGCGACCTGGACCGGTGGGAACGCGACGGAGACGTCTCCTTCGTCGGCCGTGACGGCCCCCGCCTGTTCCCCGCCCACCGTCGCGAAGCCCTCGCCGCGCTGCGCCGCTTCCTCCGCCACCGGCTGGCCGGATTCGGCGCGCACGAGGACACGATGCTCGCCGCCGACGACACCATGAGCCACAGTCTGCTGTCCTCGTCGCTCAATCTGGGGCTGCTCGACCCGGCCGAGTGCGTGGAGCCGGCGGAGGCCGCCTGGCGGGCGGGCGAGGCACCCCTGAACTCGGTCGAGGGGTTCGTCCGGCAGATCGCGGGATGGCGCGAGTACGTCTGGCAGCTCTACTGGTACTTCGGTGAGGACTACCGGACGTCGAACACCCTCCGTCACACCACTCCCCTGCCCGACTGGTGGGACGAGCTCGACGCGGACGCCGTGTCCGCCCGCTGTCTGTCGACGGTGCTCCGCCAGGTCAGGGACACGGGCTGGACCCATCACATCCCGCGCCTCATGGTCCTCGGGAGCTACGCGCTCCAGCACGGCTGGGATCCGGCGGCCGTGACCGACTGGTTCCACCGCAGCTTCGTCGACGGCTACGACTGGGTGATGCTGCCCAACGTGGTCGGCATGTCGCAGTACGCGGACGGCGGCCGGATGACCACCAAGCCGTACACCTCCGGCGGCGCCTACATCAATCGCATGAGCGACCTGTGCGCGCCCTGCCCCTACCGTCCGGACCGGCGGGTCGGCGCGGACGCCTGCCCGTACACGGCCGGTTACTGGAACTTCCTGCACCGCCACCGCGGCACGCTCCAGCACAACGTCCGGATCTCCCGGGCGGTGAACGGCCTCGACCGGCTGAAGGACCTGCCGGCGCTCCTCGCTCAGGAGCGGGACAGGGGCGCGGGGCCGCCCTGACGGGCGTACGGCACGTGACGGCGTACCGGGGGCGCGCTCGGCCGCCCTCAGCCGCCTGTCCCCCGGTCGTCCCGCCCGTCACCGCCGTCTCCGGCGCCGGCCCCGGTCCCGGAGACGCCCAGCGAGCGTTCCTCCAGGCGACCTCCGTGTCCCAGTAGGCCGGTCTGGTCGAGCGAGTACTCCCGCATGAGCCGTGGCAGGTCCCATCGCGACATCAGGTCGACCAGGAGGGGGAAGACGGGACGCCCGGCCTGGGCGAGGCGGAGCCACGGCGGCGCGTAGACGGCCGCGCGGCGCCGTACCACTCCGTGCTCGATCCAGGCGGCCACCTGGTCCACCGGGTAGACGCGCCGGGCGGGCGCGGGCATGTGCGCGCGCAGCTCTCTGAGCACCACGTGCCGGTCGACGTCGCGGATCATGTCCGTGTCGGTCCAGTGCAGGTAGGCGACGCCGACGCCGACGCCGAAGCCGGCCACCTCCGGGCGGAGGGATCGGGCGAAGGACTCGGCACCCGCCTTGGAGGCGCAGTAGGCGCTCATCATGGGAGCGGCGCCGAAGGCCGCGGTGGAGCAGATCTGCAGGAAGTAGCCGTGGGTGGCCCGGAGGCCGGGGAGGAAGGACCGGGCCGTGACGGCGCTGCCGATGAGGTTGACCTCGATGACACGCCGCCAGGTGTCCGGGTCGGAACTCTCGAAGGGGCCTCCCGCGGCGACGCCGGCGTTGGCGATGACGACCGAGGGAGCGCCGAGGTGCCGTCCGACCTCGGCCGCGGCCCGGCTCATGGCGTCGTCGTCGGTGACGTCGACCTCCACGACGTGGCTCTCGGTGCCCAGCGTCGCGGCCACCGCCGCCAGTGTGGCGGCCTCGCGGCCCAGGAGGGCCACGCGCATCCCGCGGGCCGCGAGCCGACGGGCCAGGCCGGCGCCCAGACCGCGTGCCGCGCCCGTGACGACGGCGGTACGTCCTTGCAGTTCCCATGAGCGTGACATGTCGCCTCCGTGTCGCTGCGGCCTGGCGTCACAGGCTCTTCTCGTCCGCGCGTGTTCTGGATGCGACGCGGAGATGCCCGAGGGTGCGCCGCCACCCGTTCGGCGCCGGTCGTTCTCGCCCCGCCCCTCCCCGCAGCCCGTTTCGAGCGCCTGTTCACGGATAGACGGCGTCCGTCAGGAACATCGACACAGCGGAGGGGACGCCGCGAGCCGTCGACCAGCGAGGGAGGGGCCCGGATGCACACGACCGGGAATGACAACGGTACGGCTCCGCGCCCCCGAGCGCGCGTCTGGCGCGATCTCGTGCTGGCGGTGGGGCTCATAGGGATATGCGCCGGCGGCCTGGCTCTCTTCCTCAAGACGGCGGAGGTGGCGGGGGGCCGCAGTTCCGGGGTCCCGGTCGTCGTCCTCGTGGCGCTCGCCGCCCTAGGAGTGCTCGCCGTCGGTCTCGCGATGGCCCGCCGGGGTACGCCGCCGGTCGAGTACGGCCGCCGGAGCCTGCGCCGCCACGCCGCCCCGCCGGAGGCCCTGCCTCCCGCCCCGGACGTGCCCGACGTCGGGTCCGATGCCCTGGACCACGCGGCGGTCGACGCCGACGGTTTTGAACACGCGGTCGCCGCGCTCTGCGCGCGGGACGGCTGCACCGCCGTGGAAGTCGTCGGTGGCGCGGGCGACCTGGGCGCCGACGTCGTCGCGGTCACCATGGACGGCCGTCGAGTCGTCCTCCAGTGCAAGCACTACGCGGAGGACAACCGCGTCGGCTCCCAGGACCTGCAGAGGTTCGGAGGCACCTGCTTCACCATCCACGAGGCGGACGTGGCCGTCATGGTGACCACCAGCTCCTTCACCGCGCCCGCCGCCGAGTACGCCGCCACCTGCGGGATCATCTGCGTGGACGGCGAAGCGCTGGCCGCGTGGACGGACCAGCTCGCGCCGGCCCCGTGGGACGCGCTCGTCACCGATCCTGCGGCTCCCTGCCCCGTGACCGACCCGGCATGAGCCGCCGCGCGGAGTACGGGCGGCCATGACGCCGCCGCCGGGCCCGGGGCGCCCCGGCCGGGTGCGGATGGTGGCTCCGGCCAGGGCCCACGGCTGCGGCATCAGTCCACCGGTTCGTCCACGGCGGAGTCCGGCTGCTTCTCCTGGTCCGCCTCCCCGTCGTCGCCGCCGTCCCGGCGCCCGGTGCCCGCCACGTCGGTGTCGGGCGCCTCTCGGCCGGGCCAGTCCGGTACGGGTATCGCCAGGGGGTCCTCGCCCTCTTCTGCCTGCTGGTTCTGCGGGTCGCGGGGAAGCGGCTCGTCCGGAGTGCTCATATTGCTCACCTTCCTCTGGCGGCGGTCTTTCGCTGGTGGAGACGGAGGTCGCGCACGACTCCGTCCCTCGGCTGCTCACCGGTGTACGCCCCCGCAAACCCTCACCGCCGCACGCGCCCCCCACACGGGTCAGTGGTCAGGCGTCAGCGGCGCCGGAGTCGGAGCCAGAGCCAGAGGAGCCGGAGCCGCGGCCGGAGCCGGAGTCCGAGTCCGCGTCGAGGGCCTCGAGCCCGTCGCGCCAGCGCGCCGTCCGATCCGTCGCGCTCTGTTCCCACCACGGCTCCCCGCGTTCACCGAGAGCGACCTTCGCCCGGTGTACGCGCGCCCGCGCGGCCCGCTCGGCCACCGTGTCCCGCTTCCGCAGCGCCGCGGCCACGCCTCGGCGGGCCGCCATCAGATGCGAGCGCAGCCGGGCCGCGGACTCCTCGGGAATGTCGGGATCGGTGGCACGCCACCGCCGGCCCTCGACGACGATGTAACGCCCGTCGGCCGTGTGTTCCGGATGCGACCTCGTCGGCTTCGACACACCGCTCCCTTCCTCTCCACCGATCCTCCCCGCCCTGGCTCCCGGTCGCAGCCCCTGCGCGCCGCCGGCCCCCGGACCGTGGCAGCCGCCGCCAACGGTGCGGGGACCACGGCGTCAGCGGAACGACGGCGTGCGGGTGGCGGTGACGACGTAGTAGTCGAGGCTGCCCTCCCGGTACGCCTTCAGGAAGTTGCGCGGCCATGTGCCCGGCTCCCACTGGTCCGACAGCCAGCGGTCCCAGCCCTCCCACACCTCGGGACCGACGGAGGTGGCCCGCACCTCCGTCAGGCCGGCCCGATCGAACGCCTCGGTCAGACACCCGACGGGGCGGGCGATGTCCAATCCGTCGGCGAACGAGTTCAGGAGGGCCGCGAGCCGACCGCGGTGGCCCGGGTCGTCGTCCGGGGTGAAGAAGCTCGCGACGGCCACCCGCCCGCCGGGCCGCAGCACCCGTGCCGTCTCACGGGCGAAGGCCGTCAGGTCCTCGAAGTGCTGGGCGGCCTCGACGCTGTGGACGCGGTCGAACGCACCCTCGCCGAACGGCATGTCCTCCGCCGCACCCCGGACGAACCGGAGCGACGACGGGGAGGCGTCCAGCAGCACGGCGTTGGCGCGGCGGGCGCGCTCCAGCTGCTGCGGGTGGATGTCCATACCGGTCACCCGCGCCGGCTGGTACTCGCGTACGGCCAGGGCGCATCCGACACCGAGCCCGCAGCCGACCTCGAGCAGATCCCGCCCTTCGAGCGGGCCGGCGGCGTCGAGCACATGCCGGTACATGTCCTCCTGGCTGCGGACGCGATCGTCCACCGAGAGCGGTCCGCCGAGATCGATCGAGCGCCAGTAGCCGAAGTTGATGAACCCTCCGGCGAACACCGGAACCGAACTGAGGTCGGCCGGCCCGTACGTCTCCCGGACCGCGGGCCGCATGTCCACCGCTTCCGCCATCTGCGTCACCTCCACGGAAAGTGTGACGGCGGGGCCCGCCCGTGTCGACGGCGCCTCGCGCACATCGGCACCACGACGCCCGGCCTCTCGGCAGGTGACCCCCTTGTACGGGCCGGACCGGCCGCCGCTGACCCCGACGCGGCGAGCGCGGCCCGTCAGCGACTCCGCGAGGCGTTGAGCCGGGCGGCCTGCCGCGTCAGGTGGTCGCGCTCGGCGAGGTTCGGTGCCTTCCGGGCCGCCTCCGCGTACAGGCGAGCCGCCGTCGCCGGGTCCCCGTCGCGCTCGTGGAGGTACGCCGCCACCGCGGTGTGGCGGGGCACGGCTTCGTCCACGGTCGCGAGCGCCGCCAGACCGGCGCGCGGTCCGTCGGCCTCGCCGACGGCCACGGCGCGGTTGAGCCGAACGACCGGGCTGTCGGTCAGGCGCGCCAGCTCGTCGAACCACTCGACGATCTGCACCCAGTCGGTCTCCTCGGCGGCGCGTGCGTCGGCGTGGAGCGCCGCGATGGCGGCCTGGGCCTGGAACTCGCCCAGCCGGTCACGGGCGAGGGCCCGCTGCAGGATCGCGACGCCCTCCGTGATCGCCCCGGTGTCCCACCTGCCGCGGTCCTGCTCGGCGAGCGGCACCAGACTGCCGTCGGACGCCGTCCGGGCGGCCCGCCGGGCATGGTGGAGCAGCATGAGGGCGAGAAGTCCCCCGACCTCGGGGTGGTCGATCGCGGCCGCCAGCTGCCGGGTGAGGCGGATGGCCTCTGCGGCGAGGTCGACGTCGCCGGAGTAACCCTCGTTGAAGACCAGGTAGAGAACGCGCAGCACGGTGGCGACGTCCCCCGTCCTGTCGAGCCGTACGCCGGACACGGTGCGCTTGGCCCGGCTGATGCGTTGCGCCATCGTCGCCTCCGGCACCAGGTAGGCCTGGGCGATCTGGCGGGTGGTCAGCCCGCCGACGGCGCGCAGCGTGAGCGCGACCGCCGACGACGGGGTCAGCGAGGGGTGGGTGCAGAGGAAGTAGAGCTGGAGGGTGTCGTCCGCGGCGGCCCCGGGTCCCGGCACCGGCTCCGCGTCGACGACGTCCTCGCGTCGGCGGCGGGCGGTGTCGGCCCGGGTCGCGTCGAGGAACTTGCGCCACGCCACGGTGACCAGCCAGCCCTTGGGGTCCCGTGGCTGGTCGGCCGGCCAGACGCGGACCGCCTCGACCAGCGCGTCCTGCACGGCGTCCTCGGCCGCCGCGAAGTCGGCTCCGCGGCGGACGAGGATTCCGAGGACGCTCGGTGTGAGGCTCCGGAGCAGGGCCTCGTTCATCGGGAAGGTCACTCCGTGACGGTGGGCGGCGCGGTCAGGAAGGGGCGGAGCTCGAGCCACTCGTGGATCGGCTTGCCGCCCGCTCCGGGGGCGGCGGACAGTTCTCCGGCCAGTTCGACGGCCCGCTCGTAGCTGTCGACGTCGATCACCATCCAGCCGGCGATGAGGTCCTTGGTCTCGGCGAAGGGGCCGTCGGTGACGGGCGGGCGGCCCTCGCCGTCGTACCGGACGAAGGTTCCCTCGGGGGCGAGCGCCTGGCCGTCGACGAACTCGCCGGTTCCCTCCAGCCGGGCCGCGAAGTCGTGCATGTACTGCATGTGGGCCGAGATGCCCTCCGGGGTCCACTGGTCCATCGGCACGTCGTTGACCGCGGCCGGGGCGCCACGGTAGTGCTTGAGCAGCAGGTACTTGGCCATCGTGCTTCTCCTCGGTCCGGTGCGACCCATGGTGGTCGCTTCCAGGGCGGGGACGGAGCCGACCACGGGTTCTCGACATCCACGCCCGAAGTCTTTTCGCGCGCTCGTCCGGAGACGCCGACCCGCGCGGAGACGAGGCGCATGAGCCGGCTAACGCGCCACGCGGTAGCGGAGGTGTACGACCCGTGAACCGTGGGTGCGGGTCTCGACGAGTTCGAGATCCACCCGGCGCTGGTGCGGGGGGAAGAACGGGATGCCGCCGCCGACCAGCACCGGATAGACCATGAGCTGGTACTCGTCGATGAGACCCGATGCGGCGGCCTCGGCTGCGAGGGTCGCGCCGCCGATCGCGATGTCGCCCTCCCCCGGCTCGGCTCGCAACCGTTCGATCTCCTCCGCAAGGCTGCCGGAGGCCAGGCGGGCATGGCCCTCGACTGCCGACAGCGTGGTGGAGAAGACGACCTTCGGCAGCGGATTCCACAACGCGGCCCACTCGAGCATGGAGTCGTCGACCGACGGATCCTGGTCGACGGTCTCCCAGTACAGCATCGTCTCGTACAGCCGCCGCCCCAACAGGTGGACGTCGACCTTGCGGATCTCGTCGATCCAGAAGCGGAAGACCCCGTCGTCGGGGGCCGTCCAGTCGAAGTCACCGTCCGGCCCGACGATGTAGCCGTCGAGCGAGACGCCCATCGAATAGGTCACGCTGCGCATGGAAGTCCTCCTCGGTGCCGAGTTCGACAGTACGACCGCCCGAAGCGACGGGACTTCACGGCACGCGGTGGGCTTCGGACGCGTTGCTCTGCGGGCAGCCGGCCGGCACCGTCAGGTCCCGCCCGCCCGCCACGCGCCGACCGGCTGCCGCGGAGAAACCGAGGAAGGACCTACGCGCCGGGCGGGATCAGAAGGCGTAGCGCACGCGCAGCCAGGGGGCACGGGCCTCGATCAGGCCACGCATCGTCTCGACGGCGGACGCCTTGACCGCGTTCCGGTAGCGGACGTTCCAGCTGCCGTTCTCGGAGCGCTTGGGCTGCTGGAGGTCCTGGCGCCAGAGCATCTCCTCGGCTCGGGGGTGCCAGCCGAGGTTGACCTCGTGCAGGTCCTGGTTGTGGGTGAGCATGATGATCTCGGCAGCCGCCTGGTCCCGCACCCGTTTCGGCAGGACGTCGCCCATGGCGCGGAGCAGCTCGTCCCAGGCCTGCTCCCAGCCCGGCCGGATCACCACCGGGGAGAGGTTGAAATGCACTTCGTATCCGGCGTCCAGGAAGTCCGCGGCCGCCGCGAGACGGTCCGCGACCGGGCTGGTCCGGATGTCCAGGAGCTTGGAGTCGTCCGGCGGCATCAGGGAGAACCGGATCCGGGTACGGCCCCGCGGGTCGAGCCGTAGCAGATCGGGGTTGACGAACTTGGTGGCGAAGGACGCCTTGGCCGTGGGCCACCGGCGGAAGGCGTGGACGAGGTCGGCGGTGTTGTCGCTGATCAGGTCGTCGACCGAGCAGTCGCCGTTCTCCCCGATGTCGTACACCCAGGCCTGCGGGTCGCACTGGTTGGGTTCGGTCTTGGGGCCGGTGGCGGCGATGTGCCGGCCGATGCCGCCCAGGACGCGGTCGACGTTCGTGAAGACGGTGATGGGGTTGGCGAAGCCCTTGCGTCGCGGGACGTAGCAGTACGCGCAGGCCATGGCGCATCCGTTGGAGAGCCCGGGGGCGATCCAGTCGGCGGAGCGTCCGTTGGGCCGGACGCCGAAGGACTTGCGCTCGCCGAGGACCAGCGTCTCGCGCTTGACCCTCACCCACCGCTCCACGTTCCCCTCGTTGCCGTGCAGGTGCGGGATGCGCCAGTGGGAGTCCGTCTCGACGAGACGCGCGTCGGGGAACCGCGCGATGATCTGGCGCCCCCGCCACGAGTCCGCGGCGGCGGGCTCGGCGTGGATCTCCGCCACGTGCAGCAGTTTGCGCGCCTGCGGCCCGTCGCGGAACGGGCGGCTGTCCGCCTCGTCGGCCGGCGCGGCCGCGGCCATGAGCTCGCTCATGCTGAACAGGCCCTCGGCGTCCTCCACCGGCTCGTCCGCCGGTTCTCCCGCACGCTGTCTCATGGCCTCTCCGTCGGCACGGGGCTGATGTCCGGAGCGCCTGGCGCCGTCCCCGGGCCGGTGCCGGGCGGGCTCGGGGCGGGCCGTCGACACGGCACTCTTCCAGTGTACGGAAGGGGGGCGACGGCGCCCCGCCGGATCAGGGCGGCGCCTGCCGGATCAGAGCGGAGCGCCGCCGAACCCGATCTCGTTGCCGTCCGGATCGTGGTACGTCACCTTGCGTACACCGTTCGCGTAGGTCTCGCGGTCGGTCGGTGTCGGTCCGCGGTCGGCGATCGCGTCGACGCGGGTGTCGAGGTCGTCGACGAAGAGGGTGTGCAGGGCGTGGCCGGCCCGGCCGGGCCGGTGCTCGATGTAGACGTACCGATGGTCCCCCGACGCCGAACCCGGTCCGGCGGCGCGGCAGCGCGCCCATGCCCGGAGGGAGCACCGCTGGGGACGGAGCTACGGAGCATGCTCGCCGCGCGGATTCACCGCCCGAAGTCCGTTTTCATACCGTCCGACTGGCCTGGTCAGCCCGTCTATTGACGGATAGTCACGTAATCGCACAGTGATACGATCTCCGTGCAAGCGGGGCGGGCGGATAAGCGCAGAACAACACCTCCGGCTTCGGGGGTGTCTCAGGCAGGCGTCCCGGTGCGGGCGGTCCGCCGGTCCACCGCATTGACGGGAATTCCGCAACTGGCCGTCGGTCGCCTGAAGAGAGTCTTATGACGGAATACATACAGAACCCGGTGCTCTGGGCTCTGTCGGTCCTCGTTCTTGCCGCCATCGCCGTCATCGTCCGCCAGCGCAGGGCGGCCCAGGCCTTGAGGCAGCAGATCGACGGGCTCCGGAGCCACTACTCCGACCTGGAGAACCACTACACACAGTCCGTCGAGGCCGCGCAGGAACAGGCCGAGGAAGCGACGAAGACCGTCCTGAAGTCCGCGATGCGGACGCTCCAGGGTCTCGCCGCCGAACAGCAGCTGGTCGTCTCACGGCTGCAGAGCAAATACGGCGAGTCCGCCATGCTCCAGGACCTGCTCGAGATCGACCACACCAACTCGCAGTTCGGCCGGCGCGCGCAGTCCATCGCCGTGCTCTGCGACGGCTGGCTCGGCCGCCACCGCGACGTGGCGTCCGTGTACGACGTGGTCCGCAGCGCCCAGGGCCGGATCCGGCACTACCGGCGCGTGGAGATCCTCTCGCGCGTCGACTTCGGCATCACCAGCCGCGCCGTCGAACCGGTGGCGCTGGCGCTCGCCGAGCTCCTCGACAACGCCACCAGCTACTCGAGCCCGGACACGGTCGTCGAGATCAACACCCGCACCGTGCCCAAGGGCGTGTGCATCGTCGTCGACGACGCGGGCGTCGGCATGAGCGACGAGGAGCGGACCGGCGCCGAGCGGTTGCTCTCCAGCAACCGCGTCACCGGCGTCTCCGGACTCGGCAACCCGCCGCAGTTCGGCTTCGCCGTGATCGGCGTGCTGTGCGAGCGCTTCGGCTTCGAGGTGTCCGTGGACTCGACCTCCCCCTACGGCGGCGTCCGCGCGGTCCTCCTGCTGCCGCACGAGCTGCTCACCAGCGTCCCGGTGCAGAAGCCCACCGCGCCGCCCGTGACCACTCCCGGCGTACCGCACCCTCACCCCGGCGTACCGCATCCGCACCCGGGCGGGCCCGAGGTCGTGCCCGCGACGCCCCCGACCGCCGACGGCCTGCCCAAGCGGCGCCGCAAACGGCCGATGGCCATCGTGCCCAGCAGTACGTCCGCACAGGCTCCGAGCCGCTCCGACGCCGAAGCGGCGGCGATCATGAGTGCCTTCCAGCGAGGCACGCAGTCCGGCAGGGCGTCCGCTCCGGAGGCGCCGGACCGGACGAGCAGCACATCCGGTGCAAGCAGCGAAGGACATGAGGTCTCGTGAACGACGATCTGTCATGGATGCTCGACAGCGCCCTGGAGATTCCGGGGGCGCTGCACGCGGTCCTGATATCGGCCGACGGCCTGTTGATGGCCAGGTCGAACGACTACGACAGGGACAACGCCGACCGCGTCGCGGCCGCGATGAGCGGGGTGCAGTCGCTGAGCCGCTCGCTCGGCTTCTTCTGCGAGGACCCGAGCGCGCGGTGGCGGCAGACCCTGGTGGAGTTCGACGGCGGCTGGGTCTTCCTGATCTCCGCCGGTGAGGGCGCCTACCTCGGCGTCTCCGCCTCCCCGGACGTCGACATGGCCGACATCACCTTCCGGATGCAGCAGCTCGTCGGCCAGCTCGGCAAGGTGCTCATGACGCCGCCGCGTGAGAACCTCGGCGCGCGGTCATGAGGGGACGCGAGGAGTGGGAGCCGGAGGCCGCCGAGCTGGTCCGGCCCTACGTCATCACCAAGGGACGCGGCCTGCCCGACGAAGAGCAGCTGTCCCTGATCACGCTGGTGACGGCGGCGGACGAGGAGGGCCAGCGGCCCACCCGGCTCTCCCCCGAGGAGCAGCGCCTGCTCGACATCTGCTCCGCCGGCTACCTGTCGGTCGCCGAGATCGCCGGCCACACCCGGCTGCCGCTCGGTGTGGTGAAGATCCTCCTCGCCGCCCTGACCGAGGGCGGCTACCTCATCACCCGCTCGCCGGTGCGACGGGCCGCCCTCGCCGACCGGGAGATCCTGGAGGAGGTGCTCAATGGTCTCCGCGCCAAGTTTGGGTAAGCAGGACTACGTACGGGACGGGGCCTCGCAGATCCCGGTCAAGATCCTCGTCGTCGGTCATTTCGCGGTGGGCAAGACCACGTTCATCGGCTCGATCTCCGAGATCGAGCCGCTGACCACCGAGGAGCGGATGACGCAGGCCGCCGAGCACGTCGACGACCTCAAGGGCGTCCGGGGCAAGACCACCACCACGGTCGCCATGGACTTCGGCCGCCTCACCATCAGCGACCGCATCGTGCTCTACCTGTTCGGCACCCCCGGTCAGCAGCGGTTCGTGCAGATGTGGGAGGACCTCGCGCGCGGGGCTCTCGGCGCGCTGGTGCTCGTCGACCCCGAGCGGCTCGCGGACTCCTTCGGGGTCATCGACCTGATCGAGCAGTACGGACTGGAATACGCCATCGCCGTCAACCACTTCGACGGCTCGCCCCTGCGGGACGAGGCAGCGCTGCGCGAGGCGCTGGACCTGCTCGACGACACCCCCGTCGTCACCTGCGACGCGCGCGACGAGCAGTCGTCCGCCGCCGCACTGACCACTCTGGTCCGCTTCTTGCTGGACCGCGCCCGACAGGAGCAGTAGCCCGACATGGACCCCCAGACCCCCGCCCCGGCGCCCCCGCCCGGCTGCCCCGCCCATGCGTCGGGTGCCCGGGTCCCGCTGCACGGACCGGAGTTCGCCGCGGACCCCCAGGCGTACTACGCCTATCTGCGCCACTTCGGCCCCACCGCTCCCGTGGAGCTCGCACCCGGGGTGGAGGCCACCCTCGTCACCGACTACGCGGCGGCGCTCCAACTGCTCCAGAACTCCGCGTCCTTCCGCAAGGACGCCCGCCTGTGGCGCGACTTCGCCGAGGGCCGGGTCCCGCGGGACAGCCCCGTCGTGCCCCTCCTCGCGTACCGGCAGAACTGCATGTTCAGCGACGGCAGCGAGCACCTGCGGCTGCGGCAGGCGATCACGGACAGCATGGCCCGCGTCGACTCGCACCGGCTCGCCCGGAACACCGAGCGGATCTCGGACTACCTGATCTCCCAGTTCGCGTCCCGCGGCTCGGCGGACCTCCTCGGCGACTACGCGAAGCAGCTCCCGCTGTTCGTCTTCAACGAACTCTTCGGCTGCCCGGCCGGCATCGGCGACCGGGTGCTGTTCGGCATCACCGGGATGTTCGACGGGGTGAACGCCGAGAAGGCGACCGCGGTACTGTTCGGGGCCGTACAGGAACTGGTCACGCTCAAGCGGAGCCGGCCGGGCGACGACGTCACGTCCTGGCTGATGCAGCACCACGCCGACCTGACCGACCAGGAGATGGTCGACCAGCTCTCCCTGCTCCTCGGCGCGGGCGCCGAACCACTGCGCAACCTCCTCGGCAACACCCTGCACCGACTGCTCACCGACGACCGCTACGCCGACGGCGGCGGCCTCATCGGGGAGGCGCTCGACGACACGCTGTGGGACAACCCGCCCATGTCCAACTACGCGCCCCACTACCCGTCCGCTGACATGGAGTTCGCGGGCGAGAAGGTACGGGCCGGGGACCTGATGCTGGTGAGCTTCGCCGCCGCCAACACGGGGCCCGCGCTGACGGCCGCCCGCACGGCCGGCAGCAACCGGTCCCACCTGGCGTGGAGCGCCGGTCCGCACGGCTGCCCGTCCAAGGAGCCGGCCCGGCACATCACCGTCACGGCCATCGAGCACCTGCTCAACCGTCTGCCGGACGTCGAACTCGCCGTACCGGAGGACAGCCTGATCTGGCGTCCCGGTCCCTTCAACCGGGCCCTGGCCACGCTGCCCGCCACGTTCACCCCCGTCCCGTCGACGGGACGCGGCGACGCCCTTCCCGGGGCGGGCTCCACCGCGCCCGGCCAGCGGTCCGGCGGCCCGTCCGGCGGGGAGGCCAAGGGCGAACGGAAGGGACGCTGGAGTCAGTTCCTGTCCTGGCTGACGAACTGATCCACCAAGTCTCCATCACCTCCACACCCCTGCATGACTGTTCGATCGCAGGGGTAGTGATCGACGCGGCATCAGTGTTGCGTAAGAGGTTAAGGAGCTGTCGTGGACCACATATCCACCGACACCGCTTTGTCGGAGCCACCACCCCGCGTCGGTGCGCACCGGGATACCCGCCCTCGTCGGCGGGTATCTTCATGCGTACCCCGACTCCTGGCGGGGGGCCGGTGACCGGCTTGCCGTCCGACACCTCTCCGGGTCCCGGCTGCGGCACGCTCGGCGCCTTCACCCGGGCCCAGTTGGTACGTCTCTGCGACGTCGCGGGGCTCTCCGCGGCGGACACGGAGACGTACGCGCACACCCTGATCGAGGCGCTGGGGCCGGCCGCCGAGCGGTCGCTGGCCCTGCCGCCGCCCGGCCGGACGTTCCTCTCCGACGACCACACCCCCGTCGAGTACTCGCTCTCCTTCAGCCCCGGCCGGGCCCCGGCCCTGCGCGTGCTGGTGGAACCGGGCTTCGGCGCGGACACCCGGGCGGAGAACGGCCGGATCGGTCTGGACGTCGTCCGCGCGATGGCCCGACGCTGGGACTTCTCGACCGAGCGGCTCGACGAGATCGAGGACCTCTTCTTCCCGGCCAAGCCGAAGGGCCCGCTCGCGCTGTGGATCGCGCTGGAGCTCCTGCCCGGCGGCGTGCCGAAGGTCAAGGTGTACCTGAACCCGGCCGCGTCAGGGGCGAAACGTTCCGCCAAGACCGTACGGAAGGCCCTGCGCCGGCTCGGTCACACACGGGCGTACGGGGCGCTGCCGAAGGCCGACGGCCACCCCTTCCTCGCACTGGACCTCGGCCGCTGGGAGACCCCGCGGGTGAAGGTCTACGCCCGGCACCCGGGCCTGTCGGCCACCGAGGCGGGCGGGCTGTCCCGTACGGGCTCCGGTCCGGGTCCTGCGGAGATCCAGGAGTTCCTGCGGGCGACCGCCGCCACCGACGACCTCGACCGGCGGCCGGGCCTCACCTGCCACTCCTTCACCGAGACGGAGACCGGCCGCCCCAGCGGCTTCACCCTCCACATCCCGGTACGCGACTACGCCCGCGACGACCGAGAGGTCCTCGACCGGGCGGTGGACGTCCTGCGCGGCCACGGCATGGACCCCGCCCCGCTGATCAGGTCGCTGTCCGCCCTGACCACGCGGCGACCGAAGGACGGAGTGGGCCTCATCGCCTACCTCGCGCTCGCCCACCAGCAGGGCCACCCGCCCCGGGTGACCGCGTACCTCTCGTCGGAGGCCTACGCCGTCACACCGCCGACGAAGCTGGCACGTCGCGCGGCGGCGGGGGTCTAGTGCCGGCCCGCCGACCGCTCGAGAAGCTCCCGGTGAAGGTCCACCGGGAGCTTCGCCGTCGGGGACGCGGCCGGGGCGGGCGCGGCGCGCACGGCGTGGCGCGGGCGAGGCGCGGGTGCTCGGCCATCCCGACCGAACCAGACCAGACCACGCCAGGCCAGACCGGGCAAGGCCAGACCGGGCAAGGCCAGACCCGGCGAGACGAGACCGAGCAAGTCCAGGCCAGGCCAGGTGAGACCGGGTAAGGCCAGGCCAGGGCTTCAGACCCCCTGGAGCTCTCGCATCTCCTGGAGGTAGGGACCGACGTCGACCTGGATGGAGGCACCGCCCTCCGCCGTGCCGTAACGCGCGGCGATACCCCCCAGGTACGCGGTGATCTCCTCGCGCATCGCGTCCGCGTCCGGCAGGTCGACCTCGCCGTCGATGATGCGGGCGACCCAGCGTGTCTGCCCCTCCACGAGCCGTGTGATCGCACCCATCGGGCGGACAAGGCCGACGAAGTACAGACCGGGCCGGCCGGGAGCGACGACCCGCCGGTACAGCTCGACCGACCCGTCAGGACCGACCGGGCATCCCTCGGGCAGGAACGGGAAGTCCATGCGGTAGCCGGTGCAGTAGACGATCGCGTCGGCCTCCTCCGAGGTCCCGTCGGTGAAGACCACCCGCCTGCCGTCGAGGTGGTCGATCCCCGGCCTGGGGGTCACCGCGCCGTGGCGTATGCGGCTGAGGATCTCGTCGGAGATGGTGACCGGGGAGGAGAAGAGCGGATGATCCGGCTCGGGCAGGCCGTAGTCGGACATCTTGCCCCGCGCGACCCGCAGGGACTCCGCGGCGAAGTCGATCTGCTCGGGCAGGGACATGGCGGTGAACCACGGCGCCTCCGCCATCTCGTCGACGGACATGCCGTAGAGCTGCTTGGGGACGATGTGCAGTCCCCGGCGCACCGAGAGCACGGTGCGCGCGGCATGCCGGGAGAGGTCCGCGGCGATGTCCACCGCCGAGGCGCCGAGGCCCACGACGACGACGCGCTGCCCGGCGAAGTCGGCCCCGTCCTGGTAGTCGACGGCATGCAGGATCCTGCCGGCGAACCCGTCGGAACCGGGCGGAGAGGGCTTCGGCAGCGTCGGCACCGTGTTGTGTCCCGAGGCGACGACGACATGGGCGAACCGCCGCGACTCCAGCTCCCCGTCCGCTCCCCGGCTGACGACCGTCCACGCCGTGTCGTCGCCCTCCTGCCGCATCGACACGACCTCGACGCCGAACTCGACGCGGTCCGACACCCCCGCCCACTCGGCGAAGGACCGCAGATAGGCGGCGACCTCGCTGTGCCGCGGATAGAGGGGGTACGCGTCGGGCATCGGGAACGCGGTGTACCCCGTGAGCTGCTTCGCGGTGTTCAGATGCAGCGACTGGTACCCGGGCCCCGGCTCACCGGCCCCCGGCTGCCGCCAGATCCCGCCGACATCGACCGCCCGCTCGAGACAGACGAAGTCGATCCCCTTGACCGCCAGAGCGTGTGCGGCAGCCAGCCCCGACAGCCCCGCACCGATGACGCACACGCTCACGTCTTCCCCCACAGAACAGACACTCCCCACTCGAACGATCATTCACTGCCCACCCGCCACCCGGCTCACACACGCGACTCACCCGACGGTGGTGGCGAGGATCGCCCCGCAGCGGACCAGCAGCCTGCCGTGGCGCCCGAGAACCGCGGGGTGTCTCCTGAAGCGGTCGGTCCCGCACTCGGCCGCACGATGTCCGCGGCGGCGGTCGGGCACGCCGGAACGTGGCGGCCGGCCCCCGTGTGAACGGGAGCCGGCCTGCCGACAGTTGCGCGGCCCGCGGCTGGTCAGGCGGGCTCGACGAGGAGCTGGCCGCCGCTGAAGTGGACCTGGTTCTTGGTGCCGGTGTTGATGTTCCACTGCGGTGTGATGGTGACGCGTTCGCCCGGCTTCATGCCGGTGAGCAGGTGTCGGCGGGAGGCGTAGACGCGGCTGGGGCCGTGGGCGGAGAGTCCACGGGCGGGACTCGAGGGGGTGTACCCGCCGCTGGCCCGCCACAGCGCCCATACGGTGGCCGTGGGGCCGGCGGTGGTGTGGATGGCCGCGGAGATGGTGACGTAGGCGGCGCCGGACGACGGCACGGTGAAGGTGACAGGGGCCCAGTCGGCGGCGGGGAAGTCTATCGACGTCTCCAGCCGGTCGCAGGCGGGGGCGGTCCGCTGGGTCGAGATCAGCAGCGGAGGGCGATGCGTACCTTCGGTGAAGGGGGCGTCGGCCTGCCGGCGCAGCTGTTCCGCGGGGTGCCCGGCGGGTATCCCGTGCACCTGGAAGCGTACGGTCGCGGGCTCGGAGTGGTTGCTGGCGACCCAGGCGACGGCTTCGATCCTGCGGGGACCGGCGGACCAGGTCTGCGGCGGGCTCCAGCTCCACCTGCCGTCCGCGCCGACGGGGGACTCGCCGACGCGGATGCCGTCGTCGAGCAGGTGGACGGCGCGCACGCCCTTCTGGGCGGTGCCGCGGAACTCGGGCCGGGGGTGGGTGTACGAACCGTCCGCCGGCGCTTCGATCACCGGGGGTTCGACGTCGGTGACGACGACGAAGGTGACGGTCGCGGTGTTGGTGAGGTCCTGGCCACGTCCCGCGGCGACGAGCAGGGTCTGCTCACCGGCCGGCCAGCCGCTCTCCCGGCGCCAGCTCCAGGCACCGTTCGGGCCGGGGCGGGTACTGCCTACGCACCGCGTACCGGTGAAGAAGTAGAGGGCGTCCGTGTCCGGCGGGCAGGTGCCGGACAGGGCGTGGAGCGGGCCGACGATCGTCTGCGCGCGGGGGACCGTGATCGTCACCGGCTGCGAGTCGACGCCCTCGGGCTCGGCCTGGGGCTGGGCACGCCACGGCCACTGCCGCTTGCGCTGCGGCTCGGGCTGCTGCCCCAGCCACGATTCGACCCGGACCAGGTGGGCTTCCCGCTCGGCGGCCGCGCTCTTCAAGGCGCCGAGTTCGTCCTCGGTCAGGACGGCGTCCACCGCTCGCTGCGGGAGGTCGGCCGCGGCGAGCAGGCCGTGCTCGACGAGCTGGGCCAGCAGCCAGGAGGCCGTGGCCTGCGCGCCGCGGGTGTTGAGGTGGGTCCAGTCCCTTTTGCCCTGGGGGTGTCCGGGGTGCTCGCCGGGTTCGAGCCAGCCCAGCAGCCGCACGGCCGCCGTCGGGCCGAGGTCCTGCCACAGCTCCTCGGACCACCGGTTGAGGTCCACCAGGGGTACGTCCACGTCCGCGGCGGTCTTGACCATGAGGTCGGCGCGCTCGCGCAGTCCGTTGGCGACGCGTCCGTCGGCGTGGAAGGTCCCCCGTGCCAGCGACGTCACGAACACCGGCGACACCCCGAGCTCCCGCAGCGTCTCCGCATACAGCTCCAGGTACGCCCGGTACTCATCGGCGCTCGTGTACTTGTCGGGCTCCATCATGTTCTGGTCGTTGTGCCCGAACGAGATGAGCGCGATGTCCCCAGGGCGCGCTTCGTTGAGCACCTCGATGTAGCGATGGGTGTAGAAGCTGCGACTTGAGGCGTTGTACAGGGCGAAGTTGCGGACCCCGGTGTTCCCGGCGAGCAACTCGGTGAGCGCCTGACCCCAGCCCTGCAGGGGCTGTTGCTTGGGATTCACCGCGGCGGTCGAGTCTCCCAGAACGAGAATGCGCCGTCCGCTCGCGCTGTCCGACGGAGTGTCACGAAGGGCACCGCCCACCGCAGTCGGCTCCGTGGCCCTCGACGCAGAGCTCGTCCTGTCGGAAGCCGGTGTTCGGGAATCCTGTGTGGGTGCGGGGGTCATGACGAGAACGCTCCGATGCGAACAGAGGACTTGTTGCGAACGAGGGTGGTTCGACCGCGGGCTTGCGAGGCACGTGCACACGCTGGTCGCGCCGAGGCTGAGCTTGGACCCGGCTCCTGTGGCCTACGCCGCAGGTCGCCCGGCCCCGAGCCGAGGTGCATCGGGTCTCGACGTGACTCGCGGCCCGGCTTTCGGAGCAGCCCGGAGTCTCGCCTCTACGATTCCGTCATCGCATTCGTCAACGTTCCCGGCCCTATTCTCGAAAAGGACGCGTCATCAGCGCGCGTGCGCCTGGACAACATGCCACGCCGGCGACGAACGGTCAAAGGAAACTCATAGGGAACTCAAGACCTCCCTGACGCCCGAGTCCCCGATGCGAGCGGAAGGCGAGAGATGCCCGAATTCACTGGGGCTCCTGTGCCGACCACGAGTGACCAAGGTCATGACATCGGAGTCGGCAGCGACAGTCACCGTCAGGACGGTCGGCAACCGGTGACTCGGACAAGCCCCGCAGCACCGGACCGGACCCTCTGACCGCAACCCGTCCCACCGCGTCGGGGTGGCTCCCGGGCGCCGCGACATGATGCCCCCGGCCCGCCGGGCCCTACTCGAAGAGGGACATCACTCCGAGGACCCAGAGCCACACGTGCCCGACGACCCCTACAAGGCAGCCGCCGCCCATCACGACGCCGCTCAGCGTCCATCCTTCGGTGTCCGTCACGGGCTCTTCGCCCCCTTCGTAGGAGGTCGGGTCGTCCCAGTCGACCGGGCGTCCCAGCCGCTCGGCGCAGGCGGTCCGCACCGCTGCCAGCTGTTCCTGGGCGAAGGCGGTGGCGGCCAGCGTCTCGGGGCCGCGCCAGGCGAGCGCCTTCATCCGTCCCCCGGGGGACCGGTAACGCGCCTCGAAGGCGGTCGTCTCCTCGACGCTCCGGTCCTCCTCCAGGTACATCCAGCGCCCCGCCTCCGCCGCCTCCCCGTACAGCCGGTAGACCTGGGCGAGCCGACGGCGGAGCGTCAGGTCGTGCGGGTACGACGAGACCAGCCCTCGCAGGCGCTGCCGCGCCATCGGCACACGCCCGGCGACGAGATCGGCGTCCACACGGGCGAGGGTGTTCAACTGAGACATGAGCACATGATCGAACACCGGGGTGCCGGGACTCGACCTGATTTACGCCGCCACCCGGCCTCCGCCCTTCGGGACGGAGGCGGACCCGGACCCTGCTCCCCGGGGACGGCGGCGGCGCCGTGGCCGGTTCAGATGCGCGTCAGGCGCCGGATGGGAGCGGTTCCCGTCGGCAGCGTCCGGGGCACCGTCATGGTGGCCGGTCTCGGATGTCTTACGATCGGCGCCTCAGCGCTTCCTCCGGCTGCGACGCACGAGCAGGAGAACGACGAGCGCGGTGGCCGCGGCGAGCAGGGGGGTGCGCTTGCCCTTGGCCAGGGTCATCGCCGACTCGGCCTTCTCCCGGACCGGGTCCGGGGTCTTCTCGGCGGCGAGGTGTCCGGCGCGGGTCGCGGTGTCGCGGACCTGCGCCACGGCGTGGGCCGCCTTCTCCAGGACCGGGTCGGGGGTCTTGTCCTTGACCAACTGAGCGGCGTGCGCCGTCTTCTCCCGGAGCTGATCGGTGACGACGACAGCCTTCTCCGCGGCCTGCTCCTTCAGCTCCGCCGACTTCTCCTTGGCCTGCTCCTTCAACTCGGCTGACTTCTCCTTCGTCTGTTCCTTCAATTCGACCGCCTGCGCCTTGAACTCGGCCGCCTTCTCCTTGGCCTGTGCCTTGACGTCGGCCTTGGCGGCCAACGCCTCCACTGTCAGACCGAGCTCATCGCGGGTGTGCTCGACCCGGTCGCGCAGTTCCTCGGGAGTGGGCGCGGCGTCCTTCTTGCCCTGGGAGGGGGTGCTCATCGGTGTGCTGCCTCCTTGATCTCGGCCACGTCGGCCTTGACGCTGTCGATGGCCTGCTCCGGTACGGGGGCACCGGCCTTGGCGATCTCCTTCTTCCCGGCGGCGGCCATCACTGCCGCGACGGCCGCCAGCAGGGCGGCGATGATCAGGGCCGAAGCCCATACCGGGAGGAGCAGCGCGAGGGCGGCGATCACGGCGCCGACCAGAGCCTGTGCGGCCAGGAAGCCGACCACGCCGGCCCCGCCGAACAGGCCGCCGCCCACGCCGAAGCGTTTGCCCTTCTGGGTCATCTCCGCCCGGGCCAACCGCATCTCCTCGCGGACCAGTTCCGACATCTGCTGCGACGCCCGGGAAACGAGGTCGCCCACCGATGCCTCGGTGTGGTCCGGGTGCCGTCCGACGGCGCTCATCTGTTCTGCCCTTTCCGCGTGGGGCCCGCCCCAGGCCGCGATGGCGGCACGGTGGCCGCCTTTCGTGTCGCCTCTGCGGTGCCGTACCGGTCAGCGGTCCGAACCGCTACCGGTGTCGTCCGGCCGATACGTGCCCGCTGCTGTCACAGCGCGACTACCCCGCACGCGGTCGCTCACCCGCCCCAGAGCACAGGTCATCCCGTCCGGAGGGAGTACGCGGGATGTGGCTCCGGCCGAGGCCGTAGCTGTTCGACGGCCCGCTCACTCCACGCGGCGGCGTTCCTCGTCGCTCCACGCCCGGGTGTCGCGGGGCTCGACGTAGGGCTCCTCGTCCTCCGGGTGACCGCCGGCGACCGCACGCTGGCGGGCCATCTCGGCGTCGAACTCCAGACCGAGGAGGACGGCCAGGTTGGTGATCCACAGCCACACCAGGAAGATGATGACGCCCGCCAGGGTGCCGTACGTCTTGTTGTACGAGCCGAAGTTCGCGACGTAGAACGCGAAGCCCGCGGAGGTGATCATCCAGATCACCAGTGCCAGGAAACTGCCGGGGGTGACCCACTTGAACCCGCGGCCCTTGGCGTTGGGCGCCGCCCAATACAGGATCGCGATCATCACCGTGACGAGCAGGACCAGAACCGGCCACTTCGCGATCGACCACACCGTCAGCGCACTGTCACCGATGCCGAGGGCGGCGCCCGCCTGACGGGCCAGCCCGCCGGTGAACACCACGATCAGGGCACTGACCACAGCCAGGACCATCAGGGTGATCGTCAGTGCCAGCCGCAGGGGCAGGACCTTCCACATCGGGCGGCCCTCGGGCATGTCGTAGACGGCGTTCGAGGTACGGATGAACGCGGCGACGTATCCGGAAGCCGACCAGATCGCGACCGCCAGGCCCACGACGGCCATGAGCGAGCCGATGCCCGCGTTCCCCTGGAGTTGCTCCACGGCGTTGCTGATCACGTCGCGGGCCGAGCCGGGTGTGAGCTTCTGGAGGTTGTCCAGGACCTGCTTGGTCGCCGACTCGCCCGCGACGCCGAGCAGCGACACGAGCACCAGGAGGGCGGGGAAGAGAGCCAGCACGCCGTAGTACGTCAGCGACGCGGCCCGGTCGGTGAGCTCGTCGTCCTTGAATTCCTTCAGCGTGCCGCGGAGCACCGCCTTCCATGACCCTTTCGGCAGCTGCGAGGGCTGATCCGGAGCCCGCTCCTCGACCTGCTCATCGGGACCCACCCTCTCGGGCCCGTCCGCAACGGGTTCGCGGTGGCCACCGTGCTCTGACTTCGGTGTACGTGTCATGTTCAGCGGCTTTCCCCTCACGCCCGTCCTATGCTCCGCCCTCCGAGGCAAAGAGGTCCGGCGCCCCCTCCTCCGTCGGCGGTCCGCCTCCCTACGCCAGGAGCGCCGCCGCCTGCTCACGTGCCTCGGCCAGCCAGATCGAGCGTTGTTCCGGGGTCGAGCCGGTGACCGTGCGGAAGACGACCCTGCGTACGTCGGAGACCCCCACGTACGGCAGTACGCATGCCGCCCAGATGTTCTGCAGCGGATCGCCGAACTCGCTCTCCTCCCGGTCGGCGGGAGTGTCGGAGGTGTTCAGCACCAGAGCCCGGCCGGCCTTGAGCAGTCCGGCGGGCTCGCCCTCCGCTGTCTCCAGTTTGTACGCGACGCCCGGCGCGAGGACACGCTGCACCCAGCCCGTGAGAACAGCGGGCGGCATCCCCCACCAGTTCGGGTGCACGAACACCAAGGCGTCCAGGGCGGCCAGTTCCTCCCGGTGCAGCATCAGCTGCCCGTTGCGGGAACGCTCCGCCGATTCGACCGTCCCGGTCTCTTCGGCGGTGAGCAGAGGTCCGAACCCCTCCGCGTAGAGGTCGTGCGCCACTACCTCGGCGCCCCTCCCGCGCAGCTCCTCCATGACGGCCTCGAACACCGCGTGGTTGAAACTCCCCGGACGCGGGTGAGCGAGGTAGACCCCTATGCGCATGCTTTTCCCCAGGTGAACGTCGGCACGGACGGGATCGGCTGCCGTGGATGCGAGCCGAACACACCAGCCCGGCAGGGCGGTTGCTCGCCATTGTCCGCCAGGTCCTTCCTCGGGCGGCTCCGGCCCCTCTTCTCCCTCATCCGCCTCCCGAACGGCCCCGCCCCGGGGCTCCTGCGACCCAGTCACTGGGACCAGGTGGTGTCCCAGACCTCGCGCATCAGCTGGTCGCGGGTGACGACCCGGCCGGCGTCCCGGACCAGCACCCGGAGCAG
>NZ_JBEYCR010000020.1:0-77476 GCF_040632845.1 Streptomyces sp. NPDC016459
GAATCTGAGGGATCGGAGACGGCGACCAAGCTGCGGCATGGCCACCACCCTCGCACGTGGCCCGATCACCGTGAAGTCAAAGAGACAGGCTCTAGCTCTCGTTCCCCTCGCAGGCCAGCCGCACCTCCGACCACCGCACCCCGTCCGCCGTCAGCTCGTACCCGCAGTGCGAGCCCTCGCGCAGCAGACCCAACGGGGTGCGGCGGACGAAGGACGTACCCGTGTCGAGGAGGGTGAAGCGACGCCCGCCGTCCAGGCTCACGTACCCGCCGCGCTCCCCGGCGATCTCGACCCGGGCGCCGGGGCCCGGCACCGGCACCCCGAGGAGCGAACGGGGCTCCGCCTCCGGTCCCGTCGTCCACGTCCGCTGCCATGTCCTGCCTCCGTCCAGGGAGCGGTGCAGGGCCCGCAGCGGGTTCTTGGCGGGCTTGCCGCCCGTCAACTCGCCCAGCTCCGCCGCGTACACGGCGTCCCGCCCGACCACGACCGCGATCCCCCGCCCCGGCGTCGTCGCCGTGCTCGGCAGCCGGCTCACCGTCCAGCTCCGGCCCCCGTCCCGGGAGACGGCGACCGCCGGCCGCCCGGAGAGCGGGTCCACCCCCGAGACCCACCAGGAACCGTCGGGCTCCGGTTGCGCCGCGGGTCCCGGTTGCGCCCCGAGGAGCGGCTCCCGGACGAGCGTCCTGCGTCGGCCGTCCTCCGGGGAGATCACCACCAGTCGCTTCCGCGCGCACTCGTCGGGACCGGCCCCGACCGGTGCGGCGCAGTCGGTGGTGAGCACCGCGTCCGCCGGTATCTCCGGGACGCGCCCGACCGTCCGCCGGTCGACGGCGCGCCAGCTCCGGCCCCCGTCCCGGGTGAACCAGGCCTTCTCCGGCCGGTCGCCGCCCCCGTCCGTGATCAGTGCCCGGCCGGGCCCGAGGGCCAGCAGGTCCGCCGAAACGCCGTCGGTCCCGTGTATCCGGGGCAGCGGGGACCGTCGCAGCACCCATCGGCCCGCCCCGGCGTCCCGCACGGCGACGTGCTGCCGGCAGAAGCCGCTCTCCGGGTCAGCGGTGACGCCCACGCACTCGGCGAGCAGCGCGAACCCGCTGCCGTCCCGCGCGAATCCCGGACTGTGCGCCCAGCCGGGCAGCCCCGGCGCGGACGGTATCCGTGGCGGGGAGCCGTACGCCCCCTTGTTCCGGGAGGCCGGGCTCCCCGGGGCGCCGTCCGCCACCGACGCTCCCGGCCCCGAGGACGCGGAAGCTCCCGACCCGGCTGCCGCTCCCGCTCCCGCTCCCGGTGCCACCCCTGCCCCCGACCCCGATACCGCTCCCGCCCCCGCCCCCGTACACCCCGTCAGTACCGCCGACACCACCACCAGCGCCACGACGGCGCCGGCCGCTCCTCCGAGCCTGCGCATCGCTCGTCCCCCGTCCTCCTTCGGGCAGTTCGCGGTGAACCGCTGCTTTGAATACACCGCTCACCCCCCCCGGGTTCCCCCTTCCGCGCAGGCACTTCCCGAGCCGCTACCCCCCGAGCCCGCGCCCCCGAGCCGTCACCGCCCGACCAGACCCGCTACCTCCCGAGCCTTCCGAACTTCCGTACCGCGAGGGGGAAGAAGACCGCGAGCAGCGCCAACGGCCACACCACGGCCGCCAGGATGTGCCCCGGCTCGCCGCCCGGGTTGCCGAAGAGGTCACGGACCGCCGTCGCCGTCGCCGACATCGGGTTCCACTCCACGAACGTGCCGAGCCAGCCCGGCATCGAGTCCGGCGACGCGAAGGCGTTGGAGAGGAAGCCGACGGGCCAGACCAGGATCTGCACCGCCTGCACCAGCTCCGCGCGCCCCGCGACCAGGGCGAGGAAGATCCCGATCCACAGCATCGCGAAACGCAGCAGAAGCAGCAGTCCGAGGGCCCCCAGGGTGCTCCCGAGGCCGCCGTCGGCGCGCCAGCCGATCGCGTACCCGACACCGACCATCACGAGCAGTCCCACCGTCGACTGGAGCATGTCGGCGGCGGCCCGCCCCACGAGTACCGCTCCGTCGCTCATCGGCATCGAACGGAACCGGTCGATCACGCCCTTGTTCAGGTCCTGCGTCACCGCCGTCATGGTGCCTTCGAGGCCGAACACCATGGTCAGGGTGAGCATCCCGGGCACCAGGAAGTCGACGTAGTCGCCGTCGACGCCCCGCCCGCCGCCGATCAGATAGCCGAACATCAGCAGCATCATCACCGGGAACACGAGCCCCACCAGGACCTGCACCGGCTGCCGCGCCCAGTGCGCCAGTTCCCGGCGGGTCAGCGTCCAGCAGTCGCTCATCACGTACGCCGCGCTCATGCCGCCACCTCCCTCTCGCGGCCCGCACCGGGGGCCGCCTCGCGCGATGTCAGGTGCAGGAAGACCTCGTCCAGCGTCGGCCGCCGCAGCGCGATGTCCTCCGCCTCGATCCCCGCCGCCCCGAGCGCCCTCACCGTCTCGGCGAGCGAGGCCATCCGGTCCGCGACCGGCACGCTGAGCCGCCGCCGGTCCGCGTCGACGGTCACCTCGGATCGCGCGGCGGGCAGCAGGGCCGCCGCCTCGTCGAGTCGCGCCCCGTCCCGTACGACCACGTCGATGCGGTCCATGCCGACCCGGGTCTTGAGCTCGTCGACCGTGCCGTCCGCCACGACACGGCCCTGGTCCACGACCGAGATCCGGTCGGCGAGCCGATCGGCCTCCTCCAGGTACTGCGTGGTGAGGAGCACCGTGGTGCCCCCGCCGACCAGGGAGCGCACCGACTCCCAGACCTCGCCGCGGCCCCGTGGATCGAGTCCGGTCGTCGGTTCGTCGAGGAACAGCACCTCGGGCTCCGTGATCAGCGAGGCGGCCAGGTCGAGCCGCCGCCGCATGCCGCCGCTGAACTGCTTGACCGGCTTGCGGCCGGTGTCGGTGAGGCCGAAGCGCTCCAGGAGCTCGTCGGCCCGTGCCCCGGCGCGGCGCGCGCCCAGGTGGTGGAGCCTGCCGAACATCTCCAGGTTCTGCCGGCCGCCCAGCTCCTCGTCGAGGGCCGCGTGCTGCCCGAGCAGCCCGATCCGCCGCCGTACCTCCCGGGCCTCGGTGCGTACGTCGTGCCCCGCCACCCGCACCAGGCCCTCGTCGTGGCGCAGGAGGGTGGCCAGGATCCGTACCGTCGTGGTCTTGCCCGCGCCGTTGGGGCCGAGCAGACCGTGGACGGTGCCGCGCCCGACGGTCAGGTCGAGGCCGGCCAGGGCGTCCTTCTCGCCGTACCGCTTGCGTGCGCCTTCCACGAGGATCGCGTCCGCCGTCATGTCGATTCCTCCAGAAATATTCGTAGTCAAATTTGACCACTCGCCGCCGACGGAGGAAGTTATGCCCTTATCGCGATTTAGTCAAACTTGATTAGTACCGTCGCCGCCGCGTTCCCGCTCAGGCCGGGAAGGGGTCAAGCGAAGGGGTTCTCCTGCCCCTCGGCCAGCACGCCCACGAAGGGCTCCCCCTCACCCGCGAAGACGTACGCCCCGCCCTCGATCCGCTCGATCAGGCCGAGCGTCCACTCCTTGCCGGCGTCGGCCGAGTGGACCCACATGTGCATGATCTCGCCGATGTGGCCGAGCTGACCGGGGCCGCCCTCCGGCGTGTAGTACTCGGTGACGGCCGCCCGCCACTCGTCGAGCGCCCGCACCCGCCGCCGCAGCAGCTCCGCCGCCTCCTCCCGGGGCAGGTCCACGATGAAGCCGATGCCCGCCGACAGGACGTCCATCTTCTGGTCGTACGTGGTCAGCGCCTCGCGCAGCAGCGCGAAGTACTCCTCCGTACCGCGGTCCGTCAGCTCGTACTCGACGCGCGGCGGCCCGCCGACGGCGCTCGGCGCCACCTCGTGCGCGTGAAGCAGCCCCTGCTTCGCCATCTGCTTCAGCGCGTGGTAGATCGAGCCGGGCTTGGCATGGGACCACTCGTGCGCGCCCCAGAACTCCAGGTCGTTGCGCACCTGGTAGCCGTGGGCGCGGCCGTGCTGCTTCACCGCGCCCAGGACGAGAAGACGGATCGCCGACATCCCACGTACCTCCTAGTCAATTTTGACCAGGGTACGCGCGCGGGGCGGCCGGGACTCAGCCCCGGCCCTGCTCCGCCGCGATGAGTTCGAAGGAGCCCTTGCCGTCCAGGGACTCCCGGATGATGTCCGCGTGCCCGGCGTGCCGGGCCGCCTCCTGGACCAGGTGGAGCAGCATCCAGCGGATCGAGACCCGCCCGTCCTCGGGAAACCAGGGCGCCACGGGGAGGGGAAAGGTGTCGTCCAGGCTGGGCACGGACCGGACGAACTCCTCGGTCTCCTTCGCCACGCCCGCCCAGAAGTCGACGATCTCCTGGATCGTCTCCCCGCCCATGAGCCGGAAGCCGTCGCCCCAGGTCTCCTGGGTGCGCTGCCTCTCGTTCGGCGCCTGCTGGGCCAGCCGGAGCCAGCTCAGCTCGACCTCGGCGACGTGCTTGAGCAGGCCGGAAAGGCTGAGCTCGCTGGCGCTGGGGTGACTCGCCGCCTGCTCCTCGGTGAGCCCGAGGAGGGAGCGGCGGATCGCGGCGCGCTGGGCCTCGATGAAGTTGAGGAGCGCGCCGCGCTCGTCGCCGTGGGTATCCGTGGGAACAAGAGCCACCATGGTGTCCGCCTTCCGTACGTCCGTATCGGTGTCGGTGTCCGTGGACCTTCTCGACACCGACCACGCTACGGAGGCTTGCGGACATCCACGGTCCGCAAGGGGGATCAGAAGGGGAACTGACTCCGGCCGTGCTGGATCGAGATCCACTTCTGGGTGGTGAAGCTCTCGACCATCGCCTCGCCGTTGAGCCGGCCGACACCCGAATGCTTCTCGCCGCCGAAGGGCACGATCGGCTCGTCGTGCACCGTGCCGTCGTTGATGTGGATCATGCCGGTGTGGATGCGCTTGGCGATCCGTACGCCCCGCTCGACGTCCCCGGTGTGGACGGCGCCGCTGAGCCCGTACGGGGTGTCGTTGGCGATCCGTACGGCCTCCTCCTCGCCGTCGAACGGGACGATCAGGGCGACCGGACCGAAGATCTCCTGGCCGAGGACCGGGGCGTCGGGGGCGAAGCCGGTGAGGACGGACGGGGAGACGAGATTGCCGTCCACCGTGCCGTGCAGCAGCGCCGTCGCGCCGGCCGCCACCGTCTGGTCGACGAGCGAGGAGACGGCCTCCGCCTGCTGGGAGTTGATGAGCGGACCGATGTGGGTGGCGGGGTCGGCCGGGTCGCCGACGCGCAGGGTCTTCACCTTCGCGACGAACTTCTCGGTGAACTCCTGCTCCAGGGTGCGGTCCACCAGGATGCGGTTGGCCGCCATGCAGACCTGGCCCTGGTGCACGAAGCGGCTGAAGACGGCCGCGTCCACGGCGTAGTCGACGTCGGCGTCGTCGAGGACGATCAGGGCGCTGTTGCCGCCGAGTTCGAGGACGGCGTGCTTGAAGTTCTGCGCGCAGACCGTGGCGACGTGGCGGCCGACCTTGTCGGAGCCGGTGAAGGAGATGACCTTCGGGATCGGATGGGTCAGGAGCGCGTCGCCGATCTCGGCGATGTCGGTGACGACGACGTTCAGCAGGCCGGCGGGCAGGCCGGCCTCCTCCAGGACCTTGGCGACGAGGGTGCCGCCGCAGATCGGGGTGTTCTGGTGCGGCTTGAGGACGACCGCGTTGCCGAGCGCGAGCGCGGGCGCGACCGACTTGATCGAGAGGAGGAAGGGGAAGTTGAAGGGCGAGATGACGCCGACGACGCCGACCGGGAGGCGGTAGACGCGGTTCTCCTTGCCGTCGACCGGGGACGGCAGGATGCGGCCCTCGGGGCGCAGCGCCAGCTGCACCGCCTCGCGCAGGAACTCCTTGGCGAGGTGCAGCTCGAAGGCGGCCTTGAGTCGGGTGCCGCCGAGCTCGGCGATGATCGTCCCGGCGATCTCCTCCTCGCGGTCCTCGACGATCCTGAGGGCGCGCTCGAAGACGAGCCGGCGCGTGTACGGGTTGGTCTCGGCCCACGCGGCCTGGGCGCGCTCGGCGGCCCGGTAGGCGCGGTCGACCTCGCCGGCGGTGGCCACGGTGATCGACGCGAGCTTCTCCCCCGTGTAGGGGTTGAAGTCGATGATGTCCCAGGAGCCGCTGCCGGGCTTCCACTCGCCGTCGATGTACTGGTGGGCCAGGTCGGTGAAGTGCGACATGGAACGAGACCCCTCTACCCGCTCGACCTCTGCACGGATGACAGAAGTGACGTCGGAACTGATGTCACGTCATCGTACTGATGTGTCAGGAGAGTTGAAGGAGCCCCCGGAGAAGATCACGACTTTCGGCCGGATCCGGCCCGTCCGCCTGGAGTCGCTCCATCACCCGCTGGTACTGGGCGACCTCCTCGGCCTTGTCGAGGTAGAGGGCGCTGGTGAGTTGCTCCAGGTAGACGATGTCGGAGAGGTCGGACTCGGGGAAGCGCAGCATCGTGAAGGCGCCGCTCTCGCCGGCGTGGCCGCCGAAGCTGAAGGGCATGATCTGGAGGGTGACGCCCGGGTGCTCGGAGACCTCGATGAGGTGCCTCAACTGGCCCCGCATGACGGACCGGTCGCCGTAGGGCCGGCGCAGGGCGGCCTCGTCGAGGACCGCGTGGAACTGCGGGGCGCGCTCGGAGACGAGGACCTTCTGCCGTTCGAGGCGCAGGGCGACCCGTCGGTCGATCTCGGCGGCCGAGGCGCCCGGCATGCCCCGGGTGACGACGGCCTGGGCGTACGCCTCGGTCTGCAGCAGGCCGTGGACGAACTGCACTTCGTAGGCGCGGATGTGGGAGGCGGCGCCCTCCAGACCGATGTACGTCTGGAACCATCCGGGCAGGACGTCGCCGAAGCTGTGCCACCAGCCGGCCACGTTGGCCTCGCGGGCGAGCCCGAGGAGCGCGCCGCGCTCGGCCTCGTCACCGACCCCGTACAGCGTGAGCAGATCCTCGACGTCCCTGGCCTTGAAGCTCACCCGTCCCAACTCCATGCGGCTGATCTTGGATTCGGACGCGCGGATGGAATAGCCGGCCGCCTCGCGGGTGATCCCGCGCGACTCGCGCAACCGCCTCAGCTGTGAGCCCAGCAGGATGCGCCGCACCACACTCCCGCTCGCCCCGCCCGATTCGCCTGCGGTCACGGCTCCCAGCCTCCCCTTACGGTGTCGAGCCCCCGTCGAGCCCCGGATTCTGCCACCAAACGCTTCAGCGCGTACACAGGCGATTACGGAAAGACGGCGAGATCCGGGCAGTCGCGGGCACTCCGCACCCACTTCGCGGAAAGTTCCCCTCAACGAGTGGAAGACTTATCCCCAGATTCAGCACGTGAACGGACAGGTCCGGCGCGTGCACGTGCATCTGCCCTTGCATCCAGTGGGCGCATTCGGAACCATGGGGCCCGCGCAGCCGCGTACTCGTTCGTGTTGTCGTGTTGTCGCACCACAGTCGCGATTCCCGGGAGTGCCTCGCATGGGGACCAATGGATCGACCGTGCTCGAGCCGTTACGGCAGGGCCTTCCGCCGATCGATCCCGGCGCCGTCTCCACCTCCGCATCCTGCGCGCTGCCCGCGCGGTACGAAGCCGTGCGGGGGGCCCGGAAGTTCACCAGCGCGACCCTGGACCGCTGGGAGCTGTCCGAGCGCTTCGACGACGTGGCCCTGGTCGTCTCCGAGCTCGTCACCAACGCGCTCCGCCACGCGGTACCCGCCGACGCGTCCCAGGACGAAGGCCAGAACCCACCGGTTCGGCTGCACCTGATGCGCTGGTCCTCACGCCTGGTGTGCGCCGTGCGCGACCCGAGCCAGGAGAGCCCGGAGGCGCGCGACGGCGAGGAGGACTTCGCCGCCGAGTCGGGCCGCGGGCTGTTCCTGGTGGACTCGTTCAGCGACAGCTGGGGGTGGCACCCGCTCGCCGGCACGCTGCGGGGCAAGGTGGTGTGGGCGCTGTTCCGGGTCGGTCCGGAGTAGCCCCCACGGGCCGGCGCGGGGACGCGGGAGTAGCTCCCACGGGCCGGCGCAGGGACACGGTACGTACGAGAAGGGCCCCGGCGCGTGCCGGGGCCCTTCTCCTGTGCGTGGCCGTCGCCGGCCTCACACCAGGTGGTCGAACTCCCCGTCCTTCACGCCCAGCAGGAGCGCCTGTATCTCCGCGGGCGTGTAGACGAGCGCGGGACCCTCGGGGTGGCGCGAGTTGCGTACGGCGACGTTTCCCCCCGGCAGTTTGGCGAACTCCACGCAGGATCCCTGGGAGTTGCTGTGCCGGCTCTTCTGCCACACGACGCCTCGCAGCTCCGTGGCCGCCATGCCGTTGTACGCGCGATGCGCATGATGCACTGGTAGCTCCCCGAGTTGCTTGATGCACGTGTCAACTTCCTCGGATCATAGCTGTGTTCATATGCCCCTGCATGAGCAGATGCACGTGCACGGGGGGTGGCGTAGCGGCTACGCGACTCAGCGTGCCACCAGCGAGTATGCCGGAATCGACCGCCGCACGACGTCAGGCTTTCCCGGTGGCGACCACCCGGCCCGGGGCGCTCAGCGCTCCTCCCGGAAGTCGACGTGCCGCCGGGCGATCGGGTCGAACTTGCGCAGGGTCAGACGGTCGGGGTCGTTGCGGCGGTTCTTGCGGGTGACGTAGGTGAAGCCGGTGCCGGCGGTGGACCGGAGCTTGATGACGGGACGGAGTTCGTTGCGTGCCATGATGTGTAGAGTAAATGAAAACGGTTCCCATTTCCAATACTCTCCCGGAGAGGCAGGTCACCCGTGTCCGCCCACTGCCAGCTGACCGGAGCGCGCCCCGGATTCGGCAACCGGATCTCGCACTCCCACCGGCGCACCTCACGCCGCTTCGACCCCAACATCCAGCAGAAGCGCTACTGGCTGCCCGGTGAGGGCCGGTACGTCCGGCTCACTCTCAGCGCCCGCGCGATCAAGACCGTCGACACGATCGGCGTCGAGGCCGCCGTGGCCCGCATCCGGGCACGCGGGGTGAAGGTCTGATGGCCAAGCGCAGCAAGATCGCACGCAACGAGCGCCGGAAGACGGTCGTGGCGCGGTACGCCCAGCGGCGGGCCGAGCTGAAGGAGACCATCCGCCGCCCCGGCACACCAGCCGACGAGCGCGAGGCGGCGGTACGCGAACTGGCCCGGCAGCCGCGGGACGCCAGCGCCACCCGCGTCCGCAACCGGGACGCCGTGGACGGCCGGCCCCGCGGGCATCTGCGGAAGTTCGGCCTCTCCAGGATCCGGGTCAGGGGGCAGGCGCACGCCGGGTTCCTGCCGGGCGTACGGAAGGCTTCGTGGTGAGGGCCTGATCGTGGTGAGCCGGGCATCGCGGGGCGGAGGCGGAGTGCCCGGCGGCTGCCGACCGTCTCGGGCCGGATCGGTGGACGCACCGGGGCTCAACGCGCCCGCGTGGAGGCCATCAGGGGCGTCGTGACCTCGTCGAGGGCCTCCAGGAGCAGCGCGGCACTCTTGTGCAGCAGGAAGCGGTCCGGCGGGTCGGCCGACCAGGCGTCCAGCGTCTCGCGCAGGTCGTCCCCGCGCGGTTCCCCGCGCTCCCGTACCTCCCTCGCGCCCCGTTCCGTCGCCCGGCGCAGGGACTCGGCGAGGGTCGCGGCGGCCGGCAGGGGAGGGGCGCCGCGGTCTCCTTCGGGGCCCGGAGCCAACTCATGGCCCGAGGGTATCCACGATCGGGTCATAAGCGGCCATTTCGGCCCGTACCACCAGGGGGCGGGCGTCCCCCCATGCCCCCCCGCTCGGGGGGACGCCCTGCCAACCTGCACGCGCCGCTCAGCCCCCGTACACCCCGCGGCCCGTACGCCCCGCTCAGCCCCGGGGGCTCCGCTCAGCCCCCCACGCCCCGGCGTCCCGGGTGCAGGCCCGCTCTGTCCGCCGCCGTTTCGCCGTGTGTCCAGCCCGCCTCGTCCCAGGCCGCCCGGACCCGGGTCGTCCGCGTCTCCGGGAAGAGTTCGTCCGTGCGGGCCGTGACCGCGAGGTCGCGGGAAGCGAGGGCCGGGAGGAGCGTCGGAGCCTCGGCCGCCACCCGGCGGGACGTCGCGGAGAGACGGGCGCCCAACCGGTTCGCGTACGCCAGCAGGAACGACTGCCGGAACGACTTCGTGCGCTTGCGCCCGCCGGCCCGCTGCTCCGCCTCCGCCCGGGTCATCGCCGCCGTCCCCTGCACGAGCAGCGACGTGTACAGCAGCTCCACCGGATCGAGGTCCCCCTCGAAGCCGATCACCGTCGAGAAGGCGTACGCCTCGTTCCACACCGCCCGGCAGTGGTTCGCCGACGCCACCGCGTCGAGCAGGATCGCCTTCGCCTGCTCGTACGGCGCCTCCACCCCGATCCTGATCGCCCCCGGTGTCTCCGGTGACGGCGCGCCCGCCGCGAGCGTCGCCTCGTCCAGGCTGTGCCGCGCCATCAGCTCCTGCGCCTTGGCGGTCAGCGCCTCCGCCTCCTCCGGGTACCCCGTCGCCTCCGCCTTCGCGAGCAACGCCCTGATCCGCGAGAGCATCCGGGGCTCCCCGGCCGCCTCAGGCGGCAGCGCCTCCCCGGGAACCGGCCCGACCGCGTCCAGGCGCGGCAGCCGGACCAGGAGCCGGTACAGCTCCAGGACGGTCGTCGCGTACGAGAAGCGGTCCGTCGGCCGGCCGGGGGTGGCGTCCAGCTCGTCGAGCTGAGCCCGCCAGCGGCGCGGCAGCGTCCCGTACCGCTCGGTCTCGGACCGGATCAGCCCGGTGAGGACCCGGAGGTGCTCGTCCGCCAGGTCCCGGCGGGCGATGCGGACCAGGTCCGCCGGCTGCCAGCCCCGCGTCCACAGCGTCCGTACGAACTCCTCGCCACGGCGTGCCAGTTCCGCGTCGGCGGACCGGTCGGCGGCCAGCAGCGACGCAGCCGTGTCGAGCGACCCGTCATCGCGCGCGTACAGCGCCTCGAAGGCCTTGTCGACGGTGGTGCCGGTGCCGGAACTCACGCCGAGCCCTTCGCGTCGATACGGGTGCCGCTGGAGCCGTGGGAACCGCTGGTGTCGTTGGGGGCCCGCACGCCCCCGGCGGCCCTCGTGTCCCTCACGTCCCACTCCTCCCGTGACCGGGCGATCACCGCCCGGTGGTCGAGCGACCAGTCGACGAGCTGCTTGATCAGGTGGGTCATGCTGTGGCCGGTCTCCGTCAGCGCGTACTCCACCTGCGGCGGCGTCGTCGGGTAGACCGTCCGCGAGACGAGGCCGTCCCGTTCGAGGCGGCGCAGGGTCAGGGTCAGCATCCGCTGCGAGACTCCGGTGACCAGCCGCTGGAGTTCCCTGAACCGGCGCGGCCCCGGCGCGAGTTCGACGACCACGTGCACGGTCCACTTGTCGCCGAGTCGGTCCTGGACGTCCCGTACCCCGCACTCCTCCGCGCAGCTCACCAAGGGTTCGGCGGTTACCTCCGTGTGCCCCTCGGACATCGATGTGCCTCCTTACGCGATCTTCCCCGTCCCCCCACGATGGTCTCAGCCATCTCGACCCCTGGGGGAGAACATGCTGCTCGTCACCGGTGTATCCGGCGCTCTCGGCTCGCTCGTCGCGGAACGGCTCGACGGCCGGGACGACGTCGTCCTCGGTACGCGCGCGGGGCTGCCCGGCACCCGGCGCCTCGACTTCGACGCGCCCGAGACCCTGCCGGAGGCCTTCGCCTGGGTGGACACGCTGCTGCTGATATCCGCCGGTCACGGCGAGGACGACACGGTCGTCACCCGGCACGAGGCCGCGATCTCGGCCGCCGAGCGGGCGGGCGTCCGGCACGTCGTGTACACGAGCCTCTCCGGCGACGGCGACCACCTCACGTACGCGCTCGCGCACCGCTGGACCGAGCGGCGGCTGCGGCACTCCACCGCCCTCGACTGGACGATCCTCCGCAACGGCCTCTACGCCGAGCTCCTCACCTGGATCGCCGCACCCGACGCCGACAACCGGATCACCGGCCCCCTCGGCGACGGCCGCCTCGCCGCCGTCGCCCGCGCGGACCTCGCCGACATCGCCGTCTCCGTGGCGACGGACCCGGCCTCCCACCGGAACCGGGTGTACGAACTCGTCGGCGAGCGCCCCCTCGGCGGCGCCGACCTCGCGACGGCCCTGGGCGCCACGTACGCCCCGGGCACGCTCGCGGACGCCCGCACCGCCGTCGCCGCCTCCGGGGCCGCGCCCTTCCAGGTGCCGATGCTGGCGAGCACGTACTCGGCGATCGCCCACGGCTTCCTGGACGGTACGGGGGTCGAGAGCGACCTGCGGACGCTGCTCGGCGGTCGCGAACCCCTCGACGCGCTCGACGTGTTCGTGCAGGCGGTACGCGAGGGGTAGGGCCAGGCATACCTCCGGGACGCCCGCCAGTGGTCGTGATCGGTGGCGGCGGAAACGGTTCGCTTGAGCCATGACGCCGACGACCACCGCCACCCCCACTGACCCCGCCCCTGCCGATGCGGCCGCCCCTGCCGTACGGCTGCGGGGACTCACCCGGCACCACCGGGACGTCCGCGCCCTCGACGGCGTCGACCTCGACTTCCACGCCGGGACCTTCACCGCCGTCATGGGCCCTTCCGGCTCCGGCAAGTCCACGCTGCTCCAGTGCGCGGCCGGGCTCGACCGGCCCACCGCCGGGCGGGTGGAGGTCGGCGGCACCGCCCTCCAAGGGCTGAGCGAGCGGCGCCTGACCCTGCTGCGGCGGGACCGGATCGGTTTCGTCTTCCAGTCCTTCAACCTGCTGCCCTCCCTGACGGCCGCGCAGAACGTGGCCCTCCCCCTCCGGCTCGCGGGCAGCCGCCCGTCCCGCACCGAGGTACGGGAGGCGCTGGCCCGCGTCGGGCTCGCGGGGCGGGAACGGCACCGGCCCGGGGAGCTCTCCGGTGGCCAGCAGCAACGGGTCGCCCTCGCGCGCGCGTTGATCACCCGCCCGGCCGTCCTCTTCGGCGACGAGCCGACCGGTGCGCTCGACTCGACGACGAGCCGCGAGGTGCTCGACATGCTGCGGGAGCTGGTCGACCGGGACGGGCAGACGTTCGTCATGGTCACCCACGACCCGGTGGCGGCGGCCCGCGCGGACCGGGTGGTCTTCCTGGTGGACGGACGCGTGGCGGGGGAACTGCGGGCCCCGACGGTTCAGACGGTCACGGCGCGGATGACGGCTCTGGAGACGGAGACGGTGGTACGGGTCGAGGCGGGTTGCGCCCCCACCGACCACGCCGCCACCCCCGGGAGGCCCTCGTGCTGACCGTCGTCCTGTCCGGGCTCCGGGCCCGGTGGGCCTCCTTCGTCGGTGGGTTCGTCGCCCTCGCCCTCGGTGTCGGGCTGCTCGCGACCATGGGGCTCGGCCTCTCCGCCACGTTCGACCCGCCCGAGCGTTCTCCCCAGCGGTTCGCCTCCTCGCCCGTCGTCGTGCAGGGTCAGGACCGGCTGACGCTCGGCGTCCGGCGCGGGCCCGGGACCGGTTCCGTGACACATCGCCTCGACCGTCCACAGCCTGTGGACAGAGAACTGCTGCGCGAACTCCGCGCCCGGTGGACCGTCACCTTGCCCGAGCCCAAGCCCGAGCCCGGGTCCGGGTCCGGGTCGGAGTCCGGGTCCGGGTCGGAGTCCGGGTCCGGGTCGGAGTCCGGGTCCGGGTCGGAGTCCGGGTCAGAGTCCGCCGCCGCCTCCGGCCGGCCCGACGCCGTCGGGGTCGACGCCCCAGCCGCCGAGGTCCGCGCTCTCGTCGGCGACCGCGCCCGCGTCCTCACCGGCGGCGAGCGGCGGCAGGCCGACCCCGGACCCGAGCGGGACGCCGACGCGCTCGTCGGCCTCAACGCCCTCCTCGGCACCTCCGGCGGCGTCACCGCCTTCGTCTCCGTCTTCGTCGTCGCCTCCACGTTCGCCTTCGCCGTGGCACTGCGCCGCCGCGAGTTCGGGCTGCTCAGGACAGCCGGGGCCACCCCCGGACAGATCAGGCGGCTCCTCCTCGCCGAGGCCACGGCGCTGGGCGTCCTCGCCTCGGGGGCCGGTTGCACGCTCGGCGCCCTGGGCGCGCCCCTGCTGGCACGGACCCTCGTCGACGGCGGCCTCGCACCCGGGTGGTTCACGGTCGGCGGGCCCGTCTGGCCCTTCCACATCGCCTTCTGGACGGGCCTGACGGTCGCCGTCGCCGGGGCCGTCGCCGCGTCCCGGCGCGCCGGGAGGATCGGGCCGACGGCCGCGCTCCGCGAGTCGGACGTCGACGCCGGCGCCCTGCCGCTCGGCCGCGCCCTGCTCGGCACGGGACTGCTGCTCTCGGGCCTGGGGCTCCTCGCCTGGACGTGCCTCACGGACCCCTCCGCGCTGCTCAAGCGGAAGACGTACACGACCCTTCCGATGCTCCTGATCACCGGTGTCGCCCTGCTCTCCCCGCTGTTCGTCCGGCCGGTGGCCCGGCTGCTGCGGCTGCGGGGCGCGGTGGGGACGCTGGTACGGGAGAACAGCGCGGCCTCCGTACGCCGTACCGCCGCCGTCGCCGCTCCCGTCCTCGTGACCGTGGCGCTCGCCGGGACGCTCTTCGGCTCGGCGACGAGCATCACGCGGACGAAGGGGGTGGAGGCACGGGAGCAGACGGCCGCCGAGTACGTCGTGACCGGCGCGAACCTACGGCCCGTGGCGGCACCGCCCGGGGCGGTCGTGTCCGCCACGGGGGCCACCTCCGTGTTCGTACGGGACGGGGCCGAGGCCGTCGTCAGGTACGGGGCGCGGGCGGTCGGCGACCCGGCGGCCTTCGCCGAACTGGCGCGGCTGCCCGTGGCCGCCGGTGATCTGCGGGACCTCGACGACCGGTCGATCGTGGTGAACGAGGAGTTCGAACGGCGCCGGGTGGGCGAGACCGTCGAGGTCTGGCGCGCGGACGGGAGCGGCCCGGTACGGCTGCGGGTGGTGGCCGTCCTCGCCCCGGGCACCGGCGACAACGGCCCGTACGTCACCCGCGCGAACGCCCCCGGCTACGCCCCCGACCGGATCGAGGCACGCGGCGGAGGGGCGGCCACCGTCCGGGCCCTCGAGGCCGGCGGCGGCACCGTCAGGACCGCCGACGCGTGGGCCGGAGCCGAGCACGGGGCGGGCGACTCCCCGCAGAAACGGCTCGGCATGCTCCTCGTCCTCGGCATCGCCCTCGTCTACACGGTGATCGGCCTGGCCAACACCCTGCTCATGGCGACCTCCGTACGCGGCGGGGAACTGTCCTCGCTGCGGCTCGCCGGGGCCACCCGGGCCCAGATCCTGCGGGTGGTGACGGGCGAGGCGACGCTCGCCGTCGCGATCGGCACCGTCCTCGGCCTCGCGGTGACCGCCCTCGTCCTGGGCACCCTGGGAGCGGGCCTGGCCGCCCTCTCGGCCCCGGTGGCCCTGGCCCTGCCGTGGGCCACGGTCGGCACGGCGGCGGGCGTGTGCGCGACGGTCGCGGTCGCCGCGTCGGCCCTCCCCGCGTGGCGCCTGACGCGCTGAACGGCGAAGGTGGACGGACGGGGCGGTGGCCGGGGTCGGAGCCGGGCCACCGCCCCACCCGCGCGTGGCCTGGGAGGGCGGCGGCGGGGTTCGTGTCGGCGGTGGCGTCACCGCCCCAACGCGCGAGGCCCGGGATCACCCGCCCCGCGGACCCGGTTCGGGGCGCGCCTGACCCCCGTCCACGCGCGCCCCCGTCCCCCGCCCGGCGCACGCCCCCGGTGCGGTTCAGGTCCGGTCGTCCCCCCGCCGCAGGACACCTGGCCTCCGGCTCAGCTCCCCGCCGTTCCCCCTCCCGCCGCCATGGACGCGGACTTCGCCGCTCTCCACTCCGGGGCGAGGACCGACCAGACCTCCTCGTCGTGGAGTCGCCCCCGGTAGGAGAGGCTCTCCCTCAGGACCGCGTCCCTGCTCATGCCGAGCCGTCGGGCCACCGCGATGCTCGGCTCGTTGTCGGATGACACCACCCACTCCACCCGGTGGATCCCCCGCACCTCGATCGCCCAGTCGACGAGCGCCCGCGCCGCGCGGGTCACCAGGCCCTTGCCGACGGCCGCCGGCTCCAGCCAGCAGCCCGCCTCGGCCGTGCCGGCGCCCGGGTCCAGCCTCCGCAGGATCACCGCGCCGACGAGGGTGCCGTCGGACCAGATGCCGTGGATGCGCCCCGAGTCGGTGGCCGTCTTCTCCGCGTACAGCCGGAGGAAGGCGCGGCTGGACTCCAGGTCCGTGACGACGTCAGGAAGGCCGTTGCGGGCGCCGATGAACTCCCGGCCCCGGTCCATGTGCGCCAGGAACTCGTCGGCCTGCCACGGTTCGAGCGGACGCAGCTCCGCGCCGTCGTCACCCAGGGATATCGCGTACATCGTCGTCGCCTTCCACGGTCGGATCCAGCACTCGCAGGTCAAGTCAGGTCAGGTCAGCAGGTCAGGTCAGGTCAGGTCAGGGATCTTCCCACCCCGGCCCACCCCGCCCCCCTCCCGCACCCGGATCCCACCCGGAGCGGACCCGGAGCGGACCCGGATCCCACCCGGAGCAGATCCGGATCGCTCCCGAAGCGAACCCGGGGCGAACCCGGCGCGAATCCGGCGCCCACCCCGATCTCCCCTACGGGATCAGGACCAACTTGCCCCGTACATGCCCCGACTGACTCAACTCCTGGGCTCGCGCCGCCTCCTTCAGGGGGAGCGTGTCGGCGAGCCGGACCGCGAGGGTCCCCGCCGCCGCCGCGCGCGCGTGGGCCGTGAGTCCGGCCCGTACCGCGTCCGGGTCGCCCATGACCCCCGTGAAGACGATGCCGTGCTCCTCGGCGTCGAGGTCCGCGATCGTCGCGATCCGCTCCTTCGCCGCGTCCTTCCCGCCGAGGAGCTCGATCGCGACCGGCAGGACCCCGTGGCCCACCGCGTCGAAGACGGCGTCGACGCCGTCGGGCGCGGCGGCCCGGACCCGGTCGGCCAGACCGTCGCCGTATGTCACGGGTATCGCGCCGAGTTCGCGCAGGTAGGCGTGGTTGGACTCGGACGCGCTGCCGATCACCGTGACCCCGGCCGCGACGGCGAGCTGCACGCCCACGGAACCGACGACGCCCGCCGCACCGTGCAGGAACAGCGTCTCCCCGGGCCGGACGCCGATCAGGTCCAGGACGCGCTGTGCGGTCTCCGCCGCCACCGGGAGGCTCGCGGCGGACGCCCAGGAGAGCCCGGCGGGCTTGGGCACGACGAGGTCGGCGATGGCGTACTGGGCGTAGGCGCCGGTCTTCGTCCAGCCGAGGACCTCGTCGCCGACGGCCAGGTCGGTGACGCCCTCGCCGAGCTTGTCGACGGTGCCGGCGAACTCCAGGCCGGGGACTGCCGGGAAGGTCGTCGGGTAGAACTCCTCCACCCAGCCGTGCCGGCGCTTCCAGTCCAGCGGGTTGAGCCCGACGGCCGCGACCCTGACGCGGACCTCGCCGGGACCGGGCTCCGGTACGGTGACGCCGGTCGCGTGGCGCAGCACCTCGGGACCGCCGAACTCCTCGTACACGATGGCTTCCATCTCAGCCTCCACAGCTGCTCGTTCGCGGTTCCCGCTCTTCGACGAGCCCAAGCCTGCGGCCTCCAGGAGCCGCACCCCGCCCTCCCAACGGCCAGTGCCACCTGGCCGAAAGACCGGCCGCGAACCGACCCTCCCCGCGTACGCTCGACCGCATGGACGCGCTCACGCTGACCACGGCGTACGAGATCATCCGGCAGCCTCTCGGGCAGATCCTCCCCGAGGTCTCGGCGGCCCTCGCCCCCTTCGTCCCGCACGTGGACGCGGCCGAACTCTCCACCCACTGCGCCCACTCGCCCTTCAAGACACTCGGTGGCACGGAGCTGCTGACGGCAGCCGACCTGGCGCCGCTGCTCGCGGCGGGCGTGCCCGGGAGCCCCTGGCAGGGCACGGCGACGCTCGGTGGTCGGCAGCGGCAGGTCGTCGCCGTCACGAGCCACGCGACCGTGCGCGGGGCGGTGCTCGTGCTCGTACGGGAGGACGACGCCGTCCCCGTGGACTCGGCCGCGCTCACCGTGGCGCAGGCCCTGTGGGACCTGGTGTCGGGGCACTTCGACCGGTTCGCGACGGAGGCGCTGCCGGGAGCCCTCGCCCGTTCGCGGGCGGCGGCCGACACCCGGGCCCGGGTCATCGCGGAACTGACGGCCTCGCACACGGCGGCGCTGTCCGGCGTCCTCGGCGTGTTGCGTAGCCGGGCCCTGGACGACACGACGGCCCGGACGACCGCGACCGACCTGGCCGCGTCGGCGCTGATCGAGATGCGGGCCGAACAGCGGCGGGACCGGGCGCTCGCGGAGGAACCCGCCCAGGCCGCCTTCGAGCGGCTCGCCGCCGAGCTGCGGCCGATGCTGCGGCACAGCCACGTCCGGCTCGACCTGGGGGCGCCGGACTCGGACCGGTCACTGGCGGCGGACGTGGCGCACAGCGCGCGGGCGATCGTACGGTCCCTGCTCCTGATCATCCTCGAACAGGACTCGGTGCGCCGGATCCACGTCGGCTGGCAACTGACCGAACACGAGCTGCGGGCGTCCGTACGTGACGACGGCGCGGGCGCGCTCGCCCCCTGCGCCCTGGGCGCCGGCACGATCCGGGACCGGCTCGACGTGCTCGGCGGGCGGCTCGACATGGACGCCGTCCCCGGCTGGGGCACGACGGTCACGGCCGTGATCCCCCTGGCGGCACCGGCGGCCCCGGTCGAAGCGGCACACCCCCTCTCCGGCCTCGGCGACCGAGAGGTGGAGGTCCTGCACCACCTGGCCCTCGGCCACCGCAACCGCCGGATCGCCGAGGAGCTGCACATCAGCGAATCCACGGTGAAGTTCCACGTCGCGAACATCCTCAACAAACTCTCGGTCGACTCCCGAGGCGAAGCGGCCGCCCTCTTCCACGCGGCGGCGTAGCGAGGGGCGTGGGCGGGGGGGCGGTGGGCGAGACCTCCCACGGGGGCGCGGAGCCCCGGACGGGCGCCCGCAGTCGGTCGGGCGTCCCGGCGGGCACCGCCGCCCAGGCCCGGCGCTCGGTCGTCCGGCTTGCCTCACCCGGGGTGTCAGTGCCGGGTGCCAGACTCGCACCCATGACCGACAGGTGGGCACTCGCGCCCGAGGCCGAAGGCGACGGCGCGCTGCTCGTGGCCCTCGGCCCGGACGGGCTGCCCGCAGGCGAGGTGCGGCGCGAGCCGGACCTGGTGGCGGCCGTGCGGGCGCGGCCCGAGGTGGCCCGCTGGGTGTGGCGGTCGACGGCCGAGGTGTATCCCCGGCTGCTCGCCGCCGGCGTCCGGGTCGAGCGGTGCTACGACATGGAGGACGCCGAGCAGCTGCTCCTGGGCCACGAGGGACGCCTAGGCGAACCCCGTTCCGCGGCGGCGGCCTGGGCGCGCCTGCGGAACGCGCCGGTGCCCCCCGATCCGCCCCAGCGCGGCGCCGAGCCGGGCTCGCAGGACTCCCTGTTCGAGCCGCGCCCGGTGGTCTCCGTTCCGTTCGACGGCCTCCTCGCGGTGTACGCGGAGCAGCTGCGCCGTCACGACCGGGCGGAGCACCCGGGCAGGATGCGGCTGCTCACGGCCGCCGAGTCGGCGGGGATGCTGGTGGCGGCCGAGATGCACCGGGCGGGTCTGCCGTGGCGTGCGGATGTGCACCGCGACCTGCTGCACGAGCTGTTGGGCGAGCGGTACGCGGGCGGAGGTGAGCCGCGCCGGCTCGCCGAGCTGGCGGACGAGGTGTCCGCGGCGTTCGGCCGCCGGGTCCGGCCGGATCTGCCCGCCGACGTGGTGAAGGCCTTCGCGCAGGCCGGTGTCCGGCTACGGTCGACCCGCCGTTGGGAGCTGGAGGAGATCGACCACCCGGCGGTGGAGCCCCTGATCGCGTACAAGAAGCTGTACCGGATCTGGACGGCGCACGGCTGGTCGTGGCTCCAGGACTGGGTCCGCGACGGACGTTTCCGGCCGGAGTACCTGCCGGGGGGCACGGTCAGCGGACGCTGGACGACGAACGGCGGCGGGGCGCTGCAGATCCCGAAGGTGATCCGGCGGGCGGTGGTCGCGGACCGGGGCTGGCGCCTGGTGGTGGCCGACGCCGACCAGATGGAGCCGCGGGTGCTCGCCGCGATCTCGCGGGACCGGGGTCTGATGGAGGTGGCGGGGCACCCCGACGACCTGTACACGCGCCTGTCGGACCGGGCGTTCTCCGGCGACCGCGATCACGCCAAGATCGCGCTCCTGGGCGCGATCTACGGGCAGACCAGCGGCGACGGCCTGAAGAACCTGGCGGCGCTGCGGCGCCGTTTCCCGCGCGCGGTGGCCTATGTCGACGATGCGGCGAAGGCGGGCGAGGAGGGCCGGCTCGTGCGGACCTGGCTGGGCAGGACCAGCCCCCGGGCGGTGGGCGCGGGCGACGACGAGGAGGCCGGCCTGCCGCAGGAGGGCGGTGAACCGGTCGCGGCGGAGGGCGAGTTCGTCCCCGGGTACGCGTCGGGGAACGCGCGGGCGCGGGGCCGGTTCACCCGTAACTTCGTGGTGCAGGGCAGCGCGGCCGACTGGGCGCTGTTGATGCTGGCGGCGCTGCGGCGGTCCTTGGCGGGGATGCGGGCGGAGCTGGTGTTCTTCCAGCACGACGAGGTGATCGTGCACTGTCCGGCGGAGGAGGCGGAGGCGGTCACGGAGGCGATCCGCGCGGCCGGGGACGAGGCGGGGCGGATCGCCTTCGGTGAGACCCCGGTACGGTTCCCGTTCACGACGACCACGGTCGAGCGGTACGCGGACGCCAAGTAGTCGCGGCGGCAGGGGGAACGGGGCCCCGGCACGGCAGTACGGGGGCAGGGCCCCGACCGGCCCCCTCGGTACCGGGGGGGGCAGGCCCGACCGGCCCGCCCCCTCAGTACCGGGCGGGGCAGGCCCCCGACCGGCCCCCTCAGTACGGGAAGGCAGGCCCTCCCGCCCCCCGCAGCACGGCGGGACAGGGCCCTCCCGCCCCCGCAGCACGGGGGCAGGCCCTCGATCGCCCCCCCACCCCGCAGCACGGGGGGGGCAGGCCCCCGATCGCCCCCCGCCCCCCGTATCGCCGCCCATCCCCCCGCTCGCCTACTTCGGCGGCTCCTGCAGCTGCAGCCAGTCGGTGCTGAGCGCGATCGTCTTCAGCTGCTCCATGGTCAGAGCGGGCTCGGCGCGCGTGGCGTCCTCGTGCTGGGCGCCGGTGTTGAAGGCCGAGACGACGACCCGGAAGCCGTCCGGCGTGATGGTGTCCACGGTCCACCACACGACGCCCGAGCCGCCCTTCTCACCCGGCTGCTGGGTGAGCTTGACCAGGCGGCCGTCGGGGAGGGTGGTGACGTCCCCGCTGCCGAAGAGGCCCCCGGCCACGTCCCCCATGTTCGGCTGGATGTTGATCTGGACGAGGCTCTTGCCCTCGCCGTCGTCGACGACGGCGAAACCGTAGCCGGAGTCCGCGCTCTTGTCGGAGACCTTGAGGCCCTTGGGCAGGAGGCGGAGCAGGGTGCTCTGGACGGCGGGGCCGCTCGGTTCGCCCGGCGGCCGGTCGGCGGCGGGCGGCCTCTTGGTCTCGGGCAGGGCGGGGATCCGCTGGAGGAACACCTGCCAGGCGTCGGCGGTGACGAGGGCCTTCAGCTGGGCGGGGCTGAAGGGCGGGTTCTCCCGGCTGATCGCGGCGCCCTTCTCCGCGGGCGCGTTGTACTCGCTTGCGTCGATGAGGAAGCCGTCCTTGGTGAGCAGGACCGCCCGCCACTGCTTGGTCTCCTCGCGCTTGTCGGGGTACTCGTACCCCTGGAAGACCATCAGCCGGGAGCCGTTCGGCAGCCGCTCGCTGGAGCAGTCGTCGAAGGGGACGTGAGCCTTCGAGGGGCACGTCACCTGGTCCTCCCCCGCCTCGCCGGTAGGGCCGGCACGGTAGAGGCCGACGGAGACGGCCGCCTTGCCCCTGCCGTCGTCGTAGACGCCTCGGACGGACTGGCCCTTGCCGTCCAGGTCGTCGATCTCCCACGTGCCGGGCGGGGTGTTGGCCTGGAGGACGGCCGCGAGGCGCTTGACCGGGATCTGCCCCTGGTTCGGCTCGTTCGGCGCGGTCTCGGCGGAGTCCGTGGCGCGGGCGGTCGGCTTGGCACCCGTGGGGGCGCCCGCCACGGAGACGCGCTCCGGCGCGCCGGTCGGCGAGAGCAGGGAGCCGCCGTACACCCCGCCGATGCCGATGCCGATGGCGGCGAGGGCGAGGGCGCCGCCGGTCACCGCGAGGCGGCGGCGGAGCAGGCGGCGACGACCACGCTGGAGGCCGCCCGCGACCAGCTCGCGCCGGTCGTCCACGGCGAAGCCGTCACCGGTGCGGCGCAGGACCGCGCCGAGCTCCTCCTCGAATCCCTCGTGCTGGGGGTCTGCGTTCTGGGGCATGTCGAATTCACCGTCTCCGGTTGGTGGAAGGCCAGGGGGTGGTGCACGTGGGTGAACGTGGGGCGAGTGGTGCACATGGTGCGGTTGGTGCATGCGATGCAGGTAATGCAGGTAATGCAAGTGGCGCGGGAGGTACGGACGATGCGGGTGCGTCGCTCGCCGACGGCCGGTGCGGAAGGTGCAGACGCGGCGCGGGCGCAGGCGCGGTCGCAAGCGCGGGCGCGTCCGCGATCAGCGGGCGGCGAACTCGGCGATGCTGCCCCCGAGCCGCTGCCGCAGCTTCCCGAGCGCTCGTACGGAACGGGTGCGTACCGCGGCGGAGCTGACGTGCAGGGCGTCGGCGGTCTCCTCGATGCTGCGGTCCTCCCAGTACCGCAGCACCACGACCGCACGGTCCTTCGGTGCGAGTCCGGCGAGCGCGTCGAGCAGCGCGATCCGGAGCGCTGGATCCTCGCCGGTGTCGGGGGCGCGGTCGGGCAGTTCGCCGAGCGGGCGCTCGGTCGCCGAGCGGCGCCGCTGGTGGCTGAGAAACGTGCGGACGAGCACGGTCTGGGCGTACGCGGCGGGGTTGCCGATCCGGGCGACGCGGCCCCACAGGGCGTACATCCGGCCCAGTGTCTCCTGGGTGAGGTCCTCGGCGAGGTGCGTGTCCCCGCTGGTCAGCAGGCACGCCGAGCGGAACAGCTGACCCGAGCGTGCGGAGGCGAACTCCATGAACTCGTCCGCGCGGGACTTTCTCATACCCCTCCATTCCCTCGTGGTCACGTGGTGTGGTCGCCGTACACCTCATTGACGCGACGGGGGCGCGGAAATGTTTCAGCACGCGTCCGAGATTTTTCCGACGTCTCCCGGCGGACGCATCCAAAGAAGCGGAATCGGGTAATCCCCTTGTATGAACACTCTCAGCGCAGCCCAGACCCTGGCCGCGGGAGTCTGGCAGTCAGGCCTCGGACAGTTCCTCGCCGGACTCGTCGTCGTCTTCGTACTGATCGGGGCGGTCTGGCTCGGGTTCCGGGTCCGAGACCGCGAGTCCCGTACACCCAAGCCGGACGAACACCCGCGCCGGCCGGAGACGGACCGGCTGCCCGGTGAGATGTCCGAATACCGCAGGCCGGTAGAGATGCCGCAGAACGACGGCGAGCACCGGCTCATGCCGTACCAGCTCAAGAACGCGGGCACGTCGGGCACGGAGACCTCGCCCGAGCCGCCGAGCGAGGAGAAGCGCAAGTGGGGCGGGATCTCCAGCGGAGGCTTCGGCAGCGGAGGCACCGGCCACGGCGACTGACCGAAGACGCGAGCGCGTCCGCGCCCGTACCGAACCCCTCGAAGGTCAAACCCGTGGATGACACAGGCACCCACACAGGCACTCCCACCCCCGCCGCTCCGGAGGCGCGCCTCCGGGCGGTGGCGTACCGCCTGCTCGGCACGTTCCCGGAGGCCGACGATGCGGTCGCGGACGCGAGGAGGACACGGCGATGGTCGGAGGATCCGACCATCGCCGTGGCCGCGGCATGCCTGGCCCGTCTCCGCGCCCGAGAGACACATGAACACGCCCATGCCGATCCGGCCGCCCCCGGGACCGCACCCCCCGCGGTGGCCGTGGACGGCCTGACACCCCCGGAACGGCTGGCGTTCGTCCTCCACGACGAGTTCCAGGTCCCGTACGAGAGGATCGCCCCGGTACTGGAGCACGCCCCCGTCGCCGCCCGTCGCCTGGCGGGCCGCGCCAGACACCGGCTGCGGGACGCGGAGGAGATGCCGGAAGCCGTCTGAGCCGGGGTTCACTCTCCCAGCAGGCGCCCCGCGCGCGAGGCCACGTGGGCGGGCGGCACGGAGTCCGGGGGAAGGACGGGGTCGGTGACCGGCTCGCCGAAGGTGGTCACGACCGGCAGCACCCCCGCCCACAGACCGAGCGCCGCGTCCTCGGAGTCACCGTCGTCGGGCGGGCCGCTGCGGGTCTTGACCGAGGCCTCTGTCAGGTCGAGCGCGATGACCGCGGTCGCGGCCAGCTCCTTGCGGCTGGGCTGCCGTACGTACTCCCACTGTCCCGGGGAACCCTGCTCGGTGAGCGCCCGGAGACCGCGCAGTTTCTCGTCCGGGTCGGTGACGATGCGCGGAACGCCGTAGATCATCGCGCAGCGGTAGTTGACGCCGTGCTCGAAGACGGAACGGGCGAGGACGAGCCCGTCGACATGGGTGACCGTGACGCAGACGGGGGCGTCGGGTGCCTGGACGAGACTGCGGCTGGCGACCGAACCGTGCAGGTACAACTGCCCGCCGTCCACCCCGTACGCGGTGGGCACGACCATCGGCGTGCCGTCGACGACGACCCCGAGATGACAGAGGAACCCCGCCCCGAGCACGGCCTCCAGATCGGCCCGCCGATGACTCCCCTTCTCCCGCATCCGCCGCAACCGGGTCCGCTCGGTGACGACGAGCTCCTCCCCGCCGTCGGACGTGACCGTACTGCTCACACTTCCCCCTGGTTCGCTGTTCCCTCGACCGGCGTCAAGATCTTCGAAGGTTCTACGCCGACCCACGCCGCACCCGCCACCCCTGCCTGCTTGTAGGCGGTCTGGCTCCCGCGTCCCGGGTTCCGGCAGAGTGCTCGGTGAGCGAGGTACGCGTGGGCGTCGCGACAGAGAAGAAGGACACGATGACATCGGCTTCCGAGCAGGAGGAGACGCGGGAAGAGCCGCGGGAAGAAAGCGACTACGGCGTCCGGTTGGGGTTCTCCAACGGCATGGTGGTGCAGGAGCTCGGGGAGGATGACGATGTCGACGACAGCCTGCGGAAGTCGGTCGAGGAGACCATCGGCCGGAGCCTTGTCCGTTACGACCACGAGGGCCCGGTCGATGTCGCGCTCCTGTGGTTCCGGGAGGGGGACGGCGACCTCGTCGACATCCTGACGGAGGCGGCCGACCCGCTGTCCGCCGACGGCCACATCTGGGTCCTGACCCCGAATCCCGGCAAGCCCGGCCACGCGGACCCCGGCGAGATCGCGGAGGCCGCTCCGGAGGCCGGCCTGTCACAGACCGGCACCGTCACGGCAGGCGCCTGGACCGCCTGGCGGCTGGCTCGCCCCACGGCACTCTCCGGACATGAAAAAACCCCAGGTCACGGCGAGTGAGTCCTGGGGTAATTCCGAGCCGCCTTCGGGATTCGAACCCGAGACCTACGCATTACGAGTGCGTTGCTCTGGCCAACTGAGCTAAGGCGGCGTGCCGTGCAGACCCATGTTGGGTGCAGCAGCGCCGCCAAGTCTACACAGTTTCCCGGGGTGCTCCGACCACCCTTGGATCATGCCTGCGAGCAGCGCTTTCCGTCTTGCGGAGGGGTGCCTTCCAGGAGGTAGGTGTTGATCGCCGTGTCGACGCAGTCGCTGCCCCGGCCGTACGCCGTGTGGCCGTCGCCCTCGTAGGTGAGGAGGGTGCCGGAGGAGAGCTGGTCGGCCAGGGACCGGGCCCACTTGTACGGAGTGGCCGGGTCGCGGGTGGTGCCGACGACCAGGATCGGGGCGGCGCCCTCGGCGGTGATGCGGTGGGGGCGGCCGGAGGCCGGGGTCGGCCAGGAGGTGCAGTTGAGGGCCGCCCAGGCGAGGCCCTTGCCGAAGATCGGGGAGGCCTTCTCGAAGGACGGGACGGCCTTCTCGACGTCGGCGGGGCCCTTGTAGGCCGGCGGCAGGTCCAGGCAGTTCACGGCGGCGTTGGCGAACATGAGGTTGGCGTACGTGCCGTCCGCCTCGCGCTCGTAGTAGCTGTCGGCCAGGGCCAGGAGGCCGGAGCCCTCGCCGCCCATCGCCCGGGTGAGGGCCTCGCGCAGCTGGGGCCAGGCACCCTCGTCGTACATCGCCGCGATCACGCCCGTGGTGGCCAGGGACTCGCCGAGCGGGCGGCTCTCGCCGGTGGGCACGGGCTCGGCGTCCACGTCGCGGAAGAACTTCTTCAGCGCCTCGCCCGCCGCCTCGACCGACCCGGTGCCCAGGGGGCAGTCCGGCGTCCGGACGCAGTCGGCGGCGAACGCCCGGAACGAGGTCTCGAAGCCCGCCGTCTGGTCGCGGTTCAGGTCGATCGCGGGCAGCGAGGGGTCCATGGCCCCGTCTAGGACGAGGCGCCCGACCCGGTCGGGGAAGAGCTCGGCGTAGGTGGCGCCGAGGAACGTGCCGTACGACGCCCCCACATAGCTGAGCTTCGCGTCACCGAGCACCGCCCGCAGGATGTCCATGTCCCGGGCCGTCTCGACGGTGGAGACGTGCGGCAGGATCTTCCCCGAGCGCTTCTCGCAGCCGGCCGCGAAGTCCTTGAAGGCGGCGCTGAGCGCGTCCGTCTCCGCACGGTCGTCGGGGGTCTGGTCGACCTGCGTGTACGTGTCCATCCGCGGGCCCGTCAGACACTCGACCGGCTCGCTGCGGGCCACTCCGCGGGGGTCGACGGCCACCATGTCGTAGCGGGCCCGGACGGGTGCGGGGTACCCGATGCCCGCGTACCCCTGGAGGTAGCCGACGGCGGAGCCGCCGGGGCCGCCCGGGTTGACCAGGAGCGAACCGAGCCGCTTGCCCGGGCCGGTCGCCCGGACCCGGGAGACGGCCAGCTTCACCGAGGGCCCGTCCGGCTTCGCGTAGTCGAGGGGCGCGCGCAGGGTCGCGCACTGGAAACCGGCGACTCCGCAGTCACGCCACATCAGCTTCTGGGAGTAGAACGCCTTCAGGGCCTCCGGCGGGGAGGAGGGGGCGGCCGGGCGGGCCGCCGTGGTGCGGGACGGCGCCGCGTCGCTGCCGCCCGTGCAGCCGGAGAGGATCAGCCCGGCGGCCGCGAGGGCCGTGGCGGACGTACGGAGCAAACGCCTGGAGTCCATCCCCGGAGCGTATCCGGACCGGTACGTACCGTGTCCAATCGTGCCCTCTCCCCCAACTGCCCGCCCGGTCAGCCCTCACCTACCCGTCCGGTCGGCCGGCCCCGTCAGCCCCCGCCCGCCCCGCAGATCAGCCGCGCAGCTCCATCGTCATCGCCTCCACCGCGAGCAGCGGTGCCACGTTCCGGTCGAGGGCCTGGCGGCACGCCAGGACGGCCTCGATACGGCGGAGGGTGCGCTCGGGAGTGGTGGCGCGGGCGATCCGCTCGATCGCGTCCCGCACGTCCGTGTTCGCGAGGGCCGAACGCGAGCGCAGCTGGAGGGCGAGGACATCGCGGTAGAAGCCGGTCAGGTCGGTGAGCGCGAGGTCCAGGCTGTCGCGCTGCGTACGCGTCCTGCGCCGCTTCTGCCGCTCCTCCAGCTCCTTCATCGCGCCGGCCGTGCCGCGCGGCATCCGTCCGCCCTGGGACGCGCCGAGCGCCGTCTTCAGCTCGTCGGTCTCCTTGACGTCGACCTCCTCCGCGGCCTGCTTCGCGTCCTCCGCCGCCGCGTCCACCAGCTCCTGGGCCGCCCTGAGGCAGCCGCCGATGTCGTCGACGCGCAGCGGCAGCTTGAGGACGACGGACCGGCGCGCGCGGGCCCGCTCGTCCGTCGCGAGCCGCCGGGCCCGGTCGATGTGTCCCTGGGTGGCACGGGCCACGGCCTGCGCCATCTCCGGCTCGATGCCGTCGCGCCGCACGAGCACGTCCGCGACCGCCTCCACGGGCGGGGTGCGCAGGGTCAGGTGCCGGCAGCGGGAGCGGATCGTGGGCAGCACGTCTTCGAGGGAGGGTGCGCAGAGCAGCCAGACCGTGCGCGGGGCGGGTTCCTCCACGGCCTTCAGGAGGACGTTGCCCGCGCCCTCGGTGAGCCGGTCGGCGTCCTCAAGGACGATGACCTGCCAGCGCCCGCCGGCCGGGGAGAGCTGCGCGCGGCGGACGAGCTCGCGGGTCTCCTTCACGCCGATGGACAGCAGGTCCGTGCGGATGATCTCCACGTCCGCGTGGGTGCCGACGAGGGTGGTGTGGCAGCCGTCGCAGAATCCACAGCCCGGTGCCCCGCCGAGCGCCCGGTCGGGGCTCACGCACTGCAGCGCGGCGGCGAACGCCCGCGCCGCCGTCGCCCGGCCCGATCCCGGCGGACCGGTGAAGAGCCAGGCATGGGTCATCCTCGACGCCTCGGGGTCGGGCTCTCCTGCGGCATGGGCGGTCACGCGCGCGTCGGCGTCCCGCGCGGCGGCGGCGAGCTGCTCCTCGACCCGTGTCTGTCCGACCAGGTCGTCCCATACGGACATGTCTGCCCCTCCTCAGGTACGTCCTCCATTGTGGGGCAGCCCTCTGACACGCCCCGCCGGAGTTCGTGCCTGCGGCGCTCCCGGGCCTCACCACGCGCGCGGGTGCGGGCGAGCCGGAGCCCGACCGAGGAGCCGAGCACCGCGACGCCCGTGCTGACGGCCGCCGTGACGTGGGCGGCGCCGGTGCGGTCGGCGAAGGTGTGGACGTAGGCGTTGCCGAAAGCTCAGGTCACGACGGCATGGGGCTGGCTGCGGGGGTGGGGGTGGAGCGAGCTCCACCCCCACCGGGAATCAGCGCCGGACTCAACGGTGGACTCAGCGGTGCCGGGGGCCGTCGCCCTCGTCGTCGTGCGGGCCGAACAGCTCGTCCGCCAGGGTCGGCAGATCGTCCAGCGGGGTGTCCTCGGCCCAGTCGGAGCGGCGCGGCCGGCCGTTCTCGTCGAGCTGGGGCAGCTCACGGGTCCGGTCGTTGGAGCCCTGCGGCTCCTCCCGCGCGTCCCGGAAGATGCCCTGCGGCACCCGGTCGACGGGATCGGCCCCCCGGGGGTTCCGTACGGGCGGGAGCACCGCGGTCTCCTCCGCGTCCCGCACGGGCGGGGACACCGCGGAGTCCTCGGCGTCCCGCACGGGTGGGAGGACGGCGGTCTCCTCGGCGTCCCTTACGGGCGGGAGCACCGCGGTCTCCTCCGCGTCCCGTACGGGACGCAGGACCGCGGTCTCGTCGGCGCCGCGGGTCTCCCGGACACGGGGCAGAGCGGCCGTCTCGGCCTCCGGCTTCGCGATCTCCACGATCGGGGTGGCCACGGTGACCTCGTCGGGCGAGACGGCCGCCGCGTCCGCCGCCGCTCCCCGCGCCCGGCCCGCGCGCGGGGCCGGCGAACGGCCCGCGCCCCGGTCCGAGACACGATCCGCCCTCGGGTCCGACGCACGGTCCACGCGCGGGTCGGACACCCCGTCGGCCCGCGGGTCCGACGTGCCGTCCACCCTCGGGTCCGGCGCACGGTCCGCGGGTGCGTCCATCCTCACGATCGGGGTCGCCACGGTGACCTCGTTCGCGGACACCTCGGCGGCGCGCGCGGCGCGGGCGGCCTGCTCGGCGGCGCGCTCGGCCGCCGCCGTCTCCGCGGCCTTCCTCGCCGCGTCCCGCTCGGCCGCCGCCTTCTCCTCCGCCGCGGCCTTCGCCGCAGCCGCCTTCTCGGCCGCCTTCTTCTCGGCCGCGGCCCGTTCCCTGGCGGCCTTCTCCACCTCGGCCCGCTGAGCCGCGGCCTTTTCCGCCGCGTCCCGCTCGGCCGCCGCGCGCTCCGCCGCGGCCTTGGCGGCGGCCTCGGCCGCTGCCTTCTCCGCGGCGGCCTTCGCCGCTGCCTCCTCCGCCGCCTTCGCGGCGGCGGCGGCCTCGGCCGTCCGGCGGGCCTCCTCGGCCCGGAGCAGGGCCTCCTCCGCCTTGCGCTGCTTCTCCAGGCGGCGTTCCTCGGCCTCGGCCCGCAGCCGGGCCTCTTCCTCGGCCTCCTTGCGGAGTCGTTCCTGCTCCTCCTTGCGGGCCTTCTCCTCGGCCGCGAGCCGCTTCCGCTCCTCCTCGGCGGCGAGACGGGCCTCCTCGGCCTTCCGCCGGGCCTCCTCGGCCTGCCGTTCGGCCTCCAGGCGGCGCGCCTCTTCCTCCTCGCGCCGCTTGCGCTCCTCCTCCTCGGCGCGGAGCCTGGCGAGCTGCGCCTGGCGCTCGCGCTCCAGGCGCTCCTCCTCGGCCTTGCGTGCCGCTTCCTCCTCCGCCTTCCTGCGCGCTTCCTCCTCGGCCTTCCGGCGGGCCTCCTCGACGGCCTTCACCTCGGCCTCGGAGAGCGGCAGCATCCGGTCGAGCCGGTGGCGTACGACGGTGGTGACGGCCTCGGGCTCCTGCCCGGCGTCGACCACGAGGTAGCGGCCGGGGTCGGCGGCGGCGAGGGCGAGGAATCCGGCCCGTACGCGCGCGTGGAACTCCGGCGGCTCCGACTCCAGACGGTCGGGCGCCTCGGTGAAGCGTTCCCGGGCGGTCTCGGGCGAGACGTCGAGGACCACGGTCAGATGGGGTACGAGGCCGTCCGTCGCCCAGCGCGAGATGCGGGAGATCTCGGTCGGGGACAGGTCACGGCCCGCGCCCTGGTAGGCGACGGACGAGTCGATGTACCGGTCGGAGAGGACGATCGCGCCCCGCTCCAGGGCGGGCCGGACCAGGGAGTCGACGTGCTCGGCGCGGTCGGCCGCGTACAGCAGGGCCTCGGCGCGGTTCGACAGCCCCGCCGACGACACGTCGAGGAGGATCGAGCGGAGCCGCTTGCCGATCGGGGTGGCGCCGGGCTCGCGGGTGACGACGACCTCGTGGCCCTTGGCCCTGATCCACTCGGCGAGCGCCTCGACCTGGGTGGACTTGCCGGCGCCGTCGCCGCCCTCCAGGGCGATGAAGAAGCCGGTCGGGGAGGGCGCCTGCGCCGGATCGGAGCCGCGCAGCGCGTCCCGCAGGTCGCGACGGAGCGGGACGCCCGCCCGGTCGTCGGTCTTCGCGAGGACGAGCGCGGCGACGGGCAGCAGCAGGGCGCCGACGAGGGCGAGGGTGAAGGCCGCGCCGCCGTGGGCGAGGACGAGATCGCCGGCGGCGAGGCGGTGCGGGCCGATCGCGGCGGCGAGCAGCGGCGCGGCGAGCGCGCCGATGCCCATGCCGACGCGGGCGGAGGCCTGGAGGTGCTCGGTCATCCGGGCCCTGCGGGGCTCCTCGGTCTCCTGGTCGACGAGGACGTGGCCGGTGTTCGCGGCGACACCGGCGGCGTATCCGGCGAGGACGGCGAGGAACAGCACGGTCGCCGTGTCCGGCACCAGGCCCATCGCGATCAGGGCGACGCCGGTGACGGCGGTCACGAGCGCGAGCAGTCGGCGCCGGGAGAGCATGGGCAGGACGGAGCCCGCGGTGCGGATGCCGACGGCGGTGGCGCCACTGAGCACCAGGATCAGAAGGGCGTACGTGACGGGGCCGCCGCCCAGGTCGTACGCGTGGAGGACGGCGACGGACGCGGCCGCGGCGATGGCGCCGGCGACCGTGGCGCAGGTCAGGACCAGGGGCTTGAGCGCACCCGTACGGCCCTTCTCGGCGGCCGGGCGACGCAGGCCCTCCAGGGGCGAACGGGGCCGGGGCGTCTCCCCGCCGGGCAGCGCCATCGCGTACAGGACGGTGACGGAGGCGGCGAAGAGCCCGGCGGCGACGTACGAGCCGAGGGCGGCCTGGTGGAGCGAGAACCAGTCGATGCCGGCGCCGAGCGCGTTGCCGACGAGTGTGGCGACGAGCAGCACGGCGGCGGCGGCCGGGACGGCGAGGAAGCCGGTGCGCTGGGAGAGCCGCCGCAGCGCGGCGAGGTGGTCGGGCAGCGGTCGTACGGCGCCGCCCTCGATCGGCGGGGCGGGCAGCAGCGCCGGAGCGGCGCCCTCGCGGCTGATCGTCCAGAGCCGCTCGGCGGCGCCGGTGACGAAGACGGTGCCGAGGAGGTACCAGAGGGCGCTGCCGGGGGTCCAGTCGATCCACAGGGGTGCGATGACGAGCAGCGCGATCCGGACGCCGTCGGCGCCGAGCATGGTCCAGCGCCGGTCGAGCGCGCCGCCCGGCCCGGTGAGCGCGGTCAGCGGGCCGAGGAGGACTGCCCCGAAGAGGACCGAGGCCAGCAGGCGCACGCCGACGACGGCGGCCACGGCGAAGGCGGCGCCCCGCTCGCCCCCGCCGAACGCGCCCTCGGTCACGGCGGCCTGGAGGCCGAGGAGGACGAGGACCAGGAGGGCGAGGGCGTCTCCCGTACTGCCCGCGACGTGGGCGCTCCACAGTCTGCGCAGTGGCTGATGGCGCAACAGGGCGCGTACGGCACGCTCCCTGGAATCCGCGACGAGTGCGGCGTCGGAATCGCCGAGGCGGTCTGGCTGCTCTGCTCGCGTCATCCGTCCACCCTATCCGGACGGTCTTGCTCCCCGCGGCCCGCGCCCGAACATCAGGACGAGCCTGTGACGAAGGCGGGGGCGGGGGTGCTCACCCCCGCCCCCGCCCTCTCACGAGCCGCCCCCGCCGCTCGTGCGAGCCGCGTCCGCCGCTCGTGCGAGCCGCGTCCGCCGCTCGTGCGCCTACTCCGGCTTCGCCGCCGCCGTCTTCTTGGCGGCGGTCGTCTTCTTCGCGGCGGTCGTCTTCTTCGCGGCGGTCTTCTTGGCGGCCGTCGTCTTCGCGGCCGTCGTCTTGGTGGCGGTGGTCTTCTTCGCCGCCGTCTTCGTGGCCGCCTTCTTCGCGGTGGTCGTCTTCTTCGCCGGGGCCTTCTTGGCGGTCTTCTTCGCCGGTCCCTTGGCGCGCTTCTCCGCGAGCAGTTCGTAACCGCGCTCCGGCGTGATCGTCTCCACGCTGTCGTCGGTCCGCAGGGTGGCGTTGGTCTCGCCGTCCGTCACGTACGGGCCGAAACGCCCGTCCTTGACGACCACGGGCTTCTCGCTGACCGGGTCGGTGCCCAGCTCCTTCAGCGGCGGCTTGGCCGCGGCCCGGCCCCGCTGCTTCGGCTGGGCGTAGATCGCGAGCGCCTCTTCGAGGGTGATCGTGAAGAGCTGCTCCTCGTCGGTGAGCGACCGCGAGTCCGTGCCCTTCTTCAGGTACGGGCCGTAGCGGCCGTTCTGCGCGGTGATCTCGACGCCCTCGGCGTCGGCGCCGACGACCCGCGGCAGGGACATCAGCCGGAGCGCGTCGTCCAGGGTGACGGTGTCGAGGGTCATCGACTTGAAGAGGGAGGCCGTGCGCGGCTTCACCGCGTTCTTGCCGGTCTTCGGGGTGCCCTCGGGCAGGATCTCCGTGACGTACGGGCCGTAGCGGCCGTCCTTCGCGACGATCTGGTTGCCGCTGACCGGGTCGGCGCCCAGCTCGAAGTCGCCGCTCGGCTTGGCGAGCAGCTCCTCGGCGAGCTCGACGGTCAGCTCGTCGGGCGCGAGGTCCTCGGGGACGTCGGCACGCTGGTGGCCCTCGGCCTCCTTCTCGCCGCGCTCGACGTAGGGGCCGTAGCGGCCGACGCGCAGCACGATGTCGTTGCCGACGGGGAAGGAGGAGATCTCGCGGGCGTCGATCGCCCCGAGGTCGGTGACGAGTTCCTTGAGGCCGCCGAGGTGGTCGCCGTCGCCGTTCCCGGCGTCGGCGGCACCGCCGGAGGCGGCCTTACCGCCCTGGGTGGCACCGAAGTAGAAGCGCTTCAGCCACGGCACGGACTTGGCCTCGCCGCGGGCGATGCGGTCGAGGTCGTCCTCCATCCTGGCCGTGAAGTCGTAGTCGACGAGCCGCCCGAAGTGCTTCTCCAGGAGGTTGACGACGGCGAAGCTCAGGAAGGACGGCACGAGCGCCGTGCCCTTCTTGAAGACGTAGCCGCGGTCGAGGATCGTGCCGATGATCGACGCGTACGTCGACGGGCGGCCGATCTCGCGCTCCTCCAGCTCCTTGACCAGCGAGGCCTCGGTGTAGCGGGCCGGCGGCTTGGTCGCGTGGCCGTCGACGGTGATCCCGTCGGCGGTCAGCGCGTCGCCCTCGGCGACCTGCGGCAGGCGCCGCTCCCGGTCGTCGAGCTCCGCGTTCGGGTCGTCGGCGCCTTCGACGTAGGCCTTCATGAAGCCGTGGAAGGTGATCGTCTTGCCGGACGCGCTGAATTCGGCGTCACGGCCGTCGGACGCCCGGCCGCCGATCTTGACGGTGACGGAGTTCCCGGTCGCGTCCTTCATCTGGGAGGCGACGGTCCGCTTCCAGATCAGCTCGTAGAGGCGGAACTGGTCGCCGGTGAGGCCGGTCTCCGCCGGGGTGCGGAAACGATCACCCGACGGTCGAATCGCCTCGTGCGCCTCCTGGGCGTTCTTGACCTTGCCCGCGTAGACACGCGGCTTCTCCGGCAGGTAGTCGGCGCCGTACAGCTGCGTGACCTGCGCCCGCGCCGCCGAGACGGCGGTGTCGGACAGGATCGTGGAGTCCGTACGCATGTAGGTGATGAAGCCGTTCTCGTACAGCTTCTGCGCCACCTGCATGGTCGCCTTCGCGCCGAAGCCCAGCTTGCGGCTCGCCTCCTGCTGGAGGGTGGTGGTGCGGAAGGGAGCGTACGGGGAGCGGCGGTACGGCTTCGACTCGACCGAGCGCACCGCGAACGCGGTGTCGGTGAGCGCGGCGGCCAGGGTCCGGGCGTTCGCCTCGTCCAGGTGCAGCACGGCGTCGCTCTTCAGCCGCCCGTCGGCGCCGAAGTCACGGCCCTGCGCTACCCGCTTGCCGTCGACCGCCGCGAGGCGTGCGACCAGCTGGGACGGGTCGGACGCGTCACCGGTGCGGCCGGTGCCGAAGGTGCCGGTGAGGTCCCAGTACTCGGCGGAGCGGAAGGCGATGCGCTCGCGCTCCCGCTCGACGACGAGCCGGGTGGCGACGGACTGCACGCGGCCGGCGGACAGCCGCGGCATGACCTTCTTCCACAGGACCGGCGAGACCTCGTAGCCGTAGAGCCGGTCGAGGATACGGCGGGTCTCCTGGGCGTCGACCATGCGCTGGTTCAGCTCGCGCGGGTTGGCGACGGCCTCGCGGATCGCGTCCTTGGTGATCTCGTGGAAGACCATCCGGTGGACCGGGACCTTGGGCTTCAGGACTTCCTGGAGGTGCCACGCGATGGCTTCGCCCTCGCGGTCCTCATCGGTGGCGAGGTAGAGCTCGTCGGACTCGGCGAGCAGCTCCTTGAGCTTCCTGACCTGCGCCTTCTTGTCAGCGTTGACGACATAGATGGGCTGGAAGTCATGCTCGACGTCGACCCCGAGGCGGCGCACCTCTCCGGTGTACTTCTCGGGCACCTCGGCGGCGCCGCTGGGAAGGTCACGGATGTGCCCGACGCTCGCCTCGACCACGTAGCCGGGGCCGAGGTAGCCCTTGATCGTCTTCGCCTTGGCAGGCGACTCGACGATGACGAGTCGGCGGCCGCCGTGTGCGGTCTCGCTGGTCGGGGACAACTTCGCTCTTCTCTCCGGATCGGCACTCTCTGGCACGTAGCTCTGGCACGCACGGCAGCGGCACGGACGGTGACGCTCCCGTCGCTGCGGAGTGTGACGGTACAACCCGCCCCCGTGTCAAACGGCGAAAGCCCGCAACGGCCACTCGAACGGTAACCCGAGTCCTGGCATTCCTGCCGCCCGGACTCCCGGTCGGGCGGGGCGGGGCGTCGGAGCCGGAGGCTGCCGGTGAAAGATCACGAAGGTCCGTGAGCGGTCCGGGAGAAGATCAGAGCCTGGCGAAGCACCAGACGCCGAGGACGAGGAAGCCGGCGCCGAAGAGGCTCGTCAGCGCGACGGCGGCACGGGGGGCGACCCCGTACGCGACGGGCTCACGGTGCAGCGTCCGCACGGTGGTCCACAGCAGCAGCGCGCCTCCGAACAGCGTGAACGCCGTCCCCGCGAAAATCGCCGGCCCGCTCTCCATGCCGTACCCCGTTCCGTCCCTGTGCGGTGTTCGTCTCCCGGTGCCGAGGCTGACACCTCCGGGCGTCGAAGGTGCGAATTCCGGGTGAACGACGCGGAGCGTCCCGTACGGTTTCACGAAGATGGCCGGTAGTGATCCGCCCGACGCCTCCTCGCGGGGTTCTCGCGGGGCGGTGAGCGGGGTTCTCGCGAGGCGATGAAACGCTTCGTCGCGGGAGGCGGAAGCCGCATGGCGGCGTTCCCGACGCGGGGGCCGTGGCTGATGGCGACGCCCGGCTCTCCGTCCGGGCAGGCGGGGCGGAGAACCCGGGCAGGTGGCGTCACCAGCAGAAGTCCGGCGTACGGGGCGGGGCGGCCCGGACCGGCAGGGCCCCGTCAGGGGGCCAACCCGCCGAGGCCGAGGAGCCGAGCCGCGCCCGGAAACGGAACGCGGCTGCCCGCCCCCGGCCCGGGTTCAGTCCGCGGGAAGCAGGAAGCCCTCCTCCACGAGCAGCCGGATCGCCTGCGGGGTGCGGTCCCGCAGTATCACCGGGTCCTCGCCCATCAGCTGACCGATCGCGTCGAGGATGCGGCCCGCGCTGAGCGTGCCGTCGCACACCCCGGCGAACCCGGCGCCGACGTGGTCCACCTTGGTGGCGCGGCGCATGCCCCTGTTCTGCCGGAGCACGACGTGCTCGGGGTCCTCGGCTCCCGGCAGCCCGACCTGCTCCTGCACCACCTCGGGCGCGAGCGTGAACCGGTCGGCGAGGAGGGCGGCGTCGTCGTGACCGCGCAGGTAGTCCTGACGCTCGAAGTGGGCGAGGACGGTGGGCCCGAGGGGCTGCTCGACGGGGTGCGGCCACTCCTCGATGACGATCGACGGCTCGACGGACCCCGAGGCCACGGCCTCGTTCCGCCGGACCGTGATCCAGCCGAAGCCCACCGCGCGGGTCTTGCGGGCCTCGAACTCGTCGAGCCACGCCTCGTACGCCAGCCGGTACGCGTCCGGGTCACCGCGGTGGTCGCCGCTGTCCCGCAGCCACAGCTCCGCGTACTGGGCGACGTCCTGGACCTCCCGCTGCACGATCCAGGCGTCGCAGCCGCGCGGCACCCAGGACCGCAGCCGCTCCTGCCACTCCTCGCCCTCGACATGCTGCCAGTTGGCGAGGAACTGGGCGTATCCGCCGTCGTTGAGCCGCTCGCCCGCCTCCTGCACGAGCGTCCGGCACAGGTCGTCACCGCCCATCCCGCCGTCCCGGTAGGTGAGCCGGGCGCCGGGGGAGATCACGAACGGCGGGTTCGAGACGATCAGGTCGTACGTGTCGCTTCCGACCGGCTCGAACAGCGAGCCCGGGACCAACTCGGCCTCCTGGGCCCCGGAGAGAGCGAGCGTCAGCCGGGTGAAGTCCAGGGCGCGCGGGTTGAGGTCGGTCGCGGTGACCCGGGTGGCGTGCTGGGCGGCGTGCAGCGCCTGGATGCCGGATCCGGTGCCGAGGTCGAGCGCGGAGGAGACCGGCGTACGGACCGTGATGCCGGCGAGCGTCGTGGACGCCCCGCCGACGCCGAGGACGACACCCTCCTCCTTCGTGCCGATGCCCCCGGCCCCGCCGACGGCGCAGCCGAGGTCGGAGACGATGAACCAGTCCTCGCCGTCCGGCCCGCCGTACGGCCGGATGTCGACCGTCGCGGACACGGTGTCGTCCTCACGGACCACCCAGCCGTCGGCGAGGGCCTCTTCGATCGGGAGCGTGGCGGCGGCCCGGTCGTACGCGACGGCCTCCTGGAGCAGGAAGAGCCGGACGAGGATCTCCAACGGGGAGTCGCCGCGGGTGGCGCGCAGGGCGGGCACGGTCTCGCTGCGGGCGAGGGCCGCGTAGGCCGGGGCGCCGAGCAGGTCGAGCAGCCCGTCGGCGGTGAAGTCGGCGGCGAGCAGGGCCTCGCGCAGACGGGTGGCGTGCGCGGGCACCGGGAGGCGGGGAGGCAGGCTGGTCGTACTCACCGCTCCATTGTGACCGCCGCCACCGACATCGGGGCGGCCGACCCGTCGACGGCGCCGGATCGACGACACCGCTGCCCCGCCCACGCCGTGGGTCCGCCCACCGCGACTACGGCGCCCGCCGTCATGTGCCGGGCCGACGTGGTGATGACGGCGGGGGGCGTGGTGACGGTGCGCGGGCGTGGTGACGGCGCGCGGGCCTGGTGACGGTGCGCGGGCCTGGTGACGGTGCGCGGGCGTGGTGCGGGGGGACGCCGGTGACGGCGGGGCGGGCGCCGGTGGAGCGACAGCAGGGCGCGAACCGGGCTGACGGCCCCGTCCGCGCCCCGACCTTGTTCCGCGCCGCTACTCCGCGCGCTTGGTCGCCGGGGCCTTCTGGCTCGGCTTGGCGGAGGGCTTGCCCGTGGGCGCGGTGTCCGACCCCTTGTCCGAGTCCGAGTCCGAGTCCGAGGAGGTGGAGCCGGGCTGCGGGGAGGGGGAACCGGAGGCCTTCGGCGGGACCGAGGCCGTGGGCTTCTGGCAGCCGGGCTGCTTGGCCATCGCCTGGCCCAGCTCGCCGTCCTCCAGCTTGGACAGGGCGTTCTGGTCCATCTTCTCGATCTTCGTCAGACCGTCGGCGACGCCCTGGAGGCCGTCCGCGAACTTCTGCTGGTTCGTCGGGTCCAGCGCGTCGACCTGCTTCTTGAGTCCCTCGTACGCCACCGCGGTGGCGTTGAGCTCCTTGATCGCGTCCTGCTGGATCTTCTGGCCGTTCTCGACGGGCGGGGCCCCGGCGCTCTCGACGGCCTTGGCCAGCGCCCGGTCGGCGTTGGCGATGTCCTGGAACGCCTTCGAGTCGGCGGCCTGGATCTCGGCGGGCTTGCTGTCCGCGGCCGTCGAAATGATGATCTGGTGGGCGTCGGCCCGCTTCTGGATCTGGGGCTTCGCCTGGTCGCAGAACGTCTTCGCCCAGTCGCCCACCTTGTCGCCCTCGTCGTCGCTGCAACCGGACAGCGCGAGCACCAGTACCGCGCCGCCGGACAGTGCGGCCGCAAGCTTCTTGTTCACCGGATCGGTCCCTTCCAAGGCTCTCGGCCCCGGAACATACACGCCGAACGGGCTACTTCCACCTATCGTACGACCGATTCACCCCGGATTGCAGCCTTTTGAACCAAGGGAGACACCTCTCACTCCCCTCGGAAACGCGCGGCCATGAGACGGATAACACGTCAGAAGAGCCGGCCGACGACCGGCCGTAAGGATCGACGGACGGCACGTCAGGAGAACGCGCGTCAGGACACGCTCACCGAGCGCCTCTTGGAGACGCTCACCGCGGCGATGACCACGAGCAGCGCGACCCCGGCGACCGCCGCCCGCAGCCCGGCACTGGCGTCACCCCCGTAGCTGAACCGGACGACCGCCGGGGCGATGAGCAGCGCCACCAGGTTCATCACCTTCAGGAGGGGGTTGATCGCCGGGCCCGCGGTGTCCTTGAACGGATCTCCGACCGTGTCCCCGATGACGGTCGCCTCGTGCGCCTCGCTGCCCTTGCCGCCGTGGTTCCCGTCCTCGACCAGCTTCTTCGCGTTGTCCCAGGCACCACCGGAGTTGGCGAGGAAGACCGCCATCAGCGCGCCCGTGCCGATCGCTCCGGCGAGGTACGCGCCGAGGGCGCCGACGCCGAGCGCGAAGCCGACGGCGATCGGGGCCATCACGGCGAGCAGCCCGGGCGTGGCGAGTTCCCGCAGCGCGTCCTTGGTGCAGATGTCGACGACCCGTCCGTACTCCGGTTTCTCCGTGTAGTTCATGATCCCGGGATGCTCGCGGAACTGCCGCCGCACCTCGTACACCACCGCACCCGCCGACCGGGAGACGGCGCTGATCGCGAGCCCCGAGAAGAGGAAGACGACCGCCGAGCCGAGGATCAGCCCGAAGAGGTTGTTGGGCTGCGAGATGTCCATCGAGAGTGTCAACTCGCCCGCTCTCGCGCCGACCTCGGCGACCGAGGTCGCGATGGCGTCCCGGTACGAGCCGAACAGCGCCGCGGCCGCGAGGACGGCGGTGGCGATGGCGATGCCCTTGGTGATGGCCTTCGTCGTGTTGCCGACCGCGTCCAGATCGGTGAGGACGCGGGCTCCGGAGCCCTGGACGTCCCCGGACATCTCCGCGATGCCCTGGGCGTTGTCGGCGACCGGGCCGAAGGTATCCATGGCGACGATCACCCCGACGGTGGTCAGGAGGCCGGTACCGGCGAGGGCGACCGCGAACAGCGCCAGCATGATCGAGCCCCCGCCGAGGAGGAACGCCCCGTACACGGTGAGCCCGATCAGGAGGGCCGTGTAGACGGCGGACTCCATGCCGAGGGCCACACCCGCCAGGACGACGGTCGCGGGACCGGTGAGCGAGGACTTCCCGATGTCCCGGACCGGCCGCCGGCTCGTCTCCGTGAAGTAGCCGGTGAGCTGCTGGATGAGGGCCGCGAGGACGATGCCGAGGGCGACGGCGACCAGGGCGAGGACCCGGGGGTCGCCGGCGTGGTCGCCGATGCCCGGCTCGGTGACACCCCGGAGCTCGGCGTACGAGGACGGCAGGTACGCGAAGGCGGCGACGGCGACCCCGACGAGGGAGATGACCGCCGAGACGAGGAAGCCGCGGTTGATCGCGGTCATCCCGCCGCGGTCGGTGCGCCGCGGGGAGACCGCGAAGATGCCGATGACCGCGGTGACCACGCCGATCGCCGGCACGATCAGGGGGAACGCGAGCCCGTGGTCGCCGAAGGCCGCCTTGCCGAGGATGAGCGCGGCGACGAGGGTCACGGCGTACGACTCGAAGAGGTCGGCGGCCATGCCCGCGCAGTCCCCGACGTTGTCGCCCACGTTGTCGGCGATCGTGGCCGCGTTGCGCGGGTCGTCCTCCGGGATTCCCTGCTCGACCTTGCCGACGAGGTCGGCGCCGACGTCGGCGGCCTTGGTGAAGATGCCGCCGCCCACTCGCATGAACATGGCGATGAGCGCGGCACCGAGGCCGAATCCTTCCAGGACCTTGGGCGCGTCGGCGGCGTAGACGAGGACGACACAGGCGACACCGAGGAGTCCCAGGCCGACCGTGCACATGCCGACGACACCGCCGGTACGGAACGCGATCCGCATGGCCCGGTGCGCGACCTCCGTCAGACCCCTCTCCGGTTCGCCCGGCCCCGGGGTGGCCTCCCTGGCCGCCGCGGCGACCCTTACGTTGGCCCGTACGGCGAGCCGCATGCCGATGTACCCGGTGAGCGCCGAGAAGAGCGCTCCGACCAGGAAGAACAGGGAGCGTCCCGCGCGCTGCGACCAGTTGTCCGCGGGCAGCAGCATCAGCAGGAAGAACACGGCGGCCGCGAAGACGGCGAGGGTCCGCAGCTGCCGCGCGAGGTAGGCGTTGGCCCCCTCCTGCACGGCCGCGGCGATCTCCCTCATCTTCTCGGTGCCCTCACCCGCTCTGAGCACCTGGCGGACGAGGATCCGGGCGACGACCAGCGCGGCCAGGGCGACGGCGCCCACGACGATCACGATCGTCCGGTTCCCGCTCGTGAGCACCGCCGCGGCGAGAGAAGTGGCGTACATGGAGACGGATCATAGGGAGAGGAAACGGCACATACGGGGATGCCGAAGGCTCACCCGCGCGGATGCACCAATCCGGAGCGCAGGCGGTACGGGGGCGGCGGCGCGGGTACGGGCGGCAGTGCGAGTGCGGGGGGCCGCGGAGGCGGAGGCGGAGGCGCAACGAGAAGAGGCCCTGCGGGCAGGGCCTCTTCTCGTAGAGCTTCACGTCGCCGTGCGCCGCGTACGGGTCAGGACAGGACGTCCGCCGAACTCACCGGCCAGGTCATCCGGATCGTGCCGCCGTCTGCGCCGGCGCTCACCTCGACGTCGTCGACGAGCCCGCGGATCACCGCGAGGCCCATCTCGTCCTCACCGTCGGCGTCGTCGAAGTCCTCGGCCGGGGCCGAGGACCGCGCGCCGGGGACACCGGCGGCATCGGCCGCCGCCACCCCCGCACCGGGCACCTCGTCGCCGACCTCGATGGAGAACGACTTCTCCTCCTCGGTCAGCACGACCCGGATGGGCGTCGTGACGTCGTTGCTGCGGTGCAGCCCGACCGCGCGGGTACAGGCCTCACCCACGGCGAGGCGCACCTCGTCGAGGACCGCCTCGTCGACACCGGCCCGGCGCGCCACCGCGGCCGCCACCAGGCGGGCCGTGCGGACGTGCTCGGGCTGAGCGCTGAAACGGAGTTCAACGGTGGCCATGCGAACCCCCTGGGCTCAGTCGACGGCGTTGACGGCCTCGTCGACCGAGGTGTGGATCGGGAACACCTTGGTGAGACCCGTGATCCGGAAAATCTTGAGAATGCGCTCCTGGTTGCAGACGAGACGCAGCGAGCCCTCATGGGCACGGACGCGCTTCAGGCCACCGACGAGCACACCGAGGCCGGTGGAGTCGAGGAAGTCCACGCCCTCCATGTCGACGACCAGGTGGTAGCTGCCGTCGTTCACCAACTCGACCAACTGCTCGCGCAGCTTGGGCGCGGTATACACATCAATCTCGCCACCGACCTCGACGACCGTACGGTCGCCACCAGCGCCGGACACATTGCGAGTCGACAGGGACAGGTCCACGGATCCTCCAGCACCTTGCTATCGAACGATCGTTCCCCGGGGTCTCCCGGACGGAGTCAGAGAACTGATCGTCAGCCGCGATGGCATTCAATCACTTACCAGCAGCCATGCACGACGCCTTGGAAGCATTGTCCGTCATGGCAGTGACACACTCGGTGCCGATGGCCAAGAAACACCACCCCAGTCGTCCAGCCGGGGACATGGGCAACCGACCCTCCCCCGGCATGGTCCTCGACCGGCTCTCCTCGGGCGAGAGCCGGGCCGCGCGCATCACTCATACGGAGCACATGCCCGCCCGGGAGGGCCGTCATGCAGTCTGGCCGCACCGCATCCGTGCGGAGGTGATCGCGGCGATCGAGGCGGCCGGAATCACGCACCCCTGGGCGCATCAGGCGCAGGCCGCCGAGCACGCCCTGGACGGCGAGTCCGTGGTGATCGCCACCGGCACCGCCTCGGGCAAGTCGCTGGCCTACCTCGCCCCGGTCCTCAGCACCCTCCTGGACGGCGCCGAGGCCCCCAACGGGCGCGGCGCCACCGCCCTGTACCTCTCGCCCACCAAGGCCCTCGCCGCCGACCAGCGGCGGGCCGTGCGGGAGCTGGCCGCCCCCCTCGGCACCCGGATCCGCCCCGCCGTCTACGACGGCGACACCCCCGTCGAGGAACGGGAATGGGTCCGGCAGTACGCGAACTACGTGCTGACCAACCCCGACATGCTGCACCGGGGCATCCTCCCGTCCCACCCCCGGTGGTCCTCCTTCCTGCGCTCCCTGCGCTACGTCGTGATCGACGAGTGCCACACCTACCGGGGCGTCTTCGGCTCCCACGTCGCCCAGGTGCTGCGGCGACTGCGCCGGATCTGCGCCCGGTACGGCTCCGAGCCGGTCTTCCTCCTCGCCTCCGCCACCTCCGCCGAGCCCGCCCTGGCCGCCGGCCGCCTCACGGGCCTCCCGGTCACCGAGGTCTCCGACGACGCCTCGCCCCGTGGTGAGCTGGTCTTCGCCCTGTGGGAGCCGCCGCTGACCGAGCTGCACGGCGAACGCGGCGCTCCCGTGCGCCGTACCGCCACCGCCGAGACCGCGGACCTGCTGACGGACCTGACCCGGCAGGGCGTCCGCTCGGTCGCCTTCGTCCGCTCCCGGCGCGGCGCCGAGCTGATCTCGGTGATCGCCCAGGAACGGCTCGCCGAGACCGACCGCTCCCTCGCCCGGCGTGTCGCCGCCTATCGCGGCGGCTACCTGCCCGAGGAGCGCCGCGCCCTGGAGCGGGCCCTGCACTCCGGGGAGCTCCTCGGTCTGGCCGCCACGACCGCTCTCGAGCTGGGCGTGGACGTCTCGGGCCTGGACGCGGTCCTGATCGCCGGGTATCCGGGCACCCGGGCGTCCCTGTGGCAGCAGGCGGGCCGGGCCGGCCGCGGGGGCGAGGGCTCCCTCGCAATCCTGATCGCCCGTGACGACCCGCTGGACACCTTCCTGGTCCACCACCCGGAGGCGATCTTCGACCAGCCGGTCGAGTCGACCGTCCTCGACCCCGACAACCCCTACGTCCTCGCCCCCCATCTGTGCGCCGCCGCGGCCGAACTCCCGCTGACCGAGCCGGACCTGGCCCTCTTCGGCCCGGCCGTCCCCGGACTGCTGCCGCAGCTCGAGGGCGCCGGTCTGCTGCGCCGCCGCTCCGCCGGCTGGTACTGGACCCGGCGCGAGCGGGCCGCCGACCTCACCGACATCCGGGGCGGCGGCGGCAGCCCCGTCCGGATCGTCGAGGCCGGCACCGGACGACTGCTCGGCACCGTGGACGAGGCCGCCTCCCACACCGCCGTCCACGAGGGCGCCGTCCACCTCCACCAGGGCCGCACCTATCTGGTGCGGGAGCTCGACCTCGAGGACTCCGTGGCCCTCGTGGAGGAGGCCGTCCCGCCGTACTCCACCACCGCCCGCGACACCACCTCCATCACCGTCCTCGACACCGAGACCGAGATCCCCTGGGGAGCCGGCCGCCTCTGCTTCGGCTCCGTCGAGGTCACCAACCAGGTCGTCTCCTTCCTGCGCCGCCGCCTGATCACGGGCGAGGTGCTCGGCGAGACCAAGCTCGATCTGCCGCCCCGCACCCTGCGCACCCGGGCCGTCTGGTGGACGGTCACCGAGGACCAGCTCGACGCCGCCCGGATCAGCCCGGAGATCCTCGGCGGCGCCCTGCACGCCGCCGAGCACGCCTCCATCGGCATGCTGCCGCTGTTCGCCACCTGTGACCGGTGGGACATCGGCGGTGTCTCCGTACCGCTCCACCCGGACACCCTGCTGCCCACCGTCTTCGTGTACGACGGCCATCCCGGCGGCGCGGGCTTCGCCGAGCGGGCCTTCCACACGGCCCGCGCCTGGCTGACGGCCACCAGGGAGGCCATCGCCTCCTGCGAGTGCGAGGCGGGCTGCCCGTCCTGCATCCAGTCCCCGAAGTGCGGCAACGGCAACGATCCGCTCCACAAGCGGGGCGCGGTACGCCTCCTCACGGAGATCCTGCGGGAAGCCCCGGGGGGCCCTGAGGGCCCGGGGGCCCCGCCCGCGACCTGATCTCGGGTTGGTAGGGACCGGAGGCGACGCGGGCGGTCACCTCCGCGATGTCCCCCCGCACCGCGCACCGCACCACCTCGGCGCGCTGCGCCGCGGCCACCCGGGAGGCGACGGCGCACGCCTCCGCCTCGCCCCACAGGGCACGGTCGGCGGCGGCGAGGGCGGCCAGGTCTGCGGCCCCACCGGCCCGGTGCCGGGCCGCCACGGCCTGCCCCAGCGCGAGCACGACCCCGAACACCACGCAGAGCGCACAGGCCGCGAACGCCACCCACACGGTCGCCGCACCCCGGTCGGACCGGGAGCCGGTGCGCCGGTCCCGCGGACCCGGGCCCGGCACTGCGGCCCGACCCCGGACCCGGCGCCAGCCCCGGCCAAGGCGCCGACCCAAGTGCCGGACCCGGCCAAGGCGCCGACCCAAGTGCCGGACCCGGCCAAGGCGCCGACCCAGGTGCCGGACCCGGCCGCGGACCCCGCCACGAACCCGGCGCCCGCAGCGGCTCCCGGCAGCTTCGGCAGTCACGGCGGGCCCCCGGACCCCGCGCCGCCGATGGCCGCAGCGCCGGTCGCCGGGCCCTCTGACACCGGGCCGCCTCCTGACTCCGCACCGCCGCCGGTCCCCCCGCCTCCGGTTGCCGCTCCGCTGGTCTCCGCACCCCCAGTCGCCGCGCCCCGGGTTGCCGCGCCGCTGGTCGCCGCGCCGCTGGTCGCCGCCGTGCCGGTCGCCACACCGGCGAGTGTCGCGTCCTCGGCGAGGGCCGCCGCGTCCGCTCTCAGGGTGAGCCCCATGCCCCCGGGGCCAGGGGCGGCGGCCTCCACCGTCACCCGCCACAGCTCCCCCGACCGCGTCACCGACACCCGGGCGCCCTCGGGCGCGGCGGACCGTGCGGCCGCCTCGGCGGCGGGTGCGGGCTCGGAGCGGGCCGCGGCTCGTGCCCCGGCCCGTGCCGCGTCCACGCAGCGGATCTGCGCGGCGGCGGCCGCCAGCGCCCAGAGCAGCGTCACCGTGAACAGCGCGAGGACGGGCAACACCATCGCCGCCTCCACGGTCACGAACCCCCGGTCAGAACGGCGCATCGAGGGCCTTCCCGATCACCGACTCCAACGCGCCGGAGACCGCCCCACTGGTCACGATCTTGTACAGGACCGCGGCGAACCCCGCCGCCGCGATCGTTCCCACCGCGTACTCGGACGTCGTCATCCCCTCGTCGCCACGGGCGGCCGCCCTTCGCGTCCGCCACCAACCGCACACCGTCGCCCTGCCTGCCATGCCGACCTCCTCGAATCGTCGTCTCGTCGTGTCTCGTCGTGTGTCGTGTGTCGTCGTGTGTCACTCCGGCCTCGCCGTTCATCCGTCCAGGAGCCCCGTCGCGAGTCCGATGACCACCGGGGCCACCCCCACCGCCAGGAAGGCGGGCAGGAAGCAGAGCCCCACGGGGGCGCTGATCAGCACCTGCGCGCGGCGCGCCCTGGCCTCCGCCGCACGGGCGCGGGCCGACCGCAACGCCGCCGCGTGCCGCGCGACTGCCTCCGCCGCGGGCGCTCCCGAGGAACCGGCCCGTTCCATGCAGCGGGCCAGCCCCGCGGCGCCCGCTATCGCGCCGAACCTCCGCCACACCTCGGCCGGTTCGCCGCCGAGCCGCAGCTCGGCCGCCGTACGGGTCAGCCGCTCGCCCAGCGGGCCGCCGAGGGACCGGCCGACGGCCTCCGCCGCCTCCCCGGGCCCCGCTCCCGCCGAGGCGCAGGCCGCCAACAGATCGGCGGCGAGCGGAAGATGGCGTGTCGTCTCCTCGTCGTCGACCTGCGGTGAGGCTCTCCTCGCCGCTTCCCGCCTGAGCCCGGCCATGACCAGGACGCCCGCGAACAGGCCGCCGAACCCCCCGAACAACTCCCAGCCGAGGCCGACCGCCACGAGCGACGCTCCCCACCGCACCACCCACACCGGCAGCCCCGGCCGCCCCTTCAGGGGCCGTGGTTCCGGCGCCTCAAGGAGGCTTTCCAAACGTCGTCGCATCCCTCTCGCCCGGCGCTCGCCGATCACCTCCCGCGCGACCTGCGCGCAGCAGATCAACGCCAGGACCACGGCCCCCGCCGGGTGGAACGCCCCGATCACGCCCGCTCCCCTCCTCGTACGACCCGCGCGGCCCACCACAGGCCGACGGCTTCGAGAGCCCCGCCCACGACGAGGCAGCCCAGGCCCGCCGGTGTGTGCAGCAGCACCCGCAGCGGCTCGGCACCGAGCGCGGCACCCAGGGCGATTCCAGCCACCGGAAGCAGCGCGAGCACCGCCACCGTGGCCCAGGCGCCCGCCAGTTCGGCCCGCAGCCGCTCCCGCTGCTCGTGGTGGTCCCGCAGAGCGGTTTCGAGCCGGTCGAGGCCGGCGGCCAGGCCCGCGCCACCGTTCACGGCCACCTGCCAGCAGGCCGCCATGCCCGCGAGGCCCTCGGCGCCGTCCTGTCCCGCGGCCTTCCGCAGGGCGTCCGGCACGTCCCCGCCGAAGCGGGCCGCCGCGAGCACCGCCGCCTCCTCACCCCCCAGCGCGCCCGTCTCCCGGGCCGCGAAGGCCAGGGCATGCGCGGGCTGCCATCCGGCCCTCAGCTCTCCGACGACCGCCCCGCACAGCGCTGCCACTCGCTCGGCCCGCGCCTCACGTCCCTTGCGGCGCTCGGCCGCCCGCAGCCGCCGCCCCACCAGCGGCACCGCGACCGCCCCCGCCACGAGCGGCAGCGGTGACTCGCCGAGCAGCGCGAGGATCCCCGCCACAGGCAGGCACAGCCACGCACGCCGTCCGCGGGCCACCGTCCACCAGCGCGCGACCAACGCCCGCCCCGCCACCCCGGGACCGCCCGGAGCGTCGGGCGCACCAGGTCCGCCCCGTAAGAGAACGGCCGTCGCCCTGTTCACACAGCGTCGCCGCGCGATCACCCCCCACAGGGCGAGACCCACGCAGAGCGCCGCCATCCCCTGGGCCAGCACCCTTACCGCCACCGGTTCGGTCGTCATCACGCTCCCCCTCCGATCAGCGACCGCAGCCGCTCCCAGCCCCGGTCCCGCTCGAACCCGGACGCGCCCCACCGCAGCGCCGGAACCGTCCGCACGAGGCCGTCCCTGTCCCGCTCCAGGACGTGCACCTCCGCGATCCGCCGCCGCCCGAGCCGGTCCCGGGCCAGGTGCAGCACGACCGACAGACCGGCTCCCAACTGGCTGTGCAGAGCGGCCCGGTCGAGCCCCGCGGCCGTCCCCAGGGCTTCGAGCCGGGCCGGCACGTCCGCCGCGGTGTTGGCATGGACCGTTCCCGAGCCGCCTTCATGGCCCGTGTTGAGGGCAGCGAGGAGATCCACGGCCTCGCCGCCCCGGACCTCACCGACGACCAGCCGGTCGGGCCGCATCCGCAGCGCCTGACGAACCAGGTCCCGGAGGGTCACGAGTCCGGCGCCCTCCTGGTTCGCCGGCCGCGCCTCAAGACGCACCACATGCGGGTGGTCAGGCCTCAGCTCCGCGGAGTCCTCCGCGAGCACGATCCGCTCCCGCTCCCCCACCAGTCCGAGCAGGGAGGCGAGCAGCGTCGTCTTCCCTGTCCCCGTGCCACCGCTGACCAGGTACGACACCCGGGCGTCGATCAGGGCGCGCAGGATCGACGCGCCGCCCGGCGGAACGGTGCCCGCCGCCGCCAGCTCCTCCAGGGTGAAGGCGCGCGGCCGCACCACCCGTAGCGACAGGCACGTCGAGCCGACCGCCACCGGCGGGAGTACGGCGTGCATCCGGGTGCCGTCGGGCAGCCGCGCGTCCACCCAGGGCCGGGCGTCGTCGAGCCGGCGTCCGGCCACCGCCGCGAGCCGCTGGGCGAGCCTGCGCACCGCCGCGGCGTCGGGAAAGGACACCGGAGCCCGCTCGAGTCCGGCGCCGCGGTCCACCCACACCCGGTCGGGCGCCGAGACCAGGACGTCGGTGACGGCCGGGTCGGCGAGCAGCGGTTCGAGAGGGCCGGTGCCGATCAGCTCGCACCGCAATTCCTCCGCCACGCCCAGGACTTCCGCGTCACCGAGCAGCCGTCCCTGGGCCCGCAGTGCCGCCGCGACCCGGGCCGGCGTGGGCTCGGACCCGCTGGCCGCGAGGCGCTGCCGTACCGCGTCGAGCAGTCCCACGCCTCCCTCTCCGGTCATGCCGCACCGCCGGGGCCGAGGGCGCACGCCCAGAAGGCGTCGCAGAACCGGCCGAGCGGACCGCGTGGCTCGGCGCCCGGCGGCAGGCCCGCGTCCTGGTCGGCCACGATCCCCGGGTCGTAGGGGAGTTCACCGGCGAGCGGCAGCCGCAGCGCGTCGGCGACCCATCGCTCGTCGAGCCCCGCGGCGTACGGACCACGGACCACGGCCCGGAGGTCGCGCACGCTCATGGAGAGCGTCGAAGCCACCCGGTGGGCCGCCGCGACGGCCCGCAACTCGCCGGGCACGACGATGAGTCCGAGGTCGAGCTGAGCGAGGGCCTCGGTGGCCGCCTCGTCGGCGCCGCGCGGCAGGTCGACCACCACGACCCCACCACGGCGGCGGGCCGCGGCGAGCACGGACCGGACGGCTTCGGGCGGCACCGGCACCGCGGGCTCCCTGCCCCAGCTGAGCACCCGGACCCCCCGCACGGACGGCAGGGACTCCTCCAGGGCGCCGCCGGCGAGGCGGCCCTTGGACGCGGTGAAGTCGGGCCATCGTCTGCCCTCCTCGCGCTCGCCGCCGAGCAACACGTCGAGTCCCCCACCGAGCGGGTCGCCGTCGACGAGCAGGGTCCGTCGTCCGGTCCGGGCGGCGGCGAGCGCGAGCCCGCAGGCCAGGGTGGAGGCGCCCGCGCCGCCGCGCCCGCCGACGACGCCCACGGTCAGCGCCTGCCGTCCCACGCCCTCGGCCGCGTCGGCGATGCGGTCGACGAGGACGCCTTCGGCTTCCGGCAGCCGCAGCACGCACTCCGCCCCGATCTCGACGGCCAGCCGCCACACTGCCGGGTCGTCCCGGTCGTGGCCGACGAGGACGGTCCCCGGGCGGCGCGCCGCTCCCCGGCAGCGGGCCGCGGCGTCGTCGCCGATCAGGACGAGCGGTGGATCGGTCCAGCTCGTCCGCCGCTCAGGCACCCTGTGGTGCACCTCGGGCTCGACCCCCGCGGCGGCGCACAGCCGGAGGAGGTCGTCGAGCAACCCGAGGTCCTCCGTGACGATCAGCGGCCCCGTCCGACGCGGCTCGTCGGCGGCGGACGCCTCCGTCCCGCTCGGCGGCGAAGTCCGCGCCCTCCGTCCGGCGCCGGAAGTCCTGGTGGTCTCCATGACCCACGCCCTCTCGTGATTCCTGCCGTTCGCGAACTTCGCGACAGGAATCACCGTGGGGCCGTGCCGAGAATCTTGGGGATCTCCCCGAAAAACTGGGGATATCCGAAGGCCTGTGAATAACTTCGTCACCCGCCCAGGGACTACCCGGAACGCAGCTCGCCGATTACTGTGAGTGATGAATCGAGGGTCCGCTCGGGCGGGGACCGTATCGCGGCCGATGGCCGGAAGGAAGGGAGCAGACGATGTCATACAGCGCCGAAACGGCTCCGGACATGCGACGACCCCCGCCGGGGGGGAGAGCGGGGGTCGTCTTTCCGGCCGACTCGGGGGGGGAGGAGCCGGGCCGGGTTAGCACGGTCGCGAACGATCCGTGACTTCCATGGTGTACCCGAGAGCCTTCTCAGGCAAACCCACGCGCCCCAGCGTACGCCGAATGGCGGGCACCTATGCTCAGCCTTGTGGAAAACCACTCCTTGCCGCGCACAGCCGCCTTCTTTGACCTGGACAAGACGGTCATTGCGAAGTCCTCGACGCTCACCTTCAGCAAGTCCTTCTACCGTGGCGGACTGATCAGCCGCCGCGCCGCCCTGCGGACGGCCTACATCCAGTTCGTCTTCCTGGCGGGTGGAGCCGATCACGACCAGATGGAGCGGATGCGCGAATATCTTTCCGCGCTCTGCAAAGGCTGGAACGTGGCCCAGGTGAAGGAGCTCGTCGCCGAGACCCTTCACGACCTGATCGACCCGATCATCTACGACGAGGCGGCGTCCCTCATCGAGGAGCATCACGCCGCCGGCCGCGACGTCGTGATCGTCTCGACCTCCGGCGCCGAGGTGGTCGAACCGATCGGCGAGATGCTCGGGGCCGACCGGGTCGTGGCCACCCGGATGGTGGTCGGCGAGGACGGCTGCTTCACCGGCGAGGTGGAGTACTACGCCTACGGGCCGACCAAGGCCGACGCGGTGCGGGAGCTGGCGGAGTCGGAGGGCTACGACCTCTCGCGCTGCTACGCCTACAGCGACTCAGGGACCGACATCCCCATGCTGGAGGCCGTCGGTCACCCGTACGCGGTCAATCCCGACCGGACGCTGCGCCGTGAGGCAGCGGCCCGCGCCTGGCCGGTTCTCGCCTTCGAGAAGCCGGTACGGCTCAAGCAGCGACTGCCCGAGTTCCGGATGCCGCCACGGCCCACGCTCGTCGCGGCAGCGGCCGTCGGTGCGGCCGCCGTGGGCGCGGGACTCGTCTGGTACGCGTCCCGGCGTCGACAGGCCGCCCTCGCTCATCGGGTGGCGGATGACTTTGCCCGAATTTGAGCAGTGAGCAGAGAAGTGGAGCCAGCACTTTCGCTTCTACTCCGAGAGGAGTAGAAAGGAATCAGGCCCGCGAGACCAAGGACATCCGATAGGATCACCTGTTGAGCATGAAGGCCCCACGGACCTAGCACGGAAACCGGGCACCCACGCGACGTCGACCCGTCGATTACGGGCCAGCCGCACCAGGCCACGGGCAAAGTTCCCGGCCTGATGGGCACATATCGAGGACGCTTGGTAACTGGGTGGACGTGCCAGCGGCGGTACCAGAACTTGGTACCGCCGCAACCCTTCGCCCAGCCGGTCCTCGCGAAGCCGCCCTTTCGCCCAGCCTGGCCCGCGGGGCGACTCTTCGCCCAGACCTGCCCTCGGGATCGCTCCTGCGCCCAGACGACCCCCAGGACACCTTCGCTCGGACGGGCTCTGTCAGGCCGCGCCGCGCTGGAGCGCCTCGCAGACGGCGGTCGACTCCCGGACTCCCAGCTCGACCGAGCGGCCGCAGTGCGCGATCCAGCCGCCGACGCCGTCCGCGGTCCCCGACAGGTAGCCCTCGAACGCGGCCAGGTACGCGTCCCGGCCCTGTTCGGCGTGGCCGACCTCAGCCGGACAGATCGCCTTGGGGTCGAGACCGCTGCCGACGAGGACGATCCGCTCGGCCGCCCGCGCCACCAGACCGTTGCAAGAGGTGAACGGCCGCAGCGCGAGCAGTTCACCGTGCACCACGGCCGCCGTCACCAGCGCCGGGGCCTCGCCGCCCGCGACGATCAGCTCCGCGAGGCCGTCGAGTCGGCCCGCGACCTCGGCGGGGGACGGCGCCGGAGCCGCGATCAGCGGCTCGTCGACCGCCTCGCCGTCCAGCCGGGGCCGCCCCACCGATGCGCCCGGCTCGCCCGCGGCGACCAGGTGGAGCCGGGCGAGCACCCGCAGCGGCGACTGGCGCCAGATGGAGAGCAGCTGTCCCGCCTCGGCGCCGAGCCTCAGGGCCGCTCCGACCGTGCGGGCCTCGGGGTCGGCCCCGAAGTCGGTGCGCCGTCGGACCTCTTCCAGGGCCCAGTCGGCGCCGGACAGGGCGGCCGAGCCGCGGGCGCCGCGCAGGGCCGCCTCGGACGAGATCTCGTTGCTGCGGCGGCGCATCACGCGGTGGCCGTAGACCCGGTCGACGGCCTTGCGTACGGAGTCCACCGCGTCGGCGACGCCCGGCAGGGAGCCGAGGGCGGCCAAGGGGTCAGAGGCGTGCGTACTCATAAGTAGGGAGGCTACGCGCCCCCGGGGTCCGCCCCACGATGGAGTGGTCTTCTTCACGCACCTTGACCACGAGGAGCGCTCATGCCACTACGCTAGGTGAACATGAAGATCGCTTTCGTGGGGAAGGGCGGCAGCGGCAAGACCACGCTGTCCTCGCTCTTCATCCGCCACCTCGCCGCCAACGAAGCCCCGGTCGTCGCCGTCGACGCCGACATCAACCAGCACCTGGGGGTCGCGCTCGGCCTGCCCGAACCGGAGGCCGCCGCGCTCCCCGCGATGGGGGCGCATCTGCCGCTCATCAAGGAGTACCTGCGGGGCAGCAACCAGCGGATCGTCTCCGCCGACACGATGATCAAGACGACGCCGCCCGGGGAGGGTTCGCGGCTGCTGCGGGTCCGCGAGGAGAACCCGGTGTACGAGGCCTGCGCCCGGCCGGTCATGCTCGACGACGGCGAGATCCGTCTGATGGCGACCGGCTCCTTCACGGAGTCGGACCTCGGGGTCTCCTGCTACCACTCGAAGGTCGGCGCGGTGGAGCTCTGCCTCAACCACATGGTCGACGGCGTCGACGAGTACGTGGTCGTCGACATGACGGCGGGCTCGGACTCGTTCGCCTCCGGCCTCTTCACCCGCTTCGACATGACGTTCCTGGTCGCCGAGCCGACCCGCAAGGGCGTCTCGGTCTACCGCCAGTACAAGGAGTACGCCCGGGACTTCGGCGTCGCGCTCAAGGTCGTCGGCAACAAGGTGCAGGGGGAGGACGACCTCGACTTCCTGCGGGCGGAGGTCGGCGACGACCTGCTCGTGACGGTGGGCCACTCGGACTGGGTCCGCGCGATGGAGAAGGGCCGCCCGCCGCGCTTCGAGCTCCTGGAGGCGGAGAACCGGATGTCCCTCCAGGCCCTCCAGGACGCGGCGGACGACTCGTACGCCGACCGGGACTGGGAGCGCTACACCCGCCAGATGGTCCACTTCCACCTGCGCAACGCGGAGAGCTGGGGCAACGCCAAGACCGGGGCCGACCTCGCGGCGCAGGTCGACCCCGGGTTCGTGCTGACCGAGGACCTCAGTGCCGTGCAGCCTGCTTAGCGGGAGCGGGCGGGGCCGCGGGGGCCGCCGGCTGGGGGGCGAGGAAGGCCTTCCAGCCGCCCGGCGGTGCCTCACCGACCTTCAGGGTGCGCATCTTGGCGATGACGTCGGGGTCCTGGGCGTCGAGCCAGTCGGCGAGCTGGCGGAAGGACACGCACTTGACGTCCTTCTGCACGCACACCGTGGCGATGGTCTCCTCGATGGCCCGCATGTACGTGCCGCCGTTCCAGGACTCGAAGTGGTTGCCGATGATGACCGGCGCCCGGTTGCCCCGGTAGGAGCGCTCGAAGGCCTCCACCAGGCCGTCCCGCATCTGGTCGCCCCAGTACCTGTGCTGGGACGGGTCGCCCTGGGTGGTGCCGGGTGACTGGTTGACGAGGAAGTTGTAGTCCATGGCCAGCGTCTGGAAGGCGCGGCCGGGGACGGGCACGAGGTGCATCGACAGGTCCCACAGGCCCAGGTCCTTCTTGGGCCAGATCTGGTCGTTCACACCGCTCGTGTCGTAACGGAAGCCCATCTGCGCCGCCGCCCGGACGAAGTTCTTCCGGCCTTCGAGGCAGGGGGTGCGGGCGCCGACGAGTTCCTTGTCGTAGTCGAACGGCAGCGGCTGCTCCGCGCGCAGGCCCGCGTTGGTCTTCCAGTTCTTGACGAAGGACTTGGCCTGGTTGATCTCGCTCTTCCACTCCTCGACCGACCAGTTGCCGACGCCCCCCTCCTTCCCGCAGAAGTGCCCGTTGAAGTGGGTGCCGATCTCGTTGCCCTCCTGCCACGCCGCACGCAGTTCGCGGACGGTGGCGCGGATGCCCTCGGTGTCGTTGAAACCGATGTCGGAGCGCCCGGGGCTGTGCTGCGGCGGGTCGTACAGCTTCCGCTTCTCCTCCGGCAGCAGGTACACCCCGCTGAGGAAGTACGTCATGGTGGCGTCGTACTTCCTGCCCACGGAGCGGAAGTGCGAGAAGAGCTTCTGGCTGTCCTCGCCGGCGCCGTCCCAGGAGAAGACGACGAACTGCGGCGGGGTCTCGCCCGGCTTGAGGCGCTGCCAGACCGGCTGGTGGGGCTGGGCTCCGGTGAAGGCCGTGGAGCCGTCGCCGATCAGGCGGACCGTGTTCGGCGGGGCGGCGGCCGGCCCCTTCTTGGTGCCCGCGCCTCCCTGCGTGCCCTCCGTGGCGGCGCCGTCGGAGCCCGAACAGCCGGCGAGGCCGGTGATCAGGGCGACGGCGAGGGCGCCGGCTGCGAGCGTCTTCCTCTGGGCAGTGGTCCTTCTCCCGGCGGCTGTCATCCGCCCACCTCTCCTCGGTTCCGTGCGAGATTCCGTGCGAGCTTCCGTACGAGCTGCCCGGCGAGCTTCCGTACGGGCCGCGTCAACGTCGCACCACCACGGCCGGAAAGATGAAACGACAAGCGGCAAAGCGTTCGCCCTTCACCGGAATCGGTGAATCATTGCCCTGTTTGCCCCGAAAATAATGCCGGAGACTTTACTCTCCATTACGATCCATTTACCGAGCGTTGATCCTCGTCCAGGCGGGGACCCCGCTCGGATCCCGCCGCTGCACGCCGTGACCCACGGCCGCGAGCCCCCATGTTCGTCCTCGCACGAACCGCGACCGCGCTGCCCCGGAGGAGACGGGAATGACCCTCTGCACCCCCCGCCCGCACCACCACCCGGCCCCGAGTCCAGCGGCCCCACAGCCCGCCGGAGGGGCCCCGCCGCTTCCGTATCGCCGGCGCCGACCTCTCCGCCTCGGTCGCCGTCTTCCTGATCGCGCTGCCCCTCTCGCTCGGCATCGCGCTCGCCACCGGAGCCCCGCTCCAGTCCGGTCTCGTCGCCGCCGCCGTCGGCGGTCTGGTGGCCGGCCGCTTCGGCGGCTCCCCGCTCCAGGTGAGCGGACCCGCAGCCGGCCTCACCGTCGTGACGGCCGAGATCATCCAGCTCTACGGCTGGCGCACCACCTGCGCCATCACCGTGCTCGCCGGTCTGGCCCAACTCGGCCTCTCCGCGCTCCGGGTGGCCCGCTCGGCGCTCGCCGTGTCGCCCGCGATCGTGCACGGCATGGTGGCCGGCATCGGCGCGACCATCGCGCTAGCCCAGCTCCACATCGTGCTCGGCGGGACCCCGCAGAGCTCCGCCGTCGACAACGTGCTCGGCCTGCCGGCCCAGTTGGCCGACATCCACGGGGCGGGGCTCGCCATCAGCGCCCTCACGGTGGCCGTGCTGCTGTGCTGGCCCCGGCTGCCGGGCCGCGCCGGGCAGCTCGTACGGAAGGTGCCGGCCGCGCTCGTCGGGGTGGCCGGGGCGACGGCGGTGGCGACGTTGGCCGGGCTCGCCGTGCCCCGGGTCGACCTGCCGTCCTGGAGCAGCCACGCGCTGCCCGGGATGCCCGAGGGGCCGGTGCTCGGCATCGCGGCCGCGGTGCTGACGATCACCCTGGTCACGAGCGTGCAGTCGCTGCTCTCCGCCGCCGCGGTGGACAAGCTGGTCGCCGCCCGCCCGGACGGCGGCCGGGGCGTGCCGCGTTCCGTCCTCGACCGCGAGCTCGCCGGTCAGGGCGCGGCGAACATGGTCTCGGGGGCGCTCGGCGGACTGCCGGTCGCCGGGGTCGCGGTCCGCAGCGTCGCCAACGTGTCGGCGGGTGCGGTGAGCCGCGCCTCCACGATGCTGCACGGCCTGTGGATCGTGCTCGCGGCCCTGCTGCTCGTCCCGGTGATCGACCTGATCCCCCTGCCCGCGCTCGCCGCCCTGGTCATGGTGGTCGGCATCCAGATGGTCAGCATCACCCACATCCGTACGGTCACCCGACACCGCGAGGTCGTCGTCTACGTGGTGACGCTGTCCGGTGTGGTCCTCGTGGGCATCCTGGAGGGCGTCGCCCTCGGCATCGCCGTGGCCATCTCGGTCTCCCTGCACCGGCTGGCCCGCACCCGGATCACCCGCGAGGAGCGGGACGGGCTCCACCTGCTGCACGTGCGGGGCCAGTTGACGTTCCTCGCCGTTCCCCGGCTGAGCCGCGCCCTGCACCAGCTGCCCCACGGTTCCGACGTGGTGGTCGAGCTGGACGGCTCCTTCATGGACCACGCGGCGTACGAGACGCTGAGCGACTGGTCGGCGGGGCACATCGCCCACGGCGGTACGGTCGAGATGACGGGCCCCTCCGGTGTCCGGATCACCGATCCGACGCCCACCGCCGTCACCGCCTCGGCCTCCGCCGCGCACGCCTGCTGCCGTCCCTGGACGCCGTGGCACAACCACCAGTGCGGGGAGCAGCCGGCCGAGCGGACCGCCGGGCCCGACGAGGCCCCAGAGGCCACGGAGGCCGCCGAGTCCCGGCGTTCGCCCGGGTTGCATCTGGCGAGCGGCATCGGCAAGTTCCAGCGGAACACGGCCCCGCTGGTACGGGACGAGCTCGCACGGCTCGCCCGGGAGGGCCAGCGTCCCTCGCAGCTCTTCCTGACCTGCGCGGACTCCCGCCTGGTCACCAGCATGATCACGTCGAGCGGCCCCGGTGACCTGTTCACCGTGCGCAACGTGGGCAATCTCGTCCCGCTCCCCGGTGAGGAGAGCGGTGACGACTCGGTGGCGGCGGCGATCGAGTACGCGGTGGAGGTGCTGCGGGTCGATTCGATCACCGTCTGCGGCCACTCCGGCTGCGGCGCGATGCAGGCCCTTCTGAGCGGCGGTCCCGACGACCCGCCGACCCCGCTCCGCCGCTGGCTGCGTCACGGTCGGCCCAGCCTGGAGCGGATGGCGAGCCGGAGACACGCCTGGGCCCGGATCTCCGGGCGGCTCCCGGCGGACGCGGTCGAGCAGCTCTGCCTGACCAACGTGGTCCAGCAGCTGGAGCACCTGCGGGCGTACGAGCCGGTGGCGCGGCGGCTCGCGGAGGGCACGCTCACGCTGCACGGCATGTACTTCCACGTGGGCGAGGCGCAGGCGTACCTGCTGGCCGGGGCGGACGAGGTGCACAGCTACGACGACGTGTTCACCCAGGTCATGCCGACGGGACCGCGGGAGCCGGCCCGCGCGTCCTGAACCTTCCGCCTCCGCCGTCCGTGAGACTGTGTGGCCCCTTCTCCCACCGCTCGGGAACACCGCCCGGGACGAAGGGGCCCCGCCCCCCCATCGCCCACAGGTCTAAACCAATTGTCCGGAGACTCTTGTCACCCGGGCATCTGACTGATGAGCTAGGACGCGGGACACATACGCACAGAGGACGCCCTGGGAAAGGGAGATGTCGTGAGCAACGAAAGCCTGGCCAATCTGCTTCGGGAAGAGCGTCGATTTTCGCCGCCCGCCGAGCTGGCCGCGCACGCCAACGTGACGGCGGAGGCGTACGAGCAGGCCAAGGCGGACAGGCTGGGCTTCTGGGCCGAGCAGGCCAAGCGTCTGACCTGGGCCACCGAGCCGACCGAGACCCTCGACTGGTCGAACCCGCCGTTCGCCAAGTGGTTCGCGGACGGCGAGCTGAACGTGGCGTACAACTGCGTCGACCGGCACGTCGAGGCCGGCCACGGCGACCGGGTCGCCATCCACTTCGAGGGCGAGCCGGGCGACAGCCGCACCATCACCTACGCCGAGCTCAAGGACGAGGTCTCCAGGGCCGCCAACGCCCTGACGGAGCTGGGTGTCCGCAAGGGCGACCGGGTCGCGGTCTACCTGCCGATGATCCCCGAGGCCGCCGTCACGATGCTGGCCTGCGCCCGCGTCGGCGCCGCCCACTCGGTGGTCTTCGGCGGCTTCTCGGCCGACGCCGTGGCCTCCCGTATCCAGGACGCCGACGCCAAGCTGGTGGTCACCGCCGACGGCGGCTACCGCCGGGGCAAGCCGAGCGCGCTGAAGCCCGCCATCGACGAGGCCGTCGCCAAGTGCCCGCAGGTCGAGCACGTCCTCGTGGTCCGCCGCACGGGCCAGGACACCGCCTTCACCGAGGGCCGCGACGTGTGGTGGGACGACATCGTCGCCCGCCAGTCCGCCGAGCACACACCGGAGGCCTTCGAGGCGGAGCACCCGCTCTTCATCCTCTACACCTCGGGCACCACGGGGAAGCCGAAGGGCATCCTGCACACCTCCGGCGGCTACCTCACCCAGGCCGCGTACACCCATCACGCCGTCTTCGACCTGAAGCCCGAGACCGACGTCTACTGGTGCACCGCCGACATCGGCTGGGTCACCGGGCACTCGTACATCGTCTACGGCCCGCTGGCCAACGGCGCGACGCAGGTCATGTACGAGGGCACCCCGGACACCCCGCACCAGGGCCGGTTCTGGGAGATCGTGCAGAAGTACGGCGTCACGATCCTCTACACGGCGCCGACCGCGATCCGCACGTTCATGAAGTGGGGAGACGACATCCCCGCCAAGTTCGACCTGTCCAGCCTCCGCGTCCTCGGCTCGGTCGGCGAGCCGATCAACCCCGAGGCGTGGGTCTGGTACCGCGAGCACATCGGCGCCGGCAGGACCCCGATCGTGGACACCTGGTGGCAGACCGAGACCGGCGCGATGATGATCTCGCCGCTGCCGGGAGTCACCGAGACCAAGCCGGGCTCCGCCCAGCGCCCGCTGCCCGGCATCGCCGCGACCGTCGTCGACGACGAGGCCAACGAGGTGCCGAACGGGGGCGGCGGTTACCTGGTCCTCACCGAGCCGTGGCCGTCGATGCTCCGCACCATCTGGGGCGACGACCAGCGCTACATCGACACGTACTGGTCCCGCTTCGAGGGCAGGTACTTCGCCGGTGACGGCGCCAAGAAGGACGAGGACGGCGACATCTGGCTGCTCGGCCGGGTCGACGACGTCATGCTGGTCTCCGGGCACAACATCTCGACCACCGAGGTCGAGTCGGCCCTCGTCTCCCACCCGTCGGTGGCCGAGGCGGCCGTCGTCGGGGCCGCCGACGAGACCACCGGCCAGGCCATCGTCGCCTTCGTCATCCTGCGCGGCAGCGCGAGCGAGGACGCCGGCCTGGTCGCCGAGCTGCGCAACCACGTCGGCGCGACCCTCGGCCCGATCGCCAAGCCCAAGCGGGTCCTGCCGGTGGCGGAGCTGCCGAAGACCCGCTCCGGCAAGATCATGCGCCGTCTGCTGCGCGACGTCGCCGAGAACCGGGAGCTCGGTGACGTCACCACGCTGACCGACTCCTCGGTCATGTCGCTCATCCAGACCCAGCTGCCGGCCGCCTCCAGCGAGGACTGAGCCCCGGCGCCCGTACGACGCGAACGCCCGCCCCGAGCCAGTGGGGGCGGGCGCCCCCGTTCCACGCTCCCCGACGGGACGAAACGGACATTAGTTTCTAGAGTGAATCTCGCCGGACGCCACCCACGCCCCATGGGCACACACGCTCGACGGGTCCACGCGCTCTATGGATAGAGTAAGAATCGCGTCAGTGACGCGACAGGAAGACCCAGGTGCGCCGGGAAGTCTGGTCGGCAATGTGCTTCACGCTGCCCACCCGACCGGAGGATCCGCCCGTGGCCCCGCCCTCACCGACCGACCGTAAGTTCCTCGGCCGTCTCCCCCTGCCAGAGCGGCGCTACCTCACCGAAGCCCTGCGCACCGAGACCGTCGGCGGCGTACTGCTCCTCGTCGCCGCCGTCGCCGCCCTCGTCTGGGCCAACACCCCGGTCAGCAGCAGCTACGAGTCCGTCAGGGACTTCCACCTCGGCCCGGCCGCCCTCGGGCTCGACCTGTCGATCCAGCACTGGGCGGCCGACGGCCTCCTCGCGATCTTCTTCTTCGTCGCCGGCATCGAGCTCAAGCGCGAGCTCGTCGCGGGCGAGCTGCGCGACCCCAGGGCCGCCGCGCTCCCCGTCATCGCCGCGCTCTGCGGCATGGCCGCGCCCGCCCTCGTCTACGTCCTGGTCAACGCCGTCGGCGGCGGCCGGATGGACGGCTGGGCCGTCCCCACCGCCACCGACATCGCCTTCGCCCTCGCCGTCCTCGCCGTCATCGGCACCTCCCTGCCGTCCGCGCTGCGCGCCTTCCTGCTCACCCTCGCCGTCGTCGACGACCTCTTCGCGATCCTGATCATCGCGATCTTCTTCACCAGCGACCTGAACTTCGCCGCGCTCGGCGGCGCCTTCGCCGGACTCGTCCTCTTCTGGCTGCTGCTCCGCAAGGGCGTGCGCGGCTGGTACGTGTACGTGCCGCTCGCCCTGGTCGTCTGGGCCCTGATGTACAACAGCGGCGTCCACGCCACCGTGGCCGGCGTGGCGATGGGCCTGATGCTGCGCTGCACCACCCGCGACGGAGAGCGGCACTCCCCCGGCGAGCACATCGAGCACCTCGTACGCCCGCTCTCGGCCGGCCTCGCCGTCCCCCTGTTCGCGCTCTTCTCGGCCGGCGTGAGCGTCTCCGGCAGCGCGATCCACGACGTCTTCACCCAGCCGGTCACCCTCGGCGTGGTCCTCGGCCTCGTCGTCGGCAAGGCCCTCGGCATCTTCGGCGGCACCTGGCTCGCCGCCCGCTTCACCAAGGCGGAACTCAACCCGGACCTGGCCTGGCCCGACGTGTTCGCCGTCGCCTCCCTCGCCGGCATCGGCTTCACCGTCTCGCTCCTCATCGGCGAACTCGCCTTCGTGGGGGACGCCGCCCTCACCGACGAGGTCAAGGCGGCCGTCCTCGTCGGATCCCTGATCGCGGCCGTCCTCGCCTCCGTCCTGCTGAAGCTGCGGGTCCGCAGGTACCAGGCCATCTACGATGCGGAGAACCGCGACGAGGACGAGGACGGCATCCCCGACATCTACGAGGAGGGCGACCCGGAGTACCACCTCCGCATGGCCGCCATCCACGAGCGGAAGGCCGCCGAGCACCGGGACCTCGCCCGAGCGGCGGGGGCACCGCGCGACGAGGGCGACCGTCCGGCATGATCTGAGTCGGACCGCAGAAGACAAGAGGGAGCACCGATGAGCGACCCGTTCGACGGAACCGAGCGCAGCCTCGGCCAGCTGGTCGCCTCGGCGACAGCCGAGATGTCCGCGCTGGTGCACGATGAGATCGCCCTGGCCAAGGCCGAACTGCGACAGGACGTCAAGCGCGGAGCGCTCGGCAGCATCCTGGGAACCGGCGCCCTCGTGGTGCTGCTGTTCTCGCTGCCGATGCTGAGCTTCGCCCTCGCATACGCCATCAACACCTGGACCGGCGGGCACAACGGCCACGGGGGCTGGAACCTCGTCTGGTGCTTCCTGCTGTCCTTCGCCTTCAACGTGCTGGTCGCGAGCCTCCTCGGGGCGATCGCCGTCGCCAAGTTCAAGAAGGTCAAGCCGCCGGAGAAGAGCATCGCGTCCGCCAAGCAGACGGCCGCGATCATGCAGAACGTCAAGCCGCACCCGCGCCCCGAGTACGACAAGGCGCTCGACAAGGCGCTGGGCAGGCCCTCCGCTGTGGCACGCTCGTCCGTATGACCCTCCCCGAGAGCAGCAACGGCGGGCCCGTACGGCTCGACGGGCCGTGGACCCATCGCGACGTCGCGGCCAACGGCGCCCGCTTCCACATCGCCGAGATGGGCGACGGCCCGCTGGTGCTGCTCCTGCACGGCTTTCCGCAGTTCTGGTGGACCTGGCGCCATCAGCTGCCCGTCCTCGCGGAGGCCGGATTCCGGGCCGTCGCGATGGACCTGCGCGGCGTCGGCGGCAGCGACCGCACGCCCAGGGGGTACGATCCCGCCAACCTCGCCCTCGACATCACCGGTGTCATCCGCTCCCTCGGCGAGCCGGACGCGGCGCTCGTCGGGCACGACCTCGGCGGGTACCTGGCCTGGACGGCGGCCGTGATGCGGCCCAAGCTGGTGCGCCGGCTCGTGGTCTCCTCGATGCCGCATCCGCGCCGCTGGCGCTCGGCGATGCTCTCCGACTTCGCCCAGTCGCGGGCCGGCTCGCACGTGTGGGGCTTCCAGCGGCCGTGGCTGCCGGAGCGTCAGCTCGTCGCGGACGACGCCGCACGCGTCGGGGAGCTGATCCGGGACTGGTCGGGGCCGCAGCCCCGGCCCGCATCGGACGACGAGGCCGTCGAGGTGTACCGGCGGGCGATGCTGGTCCCGTCGACGGCGCACTGCTCGATCGAGCCGTACCGCTGGATGGTCCGCTCCCTCGCGCGCCCGGACGGCGTCCAGTTCAACCGGCGGATGAAGCGCCCGGTGCGGGTGCCGACGCTTCATCTGCACGGCTCCCTGGACCCGGTGATGCGGACCCGGAGCGCTGCGGGATCGGGCGAGTACGTGGAAGCGCCGTACCGCTGGCGGCTGTTCGACGGTCTCGGTCACTTCCCGCACGAGGAGGACCCGGTGGCCTTCTCGACGGAGCTCGTCAACTGGCTGAAGGACCCCGAGCCCGACCGCTGACGGTCCCTCCGTTCCGGGGGCGTACAGACATTCCCCGAACGGCCATGTGCCTCGCGCATACTCCGATTGGCGGCCCCCCAGGTGGTTACCGACCTTGGGCCACGGGCACACGTCGGAGTATGGGCTGGACGCACGACTACGCTGACACGACAGCACGCAACCGCCGCTCGGCCGCTGGGCCGGGCCCCCGCGAGGGGGGTGGCCCGCCGGACTCCGGCGGCTCGCACGCCGTGCAGGAGGTAGGGATGTCAGGCATGCAGGAGGTGGGCATCTCGCTCATTCTGCGTCGCCGGGCCCGCTGGGTCTCGGCCCGCCTCCGGCACCCCCGCCTCACCCCCTGAGAGGGGCCCGCGGGGACTGGATCACAGGGCGCAGGCCTGGGTGTCGACCTGCTGGCCGGCGGTCCGGCCGCGCTCGATGTCCTCGCGGATCTCGTCGACCGTCAGCGCGTAGCCGGTGTTCGTGTCGTCGAGTGAGCGGGCGAAGATCACGCCGTACACCTTGCCGTCCTCGGTGAGGAGCGGGCCGCCGGAATTGCCCTGGCGGACCGTCGCGTACAGCGAGTACACGTCCCTGCGCACATCACCCCGGCGGTAGATGTCGGGTCCGTCGGCGTTGATACGGCCCCGGACGCGGGCGGAGCGCACGTCGTACGAGCCGTTCTCCGGGAATCCGGCGACGATCGCGCCGTCGCCGCTCCTGGCGTCCTCTTCGGTGAAGACGAGCGGCGGGGCCTTGAGGTCCGGCACGTCCAGGACGGCGATGTCACGCTGCCAGTCGTAGAGGACGACCTTGGCGTCGTAGAGCTTGCCCTCGCCGCCGATCTGGACGGTCGGCTCGTCGACTCCGCCCACGACGTGGGCGTTGGTCATGATCCGGCGGTCGGCGAAGACGAAACCGGTGCCTTCGAGGACCTTGCCGCAGCTCTGCGCGGTGCCGACGACCTTGACGATGGAGCGCTGGGCGCGGGCGGCGACGGGGCTGTCGGCGAGCGCCGGATCGGGCGGCAGGACCGGGGTGATCGGCTCGCTGGCGAAGGAGTCGAAGACCGGGGGGAAGCCGCTGCGGGCCAGGGTGGAGCTGAAGTCGTCGAACCAGCGGGACGTCTGATCCGGTATCACCAGGTCCACTCCGCGCAGGACCTTGGAGGTCCGCACCTCCTTGCCCACGGTGGGCATGGAGGTCTCGGCGAGCAGGGATCCCAGCAGCCAGGCCACGAGCAGCATCGCGACGACGTTGACCAGGGCGCCGCCCGTGGCGTCGAGGGCGCGCGCGGGGGACCAGACGATATGGCCCCGCAGCTTGTTGCCGAGGTGGGTGGTGAAGGCCTGGCCGACCGAGGCGCAGACGATGACGATCATGACGAAGACGACCGTCGCCGTGGTCGAGACCTCGCTGTGGTCGGTCAGCTGGTTCCAGATGACCGGAAGCAGCAGGACGGCGGCGAGACCGCCGCCGAGGAAGCCGATCACCGACAGGATGCCGACCACGAATCCCTGGCGGTAACCGATGATCGCGAACCACACGGCGGCGAGCAGCAACAAGATGTCCAGCACGTTCACCGTCTAATGCCTCGCAGATTCGATTGCGGTCGCCGGGGTTCAGCCTGTCATGACCGCCAGTCGAGCGGGACCTGCTTGGCCCGGTCCCAGGGGCGCTCCCAGCCGGAGAAGTGCAGCAGCCGGTCGATCACACCGGCCGTGAAACCCCAGACCAGAGCGGACGCGACCAGGAACGCGGGGCCCTGGTGGCCGCTCGGGTGGACCGCCGTCACGCGGTTCGCGGGGTCCGTGAGATCCGCCACGGGGACGGTGAAGACCCGGGCGGTCTCTCCCGGGTCCACGACTCCGACCGGGCTCGGGGAGCGCCACCAGCCGAGGACGGGGGTGACGACGAAGCCGCTGACCGGGATGTAGAGCTGGGGCAGTACGCCGAAGATCTGGACGCCCGCCGGGTCGAGCCCGGTCTCCTCCTGGGCCTCGCGCAGGGCGGCCCGCAGGAGCCCGCCGTCCGCCGGCGTGCCGTCCTCGGGGTCGAGGGCGCCACCGGGAAAGGAGGGCTGGCCGGCGTGCGAGCGCAGGCTTCCGGCCCGCTCCATCAGCAGCAGCTCGGGGCCGCGCTGTCCCTCACCGAAGAGGACGAGGACGGCGGACTGGCGTCCCGCGCCGCTCGCGGGCGGCAGGAAGCGGCTCAGCTGCTCGGGCGCGACCGTGCGGGCGGCCCGGTCGACGGGCCCGAGCCAGTCGGGCAGCCCGTCCCGGCTGAGCAGCCCACCGGTCCCGGGCAGCGGGGCGGCGGCGTTCGCGCCGTGGACCCGTCCGTCGTGGACGTCCTCGTCGTGGAGCTCTTCGTCAGTGCGCGTCATTGGCACCCCCGTGTTTCACAACGCCATCGATGGACGGGTTCGTTCCCCCGGTTTCTCCCGGGGGCGGGCTCGGGGCGGGGCTCAGTCACCGGCACCCAGCGGGGGCGCGGGGAGGCCTGGGTAGCCGGGCGGCGGGTTGAGCCGCTGGCCGGGGAAACCGCCCTTCTCGTACTTGAGCAGCTTCCTCGCCTTCTCGGGGTCGGTCTCGCCCTCGCCGTACGAGGGGCAGAGGTGGGTGATGGGGCAGGCGCCGCAGGCCGGCTTGCGGGCGTGGCAGATGCGGCGGCCGTGGAAGATCACCCGGTGCGAGAGCATCGTCCACTCGCTCTTCGGGAAGATCTCGGCGATCTCGGCCTCGATCTTCACCGGATCCTCCTGCTCGGTCCACTTCCAGCGCCGGGCGAGCCGCATGAAGTGGGTGTCCACGGTGATGCCGGGGACCCCGAAGGCGTTGCCCAGGACGACGAAGGCGGTCTTGCGGCCGACGCCGGGGAGCTTGACGAGGTCGTCGAGGCGGCCGGGGACCTCACCTCCGAAGTCGTCCCTGAGGGCGGCGGCAAGGCCCATGATCGACTTGGTCTTGGCGCGGAAGAAGCCGGTGGGGCGGATGAGCTCCTCGACCTCCTCGGGGACGGCGGCGGCGAGGTCCTCGGGCGTGGGGTACTTCGCGAACAGGGCGGGGGTGGTCTGGTTGACCCGCAGGTCGGTGGTCTGCGCCGAGAGGACCGTGGCGACGAGCAGCTCGAAGGGGCTGCGGAAGTCGAGCTCCGGATGGGCGTACGGGTAGACCTCCGCCAGCTCACGGTTGATCTTGCGTGCTCTCCGCACCATCGCGAGCCGCGACTCGGGCTTCACTGGCTTCCGATTTACGCCTTTTGCCCGTTTCGACACATCGTGTTCGCCCACGGCGGAATTCCCTTCGGCCGACACTCTTCCAGCCCCCTTGGCCTGCACTGTCACCCGCGAGTTGGACACCCGACCAGCCTAGGGGCCGCCACCGACATCTGCCCCGGGCATGGCCGATCAGCCCCCAATCGGGGCCCTGACGTACGGACGGGCGACTCGGTACGTCAAACTTGTTGTGATTGATCGCACTGTTTGCACGTCCGGCATCATGGGACGAGGTTCCTGAGCCGGTCGACAGTATGGAGAGAACTCGTGGACGACGTTCTGCGGCGCGCCCCGCTCTTCGCGGCGCTCGATGACGAGCAGGCAGCCGAGCTGCGCGCCTCGATGAGTGAGGCGACGCTCGCCCGTGGCGACGCGCTCTTCCACGAGGGCGACCCCGGCGACCGCCTGTACGTGGTCACCGAGGGCAAGGTGAAGCTGCACCGCACCTCCCCCGACGGCCGCGAGAACATGCTGGCCGTCCTCGGCCCCGGCGAGCTCATCGGAGAGCTTTCGCTGTTCGACCCGGGCCCGCGCACCGCCACCGCCACCGCCCTGACCGAGGTCAAGCTGCTCGGCCTCGGCCACGGCGACCTCCAGCCCTGGCTGAACGCCCGCCCGGAGGTGGCCACCGCGCTGCTGCGCGCCGTCGCCCGCCGCCTGCGCAAGACCAACGACCAGATGTCCGACCTGGTCTTCTCCGACGTGCCGGGCCGTGTCGCCCGTGCGCTCCTCGACCTGTCGCGCCGCTTCGGCGTGCAGTCGGAGGAGGGCATCCACGTCGTCCACGACCTCACCCAGGAGGAGCTGGCCCAGCTGGTCGGCGCCTCCCGCGAGACGGTCAACAAGGCCCTCGCCGACTTCGCCCAGCGCGGCTGGCTGCGCCTGGAGGCCCGCGCCGTGATCCTGCTGGACGTGGAGCGCCTCGCGAAGCGCTCGCGGTAGGCACGCGCGTAGGTGCCGGTTTACGTGCCCGCGCACGTACCGGCGGACGTGCCCGCGCACGTACGGAAAAGGCCGCCCCGGTCATCGGACCGGGGCGGCCTTCCGCGTCCGTACGGACGGACCGGAGGTCAGCGCTTCGAACCGTCCACGATCACCGGGGTCGAGGCGCCGTTCGCACAGGGCACGGTGTAGATCGGGTTCTTCGCCGCGGCCTCCTTGAACGCGTCGATGCACTGGTTCGTCAGGACCTTGTCCGTCAGCGACTCGTTGAGGATCTTGTTGGCGCGGGCGATGCCCTCCGCCTCGATCCGACGACGGTCGGACTCGGCCTTGGCGGTGCGGGCGGCCTCAAGGGCACGCTCGGTGGCCTGCTGCTGCTGGATCTTGCGGTCGATCTGACCCTGGAGGGCGTCCGAGGGCTTCACGTTGCGCAGGTTGACCGTGGTCACGTCGATGCCGCGCGGGACGAGACGCTCCTTGATCAGGACGCCGATCTCGGCGTTGATCTTCTCGCGGTCGGTGGCGTAGCCCTGCTCGCTCGTGTAGCGGGCGAAGACGTTACGGACGATCTCGCGGCTGTCGGGGTAGACGAGCCGCTGCTGGATGGCGTCCTCGCTGCCGGCGAGCTTGTACAGCTCGACGGACTTGGACGGGACGACGGCCCACTTGACCGTGACCTCGACGTACATGACGCCGCCCTGCAAGGAGCGGACCTCGACGACGTCCTTGTCGGAGAGGTTGAGGTCGACGGGGCGGGTGGAGAAGGTCGTGACGTCGGTGAAGGGCGACTTCACGTGCATGCCCGAGGTCATGGGCGAGCCGACCTTGCCGAAGGCGACCGGCACACCGACCTCGTACGCGCTGATCACGTACGTCATGCTGAAGACCAGCGAGAAGAGGCCGGCGACCGCGGCGCCGACGGCGCCGAGCTTCAGCCCCGTCGAGTCGTTCGAGCGGGCGACGAAGTAGAGCACCACTGCGGCGATGAGCAGCAGGATGGCGATGACGAACACGGGCGTTCCCCCCGAAAGCTACGGCCAGAAGTAAGCGGAGCGTAAAACACGGGTCAAGAACGCCACAGGGCCGGGGTCCGCCTCGGGACAGGATCGTGACGTCCGCCCGCACCGGACCGACGGGAGCACCACGTCCCGGAGCGGGCCCCCGCCTACTTCGGCCCCCGCTCCCGGAGGTACTCCAGCTGGGCCCGTACGGACAGCTCGGCCGCCGGCCACAGCGAGCGGTCCACGTCCGCGTACACATGGGCGACGACCTCCGCAGCCGTCCGGTGACCGCTCCCGACCGCCGCCTCGACCTGCGCGAGCCGGCCCGCCCGGTGTGCCAGATAGAACTCCACGGCCCCCTGCGCGTCCTCCAGGACCGGCCCGTGCCCCGGCAGGACCGTGCGCACCCCGTCGTCGACCGTGAGCGAGCGGAGCCGCCGCAACGAGTCCAGGTAGTCGCCGAGCCGGCCGTCCGGATGCGCCACCATCGTCGTCCCGCGCCCCAGGATCGTGTCCCCCGTGAGCACCGCGCGGTCGGCGGGCAGGTGGAAGGAGAGCGAGTCCGAGGTGTGGCCGGGCGTCGGGACCACCCGCAGCTCAAGACCGCCGACCGTCACCACGTCCCCCGCGCCGAGGCCCTCGTCGCCCAGGCGCAGCGCCGGGTCGAGGGCCCGTACGGCCGTCCCCGTCAGTGCGGCGAAACGGCCTGCGCCCTCCGCGTGGTCCCAGTGGCCGTGGGTCAGCAGGGTGAGCGCGATCCGCTTGCCGAGCTTCTCGGCCGTGTCGATCACCCGGCGCAGATGGGTCTCGTCGAGCGGGCCCGGATCCACGACGACGGCCAGGTCGGAACCGGGCTCGGACAGGAGCCAGGTGTTGGTGCCGTCGAGGGTCATCGCGGACGGGTTCGGCGCGAGGACGTTCACGGCGCGGTCCGTCGCGGGCCCGGAGGCCACGAGTCCGCGCGGCTGCCCCGGCAGGGCGGCGGCGTCGCTCACCGCTCACCACCCACCGGGACGATCTTCGTGAACTCCTCGTGCCCCGGCCAGCTCAGGACCAGCTCCTCGCCCTCCAGGCGCGCCCGGGCGAGCACCGGGGTCAGATCCTGCGCCTCCGCCGCCGCGAGGGCCTCGGCCGCCGTGTCGTACGGCTCCAGGGCGCGCAGGGTCGAGATCGTCGGCGGCATCATCGTCAGCTCACCCCGGTCGTAGCCGGCGGCGGCGTCCGCCGGACGGATCCAGACGGTGCGATCGGCCTCCGTGGAGGCGTTCCGGGTGCGCTGCCCGGCAGGGAGCGCGGCCACGAAGAACCAGGTGTCGTACCGGCGCTGCTCGAACTCCGGCGTGATCCAGCGCGCCCACGCGCCGAGCAGGTCGGAGCGGAGCACGAGGCCGCGCCGGTCCAGGAAGTCGGCGAAGGACAGCTCCCGGGCGACCAGCGCCTCCCGGTCCCGCTCCCACTCCGCACCGGTCGTGTCACCCACCACGGTGTCCGGGGTCTCCCCCGCGAGCAGGACGCCCGCCTCCTCGTACGTCTCCCGTACGGCGGCGCAGACCACGGCCTGGGCCTGCGCGGGGTCGTCGAGGCCGAGCCGGGCCGCCCAGGTCTCCCGTGCGGGCCCCGCCCAGCGCACCGGGTGCTCGTCGCGGGGGTCGACACCGCCGCCGGGGTAGGCGTACGCGCCGCCCGCGAAGGCCATGGAGGTACGGCGGCGCAGCATGTGGACATCGGGCCCCGCGGCCCCGTCCCGCAGGAGCATGACGGTCGCGGCGCGCCGGGGGGTCACCGGGGTGAGTTCACCGGCGGCGAGGGCACGGATGCGGTCGGGCCACTCGGGCGGGTACCACTGACCGTTCGACCGCGCGGGCCGGACCGACGGCTCGGGCCGAACCGACGGCTCGGGCCGAACCGACCGCTCGGGCCGAACCGACGGCTCCGCCGGACCCGGCTTCTCCGGTTGCTCCGGTTGCTCCGGTTGCTCCGGCTGATCACTCGGCTGCTTCGGCTGACCATTGGACATGGGCGGATGCTATGCGCAAGCACCGGATTGCACGAGAGCCCTTCACGGGGAGGGCAGCGCGCGGGAGCCGGCCTCCACGCCGAGGTCCGCGCGTGCGGCCGGGAACGCGCGGGAGCCGGCCCCCTCACGCGGAGGGAACCGGCTCTTCACGTACGACGACAGCTCTACGGGACGAGGTCAGGCCTCGACCAGCTCCACCTGGACCTCGACCTCGACCGGGGCGTCGAGCGGCAGCACGGTCACGCCGACGGCGCTGCGCGCGTGCACGCCCTTGTCGCCGAGGACCGCGCCGAGCAGCTCGCTGGCGCCGTTGACGACGCCGGGCTGCCCGGTGAAGTCGGGAGCGGAGGCGACGAATCCGACGACCTTCACGACCCGCTTGATCCGGTCCAGGTCACCGGCGACCGACTTCACGGCCGCGAGCGCGTTCAGCGCGCAGGTGGCCGCGAGCTTCTTGGCCTCCTCCGCGGTGACCTCGCCGCCGACCTTGCCGGTCAACTGGAGCTTGCCGTCCACGATCGGGAGCTGGCCCGAGGTGTAGACGTACACGCCGGACTGCACGGCCGGCTGGTAGGCGGCCAGCGGCGGCACGACCGCCGGCAGGGTCAGGCCCAGCTCGGCGAGCTTCGCCTCGACGGTCCCGCTCACGACTTGGCCCGCTTCAGGTAGGCCACGAGCTGCTCGGGGTTGTTCGGCCCGGGCACGACCTGGACGAGCTCCCAGCCGTCCTCGCCCCAGGTGTCCAGAATCTGCTTGGTCGCGTGCACCAGAAGCGGCACCGTGACGTACTCCCACTTGGTCATGGGCCCGACTGTATCCGCTGGCGCCGGGCAGCCTTCAGAGGCGGCCCCCGAAGCTCCCGCCGGCGCACCCCCCGAGGCACCCCCTAGGGAGCTTCTCCGGGGCGGCCACCTGATTGGGCGCCGACGCCAGTGGTTAGGCTCGACAACGTGAGCAGGCTTCAGGTCGTCAGCGGCAAGGGCGGTACCGGTAAGACGACGGTCGCCGCCGCCCTCGCCCTCGCCCTCGCGACGGAGGGCAAGCGGACCCTCCTCGTCGAGGTCGAAGGCAGACAGGGCATCGCACAGCTCTTCGAGACGGAGACCCTTCCGTACGAGGAGCGCAAGATCGCCGTCGCCCCGGGCGGCGGGGAGGTGTACGCGCTGGCGATCGACGCCGAGCGCGCGCTCCTCGACTACCTCCAGATGTTCTACAAACTGGGCAGCGCGGGGCGGGCCCTGAAGAAGCTCGGCGCGATCGACTTCGCGACGACGATAGCGCCGGGCGTACGGGACGTCCTGCTGACCGGCAAGGCGTGCGAAGCGGTCCGGCGGCGCGAGAAGCACGGCGGCCACACGTACGACCACGTCGTCATGGACGCGCCGCCCACCGGCCGCATCACCCGCTTCCTCAACGTCAACGACGAGGTGGCGGGCCTGGCGAGGATCGGGCCCATACACAACCAGGCGCAGGCCGTCATGCGGGTCCTCAAGTCCCCGGAGACGGCGGTCCATCTGGTGACCCTCCTGGAGGAGATGCCGGTCCAGGAGACCGCGGACGGCATCGCGGAGCTGCGCGCGGCCGACCTGCCGGTGGGGCGGGTCGTGGTGAACATGGTCCGGCCGCACGTCCTCGACGAGGCGGCGGTACGGGCCGCCTCCGGCGACCACCGGGACGCGATCGCCAGGACCCTGGTCTCCGCCGGCGTCACGGGTGGCACGAGGCTCGTCGAGCCGCTCCTCGACCAGGCGGCCGAGCACGCCCGGCGGGTGGAGCTGGAGCGGACGCAGCGCGCCGTCCTCGACGGCATCGGCGTCCCCTCGTACGAGCTCCCCTTCCTGGGGGACGGGGCGGACATCGCCGGGCTCTACCGGCTGGCGAAGGAACTGCGGAAGCAAGGGGTGGGCGCGTGACGGAGAAGGCCGCGGGCTCAACCGAGAGCGAGCCCGACAAGGTTCCGGCGGTGGAGCGCGACATCCCGGACGACCAGGCCCGGGAGCGCGACGACCAGGCCCGGGAGCGCGACGTTCCAGCCGTGGAGGCGGACGTCCCGGCCCAGGAGCGCGATCCGCTCCTCGACGTCCCGGCCCAGGAGCACGATTCGCTCCTCGATGTCCCGGCCCTGGAGCTCGACCCGCTCCTCGACGACCGGGGCACCCGCATCATCGTCTGCTGCGGCGCCGGTGGGGTCGGCAAGACGACCACGGCCGCCGCCCTCGGCGTACGGGCGGCGGAGCGCGGCCGGCGGGTCGTCGTCCTCACCATCGACCCGGCCCGCCGTCTCGCCCAGTCGATGGGAATCGACTCCCTCGACAACACCCCGCGCGAGGTCGCCGGGATCAAGGGGTCCGACGGCGGTCGGCTGCACGCCATGATGCTGGACATGAAGCGGACCTTCGACGAGATCGTCGAGGCGCACGCGGATCCCGAGCGGGCGCGGGCCATCCTGGACAACCCCTTCTACCAGTCCCTGTCCGCGGGCTTCGCCGGTACGCAGGAGTACATGGCGATGGAGAAGCTGGGCCAGCTCAGGGCGCGCGACGAGTGGGACCTGATCGTCGTGGACACCCCGCCGTCCCGGTCGGCCCTGGACTTCCTCGACGCGCCGAAGCGGCTCGGGTCGTTCCTCGACGGGAAGTTCATCAAGCTGCTCATGGCGCCGGCGAAGGTGGGCGGCCGGGCCGGGATGAAGTTCCTCAGCGTCGGCATGTCGATGATGACGGGGACCCTCGGGAAGCTGCTCGGGGGTCAGTTCCTGCAGGACGTGCAGACGTTCGTCGCGGCGATGGACACGATGTTCGGCGGTTTCCGGACCCGCGCCGACGCCACGTACAAGCTGTTGCAGGCCCCGGGCACGGCTTTCCTCGTCGTGGCCACGCCGGAGCGGGACGCGCTGCGCGAGGCCGCGTACTTCGTGGAGCGGCTGGCCGCCGAGAGGATGCCGCTGGCAGGTCTCGTCCTCAACCGGGTCCACGGCAGTGGGGCTTCCCGGCTGTCGGCGGAGCGGGCGCGGGCCGCCGCGGAAAATCTTGAAGAGGCGCGAATTGTGGATCAGGGGGGCGGGAAGACTGAGCGAGGTGGCTCCCTGACCAAGGAGCCCGAGCCGTCCGACCTCGCCACCGCCGCCGCAACTCCCGTACCCGGGGCTGCCCCCACAGCCGACCGGGGCACACCGCACGACAGCACGGACGAGAGCACCGACGCGAGCAGCACACACCGTCTCGACGACAGTGTCATCCCCAGCGCCGTCCACAGCTCTGCCGACCGCACGGCCGACCCGGACGTGCGCCGGCTCACCGCGGGGCTTCTGCGCCTGCACGCCGAGCGCATGCGGGTGCTCACGCGTGAGCAGCGCACGCGTGACCGCTTCACCGCTCTCCACCCCGAGGTGGCGGTGGCCGAAGTGGCGGCCCTGCCCGGCGATGTGCACGACCTCGCCGGGCTGCGGGCCATCGGTGACCGGCTCACGGCCGGGCGAAGACCGTCGCCTGACGGGGTCCAGGGTCTTTCGGCCGGATGAGCCCGGCCTGATCCACCTCCGGATGAGCCCGGCCTGATCCGAGCGAGAGGCCCTAACCCACCGCGGCGTACGTCTCGTACGTGGCGTCGTCGTCCATTGCCACGGGCAGCAGGCCCGCTCCCCGCTCGTACTCCGTGCGCGCGGTCTCAAGGAGCCGCCGCCACGAGGTGACGGTCGGCCTGCGGCGCAGCAGGGCACGGCGCTCGCGCTCCGTCATGCCTCCCCACACGCCGAACTCCACGCGGTTGTCGAGGGCGTCGGCGAGGCACTCGGTCCGCACCGGGCATCCGGTGCACACCGCCTTTGCCCTGTTCTGTGCCGCTCCCTGCACGAAAAGTTCATCCGGATCGGTAGTGCGGCAGGCCGCCTGCGCACTCCAGTCAGCTACCCAGCCCATACCGGCGCCGTCCTCTCCCGAATCGAGGCTCCCCCACGGCGGCAGCGGCATATTCACCGCTGCCAGTTGGGACGTTACGGAAGGTGGGCACAGCGCAACACCCCCTTCGGGCCCAATCTTGGATGGCCCGAACGGACTATGCGTGCGCGTCAGATCACCCAGGGGAGTGATCGAAGGACATGCGTGTGATAGCGGACATACCGCGCGGATATGCCCTTCTCCGGCGGGGCCACTTCGGGCACCACGTGACGCATGAGCCGGAATCGGACAGGAGATTCCCATGTTTCGGGTTCACGGGAATTCATGCCGATGTCACACCCGGGTCTTGATGCGGGACCACACTGCTGTGACAGTTGGGAGCAGCTTAGGCCAAGGCATATACGTGTGTCCGGCGATTGAGAACGTAGGCTGCCCCCATGGCAAAGAAGCGCTCGGGCGGTGGTCTGACCGGGACCCAGCAGGCCGCCAAGTTCCTCGGTGTCAGTGTGCTCTCCGGGGCCGTGCTGGCAGGCATCGCCCTGCCCGCGGCGGGGGCACTCGGACTGGCCGCGAAGGGGACGGTCGAGGGGTTCGACGAGATCCCCTCCAATCTGAAGACCCCGCCGCTGAGTCAGCGCACCACGATCCTCGACTCCGAGGGCGGACTCCTCGCCACGGTGTACTCGCGGGACCGCAAGGTCGTGCCGCTGGAGAAGGTCTCCCCGTACATGCAGAAGGCGATCGTCGCGATCGAGGACGGACGCTTCTACGAGCACGGGGCGATCGACCTCAAGGGCGTGCTGCGCGCGATCAACCGCAACGCGCAGGAAGGCGGGGTCGCGCAGGGCGCGTCCACCCTCACCCAGCAGTACGTGAAGAACGTCTTCGTCGAGGAGGCCGGTGACGACCCCGAGAAGGTCGCGCAGGCCACCCAGCAGACCATCGGCCGCAAGGTACGCGAGCTCAAGTTCGCGATCCAGGTCGAGGAGGAGCTGGGCAAGAAGAAGATCCTGGAGAACTACCTCAACATCACCTTCTTCGGGCAGCAGGCCTACGGCATCGAGGCCGCCTCCCAGCGGTACTTCTCCAAGCACGCCGCCGACCTGGACCTGGGCGAGGCGGCGATGATGGCCGGTCTCGTCCAGTCACCGAGCCGCTACGACCCGATCAACGACATCCAGGAAGCCACCAAGCGCCGGAACGTGGTCCTCCAGCGGATGGCCGACGTGAAGGACGTCAGCCAGGCCGAGGCGGACAGGGCGAAGGCCGCACCGCTCAAGCTGAAGGTGAAGACCCCGAAGAACGGCTGCATCACCGCCGTTCACGGTGCCGGCTTCTTCTGCGACTACGTCCGCAAGACGATCCTCTCCGACCCGGTCTTCGGGAAGACGGCCGAGGAGCGCCAGAAGCTGTGGAACCTGGGCGGTCTCACCGTCAGGACCACGCTCGACCCGCGCGCCCAGGCAGCGGCCAACGAGGCCGCCGTCGCGAAGATCCACAAGGACGACCCGGTCGCCGCGTCGGTGGTGCAGGTCCAGCCCCGGACCGGCAAGATCCTCTCGATGGGCCAGTCCCGCCCGTACGGCCTGGACCAGAAGCAGCACCAGACCACGCTCAACCTCGCCGTCGGCAGCAGGATGGGCGGCACGACGTACGGCTTCCAGGTCGGCTCGACCTTCAAGCCGATCACGGCGGCGGCCGCCCTGGAGAAGGGCATCAGCCCGGCGACGAGCTTCGACACCCCGGCCCAGATCAACCTCCCGGAGAGCGACTTCAGGCTCTGCGACGGCAAGCCCGCCGGGTACGCGAACTGGGAGGTCAACAACGAGGTCGAGTCGGAGAAGGGCGCCTATGACATGACCAGCGCGCTCGGCAAGTCCATCAACACGTACTTCGCCAAGCTGGAGCAGATGGCCGGCCTGTGCGAGACGTTGACGATGGCGAAGAGGGTCGGCTACGAGCGCGAGCTGGGCAAGCCCATCAAGCAGAGCCCGTCCGCCACCCTCGGCAGCCTGGAGAGCACCCCGCTCGACATGGCCGCCGTCTACTCGACCTTCGCCAACCGCGGCATCTACTGCACCCCGGTCGCCATCGAGTCCGTCAAGGCCGCCAACGGCGACAAGCTGAACGTGCCGCAGACCAAGTGCACGCGGGCGATGAGCGAGCGCACGGCCGACCTGATCAACCAGATGCTGAAGGGCGTCGTCGAGGACGGCACGGGTACGAAGGCCGGACTCAGCGACCGCGACAACGCGGGCAAGACCGGTACGACCAACGACCGCAAGGACGCCTGGTTCGTCGGCTACACCCCGAACCTGTCGACCGCCGTCTGGGTCGGTGACGACGTCGGCGAGAAGCGGTCGATGTACAACATCACCATCGGCGGCGAGGTCTACGACAAGGTCTGCGGCGGCTGCCTCCCCGGCCCCATCTGGAAGATCGCGATGACGGGCGCCCTGGACGCCTCCGAGACCCCGCGCTTCGCCCCCATCTCCGTACCGCGGGCCGAGAAGCCCAAGGACAAGGAAGACGGCGGAGCAGGCCCGAACAAGCCGGCCAAGCCGAACGACGGCAAGCCGGGCGACAACAAGCCCCCGGCCAACCCGTTCCCGGGGATCTCCCTCCCCGAGGACCTGCTGGGCGGCGGGAACGGAAACGGGAACGGTCGCGGCGGAAACCGCTGACGTACTGACGCGGTCACGGACTGCCCCGGCCACGGAGTGACGTGCCGATACGAGAGAGGGCGCCCCACCAGGTGGGCACGTACGGTCCGGACACCTACGGCCCGGACGCCTCCCCGGCCGAGTCGTACCGCCCCGACACCTACGGCCCCGAGTCGTATGGTCCCGACATCT